>UPXS01000005.1 GCA_900538355.1 uncultured Veillonella sp.
GAATTATGGTTGGTTTTGACTATGTCAAAACCCGCACTCTGGCATATGTTCAATCGTATTGATTGATTACCTATCATTGTTCAGTTTTCAAAGATCTGTACCAGTTTCCACAACCTCTTTCGAAGTGTTTCATCAACTGGCGACTTGATTATTCTATCAAGTTCAGCTCATTCCGTCAAGCACTTTTTCAAAACTTTTTAGAAGTTTTTTTGCTTGTCCTTTGTGCTGTGTCCTAACGACTTGTATAAGTATAGCATAAATAAAAATATCGTCAACACATAAAGTCTTCATTTTCTTAACTTCATTTAATCTTCACCACCGTCTTTATAAGCTTCTTTTAATTTCTTATTATTTTGGGATTTAAATTGTATAACACCATTTTTTCTTTTAATTTTATTCATATTATTTTTAAGTACTATCTTATAAACCTATAAATGTATAACTGTTTTATAAAAGAAAAATCCTTAGAACATATTATAAAATACATTCTAAGGATTGATTATTATATTGTGTCTAATAGTCTAATACTGTTAGTAGCTTTTACTATATCACTATTTTTGTTTTACAGTTCTAGAGGCGTATACCTCTTAATCCATATATGATATAAAGCTAGTGCTACAATCATTATCATTGCAGTAAACATATAAAGATACTGATAGCCTACAGCACTAGCTAACAGAGCAAGAATGACAGATCCAGCACCCACACTTATATCTAATGCTAAAAAATATGTTGCTGTTGATACACCAGCTCGTTCTATTGGTGCTGATTGAATGGCTAACGCTTGAAATGCTGGTTGTGCTGCACCATAACCTAAACCTAACAAAGGGGCCGTTAATATTATGGTTAATGGCGTAGTAGCTATTCCTAACGCTAATAGTCCTAGTATAAAGAGTACTAGGCCAGGATAGATAATATATTTAGAGCCATACCGAGCATATGCTTTTCCTACTAGAGGTCGACTGATTATAATCATTACAGCAAAGATAGCAAAAAATGCACTGCCCCAAATACCAGCCCCCATACTATTTAACTCAATGGGAATAAATACTAACACACCAGAATAGGTAAAGCCAATAAACAGTCCCATTAAAGCCCAAGGTAAACTTCTTTTTTCAATAAATTGAGATATATTCCACCCTTTGTGAGTAGATGGTTTAGGCGTTGCTAATTCTTTTGATAAGGGAATACAATTACTCAATACTAGGACTAACCCTGTCATAATAGTTAAGAAAAGATAGAGAGCTATACTACCATATGAAGCAAGTGCATATAAGCCTATTGCAGGCCCCAACACCATTGCCACATTCGAAAAGATAGCAAACATATTGATGCCCTCCCCCTTTCTATTAGGAGGTAACACCAATACCGCCAACGCCGCCATTACAGTTGTGCCTAAAGCAAATACAACACCATGTAGCCCCCGCAATACAAAGATGGCTTCTAAAGAGGTTGTAAAATTAAAGAGCCCCATAATAATGAAAAATAAAGCAGTTGATAATAGTAATACAACTCGTTTATTAAAGCCATCAATCAAGCGACCTGCAAAGAGCCTACATAGAATTGTGCCTATTTGAAAATAGGTCATCGCTAATCCCGCATCTAAATCACTTCCACTTAATTCAGAGGTTATGACTATCGGCAAGGCTGCTACGAGAACATATTGTGACATATATAAAATGCCACTGCTTATACCATAGTTTATAAAAGCAGGGCTCCATAATCGATTTGGATCCATCTATCTATCCCCTTTTCAGCATTGTGTTACTTTGCTATTTTACGCCCCCTGTACAAAGAATTCAATAAGTATAGACCTTACTATGTACATATATCCTATACATATATGTATGAGTTATCCATAGTAATAATTTATTAGTAGATGATACATAAAAAGAACCTCTCTGATTATAATACAGAGAGGTTCTTATACTTTTACCAACAATAGGTAAAAGCATCATATATTATTGTTGATTGCGGATATCGTTTTTGTTGCGACTCTTCCACATAACCCATAAGGATGTAGCTACGCAGATAGAGGAGTACGCACCACTAGCAAAACCAATAATCATACAAAGAGCAAAGTTCTTTGTAGTGTCCCCACCGAATAGATAAAGGGATACACAGGCAAACATAACGGTAGCCAATGTATAGAAACTACGGTGAATACTTTGTGTAATAGATGCATTCGCAAGATCTGCAAATGTATCAGAACGTTTATGTGTATGTGTATTTTCACGAACACGGTCAAAGATAACTACAGATTCATTCATGGAGTAACCTACAACCGTAAGAATAGCCGCCAAGAAAGACGCATCAATTTCTAATTGGAAATAAGAGAATACACCAAGAACCATAATCAAATCATGGAAAATTGCAACGAGAGCAGAAATAGCAACTTTATACTCAAAACGATAAGAAATATATAATGCTAATGCCGCAAACGCTATAACAAGATTTAACAACGCATGTTCTGTAACTTCAGAACCAATTACAGCACCTACAGTTTCAATACGTTTAACGGTATTGTTACCAATAGATTTAGTCAAAGATTCAATCACAGCGGCACTTTCACTAGGCTCAAGATTACGTGTACGAATCATTACGTCTTCGCCCGCTGTATCACCAGTAGTATCTCCAGAAAGCTGAATTTGTGCGTTTTCAAGATTATATTCTTTTAGGACGTCACGAACTTGACTAACCTCTACAGGATGATCAAATACAACTTCAACAATCGTACCACCAGTATAATCAATACCAAAGTTAAAGCCTTTAGTAAAGATGGAAATCAAACTGATAATAACAAGTGTGGAAGAAATAGCAAACCACCAACGATGATGCTTAATTACGTCTAATGTCATTTGCGTTTACCTCCTTTCAAAGATTTTGGTGCAAATGCGTCAGCACTTGTGCTTGGAGAGATATTCGCACCAAACCAGAATGGATGGTTCGTAAAGTTACAGTCAATAAGTAAGCGTAATAAGAAATGGCTCACAGTAATCGCTGTAAACATACTTACAACAACACCTACGCCTAAGCTGATAGCGAAACCTTTTACAGGGCCAGAGCCTAAGATTGTCAAGATAGCAGCAGTAATGATAACGGATACGTTCGCATCTGTAATTGTTGCTAAAGCACGACTGAAACCAGCTTCCATGGCTACACGCATGGACTTACCGGAGAACACCTCTTCTTTGAAACGTTCAAAGATAAGAATGTTTGCATCTACAGCAACACCCATGGATAAGATAATACCAGCGATACCTGGCAATGTCATAGTCGCATTAAAGCCTTTACCTAATACGAGCAATAAGAGCATAACATATACAAGTAATGCAATATTAGCTACGATACCAGAAAAACGATATAAAATAACCAAGAAAATCATGATCATTGCAATACCGGCACTAAAGGCTACAACAGATTTATCCTTGGAGTCTTGACCCAAAGAAGGACCAACTGTACGCACTTCCAATACATTAATTTTAACAGGCAATGCACCGGAACGTAATAAAATAGCCAAGTCTTTAGCTTCTTCTAAACTTTGACTACCAGAGATAGTTGCTTTACCACCTGTAATTGCTTGTTGTACTACAGGATTAGTCAATTCTTTACCATCCAATGTAATGGCAATACGACGACCAATATTTTTAGATGTTAAATCAGCAAACTTCTTAGCCCCTTCATCGCTTAATTCTATAGCAACGAGTGGTTGTTTATTTTGACCTAACTCTTCTTTTGCATCTTTTAAATCATCACCAGTCATAACAGTTTGACCTTGGTCGTTTTTAAATTCCAAGACCGCTGTTTTACCGATACGTTTAATCGCTTCGTCAGGATCTTTTACACCTGGCAATTCGATGATAATACGACGAGCACCTTCACGTTGTACTAGTGGTTCAGACAAACCCATTTCATTAATACGACGCTCTAAGATTTGCTTCGCCCGTTCCACTGCATCATTGTCAGCTGTACCAGTCGCAGAGTCCTCTGCTTCCAATACGATGTGCGTACCACCTTGCAAGTCTAGGCCTTGTTTCAAAGAGCCTGCTAATGGTTGAATAAAATACGCAAATAATCCAATGATGGCAGCAATGACTACTAAAAACTTGATAATAGCTTTACCGTTCAAAATAGTTGCTCCCTTCTACTACTATACGCAATGTATAACGCCTTGCTCCGTTACAATTTTGCTCATCCGTTGGTCCAGTTCATCCATTGGGATTGGTGTATCCCACAATTGTACTGACCAGCATACGCCCATAAATGTACGTGGTGAAAGTTCCTTGAGAAATCGATCATAATACCCATTCCCCATCCCCATGCGACCGCCTTGACGGTCAAAGCCAGCACCAGGCACTAAAATCAAATCCAAGTCATGTGGATTAATAACCTCGTATGGCTCAGAGGGAATGCGTATATTTAACACACCCCGAGTGATAGATTCTAGAGACTTAAGACGAACGGCAATCATGGTCGTCTTATCTGTACATACTGGAACATATACGGATTTACCATGTTCTAAAGCATGACGAATAACATCGTCTAAATTGGCCTCCTTGGGCATCGCCAAATAGGCCATAATGGTATTAGCTGATATATACTCAGGACTATTAACAATTTGATCTGTCAAAAGCGTAGTCCATCTATGACAATCAGCAACGGATAAAGCAGCGCGCTGGGCCTTGCACGCCCGGCGCACTGCTTCCTTTGTATTCATTATTTTTCTTCCTTGTTTTTCTTGGAAAGAACGTTAGCAATTGCAGAACGTGCAAATGTTAACTCTACTTTTTCAGATACTTGAACCTTTACTTTTTCATCGTCAAGTTCAACGATTTCGCCATAAATACCGCCGATAGTAACGATTTTTTGACCTTTCTTCAAGCTGCCTAACAAATTAGCGCGCTCTTTTTGTTGTTTCTTTTGTGGACGCCACAATAAGAAATAAAAAATTACGACCATCAACAAAATAGGCCAGCTAGTTTGCAACACTTGTAAAATATCTTCCATTTTATCCTCCTAGTGTAATAAATATGTTTTTCTTTTCTAGTATAGCCACCTAATATAGATTTGACTAGACTTAATTACTATTTTTTAAAGCTATCCCAAAATTGCATTCTAAATTGTGGGAACCGATCTTCTAAGATGGCTTGTCTCATTTGACGCATAAACTCAAGCAAGAAGTAAAGATTATGGTATGTTACGAGACGCAACGCCAAAATTTCTTCCGCCTTATACAAGTGACGAATATAAGCGCGAGAATAATTTTTACATGTATAACATTGGCAGCCTTCTTCTAAAGGACCCCAATCATGAGCAAATTGCGCATTTCGAATATTAAGGCGACCTTTCCAAGTCATAGCCATACCATTTCGAGCAACTCGTGTAGGGTATACGCAGTCGAACATATCAATACCTCGTGCTACGCCTTCTACAAGACAATCCGCCGTACCAACGCCCATCAAATAACGAGCCTTATTAGTAGGCAATAGCGGTGTTGTGTATTCAAGAATTTCATTCATTAAATCATGAGGTTCCCCAACGGATAAGCCACCAATACTATAGCCTTCAAAGTCCATAGCTACCAGCTCTTCCGCACTTTGTTTGCGCAAGTCTTTGTACATGCCACCTTGAACAATGCCAAACATACCTTGTCGGTCATGCGCTTTACGAGCCTCTTGGCAACGATGAGCCCAACGTGTGGTACGAGCTGTTGAGCGCTTTGCATAATCATGGTCCGCAGGATACGGAATACATTCATCAAAGGCCATCGCAATATCAGAACCCAATTGCTCTTGTACCTTTGTGGCCACCTCAGGAGATAAAAACTGTTTAGACCCATCAATATGAGATCTAAAGGTTACACCCTCCTCCGTAATCTTACGCATATCGCCTAAGCTAAATACTTGGAACCCACCACTATCAGTTAAAATAGCTTGATCCCAGTTCATAAATTTATGTAACCCACCTGCTTCTTCTACGAGTTCAGGACCAGGACGAAGGAATAAATGGTACGTGTTGCTCAAGATGACTTGAGATCCCATCGCCTTTAATTCCTCAGGCGTCATAGTTTTAACTGTAGCTTGTGTACCTACAGGCATAAACATAGGCGTTTGGAAGGTACCATGTGGCGTATGCAATAAACCAGCACGAGCCCCCGTATGAGGACATGTCTTTTGTAATTCATAAGTAATACTCGGCATAGTCCCTCCTAACGTATAAACATAGCATCGCCGAAGCTAAAGAACCGATAACGTTCGCGTACAGCTTCTTCGTAGGCCGCTAAACAATGTTCACGACCAGCCAATGCACTAATCAACATTAATAATGTAGATTGAGGCAAGTGGAAATTCGTTACCAATGCATCAATCATCTTAAATTTGTAGCCAGGATAGATAAAGATTTGTGTCCATCCACTAATGCCTTGTAAGACACCGCCATCATTAGTAGCTGACTCAAGGGTACGCACAGAAGTAGTACCTACCGCAATAATACGGCGTCCGTTTCTTTTAGCCGCATTAATACGATCAGCTGTATCTTGAGAAACGACGAAAAACTCACTATGCATTTCATGGTCCTCAATTGTCTCCGCTGATACAGGTCTAAATGTTCCAAGGCCAACATGCAATGTAACAAATTCTAACTCTACGCCTTTCGCTTTTATCTTTTCTAATAGTTCAGGTGTAAAGTGAAGACCTGCTGTTGGAGCTGCAGCTGAACCTTTCTCCTTAGCATAAACGGTTTGATAACGATCTTTATCTTCTAGCTTCTCATGAATATATGGAGGTAATGGCATTTCACCGATTTCTTGTATCACATCATCAAATACACCATCGCAAGTGAATTCAATGATACGACCTCCAAACTCAGTTTTATCTATAACGGTCCCACTTAATCGGTCATCAAATTCGATAACTTGACCAATAGGACATTTTTTACCAGGTTTAACAAGGCATTCCCAGCGATTTTCACCACATGGTGTGAGGAGCAATACCTCAACCTTGCCACCAGAGCCTTGACGTTGGCCATATAATCTCGCAGGAATAACCTTTGTATTATTAAATACAAGTACATCCCCTTCGTGGAGTTCATCTAGCAAATCGTAAAAATGCTCTTTATGTGCAACCTCACCTGTAACCTTGTCTAAGGTCAACAGTCTCGCTGTATCACGAGGCTCTACTGGATGTTGAGCAATTAGTTCCTCTGGTAATTCATAATCAAAATCTGTAACTTTCATCGCAATCCTTATTAGTACATTTTCTTTAATGTAATGCCACTATAGTAGTGACGCAAAATAGTTTGGTAATAATTTGTATCCCCTGGTGTCGCACGCTTAGCCATTTCTGCAGCACCCCATTGAGACATACCAAGACCATGTCCCCAACCGTGGCCTTTAATATAGACAGTATCATTGCTACCAGTAAAATTATGATACGCCTTACCTGTATCTTTAGCTGGGTTATGATTTACATAAAAATCAAATAGTGTTGATTTCAAGCCTAAAATACTGCGTAAAGAATCCCCATCAATGGTCGTTTTTCCAGAGGTACCTATGAAAGTAGCACTCTTAATGCGACCAGATACACCGCGGTCAGATGTTTGTTGACCTGGCTTGCCAAGAGGTGTCAATTGAATGCTCTTCAATTTGCCAACCCCTTTACTAGCTGCGTTAAGCTTACTTTCAAGGGCCTGACGAGAAGTAGTCACTGTCCAGTTCGATGTAGATGTGCCAGTACTAAAATCCTTTACACCTTTCAAATACGGTACATCGCTACCCCAAACATTGACACTATCCTCAGTATAGCCGCCACCATCAGAATGGAATAAAGCATTAATAGGGCGTTGATTATATAACATAACCATCCCCTTTGTTTTATTAACTGCATTTGTAGTAGCTTGCGTTTCACCACTAACCCCATTATAGACTTGGTGATCTGTGGACGTACTCACATCATACAGTTTACCTTTATTCTCTTCCATAGTATGAAGAGCATAAGTTCGAGCCGCTACAGCTTGTGCTTCTAGTGCAGCTGCAGGCCAAGATGGAACGACCTCTTGCGGAACTACGCCATAAAGATAGTCTTCAAGAGGTACAGAATTAATGACCATCATCTTTCCATTATTAGCACGTAATGTAAGTCCTCCACGATAGCCTTTGCCTTCAAACAAGAATGGTGCATCACTATTGGCTGGTTTTAATGTAACTACCGTATCAATGGCCTTGCCATTGACAGCAATTTTACCACTTCGAATACCAACAGAGGTTCCACGGTTTGCACTGATTGTGCTAACTTGACCATTAGCACTATTTAACACAACCATATTAGCAGTAGATGTAACTGTAGCATCGGAACTGCGACTACCCAATAACACGCGTACATTTGGTACATTTTCTACACGCTCCGTAGCAGGTGTAACAACAGAACCTACTTTATTACGTGTAATAGCAGCCGTATTAGCTTTAATACTATTGGCATCAGAAGTTTTTACAGCCTTAGATGCAGCTGGCTTTACCGTTGTAGCCTTGGCACTAGTAACTGTAGATTTTGCAACAGGTTTTTGAGCCGTTGCTGCAACCTTAGTTGCATTTGACTTCGGAGTCACTTTTGCCACAGGCTTTGGAGCCGGTTTAGTTACAAGTGGTCGAAAAGTTGACCGCTTCGTCGTATTTACTTTCGATACATTTGTTGTAGATACTGTTGATTTCGGCATTGGCTTTTTAGTCACTACTGCACTTTTATGTTGCAATGTAGCCCCTTGTGCAACAGATGCACCGCCAATATTTACACCTAAAAACAAAGTTGCCATTATCATCAATTGTAATCGTTTCGTTTTCATTGTTATTTCCCTGTCTGTGAAATACCTAAATGCTCATAGGCTAGTTTAGTAGCCACCCTCCCACGCGGTGTACGTCCTAAAAATCCTAATTGCATCAAATATGGTTCATACACATCTTCGATGGTATCTCTCTCTTCGCTGATAGCTGCCGCAATAGTATCTATCCCTACTGGACCGCCATCATACTTTTCAATAATACACTCCAACACACGTCGATCGATTCGATCGAGCCCTTCTTTGTCAATATATAAACGCTGTAACGCATCATCTGCAATACTTTGAGTGATAACCCCATCACCTATGACTTGTGCAAAATCACGTACCCGTTTAAGTAGACGATTTGCGATACGCGGCGTTCCCCTCGAACGTCGCGCAATTTCGCTAGCCCCAGTCGGCTCAATACCAATATTGAGTATTTCTGCCGCCCGAGTCACAATAAACTCTAATTCCGGTTGTTTATAATATTCCAACCGGTTAATAATACCAAAGCGGTCCCGCAATGGTGCCGCCAAAGCCCCCGCCCGTGTTGTGGCACCTACCAAAGTAAACTTTGGCAAGTCAATGCGCACCGTTCGAGCACTTGGGCCCTTACCAATGATAATATCAATTGCATAGTCTTCCATTGCAGAGTACAATACTTCCTCTACACTGCGAGACAAGCGATGAATTTCATCGATAAATAATACATCATGATCATCTAAATTCGTTAAGATCGCAGCCAAGTCGCCTGACTTTTCAATAGCAGGACCAGATGTTATGCGAAAGTTAACACCCAATTCATTCGCAATAATACCTGCCAATGTAGTCTTTCCTAGACCTGGTGGACCATACAGCAATACATGATCTAATGCTTCACCACGCTGCTTTGCAGCCTGAATATATACATTTAGATTGCCTTTAGCCTCTTCTTGACCAACATATTCGTTAAAGAATTTTGGTCGCAGGCTATATTGCCACATATCTTCTTCGTGCTCGCCATTTCCGACAAGGCGTACTTCTTCGTTCATCCTTATCGTCCTTTCCCAAGCTCAATCAAGCTGACCTTAATCAACTCAGATATATCGCGTTTACCATCATCTAAAGACTCTACAATGTCAGCCACATCTCGCTCTGAATAGCCCAGTGATACAAGAGCCTCAATAGCCTCACCGGTAGCACCACTAGTGGCAACGCCAATCGGCTGTATAGCTGCTGGTGATTCTGCGGATATATGCGTCATCTTCGCTAACTTATCCTTTAATTCAAGAACAAGTCGCTCTGCAGACTTCTTACCAATGCCCGGCAATTTCGTTAATTGCTGCACCTGTCCATTGATAACAGCTAATTTGAAAGCCTCTGGTGTCATGCCAGACAAAATGCCAAGCCCTACCTTAGGGCCTATACCAGAAACAGAAATGAGTAAAATAAACAACTCATATTCCTCTTCCGTCCAAAAGCCATAGAGTTGCATCGCATCTTCACGTACGTTGAGATACGTGAATAGCGTGGCCTCATGACCTTCAATCAATTGTTGTCGCGTAGTGGTCGGCACATATACACGATACCCTACGCCATGTACATCTACGTAACAAGACTCTTTAAAGAGATGAGTTACGATGCCCCGTACATACCCTATCATTATACCAACCTCTTCAATCTATCATTGTGAGAACTATGAGCCGTACAAATAGCGACAGCCAATGCATCCGCCGTATCATCGGGCTTAATTTTCTCACGAATCCCCAAAATATTCATTGTCATATAAATGACCTGATTCTTATCAGCCTTGCCGTAACCTGTAACGGCTTGCTTGATTTGTAGCGGTGTATATTCGTAAATAGGAATACGCTGTTGTTCAGCAGCTAATAAGATAACACCACGTGCTTGACCGACCTTGATGGCCGTCGTTACATTGCGATTGAAGAATAATTCTTCTACCCCAAACTTATCAGGCTTGAATTCCTCTAGAATATCACTTAGGTCATTAAATAAGATTTCCAACCGCTGTGAATCTGTTAATTCCTTAGGAGTTGTAATAGCCCCATAGGCTACAGGTGTTAATTTGCTCCCCTTCACGTCAATAATGCCATAACCGCATATAGCCGTGCCTGGGTCAATACCTATAATTCGCACCTTAACCCCCTTAGTTTAAAAATGAGATAAGCTGTCGCCTACCTCCATTACATAATCTATTTTATTATAGCACAATACCACATCGAAGTTCATGAATTTCCATAGAAATTTTATAAGAACCCCATTAATTTTCATATTCCCCATGGTTCTCTAAAAAATACATAAAAAAGGAGCACCTTTAAAGTGCTCCTTATCATAATTATTCTTCTTCGTCGTCTGGCAAAATACCATTGTGATATACGTTTTGTACATCATCAAGATCATCCAATACGTCGAGCATTTTTTGCATTTTTACAGCATCATCACCAGTCAACTCAATCGTTGTATCTGGAATCATGGTAATTTTAGCTACTTCTGTTTCAATGCCCGCATCAGCAAGAGCTGCCTCTACAGCATCATAGTCTTCAGGAGTAGTATAAATTTCAAATACATCATCTTCAGACTTAAGATCTTCTGCACCTGCTTCAAGGGCAAGCATAGTCAATTCATCTTCGTCATGACCTTCTTTATCGATAACGAAAACGCCTTTAGATTTGAACATCCAGCCTACACAGCCGCTCTCACCAAGGTTGCCACCTTGTTTAGAGAACGCGTGACGCACATCTGCAGCCGCGCGGTTACGATTGTCCGTCATAACCTCTACAGTAACAGCTACGCCTGCTGGACCATAACCTTCATATACGATTTCTTCGTATGCGTTCATATCCGTAGCACCAACGCCCTTATCGATAGCACGTTGAATATTATCCTTAGGAATATTGTTTTCACGAGCTTTTTGTAAAGCCAATTTCAAACGCATATTACCTGTTGGATCTGCACCACCCATACGTGCTGCTACAGTAATTTCACGACCGATTTTCGTAGCCAATTTAGCCTTCAATGCATCGGTTTTACCTTTTTTATGTTTAATATTTGCCCATTTTGAATGTCCTGACATAGACGCCTCCTATTTATTCCACCATGCTTCGCCCCGTAATCGATCCAAGATGATTGAAACGGCACTACGCACAGATAAATGATTGTATTCACCATGGCCATATATAGGTTCTAAAATATAGTCAAAGCTTTCCATCGTTTCTTTTGTCATACCATAACCGGTACCAAATAATACTAACACAGGGAGCCCCTCATTTTCAAGATGTTCACGCATCCGTGCATAGGAAATTGTATTATCATAGGTACGCGCATCTGTTGTCGCCACAATAGGTTTCACACCTTCTATGTCTTCAATCATTCGCACGGCTACTGCAATAGAGTTAACTAATTCCACGCCGTTGAAAGCATCCTTACGATCTGGATTGTAAGTAGAGCCAAATCCAGATTTCCAATGTTCCATGATGGTGCGCACCAACTCACGCTGGGCAGGTATATTGTGAATCACAAAATATTTAGATACATCATAGGTGATAGATGCTCGTGCAATATCGTGAATATCATAATTTGTAATGGCCGTCGTAATGACCTCTTTATGCTTGTTCATAATTGGATAATGAACAAGCCCAATATATAAATTAGCCAACGCCTTAAATCTCCAACAATAATAACGATATCAATCTGATACAGTAAATGTTAAGTAAAACTATCCAAATTGAGATACTAAAACAAAACATAAAATTAAAATACTAATTAATCTACTAAAAGCGGTACAAAATATGCTTCAGTGCCGGCAATTTCTTCAGGAGAAAAACGACAACCGACTGCAGAAGCTTGATCGCCAAGCATAAAACAAGATAATGTCAAACAGCCTTCTTTCGTACCACTATCTACGGTATGAGTAAAGTGTTTCTGCTTAATGAATTCCTGATACATAACCTTTTTGCTGTCCCGACAAACTATATCATCATAGTTATCTACAAATTTCTCCATGTATAATTCAGCTTGATTTCCACGTTTTTGAACAACCTGAATATTTCGCCCTTCACGTCCCCAAATTTCCTTTTGAATATAAAATCCATCATCAAGGTTCGGAAAATCACTTTCAAAATAGGACGGTGTCAAATAGCGCTCGATAATATCTCGCTCAGGGGCAGTAAAAAATTGGTTTGTTAAGTATAGAGCATACACTAACGACATAAACGATTTGTTCTGTAAAATAATCGCCTCTGGTGGGTTAAATAGATTAAAGCGGTATTCATTATACAAATCTAAAAACATTTCACCTAGTGGTTCACCATCTGCTGTAGTTTCATCAATCAATAGTTCCATAGGATGTAAACGATACAGGTTGGCTGCATGACTACCATCAGATAATAGAATACCATCATCATCAATGACCATATCATAAAAGGATAGGAATCGAACATCTGCTTCTGGACATGCTGATTTCATAGCATGTAAGAGAAACTGTGTAGTTCCATAGTCCTCTAAATAATCATGAAAGCACCCGAAAACAAAGGGTTCTGTTTCATTATCCGTCATCATATTATGTAGTTTATTAGCCACACTATATTTTTTACGAGACGTTCCTTCATATACGCGTTTCAAAAAACGTTCAAGTTCATTATAAGCATCTACATTAGGATCTACTTTATCGAAATATCGTGCCGCTACACCATTAGCATAATAGCTTTCAATCAGAAAGCAGGGTGTATCCGCATTAATCTCTACCATGCGTAATTGCTCTCTATCATCAAGGACAAAGTCAAATCGGGATAGCCACGTAGGTAAGCACAATGGATTCCCACGATGTAAATAGGGAATCAAATTTTCTGGCATATCCATATTGAGAGCGAACTCATCAGGTGCCTGTTGAAATACCTTAGCAGCTTTACAAAATATTTGAAATAACATGCGCGATGCATGTCGTATTTCATCATAAAATTCGGCTGGAAAGGATTGTGCAGTAAGAGCAGGATACCGATCATCATAGCCTTCATAATCTACAAAGGGCAAAATATTTGTATCAAGTTCATCTATATACGATTTCATACTACTGCCCTCCATTAGGAACTGCTAGAACGTACACCGGCACTGCCAAAACCAGACTTTTGACCTATAGAAGATGCTTTACTACTTCTACGCTTTTCATAGTCTTTATAAGTTCTACGCCCCAACGTACTATGCGTATTTGAACCTGTTGTTGTATATACATTAGGTTCCTCATAGGGTTTTAAAGGTGCTGCCACACGATAGGTCATAGTTCGTCCATCCATACGCGCTGTAGGAGGGTTAAATCCATGGAAAATATAGTAGCCTGCCGCAATACTAGGTAATAGCCCGGCCAAACCAGCATCCCACACTAAATTGCCGCTAGTATCTCGGTGAAAGGTAACAGACCGATTGTCATCATATAACGCTGTTTCTTTACCATCGCCATGGTTTAATAACGAATAGCGATTACCTTGATTATCCTTCAATCGCACTTCCCCTTCATTTGCTTCGGGATAGATTTTATCACATACAGCATAAGCGATGTCATTCCAGTATGAAGACACACCAACGATGCCCGCCACAGCGGCAAAGGCACCCGTTATGTATATAGTTTTCTTACTTGGCTTATACATAGGACACTCCCTTAGTGCACAGCACCACTAACAACAAGAGCAAGACCTACAAAGATGCCAAATACGAGAATACCCGCTGCTGTATTACCACGCATAATCTCTTCAGATAAATTATATTTTCGATGCCATAAATTAATAAACATATAGCCTGTTACAAACAATATAATGCCTAAAATAGCATATACGATACTTGCCACCACACCATGCAACAAAGAAGTATCAGCTGTAGTCACTACAGGAGACATGATAACAGCACGCAAAATTTCGCCAATACCGATAAAGGAGCCTGCAGATAGCCAAGCGACCGCACAGTTACCACGTTTAATTTCTTCACTAAATTTACCAGGTACAAAAAAATCAATAACAGTATTAGCTGTTAACATTAGAAAAATTCCAAAACAAGCATAAAAAATCGTCAATAATATATCTGGTATATAAATCATAATAAGCCTCCTAATAATATAATTTTGTATTGGATGTGTTATTAGAGTTGCTGGTAGGATACAACCGTTCGCGTCCCGTATTATCACCTAGTCGAACCATGGTCGCATAGTTATCAAGTATATGAGAGCTGATAAATGTACGATCAATAATTTTCCAATCCTCTTGTGTTAATTTTGATTGTTCACATACCTTAACCCTAGTTTGTCCATCCGTATTAGTGATGAGATACACCAAGTCCCCAGAATAAAATACAATAACTTCATGTCCCTCTTCTAAGTTATCCCGCTCATTCTTAATATCACCATTCACAGAATCAATCAAATCTAATGCGGTACTAACAGGATCTAGTGTAGACGTGTATACATAGTCGCTATCCGAATCTGTTTTTGTATAATATGCAGATGTGTCATGCATATGTTCTTTTGCCGTGTAAGGCACTCCAAACATAGCGCGTATACTATGCCAAGACAAATCATTGTCCGACCAAAATAGAAATAGTAAAAATAGTACACCATACCCCACGCCAACAGCAATAGATCCAAACTTCTTTTTCATTGATTTGTTACGTATCTTTTGCTTAATAGCTTGAGCTGCCGCATCATTACAGAGACGAATATTCCTCAAAGGAACACGTGCCCCTTCGGCAAACATCTTCTCACCTTTAAACCAGTTTTCTTCAAAGAATACACTAGCACCGCCTTCACAAGGCAATTGGTATTCCTTATAGCCAGCCCGGTCACCTACAGAAGCACCACTATCACCATCTACATCCACAACCTTCTCTAAACCGATTTGATGTAATGTAAAGCCCTTTGGTGCTCGTTTGCGATAAGATGTTCTAGATACAGTGCACCATTCATTATCATTGTATTCAATGGTAACCCATATTTTATCGGTCCCCTCAACATCCTCGAGGCCATATTCGTGCCAATAATCACCAGGTGATTTTTGCATTGACGGCTTAGCTTTATAGGCCTGTTCCTGATCTTCTTTTGGAATAATCTCGTTATATTTAATTTTTTCAGTTATTACATAACGACTGCCCTGAACCTCAAGGACATCATAACAATTAAACTCCATACATAACCTCGCTCGAATAGACAAAACCATATAAGTCTTGCTCTATTCCCTCTCCAAAACGGGATTTAATGAAATTAAGCTTTAAAGTAGCCTATCCGCTCATGAATTGTTTCATTCTTCACCTTTAAGTCTTACAGACTCTTCCTCAACTATCTCTTTTAAAAGCTTAATTTCTTCTTTTGTTAACGGACGCTCTAATAAATCTGGACGTAATAACCGAGTTCGTTTAAGAGCTTCTTTTTGACGCCAAGTAGCAATATTTTTATGATGACCACTACGTAAAACATCTGGTACAGTCCAGCCTCTAAATTCAGGGGGCTTTGTATATTGAGGGCATTCTAACAGAGGTTCATAAAAAGAATCCTCCTGTGCCCCACTCGCCGCACCTAGTACGCCTGGGATCATGCGAGCTACTGCATCGGCTACAACCATAGCTGGCAACTCGCCTCCAGTTAATACATAATCACCAATAGAAATCGTTTCATCTACTAAATGTTCCTCTACACGATAGTCTACACCTTCATAATGACCACAAATGAGGACTATTTGATCGTACGTAGCGAGTTCACGAGCCTTCTCCTGTGTAAAAGGCTGGCCTGTAGGCCCCATAAAAATAATACGACGTCGTATACTTTCACTAGGATTACCAATAAGACTCATTTCATCACACATCTCATCGGTAGTATAGGTATTGTTAAGGGTATTGTCATATTGAGCAATAACAGATTCCACCGCTTCAAAAATGGGAGGTGCCATCATAAGCATACCAGCCCCACCACCATACGGTGTATCATCAACTTGACCATGTTTATTATGACTAAAATCCCGAGGGTTAGTTACACCCATAGATAATCGTTCTGCTTCGATAGCCCGTTTTATGATGGAATGACTAAAAAAGGCATCAAAAAACTCAGGAAATAAAGATACGATATCGATACGCATAGACCGTCCCCTATACTTATTAACTCACATAAACTCATTAGCATTATCTATATATAGCTATATTATATAACTTTTACCATAATATACCTATATGTAGATAAAACAAAACCGCCTAAAGGATTATATCCATTCAGGCGGATCTACGATCATTAAATTATTTTCCACGTCGATGTCTTTAACAACATCTTCAATGGCTGCAAATAATTGATCTGGTTCCCCATCTTTGGAAACCACATAGACATCATTAGCACCCGGTTGTAATACATCAGTCACTGTGCCAAGCACATTGCCCTTTGTATCTTGAACTTCGAGACCAATAATATCAAAGATGTAATAGCGACCTTCTGGCAATTCCACTAAGTCTTCACGGCGCACTTGAATTTCTTTCTTACCGAATAATTCAGCCGTGTTGCGATCAGGAATTTCCTTAAAGGATGCTAATACAAATTGTTTATGAAATCGTGCGGATGCAACGTGGTATTCTTTACCATCGATGTAACAGGCATCCATATGCATAAACCGTTCTGGAAAATCGGTTTGAGGCATAATACGAAGATCACCCCGCACGCCGTGCGGGGCGATGATAACACCTATTGTGATGAAATCGTTAGGCTTCATTATTGACGAAACGCAACGATTTTACCGTCTTCTAATAGGATTTCAGCGCCCATCATGGCATCCAAATTATCCCCGATTTTAACGGTAACTGTTTGCTCTAATGTACCTTGAGGAATTTCAGTTCCTAAGGACAATTCTTGAGCGTCTTTCAATTTAGCTGTTACTTCTTCTTTGAAAGCCAAGCGTTTATTTTTCTCTTCGTCGATTTGTTGACGAATTGCAGTAAGACTTGTAGCATCTACTTTAGCCGCATCAGCCAAAATACGTTGAGCTTGGAACTCAATTGCTTCCAAATCTTTATTCACCATATCAAGGCGAGTTTCAAGATCAGATACAATTTTCGCTTTCAAGTCTTCTGTTACTTTTGCTTTTACTGCTACAGGGACACGTAATGTCATTTCTTCCATTGGAATACTCCCTTTTAGACAATATCAACAGATATCTTTTTGTTCTCTTTAATAGCCGCCGCTTTCACCACAGCGCGAATCGCTTTCGCTATTCGTCCTTGCTTTCCGATGACTTTGCCCATATCCTCTGGGGCTACATGAAGTTCGTAAACTTCCATATTCCCCTTTTGGACCATGGTAACAGATACGGCATCAGGCTGCTTCACTAATGATTTCGCAATTAATGAAATTAATTCTATCATCACAGTATGCCTCTCTATTAATTACTTTTTAGCGTCAGCAAATTTTTGCATAACGCCTTGTTTTTTGAACAAGGAGCGAACAGTGTCAGTAGGCTGAGCACCTTTAGCTAACCAAGCCAAAGCCTTTTCTTCGTCTACATTAACGATAGCTGGTTGTTTAGTAGCATCATATTGACCAATAGTGTCAACAGGACGACCTTCACGTGGAGCACGTGCGTCAGCAACAACGATACGGTAGAAAGGAGCTTTTTTAGCACCTAAACGAGTCAAACGAATTTTTAACATGTGAAATTCACCTCCTTATACTGATATGGGTGGACAGGTTCAGCGCCCCTGCCCATGTATTACATAAACGGTAATTTAGGCATTCCAGGGAAGCCGCCCTTACCGCCACGTAAACCTTGCATGCGCTTCATCATCTTCCGCGCTTCTTCAAATTGTTTCAACAAGCGATTTACATCTTGTACCTGAGTACCAGAACCTAATGCAATACGCTTGCGGCGAGAACCATTAAGAATACTTGGATTTTCTCGCTCTGCTGCCGTCATGGATGTAATGATGGCCTCAATGCGGCGGACCTCTTTACTGTTCAAATCAAGGTCTTTCAATTGATCCTTAATTTGTCCCATCCCTGGCAACATACCAATAATATTTTGTAATGGCCCTAACTTTCTCACTTGGTTCATCTGTTTCAAGAAGTCATCCAAGGTGAAATTGTTTTTCGCCATTTTTTTAGCCATTTCACGAGCTTCTTCTTCATCGATGGCGCCTTGTACATTTTCAATCAATGTTTTAAAGTCGCCCAAATCGAGGATACGAGAAGCCATGCGGTCTGGATAGAATACATCGAAACCATCCATTTTTTCGCTCACACCAGTGAACTTAATTGGCAAGCCTGTTACGGCTTTGATGGATAATGCGGCACCACCGCGCGCATCACCATCGAGTTTAGTGAGGATAACACCGTCAACGCCTAATTTTTCGTTAAACGTTTGTGCTGTTGTTACCGCATCTTGACCGATCATGGAGTCTACAACGAGTAGAATTTCATGAGGACGAACTGCGGCTTTAATGTTGGATAACTCATCCATGAGGACTTCGTCTATAGCCAAGCGACCAGCTGTATCGATGATAACAACATCTTTCAACATATGCGTGCTTTGCTCTACAGCGCGGCGTGCAATGTCTACTGGATTGGCACCAGGTGTTTCATCAGCAAATACTGGGATATCGATTTGCTTACCCACAACTTGTAATTGAGTAATCGCAGCTGGACGATATACGTCGGCTGCAACAAGCATTGGATGTTTACCTTGTTTACGAAGGTATACTGCCAACTTACCAGCTGTAGTAGTTTTACCAGCACCTTGTAAACCAACGAGCATAATAATTGTTGGAGGCTTACTGGAAATCATGATACGACTTTGTGTACCACCCAACAACGCCGTTAACTCGTCATTTACGATTTTAATAACCGTTTGTGCTGGATTCAAGGAACCGAACACCTCTTCACCGAGGGCCTTTTCCTTAATGGACTTAACAAAGTCCTTCGCCACCATAAAGTTAACGTCTGCTTCTAATAGTGCTGTACGTACTTGACGCAACGCAAGATTGACATCTTCTTCTGTAATTTTGCCCTTCCCCTTCAAGGATTGAAAGGCTTCTTGCAGTTTTTCTGACAAGCTATCAAATGCCATAATATCCCTCCATTTGCGCCAATACTTTCTGCACCTTAGTTTCAGCTAAAACCTCTTCAGGCAAGGTTTCTTTTAACTGTGAAAGCAAACCTTCACGCTGTTCATATTGTTCCACCAAGTGCAACTTTGATTCATAATCATTTAAAATGTGTCGAGCACGCTGTAAATTATCGTGTACAGCCTGCCGTGATACGCCTAGTTCCTCAGCGATTTCTCCAAGGGACATATCGTCTTCGTGGTGAAGTTGTAAGGACATGCGTTGCTTGTCCGTCAATAAGGGCCCATAGAAATCCAAGAGCAAACTTATAAGCACTCGTTCTTCCATTTCGCCACCTCCATCACTGTCAAGTCATATTACTTTACATATGGTACAGTATAAAAAAAGATGTGTCAAGTAGAAATACTTAACATCTAAAATATAGATAATTATTTTCATATTCTACTTTTATATCTACTATAATATGCTATAATATACACATCTAATATTTTCAATATAAAAGATAGGAGGTATTGTATGAATACCAAACATTATGATCTTATCGTCCTAGGTTTCGGCAAGGCTGGTAAAACATTGGCTGCTAAATTTGGCTCCATGGGCAAAGCTGTTGCTATGATTGAAGAAAACCCACTCATGTATGGTGGCACATGCATTAATATTGCATGTATTCCTACTAAGACGATGATTGTGGCCGCATCTAAAGGCTTATCTTACGAGCAAGTATTAAACCAACGAGAAGTCGTTACATCTCGTTTACGTAATAAAAACTTCGGTATGTTAGATACAAATGAACATGTCGATGTATATACTGGACATGGCGAATTCATTAGTAATAAAGAAATCGCTGTCACAGCAGGGGAAGATAAAATTGTTTTATCTGGTGACACAATTATCATCAATACAGGGGCTGTAGCCATTAAACCTAATATTGATGGTATCGATACCGCATCAGGTTTCTATAATAGTACAGAAATTCAACATTTATCTCCTCAACCTAGTACATTAGGTATTATTGGTGCCGGTCCTATTGGCCTAGAATTTGCTAGCCTATACGCTAAACTAGGTACAAAGGTTACTGTATTCAATATTGAGGCTAACATTTTAAAACGCGAAGAACCTATCGTTCAAGAGTTAGCTAATGAATACTTAGCAGAACAAGGTATTACTATTTTAAACTCTGTTACACTAAATTCTGTATCTAATGACGGCAACAAGCCTGTTATCACTGCTAATAATCAAAACTATACCTTTGATGCTGTTCTCTATGCTACAGGTCGCAGACCAAATACGGCAAACATCGGTTTAGAAAATACTGATATTACCACTAATGAACGCGGTGCCATCGTAGTAAATGATACTTGTGAAAGCTCCGTCCCAGGTGTATATGCAGTGGGCGATGTAAACGGCGGTCCTCAATTCACCTATATTTCTCTCGATGACTTCCGCATCGTATTTGGTGCCCTTACAGGTAATGGTCACTATACATTAAAAGATCGCAAAAACATTCCTTACACAACCTTCTTAACACCTCCACTCGCTCGTGTTGGTCTTACAGAAGAGGATGCTATTAATAAAGGTTACACTGTTAAAACGAAGGAAATGCTTGTAGCCACTATGCCAAGGGCTCATGTAAATGACAACCTTAAAGGGGCTTTCAAAATTGTGGTGGATGCTGAAAGCAATTTAATCCTCGGTGCTACACTCTATTCCCAAGGTGCTGAAGAATTGATTAACATGATTAAAATAGCTATGGATAACAACATTCCATATACATATTTCAAAAACCAAATCTTCACACATCCTACCATGGCAGAAAACTTAAATGACCTCTGTAATTTCTAAGTAAGAATAGTAACTACATAATCTAATATAATAAATAAAAGAGTCTCCCTTAACTTAAATACATAAGTTAAGGGAGACTCTTTTATTTATGCCTAATGATTAATTTTGGATTATTAGTTATTAATTAGCAATATATAGTTTTTAGTAATTTATCATTAGTTACTATAGTTAGTTCTTTGTAAATAATCTACGAACTACAGATTGCAATTTAGGTGTCAACACAATTGCTACTACAATACCGGCTGCACTCGTAATCAAGGAGTATTGAATTTTACTTGCCGCTACAGCTGCACTTTCAAGAACAAACCACCATGCTAGGAAATAACCAAAGGCAGTCCAAATTGTGCCAATAATTAAAGCAATCAAAATACGTGTAAAGGATGCTGTTGGCTTTGTAATGGATGGTGGTAAATAACCGGCTGTCATGCCGCCAACAATAAGACCTGCAATACCTTTAATAAAGAAAGAGAATACAATGTACTGCATATGACCACCAAAAAGATCAAATAATGCGGAACCAATCGCCGCTCCTAAACCACCATATAAACCACCAAATAGAATGGATGATGTAAATAATGCGGCAGATCCTAAATGAACCATGGCCCCACCCGGTACTTCGATGCGAATCGTCGTCGCTACTGCACATAAGGCAGCGATAAATCCGATATAGACAATATCGCGCGTATTTAATTTCATAATCTAGCTCCTCTCTTTTATATGAATAACTATATTTAGTATAACAAATCTCAATCAGTCTAAAAACACTGATTTCGTAGGAATAAAAAAACAAAGCACCTATATCATTGTATAGGTGCTTTATAAACTTAAATCAACTCTACCACATATTATATGTGATAAGATACAGTTTAAAAATTAAATCTTAGCTCGTTTTAAACGTAAAGAGTTACTTACAACAGTTACAGAGCTGAAAGCCATTGCTGTACCTGCGATCATAGGATTTAACGCACCGATAGCAGCCAATGGAATACCAATACAGTTAAAGATCAATGCCCAGAATAGATTTTGTTTAATATTTGTCATTGTCTTACGACTGAGGCGTACAGCTTGTACTAATGTATGCAAGTCATTTCTTACAAGAACAATATCTGCTGCTTCTACAGCAATATCGGTACCACTGCCGATAGCAAAACCAATATCTGCAGTTACAAGAGCTGGTGCATCGTTGATACCATCACCAACCATCCCCACTACAAGGCCTTTATCTTGCAACTCTTTTACCTTGCTAGCCTTATCTTGAGGTAATACTTCTGCAATTACATGAGTGATACCTGCTTGTTTTGCAATATATTGGGCAGTACGACGATTATCACCTGTAAGCATCCACACATCAATACCTTGAGCATGTAATTCTTTTACAACATCAATGGTTTCTGGACGTAATTCATCTTCAACAGCCCATAATGCACTGATAACGCCATCTACAGCAAGAACGGATACAGATGCACCTTGTTCTTCATAGTGTAAAATATCATCTTGCACTGCACTTAAATCATAACCCAATTCAGACATCCAGCGGCTATGACCAAGTTGTACAGACACGCCTTGATAAGCGCCTTGCAAGCCTTTACCAGGTACGTCACCAAAGCTTTCAAGCTCTACGGCTTTACCTTTATATCCATGATCTTCACCATAGTAAACCATAGCTTTTGCAATCGGATGAGATGTGCCACTTTCAAGAGCCATCATAAGGGCCATATTCCGACTTTCATCACCATTATAGTTTTTGAAAGCTGTTACATCGAGAACGCCTTGTGTAAGTGTGCCTGTTTTATCCATAACAATGGCATCTAATTTACCAGCCTTTTCAAGATATTCCGCACTCTTGATGAGGACCCCATGTTCCGCACCTAGGCCAGATCCAACCATGATAGATGTTGGTGTAGCGAGGCCAAGCGCACAAGGACAAGCGATAACAAGCACGGCTGTTGCATTGATGAGCGCTACATTAATAGAATCGCCCATAATGAAGTACCATACGAGGCCAGTCAAAACAGCAAGACCGATAACAGTAGGCACGAAGTATTGAGCTACGATATCTGCAATACGTTGAATACTAGCCTTAGAGGTTTGAGCTTCCTCTACGACCTTGATGATTTGGGACAGCATTGTATCAGAGCCAATGCGTTTCGCTTCCATCGTGAAAGCACCACTCAAGTTGATAGTAGCACCAATAACTTCAGAACCAACTTGTTTTTCTACAGGCAAGCTTTCACCTGTAAGCATAGCTTCGTCTACAGTAGAATAGCCTTCAGTAATAGTCCCATCTACTGGAATTTTTTCACCAGCTCGAACTTGTAAGATATCACCTGCTACAACTTTAGATGTAGGAATATCTACAAACTCACCATCACGCAATACATGAGCAGTTGCCGGCTGTAAGGCAATCAATTTTTGAAGCGCTTCAGAGGTACGCCCCTTAGCAATTTCTTCTAAGAGTTTACCAAGAAGGATGAATGTAATGAGCCATGCAGAAGTTTCAAAGTAAATACCATGAGGACCTAGTTCTGGGTGGAATTGCCAGTTAAAAATACTGAATAGATAGGCAACTGTTGTGCCCATTACAACTAGAACATCCATAGTAAGAGCGCCATTCTTCACCGCACTCCACGCACTCTTGTAGAACATGAGCCCAGGACCGAACTGAGCAATGGTAGCTAGAATAAACTCTACCCATACAGGTAAGGCTTGAATACCAAAACGATGTAATGTCATATTAATCATCATCGGTACAGCCATACAAGCGGCAATGATAAGACGGGTAATATGAGGTTTTAAATTAACCTTTTCTATTTCTTGTTTTGTTTCATCTGCCTCCGCAGCACCGAAACCAATATTCGTAATGGCATCGATAATTTGTTGTGGCTCTACAGTAGAACCATCTTTGTATTCTACGCTCCCCTTTCGAGTGAGTAGATTAACCTTTACAGATTCTACACCATCGATCTTAGAAACGACGTTTTCAACGCGCTTTACACAAGCAGCACAGTGCATACCTGTAATATCAAACTCTTGTTTCTTCTTACTCATCATATCACTTCTTTCTACTAGAATTTCAAAGATATATGTCCTATATATCTATATAAGTCAGAAACTCATAGTAGACATATCATACATCGGTAATAGAGTATTTATAAACACATATGATTTAATATATGAACACTTTTACATGAGTATTCATTCATACGACTCTATTCCATAATAACATAAATTCTCATTACGTCAATATCCTACCAAATCTAGAGGGTTATTTCCTTTTTGTAGGGGAATTAATCTCCTACTACCTATACATAGTATAAAAAAATAGATTATAATAAAGTGATGATGAATAAACATAAACTTTGATTCTAAAGGAGGTGAATCTATGTGTGAATCAATAAGCCCTATTGTAGAATTCACTTCGGTAGCGAAGGAATTTCGCCATGAATATGTTGTAGAGAAATCGCGTTTTATTACAACTATATGCCCTTGTACTACAGAAGAAGAGGCTCAAGCTTTTATTAACCGCATCAACAAAGAATTTTGGGATGCCCGCCATAATTGTACAGCCTTTGCATTAGGTCCAAAGCAAGAGCAACAACGGTCTTCCGACAATGGTGAGCCATCTGGTACAGCAGGTAAACCTATGTTAGAAGTACTCAAAAAAACTGGTATTACCAATGTAGCGGTTGTAGTAACCCGTTATTTTGGAGGTATCAAATTAGGTGCAGGTGGTTTGATTCGTGCATATTCACACTCCGTTGCAGAAACCTTACGTCTTGCCCCTAAAGAACTACACACAACACGGACTCAGTTGCAGGCTACCATCGACTATTCCTTGTATGGAGCCATTGAAAGATATGTGCAAGATCAAAAATTACATTATGAAGCAAGCTTTGGTGAACATATAGATATAACCATCTTAGTGCCACCAACTGATGTAGAGCGCATACAAAAAGAGCTCCAAGACATGAGTCATGGAGCTGCTACTTGTACTATATTAGATTCTATTGAAGTGGTACTACCGCTAGAACAATAATCTAACTGATACACACATAGTAATTAGTTTTCACTATGAACTAAGCCACTTACGCCTTGACTAAGTTCATGACGTTTTTCTGTAGTTAATGGATGAGGCCATACGCGTTCAAGTTGTTTTTTACGACTAACACCTGCATTATGTGCAGTCATTAATCTACGTGCTTCCCAGTTACGAATTGCTTTACTTAATGTTCTTTTTACTACGCCCATGATAGTACCTACTTTCTCAATCACTGTTATTATATTAAAAATTGTGATAAGGATAGAAAGTTTATTTCAAACACATTCTTCTTTCTCTTTCCTTGATGAATTTAGTATATACGCTATTTTATCAAATGTGAAATTACTGTTACTTAGTTCGTTATAATTTTTATTTATCTTATTTTGTGTATAATAGGGAGATTCTATGGATACATCTTACTACCACAATTTTATTACCCTTGTTCAAACGGGCAATATGACGCAGGCCGCAGAGATTCTTCATATTACACAACCAGCTTTAAGTAAACAATTAAAGTATTTAGAAGCTGAATTTGGAGCTCAACTCATCAATATCAAGCGCGGCCAACGAGGATCAAATTTACAACTGACTGATGCTGGCAAAATTTTTTATGAAAAAGCCCAACAACTATGCTCCATTGAAGAATCAACATACAATGCTGTACAACAGTTAAACTCACGTATTGAAGGTACATTGCGAATCGCTACGTCTGCGTCTCGCTCTACACCAATCGTGCAACAATATTTACCAGCCTTTTCCATGAAATACCCATCAGTTCACTTCGAAATCTACGAAGGACTAATGACTAATGTGGTCAATCAACTTATTAACGGTAATGCAGAGCTAGGAATTGCAAATATTCAAATGGTAGATACTGATAAATTTGATATCCTTCTCACCCAAGAGGAACACTTATATGCTATCTTCCGTCGTGATGTATTCTGGATAGGTCGTGAACATGATACCATCACATGGGATGATATCAAAAAGTGTCCATTATCCCTTTCTGGTGGATCTGTGCGAATGATTATGCAGTCTAGCTTAACTGACATGGATCAACTGAATGCTGTTGCCATCACTACAACTAAGAGCTCTGCCATCGAATGGGCATCTTCCGGTAGAACTGTTTCTTTAGTTCCTATGGATGCAAAAGAGCTTATTAACCATCGTAAAATGGCTCGTATCAAGTTGCCAGAATTTTCAGGAGATTTTAAAAAAGCATTTATTACTCTCAAAGGCCATGCTTTATCCCCTGTAGCACAGCAATTTATTGATTTCTACAAAGCATACGTTTAAACCATGTGATAGCAATTCATATAATATGGGATTTATAACTTATGATATTGTATTTATAACTTATCGTATAAGATTTTGTACAGTTATGAACATTAATACAATACAAAAAAAAGACCTAGTACATAATGTACTAGGTCTTTTTTTAACTATCCTTGATGGACAGCACCTACTATATCAGTTATGCTGTTAAGATTATATTGTTCCACATAATCGCCCATTTCACGAGCAATACGAGAAATAGCTGTTGGGTCTACCATCGTAGCAACCCCAACTTGAACAGCCTGCGCACCAGCCATCATAAATTCGATAGCATCAGTACCTGTCATGATGCCACCAAGGCCCATAATAGGAATATTAACCCCTTTATACACTTGGTGCACCATGCGAAGTGCTACCGGTTTTACAGCTGGACCAGATAAACCACCATAAATATTACCCAATACAGGTTTACGGCGATGAATATCTATGGCCATGCCGAGAATGGTATTAATGAGACTTACCCCATCCCCGCCACCAGCTTCTACAGCCTTTGCGATTTCCACAATGTCGGTTACATTCGGTGAAAGTTTTACAATAACAGGCTTATCTGTTACGTTACGAACAGCTTTAGTTACTTGTTCTACAACCTTTGGATCTACACCAAAAGCCATACCTTCACAGGCAACATTTGGACAAGATACATTAACCTCTAGGCCTGCAATACCATCTACGGATAGAGTTTCTGCCATCCATGCAAACTCCTCTACCGTGCCAGCAGACATATTCGCTAACAATGGTACATCGTATTTTTTGAGTTCTGGTAAAATATCTGTTACAAAATGTTCTGCCCCAGGATTTTCAAGGCCAATACAGTTTAAAACACCAGACGGTGTTTCTGCGATGCGAGTCCCTGGATTGCCATGACGACCTTTAGGTGTTAAACCTTTTACGGAAATAGCACCTACCTCATTGCTAAGGTCTAAATAACCAGCATACTCAGGACCATTACCAAAGGTACCAGATGCAGCGATAATAGGATTTTTCATCTTAATACCGCAGTAATCAACAGCAAGCTTTGGATTAGGCGTAACGGTGTTATTTAAATCGCGTTCACTCATTAAAAGAACACCTCCTCAGCTGGGAATACAGGACCATCTTTACAAACTTTGTAACGTTTGCCACCTGCACCATCACAAGCACAACCTAAACAACCACCAGTGCCACAGCCCATACGTTCTTCAAGAGATACTTGGCAAGGTACGTTGAGCTCTTTGGCTACTTGTGCCACACCTTTCATCATCGGTGTAGGACCACAAGTCATAACAGATGTGAAAGTATTGCCATTAATCAACTCAGGCATGATTGCTGTAGGGAACCCTTTCGTACCTACACTACCATCATCAGTAGTGATATGCACTTTAACAGGCGTATCTTTGAATAGATCTGCCCAGAAAGTTTCGCTTTCATTTCTAAAACCAAGAATAACTTGTGCCTCTTCCCCTTCTTTCAAATGGGATGCAATGCATAGCATTGGTGCAATACCAACGCCACCGCCAACGAGAAGCATATTCTTAGATGTTACAAATGGTTCCCCCAAAGGTCCTAAACAATCTAGTGTATCGCCAGGTACGAGACGTGTCATAATTTCAGTCCCCTTACCTACGACGCGATACAAAAGGGTAATAATCCCCTTTTGTGCATCAAATCCAGCATAGCTAATAGGGCGACGCAATAATGGCGCCGTAGAGTCCGCTACACGAACATTACAAAACTGTCCTACCTTTGCTTCTACTGCTTGTTTTGGTGCATGAATATCCATAATCCACACATCAGAGCCTATTTGCTCATTGCGAACGACTTCGCCCTGTTCTACATAGCCACTCATGGTTTTACTCCAATTCAAAATCTTGTAATGCTTCTACATTGTAGTTAGCATCATCTTTACGATTAGCTACAACGCGCAATACTTCACGAGCTGTATCAAGACTTGTTAAACAAGGTGTACCCATTTCTACCGCAAGGCGACGCAATTGGAAGCCTTCACGTTCAGGGCGTTTACCTGCAGTCAATGTGTTAAGTACAAGATCGACTTTATCTTGACGAATGTGGTCAGCACAGTTGTCATCACCTTCAGAGATTTTGTTAACTACCTTGCAGTCAACACCATGTTCTTTGAAGTATTTACCAGTACCGCCAGTTGCTTCGATATGATAGCCCAATTCGATGAAGCCTTTTGCCAATTGACTAGCTTCCTCTTTATCGCGATCTGCTACGGTCATAAGAATTGTACCATCTTCTGGGATACGCATGTTAGCGCCATTGATTGCTTTAAACAATGCTTCAGAATAAGTACGACCAATCCCCATAACTTCACCAGTAGATTTCATTTCAGGTCCAAGAGCGATTTCTACAAGGCCCATTTTGGAGAAGGAGAATACAGGTGCTTTTACAGCTACATATGGTTTATTAGGTACAAGACCGAGTGGCAAGCCCAAATCTTTTAAGCTTTCACCAAGAGCAATGCGTGTTGCACATTCTACCATATTAATACCTGTTACCTTAGAAATGAATGGTACAGTACGGCTAGAACGAGGGTTAACTTCGATTACGTTAAGTTCACCGTCAGCCACGATATATTGAATATTAAGTACACCTTTAACATTAAGGCCTACTGCAATACGACGTGTATAGTCAACGATTTGATCAATCAATTCTTGGCTCAAATGTTGAGCTGGGTAAACAGCCATGGAGTCACCAGAGTGAACACCGGCGCGTTCAATTTGTTCCATAATACCAGGAATACATACGTCAGTACCATCGGAAATAGCGTCAACTTCTACCTCCATACCAACCATGTAACGGTCGATAAGAACAGGATGTTCCTTAGAAGCTACTACGGCTTCCTTCATGTATACATCGAGCTCTTTATCGTTGTATACGATTTCCATAGCACGGCCGCCCAACACATAGGAAGGACGTACGATCAATGGGTATTTTAAGTTTTTAGCTGCTGCTTGTGCTTCTTCATCAGAGGTTACAAGAGCACCTACTGGACGTGGAATACCAAGTTTTGCCAACAATTCATCAAAGCGTTCACGGTCTTCTGCCATGTCGATGCTATCTACGGATGTACCGAGGATTTTCACACCGCGCTTAGCTAATGGACCTGCCAAGTTAATTGCTGTTTGACCACCAAACTGAGCAATAACACCAGCTGGTTTTTCTTTCTCGATAATTTCCATTACATCGTCCACTGTTAATGGTTCGAAGTACAAGGAATCAGAAATATCGAAGTCTGTAGACACTGTTTCTGGGTTATTGTTGATCATAATAGATTGGTAACCCGCTTTACGAAGTGCCCAAGAGGAATGTACGGAGCAGTAGTCAAACTCTACGCCTTGACCGATACGAATTGGACCGGAACCAAGTACGACAACGGACTTTTCGCCAAGTGGTTTAACTTCGTCTTCTTGTGCATACGCACTGTAGTAGTATGGTGTTTTAGATTCGAATTCGGCAGCACATGTATCTACATATTTATAGGTTGGAAGAATGTTCCATTCTTTACGTTTTGCACGAACCTCTTCTACTGTTGTATTAGCATACCGGGCGATAACAGAATCAGTGAAGGAATAGCGTTTTGCTTTGCGCAATACATCCTCTGTTAAACCATGTTCAGCCAATGCCTTTTCTACATTAACAATGTTTTTGATTTTTTCAATAAAGAATGTATCAATTTTTGTAATGTAGTGAATTTTCTCTACACTAATGCCCTTGCGAAGTGCTTCTGCTACAACATAGATACGTTCATCATCTACTAAGTGTAAACGTTCAATCAATTGCTCCATGGACTCATGAGAGATTTTCTTTAGCTCAATATGGTCTAAACCAATTTCCAAGGAACGAATGGCTTTAAGCAAAGAGCCTTCCAAGGAGCGATCGATAGCCATAACTTCGCCAGTAGCCTTCATTTGAGTGCCCAATGTACGGTCTGCCAAATTGAATTTTTCAAATGGCCAACGTGGGAACTTAGTTACTACATAGTCCAGAGTAGGCTCGAAGCATGCTTTTGTTTCGCCTGTTACAGCATTTGTAATTTGATCCAATGTCATGCCTACTGCAATTTTTGCAGCTACCTTCGCAATTGGATAACCAGTTGCTTTGGATGCTAATGCAGAGGAACGAGATACACGAGGATTTACTTCGATAACGATATATTCGTTGCTATTTGGATTCAAAGCGTATTGTACGTTACAACCACCTTCGATTTTCAAGTAACGAATGATCTCTACGGACGCAGTACGAAGCATTTGGTATTGAATATCGTTCAATGTTTGGCTAGGTGCTACAACGATGGAGTCACCAGTATGTACGCCTACAGGGTCGATATTTTCCATGTTACATACGATGATACAGTTATCTGCACTATCGCGCATTACTTCGTATTCGATTTCTTTCCAGCCTGCTACAGAACGTTCTGCTAAGATTTGGTGAATTGGTGAAAGTTTCAAACCACGGCGTGTGATTTCATACATTTCATCTTCGTTATGCGCAATACCGCCACCAGTACCGCCCAATGTGTAGGCAGGACGGATGATGATAGGATAACCAATGCGATTAGCAAAGGCTACGGCTTCTTCAAGATCGTTAAAGATATCGGATTCAGGAACTGGTTGATTAATTTCCTTCATCGCTTCTTTGAAGAGTTCACGGTCTTCGGCTTGTTTAATAGCTTCCAGAGTTGTACCTAGAAGTTTTACACCGTATTCCTCTAATATGCCAGCTTCAGACAATTGTACGGCCATATTAAGACCTACTTGACCACCCAATGTAGCCAATAAGCCCCAAGGGCGTTCTTTTTTAATTACTTCTGTTACGAATTCAAGACTAATCGGCTCTACATATACGCGGTCTGCAATATCTGTATCAGTCATAATTGTTGCAGGATTGGAGTTAACCAATACTACTTTATAACCTTCTTCACGAAGGGAACGGCATGCTTGTGTACCAGCATAGTCAAACTCTGCAGCTTGGCCGATAATAATTGGACCAGAACCAATTACAAGTACTTTTTTTGCTTCTGTGGTCATATTATTTTCCCTTTCTCATCAAGTCTTCAAATTCGTCAAATAAATATAGATTATCAGTAGGTCCTGGGGACGCTTCTGGATGATATTGTACAGAGAAGATAGGCAATTCTTTATGACGCATACCTTCTACAGTGCCATCATTTACACTGCGATGTGTAATTTCTACAAAGTCTGGCAAGGAAGTATCATCTACTGCATAGCCATGGTTTTGAGACGTAATATATACGCGGCCTGTACGTAAATCTTGTACCGGATGGTTAGAGCCACGGTGGCCAAATTTCAATTTAAATGTTGTACCACCATAAGCTTGTGCCAATACTTGATGGCCCATGCAAATACCGAAGATAGGCTTTTTGCCAAATAATTTTTTTACTTCTTCTACAGCATAGCCAAGATCTTGAGGATCTCCAGGGCCGTTGGATAAGAATACACCATCTGGATTGGCTGCTAATACATCTTCTGCCTTAGCATCTGCAGGGAATACAGTTAAGCGGCAACCAGCTGCTTCTAAGGAGCGAAGGATGTTTTCCTTTACACCATAGTCCATTACAGCTACATGGAACTCTGCATTTTTATCACCGCGCATACCTTGCCATTTTGTAGTTACACGCATAACTTGATCTGTTGGCAAGTCTTGTTTAAATAATTTTTGAATATCTTCCATAGGGTAATCAGAACGTACAAGTACGCCTTTCATTACGCCATGGTTACGAAGTACACGTGTAATAGCACGTGTATCTACATCATAAAGGCAAGGGATGCCGTGTAAACGAAGATACTCGCTAAATAAGCCTTCATTTTGCCAGTTAGATGGGAAATCACACAGTTCTCCTACGATAAAGCCCTTACAATATGGTTTAGGACCTTGAGTAATAGCATTCAATGTACCATAATTACCGATCAAAGGATATGTTAATGTAATAATTTGATCCGCATAGGATGGGTCTGTCAAGATTTCTTGATACCCTGTCATACCTGTGTTAAATACAACTTCGCCTACTGTTGGAGCGCCACCTAATAAGGAACCTTCAAACACGGAACCATCTTCAAGAACTAACTTGCCTTTCATTATAAGACTACGCCCTCCTTCATAACTACTTTGCCATCAACTACTGTGAGTTTGGCCTTACCTGTAACAGTCATACCATCAAATGGGCTGACTTTGCCTTTTGTATAGAATTTATTTCGATCTACTGTCCACTCTTCAGTTGTAGAGAATACAGTAATATCTGCTGGTTTACCAACTTCAAGAACGCCTGCATCAAGACGCATTAATTCAGCTGGACGTGTACTCATGTAGTACACAACTTGGTCGATGCTAAGTTTATCAGGACCATACGCATTAGTAATAACCGCTGCTAAAGATGTTTCGAGACCACTAAAACCATTAGGAGCACAGCAGAACTCATGGTCTTTTTCTTCATACGCATGTGGTGCATGGTCTGTAATAATCGCATCGATTGTACCATCTTTCAAGCCTTCTAATAATGCTTGACGATGATCTTCGGAGCGAATTGGAGGAGCCATTTTGAACGCTGGATTGTATTCGCGTAAATATTCATCTGTGAAAGATAAATGTTGGCTTGTAACTTCACATGTTACATTAAGACCTTTTGCTTTTGCGCGACGAACCATGTCCACTGTATTTTTACTACTTACGTGTGCAATATGAATGTGACCGCCTGTCATTTCAGCTAACAAGATATCACGAGCAACAGCCAAATCTTCAGCTACTGCAGGACGACCAATAACACCTAATTCATAGGAAACGATACCTTCATGCATATGACCATTTTTAGTCAATGTAATATCTTCTGCATGATCGATAACCATTTTATTAAACATGGAAGAGTATTCTAAGGCACGACGCATAAATGCAGCATTTTCTACATAGTGACCATCATCGGAGAATGCTACTACCCCAGCTTCTGCCATATCGCCCATTTCAGCAAGTTCCTTACCTTCAAGACCTTTAGATACAGCACCAATAAATTCTACTTTCACAACGCCAGTGAGTTCAGCCTGTTTTTGTAAACCTCTTACAAGTGCAGCATTATCTACAACTGGGTTAGTGTTAGCCATAGTGACAACACGTGTGAAACCACCTGCAGCAGCCGCTTGTGTACCAGAGTGGAAATCTTCTTTAGCTTCTTGGCCTGGTTCACGCAAGTGTGTATGAATATCGATAAGGCCAGGTGCTACGATAAGACCTGTCGCATCATATACTTCAGCGCCGTCTGCACTTAAATTTTGACCGATGGCTGCAATTTTACCATCTTTTACGAGAACGTCTGCTACTTCGTTTTGTTTTTTCGCCGGATTAACTACCGTACCATTTTTAATAAGCAAGCTCACTACCGTCACCTCCGATAATAGTTAAGTACAATACAGCCATACGTATAGCTACGCCATTGCGTACTTGTTCTTGGATTACTGATTGATCAGAATACGCTACATCTGGTGCAATTTCAAGACCACGGTTCATTGGACCTGGATGCATTACCATTACGTCGTCTTTAGCTAATTTCAATACTTCGTTATTGATACCAAAGATTCGTGCATATTCTCTATTTGTAGGATATAGTGCAGAGTGAATACGTTCTAATTGAATGCGAAGTACGTTTACTACATCTGCATTAGCAACTGCTTCACGAATATCATGATGTACAGTAACACCTAGTTTTTCAAGTTCTGGATATACCATTGTACGAGGACCTGCCAAATGTACTTTAGCACCCATTTTTGTAAGGCCATAAATATTAGATCTTGCTACACGGCTATGCATAATATCGCCTAAGATAACAATTTTTAAGCCTTCAATGGATTCTTTTTTCTCTAAGATAGAATACATATCTAGCAAAGCTTGTGTAGGATGTTCATGAGCACCATCACCAGCATTGATAATGATAGGATCTACTGCTTTTGTGGCATATAGAGGAGCCCCTTCTGCACTATGACGCATTACGATAGCATCTGTGCCCATATAGGACATAGTTAGCAAGGTATCGCGGAAGCTTTCACCTTTCCCCATGGAAGACCCACTTGGAGAAAGATTAATAACGTCAGCCCCTAAATATTTACCGGCTAATTCAAAGGAACTACGGGTACGAGTACTAGGTTCCATAAAGAGGTTAATAATGGATTTCCCCTTTAAAAGTGGAACCTTCTTATCATCAGAAAGAACGATTTTCTTCATTTTCTTTGCCACATTCAAAATCAATTTGATTTCTTCAGGTGACACATTTTGCAAACCCAATAAATGTTTGCCTTTTAGGCTAACTTGTCCCATGATTTCCTCCTAACTCACGTAACAAAAAAGACCTTTTGCCCAGGGCAAAAGGTCAAATAGTTTGCACAAAGAAGCCCTTATGGGGGCGCTTCAACTATATTCCTTTCTCAGCCTCTCTGGACTAAATTAAAAGGTTTTGTACTATGCAATGGTCTCTCGTACCATAGGTGCATTTTCTTTATTTATTGTACTGAATCTGCCCTTGAAAGTCAATGTAAAAGCGAAAGTTCATAAGTATTTTAAAAAGAGGACAAGCCCAGTAAAGTGGCTTGTCCTCTCTATACTTACATCATTATCCGAATCCCCAAAACCTATAAGTAGACATTACTAGTTTTTATTATTATGATCATGAATTATCGATTCATAGGATACAATCTTGGTGGATTTTGATCATCATTTTGTTGATCTTGCTGTGAACCATATGGAGCTTGACCTTGTTGATCATAAGTCATTGGATTCTGTTGTGCAGATTGTTGATTGTGCTGAGGTTGACGTTGATCACGACGACGTGTATTTTGAGATGCAGTCGGTCTTGGTTTAGTCAATTCATCAATAGATACAGCATTCGGAATCGTTACAGAAGGAGTATCTTCGTGGACGTCATCAAGTTCACTGAAGGAAGGTCCTGTCTTAGCCGCTTGAGCAGCCTTACGTTCCGCCTCAATTTGTTGACGTGCAAGCTCTGCACGACGACGAGCATTTTCTTGCTGTTCTTTAACACGTTGAATCGCTTCAGCTCGTTCTTTTGCTTTACGTTCCACTTCAGCTTGTGCAAGTGCCTGTTGACGAGCTTCTTCTGCTTTGCGTTCCGCTTCTAAATGAGCTTGGTAGCGTTCTTCAGCAATACGTTTTGCCTCTGCTGCTTGACGTTCAGCTTCTGCTCGTTCTGCAGCCAATCTAGCTTGTTCAGCCTTACGTGCCTCAGCAGCTATACGAGCTTCTTCGGCTTTACGAGCTTCTTCTGCTCGTCTAGCTTCTTCTATGCGACGAGCTTCCTCTGCTCTACGAGCCTCTTCTGCACGTTTCGCTTCGGCTGCGATTCGAGCTTCCTCAGCCTTACGAAGTTCTTCTGCCCGTTTTGCTTCGGCTGCGATTCGAGCTTCCTCGGCCTTACGTAATTCTTCCTGACGTTTTGCTTCAGCAGCAACGCGGGCTTCTTCTGCTTTACGAGCCGCTTCGATACGTTCTTGTTCAGCCTTGCGTTGTGCCTCAAGTCTAGCAGCTTCTAAACGACGTGCTTCTTCTGCTTTTCGTGCTTCTTCTGCCAAACGAGCTTGTTCAGCTTTACGAGCCGCTTCAATTCGAGCTTCTTCAGCCTTACGCGCTTCTTCAGCTCGTTTAGCCTCTGCTGCAACACGAGCTTCCTCTGCTTTACGGGCTGCTTCAATTCTAGCCTCTTCGGCTTTACGCGCTTCCTCGGCACGACGCGCTTCCTCAGCTTTTCTTGCTGCTTCAATACGTTGTGCTTCTAAGGCAGCTTTTGCCTCTGCCGCTTTACGAGCATCTTCTTGACGTTTCGCTTCTAATGCAGCCTGTTCAGCTGCACGTTGTGCTTCTAAGGCAGCTTTTGCTTCTGCCGCTTTACGAGCTTCTTCGGCACGACGAGCTTCCAATGCTTCTTGTTCTGCCTTTCGTTGTGCTTCTAAACGTGCTTTTGCTTCAGCAGCTAAGCGTTCTTCTTCAGCCTTTTTAGCTTCTAATGCGGCCTTTTCTGCTGCCCTTTGTGCTTCAAAACGAGCCTTAGCTTCAGCGGCTTGTCTAGCTTCTTCTGCCTTGCGGGCTGCTTCAATACGAGCCGCTTCAATTCTACGTTCTTCTTCAAGACGTTTTGCTTCGGCCGCTACACGAGCTTCCTCCGCTTTACGTGCTGCTTCTAAACGATCGGCTTCCACCTTTCTAGCAGCTTCAATACGCGCCATTTCAGCTTTACGTGCTTCTTCAGCCTTACGAGCTTCAGCTACCTTTCGATCAAGCTCAGCTTTTCTTTCTGCCTCTAAGCGCTTAGCCTCTTCTGCTTGTCGCATTTCCTCAGCTTTTTTCGCTTCTAAGGCCGCTTTATCTTTAGCAGCTTGCGCCTCTTGAGCAGCCTTTAACTCCGCAGCCTTACGATCAGCTTCGGCTTTTTCTGCCATCTTACGTTCAACTTCAGCATGTTTTGCTTCGGCCGCTTTACGTGCCAATTCAGCCTTTTCTGCTGCTAAACGAGCTTCTTCAGCCTTCTTACGAGCTAATGCTTCTTCTGCATCTTTCGCTTTTTTAAGCTGTGCCTCTTTTTTTGCATCAGCTGCAGCTTTATCGCTCAATTTTTTTGTTTCTTCGTGAGCAATTGTTTCTGCCTGTTTTGCAGGAGTCATAGTAGATTTAGATGTATCTACAGTTCCCTTATTGGTATCTTTACCATTTATAGGCCCTACAGGAATTTGTGTACCACTTTGAGTTGGATGACCCAAACTGTCTGTTACATCTTTTGGTACATTGACCGCAATAGTCTGATGTTTCTGTGGATTTGCAAGAGATTCAGGAATCAATAAGAATCGTATTGGCAAGTTAGATGCACCTGCCGGCATGAAGTTTAATGTTAACAAATCGCCTGCATTGTAATTACCCATAAGACGGCTATCTAATATAGTACCGTCCCCTAGTGCAGTAATCCCATCGGCACCACCGATATGATAGGTACGCGTATCGGTTTGACCTCTACGGGCACCTTGTTGATGAAGTGCTTTTACCGTAAAAGAGCCAGAATATGGCCCACCAAGAGGATTAAAATACAATCTAAATGGTTCATTACCCTTTGTAGGAATTTTTAGAGTGTATGAAACACCATAGTTACCACGGTCACGAACAAATGCTTTATTTTGCATTTCATCTACACCATTGATAAAGGCATCCTCACGGTCATTACCAACTTCAACAAAAGCACCGCCTAAAGCAGTATCAAAAGGCGTGGTAACCTCCATATTACGCTTAGAACCAGTATATGTACCGCGCAATTGAATTTCATCAATAGGTAAGTTCTTAGCCCAATGTGATGCATCAACGGCGTCCATGCCCATAGGTAGCATCATAACGCGAGCAAAGATGGGCGCCTCTGTTTTAATATCTACAATGCCTGTAAATAATGCATCTTGATACACCGGAGTATTTTCCAAATCAGTAAAGATTAACTGACGCCCTTGGGGAGGAATGCTTAGCGAGTATAAGGGTCTCGCATTAGGACTTTCATCTAAAGGATGCTCCAAATCCTTACGGGATAAATCGCGACCAGCAGCAAAATAATCTGGCGTTGCCACAGATTTAAGCTGTCTCATTACATGAACAGTATTAGGATATGCCGTTTGATTTTCTAGTACGATAGCAATCTTATGGGGCTGATCCATTTCATTTACGTGATAAAAATAAATGCGGCCATTCCCATTAATGGTACCAGCACTAAGTGTACCGCCTACTGGGCCTACATATTCAGGGCTATCCGATAATAGCAATGTATCCGTTTGAGACACCAAGCTTGGTGGCAACGGAGAAAACTGAAAATATCCAATTGATTGTAAATCTATATCACGAGCCTCTACATGGCCTGTAAGCGCAGCCATGGCGGCCATCGCCGCAGCTACACAATATTTTGATTTATAAGAAAACATATATTAATACCTCTATATTTCTTCAAGCCCCATAGGGTCATACGTAAGTGCTAATGCTTCGATTTTCTTTAAACGATGACCAATACCCGACTTGGATAATTCGCCATCCATCAATTCTTCTAGCTCTTTTAAGCTCGCTTCTGGATTGTCCCATCTCAATCGTGCTACAACCTTCAACTTGTCAGGCAATGCATCAATACCAATTTCTCTATCGATGATTCGAATTGCTTTTACCTGACGTACAGCAGCATCTACAACCTTTTGTAAATTGGCGGTCTCACAGTTTACTTGTCGATTGATTTGATTTCGCACAGTCTTCATAATGCGCACATTTTCAAACTCCATCAAGGCTGATTGAGCGCCCATAATCTGCAAGCAATTCGTTACTGCGTCGCCTTCTTTAAGGTATACCACATATTCTTCTTTACGCTCCGTCAATCCTGCATGAATGTGAAAGAGCCGCAATACGTGAATAATTTCCTTTGCAAAATTCTCATTACCGGTCATAAACTCAAGATGATAGTCACTTTGTGGCTTATTAACAGAGCCGCCACCTAAAAAGGCACCTCGTAAAAAGGCACGTCGTGCCTCCATAGATTTAAGCCAACTACGAGGAATTTGTTCAGTTACAGGCCATAAAGCAAGATCTTCTAAAGCCTGTCGCCCTTCTATGGATGGCTCCACAGATAGGGTATACATATTTTTCTTACGCAAGTTAAGCCCTTGTCGTACTAATACATTGGTAGGCAATTCATATTGTTTCTTTAAAATGCCTAACAAGCGACGAGCTACTGCATTATTTGCAGTAGCTAATCTAATACCAACAGCGCCCTTCATCCCCAGAATGATAGATCCACCCATGCGCAATAAGCAAGACGCTTCAATCTTCATGGCCACATCTGCATCACTCGAGGATTCATATTGGCATAATTCATTTTTTACATCTTCAGCAAATGACATAGGTATCCCTTCTCATTAATGATCATCTCGTTGGAGATAATACTCTAAGATATGTGGTTCAGTATCCGATTGCATGGCGTGAACAATATCCATAATTACTTTACCTAACCGTTCAGGATCATGAACAGCAGGCTTTTTCGGACTGATTAAGGTAGCCCGAATCGTGCGAATCCCTTTAGCTTGTAGTTTCTTAGTATCTAATGCTACAGGCTCTGAACCTACGGCACTATATTGTTCTACCATTTGAATTGGTAGTGGTCCATCGTTTGCCAGAACTGTATCTATGATGCCTTCACCACCATGAGCGATGAGAGCCTCTACATGATCACTAAGTGTATAACCTGTTGTTTCACCAGGTTGAGTCATAACATTGGCAATATAAATTTTATTTGCCTTGCTAGCACGTATATGAGATGCAATTTTATCGGTCAACAAGTTTGGAATGATACTTGTATATAAACTACCAGGTCCAAAAATGATGACATCTGCTTCATCAATAGCACGTAAAGCAGCGCCTTCTGGTTTTGGTTGTGCCGGTTCGCTATACATATGACGAATGCGTTTACCAGAGTTAGGAATATTACTTTCACCTTCTACAATGGTACCATCTGTCATCTCAGCTACTAATTTAATAAACTCTGTAGATGAAGGAATTACACGACCGCGGACACGTAGTAATTTACTAGCTGCTTCAAGTGCTTCCTCCACATCACCATCATATACTTGCGCAAGGGCAGTAATAAAGAGGTTGCCAAAGCTATGGCCAGATAGCTCATTTTCCCCTTCAAAGCGGTAGCGGAAAAGATTTTCCATAACCCCTTCTTGTTCCGCTAATGCTACCAAGCAGTTACGCAAGTCACCAGGTGCAATCATTTTAAAATCTTCCCGTAAACGACCTGATGAGCCACCATCATCAGCTACTGTAACGATAGCTGATAAATTAGATGTATGTGTCTTCAATCCACGCAATAGGTTAGATAATCCAGTACCACCGCCGATAACAACGATTTTAGGACCTTTATCAAGGCGTATATTTTGGAAGATAATATCTGATACCTTACTATCAGGATTAGGCAATACAGCACGAATAATCGTTTTAATAACCTTACTAGTACCGATTAGCATTAGAACGGCACCAATCGATAATATAACTGCACCCACAGCAATGAGCACATTATAATTGTAAAAGCCTGTCATATTATAGGAAAAGGCCAGTACAATATCTTCAAGAACGGCAAGCCATTGATAGTTAAACATCAAGGAAATGCCAATGATTAATAGACCTACACCACAACTAAATAGGGCAAGCCAACGTTTAATATTTAGGCCCGGTATAAGCCACCGAAACCATCTTTTTCGCAACATAAGAACCCCTATCTAGTTACCAAGTGTTTTAATTTCATGAGGATTATAATCTTCTTCTACATTATTTTTCATCATATCTCGATGTTCTACAGAAACACGATACCCCTTTTCTAATAGATGGGAATATAATGCTTCTGCCATGGCCACAGATCTATGCATACCGCCAGTACAACCTACAGCCACGATAAATTGAGATTTCCCTTCTTGCTCATAATTAGGCACAAGGAAATCTATGGTATCAAAGTATCGTTTTTTAAATTCCTCTGTAACCTCAAAGGAGTGAATGTATTCATTAACAGCTTTCACACGGCCTGTTTTATGACGGAAATCTGGAATATAGAATGGGTTTGGTAAAAATCGTACATCCCAAACCATATCAGCATCTAAAGGGATTCCATATTTAAAACCAAAGCTCACTACTGTAATAGACATGCCATGACCTTCGTCTACTTGAGTAAAGCGAGTCTTTAAATACTCTTTTAGGCTAGCTGTCTTCATATTTGTTGTATCAATAATAAAGTCTGCTTTATGACGTACAGAATTTAAAATTTGACGCTCTTCTTTTAATCCTGTAGTAATCATTCCATCTGGAGCTAACGGATGGCTACGACGACTTTCTTTATATCGTCTAATTAAAGTCTCATCTGTGGCATCCATAAACACGATTTCATAATCCACCTTCATTTCTCTCAATGTTTCAAGAGAGGAAGAAAGAGCTTCAAAGAATTCACCGCCCCGGATATCTACAACCAAAGCCACACGATTTGTACGCTCCCCACCTTGTCGACAAATCTCACTTAACTTAGGAATAAGTACAGGAGGAATATTATCAATACATAGATAACCCATGTCCTCTAATGCTTGAAGTACCTGCGTTTTACCGGCACCAGACATACCTGTAACAATTAATAAACGAAATGCTTCCATAGTTTTACTCCATTATAAAAGATTCTTTTCTATCCAGTGAGCTACACCATCTTCATTATGATGACCACATACCTCATGAGCCACAGCTTTTACATGTTCCGCAGCATTTGAAACAGCTACTGAATACCCCGTTTCACTGAGCATAGAAATATCATTTTCTGCGTTACCAAAAGAAATTATATGTTCTAAACCAATGTTGTTTTCCATGGCTAATTGAGCTAATGCACGTCCTTTTGATACATTAGGGGCAGTTATTTCAAGAAAATCTCGTTGGCTGCGTACCAATGTAACTTCATTACCAACTAAAGGCGTTAAGATATCAATAATTCGATCAATGCCCTCTTCTGTATCGATAGCAATAAGCTTGTTAGGTTCCAAGGAAAGCGTATAGATTCTATCGCCTAAAAAATCAGCTACAGCTCCAGTTTGCTGCTCATAACGATCAGATTGCCAATTTCTATGATGACATAGTAAATGATCATCTACATACGATTGTATATGCCAATCATAGTGTTGACCGAGTTCAAAAATACGATGTACTACATCGATAGGAACCGTTTGTTCAAATAGCTTATATCCCGTTTCTAACTCTTGTATTAATCCACCGGAAAATAAAATCATCGGCACATTACCTAGCTGTAATGCGGTACCAATTGGTTTTGCCGTTTGATACATGCGACCTGTAGCAATTGTTATACCAATTCCCTTCTGCTGTAAACTCTGCAATACATTTACAGTATACTCAGAAACCGTATTATCACTACGTACCAAGGTCTCATCACAATCTATGGCGACCATTTTTATATGAGAAAAAGAAGGATTCATTCTTACCTCCTTCACAAGAAAATCTAATACTCTTTATTATACCATTTATAGTGCGTATATAGATAGAATATGCAGTAATGCACTAACATAAAAATATTTTCATAATCCAATAACAGTATTTATAAATCATACAATTTATGACTTATAAATATAACAGCTAATAAATGTAATATCTAAAATTGTCTAACGTTACCAAAATTGCATAATAAAGAGTATTCTATATCAATTTGTTATAGGAATATATATTAATCATAAAAAAAAGAGACTCCCGAAGGAGTCTCTTTTATATGGTTAACTATCAAATTAGAATTTGTAGTTAAGGTCTGCACGGTAGAAGTCGTTAAGATCGTTACCGGATTGAGTTTTCCAGTCGAAACCGTAGTAAGCGGACAAGCCAACGTTGTTTTGCAATGCATAGTCAACAGTTGCCAACCAACCTTTGGAATCAGCACCGTATTTTTGGTTCCAAGTGGAATCAATGATAGGAGCGTTTTCTTTTTGGTTGAAGTATTGGCCTTTAACACCCCAAGTACCTTGTTTTGCGATGTTGTAGTTACCAAAACCAAGACCTGCAGTCCAAGCTTGAGAATGATCAACATGGGAATCTCTCAACCATTCGCCACCAACCCAAACTTTGTCGAAGTTAGCATCAGCGTTGAAGCCATAGATATTTTTGTAACCATTAGTGCTATCTTGGTTAACGCGATCGTAGAAACCACCAACCATAGTATGTTTACCTACTTTACCTTTTAAGCCAAGGTAAGTGTTAGTTACGTTTTGGTCTTTAGTCAAGCCAGCTGCTTCGCCGGATACCATGTAACCGTAAGCTGCTTGAGCCATAATTTTGTCGTTACCAGCGTTCAATTGAGCACCATCGAAAGTACCGTCAAATGCTAAACCGCCACCGATAGTTTGGCCGAAACGACCAGCTTTCAAGGATACGCGTTCGCCGAATTTATGGTTTACATAAGCGCGGTCGATTGTAGCGTTTGCGTTACCACCGTTTTGGGAGTTACCCAATTCGAAGTTACCAGAAGTCAAACGAACAACTGCGTCAGTGCGATCGTTTACTTTTGCGTTGAATTGTACACGAGCACGAGCGTCGAATTTGGATTTAGCATGTTCAGCATCTTGGTAACGAAGACGAGCATCACCAGTAACTTTTACGTTACCTACGCGGTCTTCCAAGCGAGCTACACGAACGCCCAAGTTGTTCAATTCGTTGGAGAATTCATCAGCCAAACGGTTGATCATAGCTTGTTGTTCAGCGTTAGCGCGGTCTTGGTTAGCCATAGCTTTAGCTACCATTTGAGCCATTTCGTAACGAGTGATGTTGTTTTGGCCTTTGAAAGTGCCATCTGGGTAACCATTTACGATACCAGCGTTAGCCAATTGGGAAACTGCTTGGTATGCCCAAGAATCTGGAGTTACATCGGAGAATGGGTTAGCTGCGAATGCAGTAGTTACACCCAAAACTGCTGTTGCTGCAAAGATTGCTGCGAATTGTTTTTTCATAGTTGAATTCCTTCTTTCTGAAAAAAAATAGAAATACAAAATGTTACAAGTCATAACATTCACATTCTACTCTGTTCTTCAGATAAGAATTTCTGGGAGTGTCCACGTTTCCTCGCCACATTCTGTATCGAAGTTCTTCGTTTCATGTGTTTGTTATCTCTTGTACGGTGATATTAGCATAACCAAATTTTCGTGTAAACCCTTTTTTCTCAATTTCATTCTCATTATAAAAATTTTATAATTTAAAATGACCTCAAATTCAGATTTTATCTGGTTTTATAAGGTCTAATTTTTTTTACTAAAAATATCAAATTTATCTTTTTTCTTACTAAACGAGATTTATTATCATGTATATTATTAAGTTCTGCTAATCAATCAATATATCATTAATTAGTTTATACCTATTTTATGCATAAATGGTTCATAAACACCTCATACAATATATTGTGTAACAAATCTCTATATATACTAATCAAATTAATTTTTAAGGTTCACTATATATAGATTTATTTTACTATATATATACTATTATATACAAAAGTAAATATTATCTATCTCTATATAACAAAAAAAGACTTCTGAAGAAGTCTTTTTTTGTTTGTGAGGGAATTAGAATTTGTAATTTAATTCTGCACGGTAGAAATCGGAAAGATCATTACCTTTTTGGTCTTTAGAGTTGAAACCATAACCAGCGGATAAGCCTACGTTATCTTGTACTGCGTAGTTTACGCTAGCCATGTAACCTTTGTAACCATTAGATGTATTTGTTAAGTCATATGCTTGGTCCCAAGTGGAGCTTACGATTGGAGCGTTAGCTTTTTGGTTGAAGTATTGACCTTTCACATCCCATGTACCTTTTTTAGCAATGTCGTAGTTACCATAACCAACACCAGCTGTCCAAGCTTGGGAATCATTTACGTTGGAAGCTTTTAACCATTCACCACCAACCCAAACTTTATCTTTACGGAAGTCTGCATTGAAGCCATATACGTCTTGACCATCAGAGCTTACTGTGGAACCGTTATGGTTCAAGTTACCGCTAGATAATTTAGAGTAGAAACCACCAACTGTGGATTCTTGACCAACTTTACCTTTAACACCTACATAAGCTACGGAAGGGTTATCGGATTTGGAGTTACCATCAGCAGCGCCTGCCATCATGTAACCATAAGCACCTTGTACTTGAACTTTGTCATTACCTACGTTCAATTGCGCACCATCAAATGTATCATCGTACATTAAACCGCCACCAATTGTTTGTTGGAAACGACCACCTTTAGCAGATACGTGGTTACCAAATTTATGATCTACATAAGCACGATCGATTGTTGCATCAGCACCTTTTGTAGAATCCCCGAATTCGTAATTACCTTTTACACGAACAACAGCTTCAGTTTTATCATTTACTTTACCGTTGAATTGAACACGTGCACGGCCATCTGTTAAGGATTTACTGTTATTTTTATAAACGCCTTTATCTTCAGAACCTTGGTAACGGATACGAGCATCACCAGTTACTTTTACATTACCTACGCGGTCTTCCAAACGAGATACGCGAACGCCCAAGCTGTTCAACTCATTGGAGAACTCATCAGCCAAGCGATTAATCATTGCTTGTTGTTCTGCATTAGCGCGATCTTGGTTAGCCATTGCTTTAGCTACCATTTGAGCCATTTCATAACGAGTGATATTGTTTTGGCCTTTGAAAGTGCCATCTGGGTAACCATTAACGATACCAGATTGTGCTAATTGGGATACAGCTTGGTATGCCCAGCTATCTGGAGTTACATCGGAGAATGGGTTTGCAGCGAATGCTGTTGTTACACCTAATACTGCTGTTGCTGCAAAAATTGTTGCGAATTGTTTTTTCATAATGAATTCCTTCTTTCTTATAAATAAGAATTTATATTATCAGAAGACATTCACTGTATAAGCGGTATAACTATGAAAGATATAATAGGAGTGTCCACGTTTCCTCGACTATATTTTCTATCACAGTCTCACCTCTTTATTAGTGGTGCCTTGCTGTGATTAGAATATATCACCGTCCAAATTTTTTGTAAAGCATTTTATACAACTAAATTTGATGAAATTTCTTTCATGAATAAAAATGATCTTATAAACATAGATTTTATCTACATTTCTCAAAATTAAATTTTACACAATTTCATTTTGTTTCTTAAATTTATGACGAAATTAGATACAAAATTCATAATTTTTAATTACCATAATTAATATAATATAAAATAACTAATATATTACACTAATATATCGCTTTCAATACCTAATATTAAATAGAAAAAGCCTCCCTATAGTAATACTATAGGAAGGCTTTTGTAAGCATTAAATTGCATAGGATACAAAACCTAGCACGTGATCAACGGGAACAGGACCGATAAAACGACTATCGCTAGAGTGATTTCGATTATCCCCCATCACAAACACATGCCCTTCTGGAACTGTAACCGGTGTAGAGCGTGTATAATTCATTATTGTATCTTTAGTATATGGTTCTTGTAATTGCTCACCATTACGCCATACATGACCATCTTTAAACTCTAATACATCACCAGGACGACCAATAACACGCTTAACCCATACATCATTTGTTTGAGCAGCTTTATTAAAGACAGATGCATAGTTCATCAATGGTTCTTCTACATCATCTACCCAAGTACGTGCACGATTAACACGACTATCAATGATTACAATTTGTCCATAATTTGGCATTTCATTCATAATATGATGCCACTTCGTTACAATTAAGTATTGACCATTATGTAGTGTATCCTCCATTGATTCACCAGATACCCTTGTTGGTTGAATCAAGAAGATATGAATTACCATAGCAATAACCAATGCTAATACAATAGCATAAATCCAATCTAATATTTCTTTTACTATTTTATTACTCATATTAACCCCTTAATGACCGTTTTTTGTAAATCTACCACCGAATACATCATGTACATCCTGAATCGTAATAAATGCCGATGGATCTACTTCATAAACAGTATTTTTTAACCTCATAATCTCAAGTCTTGTCACCACAGAATACAAAACATGTTTAGGTTGCTTTAAATAGCCCCCTTCACCATACAGGATGGTAACACCACGATTGAGATTCGCATTTAATGCATCTGCAATATTCTTAGAATTCTCTGCATCGGTAATAATCATGACCCCTTTAGATTCATCAAGGCCTGTAATTGTAATATCAATCATCTTATAAGCAATGAAATAAGCGATTAAGGAGTACATAGCACTATTCCAACTATATACAAACCCCGCTGCGCCAAGAATAATAAGATTCATGGCCATTACGATTTCACCTACAGAGAAGGTAGACCGTTTATCAAATATGATGGCTACGATTTCAGAGCCGTCCAAAGAACCACCGTTACGTATAATGAGGCCTACCCCAATACCTAAGATGATACCACCAAAGATAGAACCTAAAAACGGATCCGATGTAATAGGCGTAAAATCATGAGCAAATCCCGAGAAAATAGCCATCCATACGATGGAAAAGAGTGTAGAAAAAGTAAAGTTTTTGCCGTTAGCTCTATAGCCAAGATATAGGAAAGGCAAGTTAAAGAGTACGACGAAAACACTAAAGGAAATACCTGAAAGCTCTGCAGCCATCAAGGAAATACCAACTACACCACCATCGATGATACTATTCGGTACTAAGAATAAATCTAAGCCTATAGTATAAATTAAGGCGCCTAAAGTCATCATTAAACAACGCATAATAAAGTTTGACCAGTTATGCGTTGAAGTTTCATTTTTCATGCACTTCTCCTTTACCGTACAACTGCTCCATAGCATGTAATCTCTTTTCTTCTAACTCACTAGCGTCTATGATGTCCCCTTGTATATCATTAGCAGCTTGACGTAACTGTTTTGTATACCGTAAGCCAATAACAAAGGCTGTTAAATCATCTACTGGCTCCGGTGGAAATTGCATAGATGTAGGGATTATCTTACGCCATCCTGTAGGAGGATTATATTTCCAATATAATTTACGAGCCTCCTCTGTGCTATGGGATTCATCAATTAAGCTAGTAGTGATTCTATGATTTCGTCCAATTTGTTGAAGAGATGGATATAAATATTTATGATTTGTACCATTTCCACATACTATATGAACAATACCATAATATTCAGTTAATGTACGTTCAATTTCATCATTGAACTGTTTTGTCATAATAATTTTACGACACACCATAGTACCAGACGGTGTTACAATTGCTACACCAGTTTTCTCATTGCCTGGATCTACAGCTAAAATGTATGTAGTATCAGTCATATAACTATCCTCGCTTTAAATACAGCAGTTATATTTTAACACAAAATAAAGGTCTTATGTAAAAAATTACATAAGACCTTTATTTAAAGTATATAAAACCAAAATACTATTTCTATTAATAAGCTGGCATTTTTGCCTTATCATTAAAGACAGGCATTTGGGTAATACGCAACTTAAGATGTACAGGACCAGATGAATATGTATCACCGTCAACATATGCTTCTACATGAACCTTGCCATGTATAGTAGCAACACGTCTAATAGCAGTAAATAAATCATCTCCAGGTATAGTTCCAATATCACCAGATAAGGAGTCTGGAATTATGCCTTTCGCTCTCGACTTTTCATTTACTTGCTTCAAGAATTGAAGCATAGCTGATTGAGCATTAGGCCCACCATCCATTACAGCAGAATGGATTACTTCTCCATTTTTATAAATAAATTGTTGTGGATATACTTGGATAACAGCCACTGCAGGTTCGCCAGCAATGATATTTCCAGCCGCTACAACTTGAACGACCATAGGAGTCTTTGCACTATTAAGCTTTTGTGTAGCTACCTCAATATTTTGACGGTCTACATACACAACAGCTTGCCCTTGATCTTCAATACCAAGGCGGCGTAGCACCAATTTATTGGTATCATCAATAATATTTTTGATGGCTGCTTGGCTATCTTCTTCACTTAAACCAGGTCGTACAACAGCTTGTGCTAATAATTGGTCAACTTGGAAAAGAATAGTTCCTTCACGCAAATGAATAATGCCATTTTGCAATTGTTCTTGTGTTGTTTGTAGCTCCTTAATATGAGCTTCCATCTTAGCTCTTGTAGCTTCTAAGTCAGCTAACTTTTTAGATACTTCATCATATGAGGCTTGAAGTGTTGCTAATTCAGCTGCAGTCGCATCTTTAGCAGCTTGTGCACTAGCTAATTCCGCTTTTGTAGCTTCAACCTCACTGCGAATTTGCTCTATTTCAGCCATGCGTTCTGCTAATTCTTGCTTATTTTGCTCAAGCAATGCTTGACCACGAATAAGCTCTTGCGTCTTAGCAGCCACCTCATCATTGAGTTGCTTCATATCCGCTCGCAACTGATCCATCCCAAAGAGTGCTGTTCTTACACTTTGAGAAGTAATGGTTAATACCCCTACTGTAGCAGCAGCAACTAATAAACCTGTTACGATAGTAACAATAATCGATGTATGCTTAGGCCTTAATCCAAAGAGGGACATGCGACGCTTACCAACTTTGGTGCCTAACTTATCCCCCATGTAGGCAATAAGTCCACCCATAAGGGCGATAATAACTAATATTTTAACACCTACTAACATCGAGTCCCTCCTTTCCTAAGATTACACAATTATTTTGTTCAAAAATACGATATTTCTTTATACGCTAAGTTACTTGGATACACGCCAATTTAAATATAAACCGGCAATGATACCTAATGTATCTGGAATTAATGCGGCAAATACAGTCGGCAATGCCCCACCTTTACCTAATGCACCAGCAAATGTCATCACACCATAGTAGATAAAGATGATTAAAATACTGATACCAAAGCCAATAGATGAGCTAGAGCGTTGTTTTTGAAGGCCTAATGGAGCACCTACAAGAGCAAATACAAAGCTAGCTAATGGAATTGTAAAGCGTTGGTACATTTCCATTTCTAGTTTATTTGCATTCGTATACGCCGCCTTATACGCTTTAATTTGATGACGTAATTCTTTGATTGTTAATTCTTCTGGTTTACGTTGATCTTGTTGAATATCTTTTGGTGCAGATTTAATTGGCAAGGATTGCTCCTTGAATTTCATTGTACGTTCTACACCATCACCGGCGGAAATATCATAAATGATGCCGTTTTGCATCACCCAATATTGACCATTCCAAACGGCAGTATCTGCATTTTCAACTTGTTGTAGCTTGCCACCTTCACCAAATTGTTGCACCGTAATCATGCTTAACATTTTAGTTTCTGCATTGTAGCTTTTAGCATACATCAATGTACCTAAATCATTACCATTCATCGTTTTTAAAACGATATGATTTTGTGTTTGAGGTGATGCATTTTTCATAATCTGTTCCCGTACAATTGTTTGATACATATTATTTGTACGTGGTACAACAAATTCATTAAATGCGACAGCCCCAATTGAGATGATGAGAGCGATGATGTATACCGGCATCGCTAAACGTAAAAAGCTAAGACCACCGGCACGCATAACAACAATTTCACTGGTGCTACTCAAACGACTAAATGTCATAAGAGAAGCCAATAACACTGACATAGGGAATGTTAAGATAACAATGCTTGGTAAAGCCAATACAAAGGCTTTCATAACAAGCAATAATGGAGCCCCATATTCAGTAATATATTGAGCAATTCTAAACAATGTACCGGTACCAATAAAGATACTGGTAAAAGCAAATACCCCAAATAGGAACGGGCCTACAAAGGCTTTTAGTATATATTTATCTAATAATCTCATAGTCCCCTCCTATAATCTAAAGTTATCCCCTAAGTAATGCTCACGAGCGATTGGATTGTTCGCGATTTCTTCTGGGGTACCTTCTAGGAGGATTTTACCACTACTCAAAATATAAGCCTTGTCTACAATCCCCAATGTTTCACGTACATTGTGGTCTGTAATCAAGATGCCAATACCTCTATTTTTAACATGCAAAATAATTTGTTGAATGTCAGCAACTGCTATAGGATCGACACCAGCAAAAGGTTCATCGAGAAGAATAAAATTCGGTTCTAATGCAAGACAACGAGCAATTTCTACACGACGACGTTCACCGCCAGATAGTTGCATGCCCATACGATCCCGAACGTGACCAATATGAAATTCTTCAATGAGGGATTCCACAATCGCTTCAATTTCATCAGACTTCTTTGATGTTGTTTGTAACATTGCGCGAATATTATCCTCAACGGTCATAGAACGAAAGATTGATGCCTCTTGTGGAAGATACCCAATACCTTCAGCAGCGCGTTTATACATTGGAATATTCGTAATATCCTTGCCATCAACGGTAATGATACCAGAACTAGGTCGTTCAATGCCTACAATCATATAGAATGATGTAGTTTTCCCTGCCCCATTAGGACCTAGGAGCCCAACGACTTGCCCCTTATCAACGCGTAGACTGACCCCGTCTACTACATTGCGCCCGTTAAAGGTTTTGACTAAGTTTTTGGTTTCTATATACATATTTAATCCTTATTGATTTGGAACAATGATAAGTGTACTACGACCACCTAATGTTTCAGCAGAATCATCGGCAAGACGAATTTTAAGCTCTGGTGCATTGAGCACATTACCATTTTGAACAGCATGAGCAGAACCAGATAAAAGTACAACGCCATCATTTTGATTTGGAGTTTGTGTATAGGTAGCACGTTCTGCAGAGCCAGATACGTTTCGTTCTGGGTTAGAGAATGTTACATCCCCTTGTGCCACTGCACGAATTTCTTTTAGCCAACCTTCTACTTGATTACCTGTCAATGTAGTACCTTCTGCAATCAAACGAGCATTGCCAGATACAAGGCCATATTCTGTATCTGTGTTATATTCAACTTTATCGCCAAAAATTTGACGATCACTACGTTGTAAATGAACACCACCATTAGCAGTGAACTTATTGTTATTGTAGCTATGCACTGATTCTGCAGACATAGCCATATCAGTACCAATCATAGATACGCCACCATCAAGATTTGCTTCTTGAGTTTTTGTATTGTACCAACCATTGGCACCAGTCATTGTTTTATCAGCTTGTGTAATTACCACATTACCTTTTGCATCAGCACGCCCCGTATTACCATCATAAGATAATGTATCCGCGCTAATAGTCAAAGGATCATTTGCGGCCCAAGCTGTAACAGATGCTGTCATAAGCATAGCTAAGATAGCCATACCAATCTGTTTTTTCTTATTCATTATATTTCCTCGCATTACTTCTTCGTTAACTTCGCATTACCAATAGCTTTAATTTTCTTCAAGGACATGTTGCCTTCAAGTTTATCACCAGTTAATGTTATATCTTTACTGTTATAAGTAAAAGCAGATTTAGATGTCAACGTTTTTGTTTTATTATCAAAATGAAGTGCATCGGTTTTAAACTCAGCACCATCGGTATTTGTAGCTGTAACACCTTGATCAATATCGAGGGAATTACGATCGCCTGTCAATACGGCATGAGGTGCTGTAATTGTTGTCGTTACATCATCTTGATAGAAAAGACCTTTTAAATTAGTCAGCACAATAGCTTTTGTACGTGGGTCATATTCAATCTTTTCAGCTGATAATGCCCACACTAGCTTGCCATCTTTTTCCTCTTGTAAGTCAGCCCCTTGGAAGTTAACAAGTTGTCCATTCTGATTTTGAGTGGTACTAACATCACCAGAGTCTTTCATAATATATACGATAAGACCAATCAGAGCCAACACTATAGCGGCCACAATGGCAATTAATTTTTTATTGTTTTTCATGTGCCCTCTCCCGTGCAGCTACCTTCTTATCATAATCAATAATTTGATCCATCTTAGTCATCCAACGATGTTGGAACCATAGCCACTCATCTGGATGTTCCTTAATAAATTCTTCTGTAACGCGTACACATTCTTCAGTCAAGCGGTACATATCTACATCTTCATCACCTGTATCAACATAATGTAAGGCTGGTAAAATATGTACAATATGACCACCTTCAGGCTTACGAGATGCAAAAATTGGAACTACTGGAGAGCCAAATTTTTTTGCAAATGTAGCTGGTCCTATGACCGCTGAAGAGTCCTGCCCCAAAAACGGAACAGGTAGACCATTAATATAACCATCTTGGTCAGCTAAAAAACCAAGTAATTTTTTCTTTTTTAAAGCCTTAGCAGCAGAAACGATTTCGTTGCCACCACTAGCAAATACATCAAGCCCTACCATCTCGCGATATTCATTCATGAGACGTGTAAATTGTGCATTAGGTTGTTTCTTAACAATTGTAGTAGATGGATATCCATGAGCAGCCATGGCAGCCCCCATCCATTCCCAGTTGCCAACATGTCCAGTAAGAACAATGACACCTTTATCTTCAGCGATGGCTTTCTCTAAATGTTCTACGCCTCGCATTTCAATATGTTTATTGATAAAGGACTTTGTCAGATTTGGCATATATAAGACTTCCATAACACTGCGGCCAAGATTCTTGAACAATTTTTCAATTAATTGCTCTGCCTCTTGATCATTCATGTTCATGCCAATCTTTATATTTTTTATACCTCTAAGTTTTTGCTTCTTCGCTATGAGGCCATATACTGGCCCTAAACTAGCGCCTATGAGCAAAATGAGCTTGTATGGCAGTCGGCAAACAAGCCAGCTAATACCTTTAACTAAATGGTATTGCCATTCGTTATTCATTCTGCCCACCTCCTTATTGTCCATGAGCATGGGCCTCTCGTGCATAATCTGCTACAACAGTTTCCCATAGTCCTTGTTTTTTCAAGATATATTCTACAGCCTCTCTAACGGCACCGTGGCCACCATTGACGGTAGATATAAATTTAGCTAATTGTTTGACCTCCGATACCGCATTATTGGGTGCCATCGGTAGTCCTACAATTTGAAGAGCCCCTAAATCATTTAAGTCATCCCCCATATAGGCAATTTCCTCTAAATTGATTTGATGCTCTTTACAGAGATTTCTTAATGCTTCTGTTTTATTGGCATGCCCCATAAGCAATGCATCAAAACGAAGCTCTTTAGCACGGCGCTCAACCATAGGAGATATCCGTGCTGTAATGATTGCAAGCTTAAGTCCTGCTTTTCGAGCTGCCGTTAATCCTAGGCCATCTTTCACAGAAAAAGACTTAAGCTCTTCTCCACTAGATGTATAGATTAGAGTTCCATCAGATAGTACGCCATCAACATCAAGAACAATCCATTGAATATTCATTATACAATGCCTCTACGCAATAAATCCGTAATATGAACAATGCCTAGACATTTATTATCTGTATCTACAACTGGTAATACAGTAATAGGGCGCGGTTGATTTTTCTCCATTAAATGAAGAGCTTCCGCCGCTAATTTATCCTTTGTAATCGTACGAGGCATAGATGTCATCATATCCTCTACAGGCCATTCTAGGAAATTACTGCCAGAATCCAGGCCGCGACGAACATCACCATCAGTAACAAGGCCTAACAAATGACCGTCTTCATCAATAACATTGGTAGCACCCAATCCTTTTTCTGTCATTACAAAGAGTGCATCTCGAACGGTTGCACCTTTGAATACCGTTGGATTATCTTCACCACCATGCATAATGTTTTCTACGGTCAACAATAATTTGCGACCAAGAGAACCACCTGGATGGAATACGGCAAAGTTTTCCGGTGTAAAGTGATGGCGTTCTAATAAGCAAACAGCTAATGCATCGCCAAGTGCCAATGCAACTGTAGTACTTGTAGTCGGCGCCAATCCCAATGGGCAAGCTTCACGTTCTACTTCAGCAAGCAATACAATATCCGAATTCTTAGCTAGTGTAGACTCTGGTTTCCCTACAACACAGATTAATTTAGCACCAATGCGACGTAAGGATGGCAAGATACTGATGATTTCGCCTGTTTCACCACTATTGGAGAATGCTAATACTACATCATCTTCTGTAATCATACCTAGATCGCCATGCACACCTTCGCCAGGATGCATGAAGAGTGCTGGTGTACCAGTACTAGCCAAAGTAGCCGCAATTTTACGACCAATATGACCAGATTTACCCATCCCTGTACATACTACACGGCCCTTACAAGCCAAAATCATATTTACAGCATTTACAAAATTGTGATCCAAACGAGAACTTAATTCTTCAATAGCACGTGCTTCCTCATGAAGCACCTGTGCCGCTTGTTCTAAAATAGTCACAAATAACCGCCCCTAACCTTTTACGATTTTATCAATAGCTACTAAATCTTTTAGCAAAGCTTCAAAATTATCTAAGTATAACATGTTTGGACCATCGGATAATGCTTCCTCTGGATTATCATGTACTTCAAAGAACAGACCATCTACACCACTAGCAACAGCAGCGCGCGCCAAGTTTGGTACGAACTCGCGATTACCACTGGATTTTGTACCTGCACCACCTGGTAATTGAACACTATGTGTAGCATCAAATACTACAGGATAGTCGAAGGAACGCATAATTGGGAAGGCTCTCATATCCACAACGAGATTATTATAGCCAAAGCTAAATCCACGTTCTGTAAGCATAAGATTTTCATTGCCTGTTTCTTTCATTTTATTTAGAACATTTTCCATATCCTTAGGTGCCATAAATTGACCTTTTTTTACATTTACGCATTTACCAGTTTTAGCGGCACCGTATACAAGGTCAGTTTGACGACATAAGAAAGCTGGAATTTGTAAAACATCCAATACTTCAGCAGCCGGTTCAATTTGCTCAATGGAGTGAATATCACTTACCACCGGTACATTGAGTTCCTTTTTAATAGAAGCAAGGATTTTTAGACCTTCTTCAAGACCTGGTCCGCGGAAAGAGCCGTAGCTAGAGCGATTCGCCTTATCAAAAGAAGCTTTGAAGATATATGGAATACCTAAGCGTTCACAAATTTCTTTTGCTCGTTTACCAATAGCCAATGTGCGATCATAATCTTCAATAACACATGGCCCAGCAAGGACGAAAAGACCTTTGCCGCCACCAACTGTAATATCTTTAATTTGAACTGTTTTCATTTATTTCTCCTCTTGCTCGTAGATTGCATTTACACGAGCTAAGTCTTCCGGTGTATCAACACCGATAAATCGTTTATCTGTAAGAATAACACGAATAGTATAGCCATTTTCAAGAGCGCGCAATTGCTCTAACGATTCTGTTTGCTCTGCTGGTGTTGGTTCCATCTTTGCATAATTTAGCAAGAAATCTCTGCGATATGCATAGATACCAATGTGTTTTAGTGGAGCACGTACAAAATCATGACGTGGATACGGGATTAAGGACCGAGAAAAATACATCGCATCATTGCGATTATTTAAAATAACCTTTACTGCCGATGGCTCATCGTATTCATCCTCTAATAAAGGAGTCGCAACAGTTGCCATCTGTAAGTTTGGATCTTCTTCAAAAAGTTGGGCTAAGTCATCAATAAGTTTTGGCTCAATCATAGGTTCATCACCTTGAACATTAATAATGACATCTAAGTCTGTATAATGACTAGCAACCTCTGCTAATCGATCAGTTCCGGTAAGGTGATTAGGATCTGTCATCATAACAGCTCCTCCAAAGTTTTGAACAGCAGAATAAACACGATCATCATCGGTAGCAACAATAGTACATTCTGTTTTTGTCGCTTGTGACACCCTTGCATAAACCCGTTCAATCATTGGTTTACCTGCAATATCCGCTAATGGTTTCCCTGGTAATCTTGTAGAACCATAACGAGCAGGAATAACGCATCCAAACTTCACAATAAAACCCCATTTCTGTCATTCGTGTATCTTATTATTATACACTAAATCTCTAAATTTTCTATGAATTCTTGCTTTCCAGAGACAAATTCAATTCCAATAGATAGCACTAGAATCGGTATTTTTAAGTCTTCAATTGCATGCAATTGACTTAACTTCACCGCATCTTTTTCAGTGATACAAATAGCATCCGCTTGATGAGCAAATGCCTCTTTCCAAATATCTACAACATCATCATTTTCAAAATTATGATGATCACCAAAAGGCATTGTATGAACAACATTGTACCCAATGTCGGTCATCGTTTGTGTAAAGGATTGAGGATTCCCAATACCACTAACAGCCATAATACGATGCTCTTGATACGCGTCAACAGAAGAACCAGGTTCTCCATTAGCCCACTCTTCTAAGGTATACATACATTGAGGCTTGTGGATTGTTTCATATACAGGTGTATTAGGTAACATATGCGCTAAACGCTTACGAATTCCGGAAACAACACCAGGCGCCACTTGATCAACCTTTGTGAGAACAATAATATTAGCTCGCTCTAACCCACTAAGAGGCTCGCGCAATAAACCGCGAGGCAATACATGGTCATAACCAAATGGATTAGATGCATCAATAAGAACGATATCAATATTTCGAGCTAATGCACGATGTTGAAAACCATCATCCATAACAAGACAGTCTGCACCGAGTTCATCAATAGCAATTTCTGCAGATATAGCCCGTTCGCGGCCGATAATTACATTAGATTTTTGCAATACTTTAGCCAATAGCCACGCTTCATCGCCACTAATAGATGGCTCTACTAACATCGTACCGTCTTTGGAAATAATGATATTTTTCTTATTGTCCTCAGCTCGATAGCCACGGCTAAGCACGGTAGGATGAAGTCCTTTTCGGGCGAGTACATCACATATAAATCTCACCATTGGCGTTTTGCCAGTACCACCGGCAGTAATATTACCAACACTGATAACAGGCACAGTAACTTTAGTAACACCTTTGCCCGCATCAAAGCGAGCATTTCGTATGGATACAGCCTTTTCGTAACCTTTACTTAGAAAGCCCAAGCTAGAACGAGCCATATCACCTAATATGGATTGATTTTCACCACTAACAATGGATTTGAATAATGCTTCCCCACTCATAGGTGACTCCTCCTATTATGTAATATCATAGATGAATCTAATAAATCATATCGATCTTATGGAACAATATGGTGTTTTTTAAAGAGTTGACGTAACTCTTGTGTATTACGTTGTGTTGCACCGCGATTTTCACGAATAATATCAAGACAATTTTGTCCCATTTCCGTTGCCAAATCTTTATCTTTACATAAGCGCAACACCATAGCAGTTAACTCTTTGCCATTCTTCACTTGTTCACAGGCATGACGAGAGTTCAATAATGCGAAAATCTCTTTGAAATTAAACATATATGGCCCCACAAGAATTGGTTTACCATGTGCTGCCGGCTCGAGAATATTATGGCCTCCAGTTTTCACAAGAGAACCGCCTACAAAAATAATATCCCCTAAGCTATATAAACGACCTAGTTCACCAATAGTATCTAAAACAACTACTGGTATCCCTTCATGAACTGGCTCTGTCATATCACTACGACAAATAGCATTCAATTCATAACGTTTCGCTAACGTTTGAACATCATGACCGCGATATATCTCACGAGGTGCAATTAACAAGCGAGCTTGAGGATATTCTTGTAAGACTTGTTTAAAGGTCTCAAAGATGGTTTCTTCCTCACCCTTATGTGTACTACCGGCAATGATGATTGGATGATTATTACCAAAGCCAAACTCTTCAAGAAGTGATTGTTTTTCTTCAACTGATACAGTAGCATACGTTTGGTCATATTTCATATTACCTGTTACGGTAATATCAGATGTTTTCGCACCTAATACTTCAATATGTGCTGCATCGAATTTTGATTGCATACAGAAACGCTCAATGGAACGCAACATTTCTTTCGTGAACGCACTAATATATTTATAGCGTTTCATACTACGATCAGAAATACGACCATTAACCATCATAACAGGAATATTTTCTGATTGAGCGATACGCAAGAAGTTAGGCCAAATTTCTGTTTCTACAAGCAAGATAGCAATCGGTTTAATAATATGCAAAATCTTACGCGTCAAATACGGTAAATCTAGAGGGAAGAAAATAATTCCTTCTGCCTCTGGAATGATACGATGGGCCATTGCATGCCCTGTTGCAGTTACAACAGACACCACAACAACCGCTTCAGGAAATTCCTTTTTTACTTCCTTTACTAATGGACTAGTTGCTACAATTTCCCCTACAGAAGCAGCATGAATCCAAATAGCACGACGTCCTTCAATTTTCTTTAGTAGCGAGGCTGGCATATAGCCTGCACTCTGTTTAATACGCTCATAAAATCCATCTTCAAAGGCAAGGCGGTATAGAATAACCGGAATCAAGCCAATCCAATAAAATATGAGCAATACATTATATATCCAGTACATGATTATCCTTTGTTGGAGAATTGAACGGAATAGAGATGATTGTACAATCCGCCATCAACAGCTAATAGCTCTTGGTGAGTCCCCTGCTCTACCAAGTGGCCTTGATTGAGTACAACAATTTGATGAGCATTTTGAACTGTGCTCAATCGATGGGCAATAACAAATGCAGTACGCCCTTTCATAAGACGATCTAACGCCTCTTGTACAAGCTTTTCACTCTCTGTATCTAATGCAGATGTCGCTTCATCTAGAATTAGAATACGAGGATCTTTCAAAATAGCACGTGCGATAGCCACACGTTGACGTTGTCCGCCAGATAAGGAGCTGCCTCGCTCGCCCACTACTGTGTCGAGACCATCAGGCATCTTTTCTACGAATTCAAGAACATTAGCAGCCTTAGCAGCTTCATATACTTCTTCATCAGTAGCATCTAATCGACCATACAAGATATTCTCTTTAATTGTGGCATTAAACAACACAGTTTCTTGTGGTACAAGCCCGATTTGTTCACGTAACGATTTAAATGTAACATCTTTTACATCATAACCATCAATCGTGATAGCGCCACCCGTTACATCGTAGAAGCGAGGTAACAAATTTGCTAGAGTCGTTTTACCAGCGCCAGATGGACCAACAAGAGCTACGCTTTCACCCGCCTTAACAGACAAAGTAAAGTTTTCGAGCGCTGTTTTTTCACCATCATAAGAGAATGAAACATCTTTAAATTCTACATTACCTTTAATAGATGGCAACGTAATAGCATCAGGTTTTTCCACAACGTCAGTTTTAGTATCTAAAATTTCAAATACACGATCAGCTGCAGCCAATGCTTTTTGAATATTACCGTACACTTGGCTTAAACGTTTAACTGGGTTAGACAAGTTGATTGCATAAATTAGGAACGCAATCAAAGAACCTGCTGTAATAGTCCCTGTTACTACAGAATAGCCACCATACCAAAGGATGACTGCCACCGCAATGGCTGCAGAAAACTCAACCATTGGACTTAACAAGCTAGTCAACTTAGTAGCTTTAATAACAGCTTTAAAGTTGCGATCATTTTCATCTTCAAAACGCTTCCGTTCAAAATCTTCACGAGCGAATGATTTTACTACTCGAATAGCGCTGATTACCTCTTGTAAAAGTGCTGTAATGTCAGCCACACGGCCTTGTACATCATGACCTGCTACACGAAGCTTTTTACCAAATACATTTATAATTACTAGCACCACTGGAACTGTAATAAAGGTAACAAGTGTCAATTTCCAGTCAATAAGTAGCATAGACACGAGAGAACCGATAAGTGTTACAGATTCCGTAATAAAAGAAATCAAATTATCAACTACAGCAGACTGAAGTGCCGCAACGTCATTAGTAAGATTACTCATGATAACGCCAGTCTTACGGCGATCAAAATAAGATAAGCTTAATTTTTGTAGATGATTAAAGATGGCCTCCCGTACATCGATGATGACACGTTGTCCAATGTAAGACATATTATAGGTTTGACCATACGTAGCAAAGCCACGAATTAAGAATATAAGAACGATAGACCCTACTATGAGGTTCAACATAAACATATTCTTATCATCTAATACTTGGTCTACTACATTTTTAATAAGCCAAGGCACTACCAAATATGCCGCAGCTGCGACGATCATGCAGAACACTGCAAAAATCATACGCTTATAATAAGGCTTTACAAAATATAAGAGCCTAGAATAACTATTCATTACATTTCTCCTTACCGAGATTATATACCAGTTCTGCTACGCGCTTTACAGCACCTGGTTCACCTAATTTATGATGTACTTCACGCAATTCGCTACGCATCGCTTCATTGCGTTCAACATCAGTTAGAAGAGGTTCCACAAGGGATACAATAGCCTCAGGTGTCACTGCATCTTGTAATAACTCAGGAATTACTTCTTTGCCAGCTACAATGTTCGGCAAACCTACATGGGTCACATTGACGACCATCTTACCAATGCCATATGTAATTGGAGATACACGATACAATAAAATAGTCGGTAACTCCATCATAGCTGTTTCTAATGTAGCTGTACCTGATGCGGCTAGACATACATCACAAATCTGCATCAAATCATAGGTATGATCTTCTGTAATCGTCACCGGAACTTTGTGAGCATCGATGAAAGTTTCTAATTCACTACGATCGATGGTATGTGCGCGTGGCAAGAAGAATTGAATATCCTCATGGTTCACCATCAATTGTTCCCCGCTTTTTAACATTGTATCAAGCAAGGATAACACCTCTTGCTTACGGCTACCAGGCATGAGCAATACTTTTTTAGCATCTTTACGAGCTCCAAAATATTCCTCAGCTTCCTCTTTTGTCATCGTCGGATGTACGATATCCAATAGTGGATGGCCTACAAAGTCTACATCGCATTTATATTTACGATACGCGTCTGCTTCAAAGGGGAATATGGATGCCACCTTAGTGACATACTTACGAATTGTATTGCCACGGCTACTATGCCATGCCCAAATCGTAGGAGCAATATAATAAAGAACGGGAATTCCCAATTCATGAGCTACAGCTGCAAGTTTCATATTAAAACCAGGGTAATCTACACAGACTAGAATATCTGGTTTTTCCTTCATCATGACACGTTTTAAGTAGGTGCGAAGTTTAAAGAATTTAGGTAGCGATTTAACAATCTCTACTATCCCAATAACGCCTAAATTTTTAATATCATATACGATGCGAACACCAGCACGTTCCATCAAGGTACCACCCATGCCGAACATGTCGACAGAAGGATCTATTTCTTTCAGTGCATTAGCAACACTGGCTGCATGAGTATCACCGGATGCTTCACCGGCGGAAAACATGACTTTCATTATGCATCCTTTCTGGAATCTACAAACTCTTGGTCAACAGCACAGATAACAATACCATGGCGGTTTGCCAAATCTAGTACATCTTGTTGTTGAACAAAAATAGTCTTTTCAGCCTCTACAGCAAGGACTTTACATCCACTATCAATCATGGACATTAATGTTTTTATCCCTACAGCAGGAACATCAAAACGAACATCTTGATTTGGCTTTTCCGTTTTAACGACAACCGCATCGCCACGGCCTAATTCACCGCCACGCAAAATGCACTTATCAGTGCCCTCAATAGCTTCAATAGCCATAGCCGCTTTATGTTTTACAACTACTGTTTGACCAATATCAAGTCCACCCATTTGCTTAGCTAGTTCAAAGCCAAAGCAAATATCTGCCCATTGTTCATCAGTAGGCTGTGTTTTTGAAAGCACCCCCACCTTTGGCATAAATGGTTTAAGGTATACAGTTTGATCTAACACTTTAAACCCTTCTCGTTCGATTTCATCTACGATGGCGAGCATGATAGTGTCATCTTTACGATTTTTAAGGCGTTTAAGAACACCTAAGGTTTTTAAATCAGGGAATGTAAGACCTTTGAAGAGAATTTCCTTAGTCACTTTACCTAACATAGTTAATTCTTCAACACCTTCTTTTTTCAAGGTTTTAAAAATCTTACCTAATTTGGCAACACCAATATCATAGAAAGCATCGGCCTCAGCCTTTAAAGCCGGGTCTACATCTGGAACTACACCGATAACCACTACCTCATGACCTAATACATGAGCAGCGCGCATGAATTCTACAGGCAAAACGCCGATGCCTGCAATCAATCCTACCTTTGCCAAGACTATACCTCCTAGATGACCTACGGCCTATATATCAATGAGTGATTACAAATTTACAATACTTAATGCCTCAAAAAAGACATAATCATATACAATATATTGTACTATAAATAGGCACTTTTTACCATTAAAACACCATGTTTTATGCCTATTTCTTCAACATTTTAGTAGAATTTTTTCATTCCTCTTTTTACGTCTTATGAACGTAAAAAAACTTCAAATATTTTATCAAAATATTTTATATTTATGACCTAATGTTATAAATTTCACATCCCATTAAAAGCATGATATTTATAAAGTACATAAAAAGACCTCGTACTTAGTACGAGGTCTTTGGAATTAGTCACGACGTGTACGCATAATACCACGATCGGCATTGCGTAAGAAGCGCAATAAATTTTCAATTTCTACAGAAGAATCAAGTTGCATTTCCATTTCTTCAATAGCCTTAGATAAACTAAAGCCAGAACGATAAATAATACGGAATGCTTGTTTCAAATCTCGGCGTACGTCTTCTGAAATGCCCGCACGAGATAAACCAACAGAGTTAAGGCCAATAACACGCGCCGGTTGACCATCAGCAATGACATATGGTGGAATATCTTGAACCACCTTTGCCATACCGCCAACCATTGCATTACGACCAATTTTAACAAACTGATGGATACCTGCAAGGCCACCAATAACAACGCGATCTTCAACGATAGCGTGACCAGCAAGGCCTGCACAGTTACTCATAATTACATTATTGCCAACGATACAGTTATGAGCCACATGTGTACATGCTTGAAGCAAGCAATTATTGCCTACACGTGTTTCTTCACCTTCTCCAGTAGCGCGGCTAATAGTTACGAATTCACGGATAACCGTTTCATCGCCAATATTACAATAGCTTTTTTCGCCTTTAAATTTTAAATCTTGCGGTTCCAACCCAATAGATGCGTTAGGATAAATCTCGCAACGCTTACCAATGGTTGTCCAACCACCAATTACAACATGTGCACCGATTTGTGTGCCATCGCCAATCTCGACGTGTTCGCCGATTACAGCGCCAGGACCTACGATTACATCTTTGCCCAATTTAGCATTTGGATGGACTATGGCTGTACTATGGATGTTGGATTCTGCATTTTCCATGCCTACAACTATCACTACAATCACTCCTCAATCATTATACAAGGGCAAACATGTATTCACCGCTAGCGCACAATTTGTCGCCAACATAGGCACGGCCTTCAACCTTACCCATTTTACCTTTGATTTTAACAATATCCACTTCCATGCGCACTTGGTCACCAGGTTTTACAGGGTGACGGAAACGTACTTTATCAATACCTGTAAACATAGGTGTAAGACCGCGATTTTCTTCAGGATATAGTAATGCAATACCACCAACTTGAGCAATAGCCTCAGTCAATAGTACACCTGGCATTACTGGATTACCTGGGAAGTGTCCTTGGAAGAACAATTCGTTGAATGTAGCATTTTTAATGCCCACAGCACGTTTCATTGGTTCTAACTCAACGATGCGATCTACCAAAAGCATAGGATAACGATGAGGTAAAATTTCTAAAATGTCTTCGTGATTAAGAATCATGGCTGTGTCTCCCTTATTTCTTCCATTATACTGCGAGCCAATCTTGAATTTAATTCATGACTCGATTTTAAAGCAATTACATGACCTTCAATCGGTCCCAATAAGAATAAGTCGCCCATTACATCTAATGCTTTGTGACGAACTAATTCGTCGTCAAAGCGAGGTACAGACAAACACTTCTCATCATCATAAACTAAAGCATTATCAAGGTTACCACCTTTTGCAAGACCCATAGCCTGTAATTGTTCCAATTCCTTCATAAATCCGATAGTTCTTGCAGCACCAATATGTGCTTTAAAGTATTCTGGCGAAACTTCAAAATCACAATGTTGCGTACCAAGTAACGGATGGCTGTTAATCGATGTAAATGTAATGCGATAGCCATCATATGGCAAAATAACTACAAAACGATCACCATCATATATAGCGTGAGAACGTGTCACTTTATATACTTGACGTGGCGCTGTTTGTTCTTGAATACCTGCCTCTTCTATGAGACCTATAAAAACTGCACTACTACCATCACCTACAGGAGGTTCAGGAGAATCCATCTCGATATAACAGTTATCAATATTCATAGCACTGAACGCAGCCATCACATGTTCTACAGTGAAAACCTTCGCTTCACCATTTTCCAATGTAGTAGCGCGCATAGTGTTCGTCACATTATCAATGTGTGCTCGCACAGAAGGTTGACCTTCAATGTCCGTGCGGACAAACACAATTCCTGTATTTTCAGGTGCAGGTTTAAAAACCATATTTACTGGTTCACCGCTATGAAGGCCAATCCCTTGATATGAAACAGCCTGTTTTATTGTTTGTTGTGGCTTACTCATAAGAAAGTCCTTTCATAATCTGAATTCACGTTTACTATACACCAATATGTATTATACCCTATTTGCATAGGTGATACAAGAAATTTACCATATATTCAGTGATTTTGAAAGCATTTTTCACATAATTAAATTTATATAAATTTAATTATAAATACTGCATTATACACCATAAAAGAAAAAGAGACTTTACAATGCTTAATTTATGAGGCATTTAAATCAATACTACATAAGTAGGCATGTAAAATCTCTTTATATTTATTAACTAGTGAAATACATCTGGAGGCGTTTCAATTTGTTCGCCATAAAAACGACGTGTCCACTTCCAACGATTGTGAAGCCAGAACCAATCTTCAGGATATCTCCGAATATAATCTTCAATAAACTCATTCAAAAGAGTTGTGGTAACCGCTATATCACGCTTTTTATCATCTGTACGCTCCACATAAATTGGTGGATGTACCTCAATCTCATATTTTTCAATAAACGGACTATAATGTATAGTCACAAAAATGATGGGTACATCTTGCATACGAGCTAATACAGCCGGACCTGCAGCCGTCAAAGTTTCATAACCAAAGAAGGGAACAAGTACTCCATCATCGCCAGGATCCTGATCCATGATAAGGCCTAAAAAAGCGCCTTTTTTAAGTTCATTGATCATTTCTCGCACACCAGTTTTATAGGTTACATGTTGGTGCATGATACGACGATATTCATTAATAAACTTGTCCGCATCACCATTCTGTTTCATTGCCACAGAAATCAACGGATACCCTTCCGAAGCAAGAACACCACCTAGGAGTTCCCAGTTGCCACTGTGAACAGCGGCTAAGATTGCACCTCGACCATTTTCCAAGGCATCATCTAGGTATTCTCGATTAATAAACTCTACCATATCTTTGTATGCGCCATCCTTAATCTCTGGATAGCGTAGTACATCAATAATCATGCGACCAAAGCGTGTAGTACTAGCTTTCGCAATACGTCGAGCTTCTTTTGGATCATCTGTAATATTACAGAATAGAATTTGGCCTATTGCTAGGCGTTTGCGTTTAGGCGGTACCGCCAACCACGCAATTTCACCAAGCAATGTACCAATAGCATATTGCAAACCTTTAGGTAATAAGCAAATAAAGGCACTAAAGATTTTCATAAACCTATACATGGATTATTAGCTCTCCTTAAGCTGTGCTTTCAAAGCGTCAATTTCTTTTTGTAATTGTTTTACAGTTTTCACCATATCTGGCAAACGATTTTCATAAGCAGCCAATTTTAACCATTCTTTATGAGGTCTCATTGGATAGCCCGCCATAATAGAGTTGGATGGTACATTACCTGTAATACCAGTTTTACCAGCAAACTGCACATTATCACCAATCGTAATATGACCAGTACAACCAGTTTGTCCAGCAAAGATAACATGATTACCACATTTAGTACTTCCTGCAATACCAACTTGAGCGATTAAGAAGCAATCTTCACCAATCTCAACATTGTGACCAAGATGAACAAGATTGTCAATCTTCGTACCACGACGTACTAAAGTAGATCCCATTGTAGCATTGTCGATAGTTGTACAAGAACCAACTTCAACATCATCTTCGAGAATAACATTACCAACTTGTGGAATGTGTGTATGTACACCATTTTCTGTAGCAAAGCCGAAGCCTTCGCCACCAATTACGGCCTTAGCACGTAATACAACGCGTTTGCCTAAAATACAATTTTCATGAACAATAGCGCCAGCGTAAATATCAGAACCTTCGCCAATACGCACATTATGTCCAATATAAACATATGGACGTATTGTTACATCATCACCAATGACTGCATTATCATTAATTACACAATAGGCACCAATAGCTACATTTTTGCCTATTGTTACATTGTTACCAATAATAGCTGTGCTATGCACCTCTCTAGGAACAACAACAGGTGGATGGAAGAGTTCTAACACTTGTGCAAATGCTGCTTTTGCATTATCGACTATGATTTGTGCCATCGGTGCATCTTTCACTTCAGATTCAACGATCACAGCACCCGCTTGGCATAACGCAATATGTTCAACATATTCACCTACTGCAAAAGTTATGGATTGTTTTACTGCTTGTTCAAAGCTACGTGTTTCAGTAATAACAATAGAGCCATCACCTACAACACGACCGCCTACTAATGTTGCGAGTTCCTGTAAAGTTTTTTCCAAGGTAAACTCCTCCCCCTGTGATAATTCTTAATTATTGTGCACTTTCTTCAGTATTAACTGCTGTAGCTTGACCTGATTGTTGAGCATTTTGTTGAGCATCTTGTTGTTCTTGCGCTTTAGCTGCATTTTCAGCTTCTTTAATTTGGTCATCAGAAGCTTTACCCATCTTCGCGATCAAGTCGTCAGTTACATCAGAACCGCCGCCTACAACAGCACCTTTTTCAATAACTACATCAAGTTTTTTCTCTTTTACGAGTTCACCAACTTTTTGTTCTTGATATTGACGATATTCTTGAGCTTTTGCATTTGCAAAGGCATTTAATTCTTGATTAGCTTGGTTAAATACATTTTGTTTAGATGCTTCATCAGCAGCAGCAATTTTTGCATCTAATTCAGCTTTTTTAGCGTTAATTTCTTTAGTAATTTCAATACCTTTTTCAGTACTATTTGCTACTTTCACGCTATCAACGTAACCAACATTATTAGAACCACAACCACCTAAAATAGCCATGGAAGCTACTAAAGATGCACCTAATACTAAAGATTTAATACGTTTATTCATAATATAACTCCTTATTGAACTCGATAGGACGCCTTCACTGCATCAGTAATATCAAGCCCTTTAATATTACCACCATCATCGATGATGACTAAATCCAAATGTTGTTCCTCTGCAATAATTGCTACGCGCATACGAACATCTTCTAAAATGGCTTCATGAAGTGCACTCACTTCAGCTTCCTTATCTGAAAGCTTTTTAGCCCAAGAATCATTCCAATCCTGTGCTACAGGTAAGTTATTATTAGCAATGATCGATTGTGCTTGTTGTTGAATCATAGTATCACGTTTGGCCGCCAATTCTTTTTGTAAGGATGCGGCATATTGGTTAAGTTCTTCTTGACCTTTTTGTTGCATAGGCGCAAGTTCTGCCTGTACTTTAGCCTTAATAGAATCTACATCAAGATTCGATGGTTTTCTCTTAGCTAATAATTCCTTTAATCGCTCCTCTTTCTTAGCCTTTTCTGCCATAGCTGCTTGCTTTTGTGCATCATCAATATATACACGAGCATCATAAGCATACAAATCTAATTGGAGATTGACGATTTCAAGATCATATTCATTGGAACTAACCTTTAATTCCGCCAAATATTTTTGAGTAAGTTCATTTCGTTTTGCATTCAATTGCTGATTCAATTCATTTTCTTTTGTTGCAATACGAGTTTGCAATTCCACCGTAAGAGCATCTGACAAGGTTGAATCTAATGCAAGAGATTTCAACTGTTCCTCTTGTGTCTCTGACTTGGCATTTAAAGCTTGTTGTTCAAGTTCATATTGACGTTGCAAAAGATCCAATTCATTTTTAGCTTGTTTATAATCCTCATAGGAAGGATTAAATTCTAATACATCATCAATACGTACAACACCTATTGATACCCCATCAGGACTCTGCTGACGATTTGTCACAAAACCATAGGCCCAAACCATAGCACATAATGCAACAACGAGAAATATGGTAAATCCAATATATCGTTTTTTCCCGTTCATTGTCGTTCTCCCTTACATAGAACTACAGTTTATTTTTTCGCATCAGAAGCTAATTTTTTTAATACTTGATCAGTAATGTCTACACCGCCATATAGTACAGTATCTTTAGTCATTACCACGCTTAAACCTTTAGCATCGCCTACAGCTTTTGCAGCTTCCATAGCTTTATCTTGAACAGATTTGGCAATCTCTTGATCTTTCTTTGCTAGGTTTTGACGAGCTTCTTCAGCAAGCTTTTGTTTAGTCGCATCATCTTGTGCTGCATCAATTTTAGCTTGTGTTTCTTGTTGTAATTGGCTTTGATAGCTCATGTATTCTTGAGCAGCAGAGATATAAATTGGATTGTCTTGAGACATCATACGAGATGTATCAATAACACCAATTGTACTATTACCGCTACTACCGCTTGGCGTAGCCATTTGTGTATACGCTAATGCGCCAATACCAATAATAAAAATAGCAGCAATGACGATAGAAAAGATTTTCACATTCGCCTTGTTGTTCATCATTCGCATCATAATAGAGTGCCCTCATTTCTTTAAATTACTGCATCAAAGGATGCCATATAGAGATATTGGTGAAAGCCTCTTTAGAAAAGAGGCCTCCACCATATACATTTACTATATTAGAATTGTGTGCCGAAGCTGAAGTGGAATTTATTTTTGTGTTTACCCACGCCATAGTCAAGTTTAACTGGGCCAATTGGTGTAGTAATACGAACACCAGCACCAACGCCATAGTTAAATGTTTTCTTGCTATTGTACCATGTAACATTTGGTGCATCCCATGCATCACCAATATCAGTGAACAATACACCACTAACCTTTTTAACGATTGGGAAGCGGAATTCCAATGTAGCATTGTACATGTACTTGCCACGGAATTGATCATCTTCGTAACCACGTAAGGAGTCAGCGCCACCCAATGTGAACAATTGGCTATAAGGAGCATCACCTTGAATAAAGCCACCACGTGCACGGAATGCCAATACATTCTTAGCACCTAGTTTTTTATACATACGGGTTTCCGCTGTAAATTTGTAGAAGTCGAAGTCACCGCCTAAGCCATGACCAGCCCATTGTGCCGTATAGGAGATACGACGACCACGTGTAGGTTCATAAATATTATCACGGGAATCGTATACCTTTTGCCATGTAATGGAGTTGATACGGCCAAAGTTATTTTTTACATAGTTATTAGATGCAAAGTTCCAACTGCCACCGGTACTAGGGTTTGTATTATTCCAATCATTGCCACTACCTGTAGTATTGGAGATAGCATCTGTATCATAACGATAACCAGAACTATCATCACTATCCCATTTATAGGAATCTTTACGGGATTCAAGAGTCAAGTAGTCACGAGTATATTCCCCTGTTTGACGACCGAAGGAAATATTGAAACCACGAGATTTTTTGTTATATTCAGCTACTTCATTACCATTTTCGTTGTAATCTGTATATTCATCTTCACGGTTGAAGAAGGAGAAGCCAAGGGAAGTACCTTTACTATCAATCCAAGGTTTCAAGTAAGAAATTTGATAGTTTTTGTATTTTTTCTTACCACCGATTTCCCAGTGAACTTTGAATTTATCACCAGTACCGCGGAAGTTATCTTCACCAAATTCAATGATACCCATCAAACCATCAGACTTGGAGTAACCAGCACCTAATGTAATAGTACCTGTTTTATGTTCCAAAACATCGATTTCAATGATTACATTGTTAGGATCTTGATCGCCAGGCAACATGCGAACATTTACATCATCAAAGAAGCCTAGGTTGTATACGCGTTCTACAGAACGGCGTACCAAGAATTTATTGAAAGGTTTACCTTTCTTTTGAACGAATTCGCGAGTAATAACTTTATCGCGAGTTTTCTTGTTACCAGCAGGAACGATATCTTCAACAATACCTTCTACGATATGAACATGAAGCACGCCTTGGTCATCTACGCGAATACCATCTACGTGAGCCAACATATAGCCATCGCGAGCGTATGCTGCGTTGATACCTTGAACCTTTTGGCCTACATATACAGAGTTAAGAACTTGACCTGGTTGAAGGTCCATGAATTTAGTCAATACTTCAGAAGTATAAACTGTATTACCTTCGAAAGCTACACCAGTAGTAATTGGATTTACTGTAACAGCAAAGTCCAATTTAACGCCTTCAGGTACTGTTGTAAATACAGGGTTTACTTCAGAGAAGTAACCAGTATTACCAAGGTTAGTTACGTCTTTAAATACACCATCCACAGATACAGCATCGCCGATTTTTTCTGTCAAGATAGGCAATAATTGTGCTTGTTGTTCAGCTGTTACGCCAGAAATAGATAAACCAGTAATCAATTTACCTACATATGGATTAATAGACTCAGCATTAGCAGATGTAACATATTGAGCTTCTACAGTTGTAACAGCTTGAGTTTGGCCATTTTCAGCAGCCTTATCAAGGTCAGTACCACCAGTAGTTTTAGACACCATTTTTACTTGTTTGTCATCAGTTTTCAAAGCAGCATTATTGACTGTAACAGTTCCATCAGAACCTCTAACTACAGTACCATCGCTAGATACTGTTGTATCCCCACGAGCTGCTAAGATAGCTGCATCAGTTTCATCTTGTGTTGTTGCAGGTGTAGCTGCATCAGCATTGTAAACAGCTTGTGTAGTAGATGCATCATTAGTTGTTGCCGCACTAGTTGTTGTTGTGTTATTTAAATCTGGAGTATAGCCAGCTTGTACCTCTGCAGCAAATACACTGCCTGTCCCCATGACAGCAGTCAACACAGATGCTGCAAGCATACTTTTATAGGCTTTTGGTTTAAACATAAATTCCTCCTAGAACTCATCCCCATAAAAAGTTTACATCTTGTTTTATAAAGACTAATAAATCTTTATTATTATAGCATAAAATACTGGGAATGAGTACTATATTAAACAAATTTTATGAAATTAATATGACTAGAATGTGCATACCCATGGGATTTGCACACTCTAGCCATAAACTTAGAAGCTTCTTGTCCAACGACCACCTAAATAATTGTTTCCTTGCGATGTACGCCATGCAGTAAACTTGAGGTTTCGTTTTACAGAATACTCAACACCATATTTATTTTGTTTATTATTGATACCTTGAGAATAAGTAAGCATTACCTTTGGCACAATATACTTGCCAATTTCAATGTTGTAATTACCTGCTGTTGCCCTATTAGTTGGTTCATCAGGATCAATGGAACCTGTCGTAATATTAATCCGATCTAAACCTAATGTATTTTGCAATGCATCTTGCACATAGCCAAAGGCAAACATTTGTAAGCCTGCTGTAGCAACAGCATTCACATCATCATTTGTCAATGTACTACTATTTGAATCTGCACCACGACCAAAGGTTAACATGGAAATAATTTGCTTTCTAGACAAGCTAGGATTGGACGACAAAGTAAGATCCATATGGTCTACAGTCCCTTTTACACCAAGCATAATATTGTAGTTACTTACATTCGTTTCAGCCTCTAATTGTAAGTTTGGTAAATAGGAACCACCTACAAAGTGTGCATTCCCCTTCGTAATATTAAATACATGACTTAAGTATTTGAACGTACCAGATTTAACATCGAACTGGCCACTAGCAGTTGGGTTTTGTAATGTGCCACCGAAATGAACATCACCACCGATAAACATGTTATATAGAGTTCGATCATATAAGCGTACGCCCTTGCCAGCATGAATATTAACATCTACACCCATGTTGGTGCTACTTTCACTAGACTGCAAGGAAAGAGGAATCTTAAATTGGATGTTTTCTAGGTCCAAATTACCTATCAAGGTAGGTAATCCATCACGTTCCGCAATATAAAGTTCACCATTTAATGGGCCTCTCACATATTCGCTACGAACATCGAGTCCATCAAGTTGAACGGCAGCCTTATAGTTGGTAAGCTCATGACCAGACCAATTTACCTTAGCAGCTAAACCAGCACTACCTTTCCCCATATTGATACGAGATTGGAAATCCCCTTGTTGTCCAGAGAAGATTAAATCTCCGTCAATACCAGTAATTTCATTATCTACATTGGCCAATTTCATAGTACCATTACGTACAGATACTGTGCCGTATGCCTCAGGTTGGTCTATAGTCCCTGTAAGCCTAATTGCACCCTTTAACGGCCCCGTTGCATCTTTAACACTAGTAGTAACAAGAGGAATAACAGCCATATCTGCTTCGTTAAAGTCAATTATTACATCCATAGATTTAGCATCACTAGCTTCTAAATAACCAGATGTATAAAGAGCCGCCAATGGAATTTTACCATAAATACTGAGTTTATAGCCTCCTTTAGCGCCTTGAATACGTTGGATTTGAATGACATGATCTTGCATTGTAGCCAACGCAAAGCCTTCATCAATACCAATTCCATTGAACGAACCGGACTCTACTGCACCAGATAATTCCACCTTAGGATTTTTCGTTTCTCCAGTAACATTCACAACACCTGTTACCCAGCCTGTTGCTTGAATATCCTTACCTACAAGTGGTAAGAATGGCACTATGTCGACATCCTTTAAGGCTACTTGTAAATCAGCTTGCCCATCGAGATCCAAAGTACCACCCATCGCAATGAGGCCCTCACCAACGGGTAGTTTTAAAGTGGTAATTTTAAACTTACGATTAGCTAGGCTAGCATCAATTGTTGCATCACCGACAACCTTATCATCAATAGTAACATCGTTAATTTTACCGTTAACAGTAACGCTTGGATTATCCTTTGTGCCACCAATTTCAACGGAACCGTTTAAATTACCATCAAGATGCTCATTTTTACGATCCAACAGTGCTAATAAATTCTTAACACTACCATTAGTAACATCTAAAACACCAAATAACTGTTTACTATCGTCGAGCTTCATGCCACCTTTAGCAATGTAACGCCCCCCATTTGATTCAGCAAAGGAAAAGTCTTGTACATTTACGACGGATTTATCCGCATACACGTGGCCATGAATATCAGTCAATAATTGCCCATTTATAGATAAAGCATCAGATAAAATGTAACCATTAAACTGAGGATTATCCATAGAACCCGTTATAGTACCACGGCCTGCTAACAAACCATCTACTTTATAGTCAGTATTGATGAGCAATCTACCCATATCGATTTTCTTACCTTCAAAATCAATATTAATAGCCTCTTTCGATACAGTACCACCACCTGTAATAGTCGCTCCGTACCCTTCAATATCAAAACGATATAATTCTAATCTTTCATTTTTATAGTTATATTTTGCAAAAGCATTAGTTACAAGCTTGCCATATGCAGATCCATCCCATAAGTGAGCTCGTCCTTCTACAATAGGATTAGCCGCAGTCCCTGTTATATGGTTATCGGTTTCAAACCATCCTGTAATAGGAATGTCAGTTACAGGGCGAATTAAATTTTCAATACGCACTGCGCGAGCTTTAGCATTTAAATCTAAGGCGTCAGTATTGATATTATACCAACCTGTAATATCATAGCCACCACTACCGTCACCAATATGACCATTGGTAATTGTTAGAACATGATTGTCTAAAGTAATATCGCTATGAATATCATTAAAATGAGCGCCCTTATAGAGAACCTCTTGTCCCCATACAGTACCAGTCACATTAGGATTATCTAAGGCACCTTTTACATTAATAGATGTGCTAACAGTACCAGCAACATCTTCACCTATGATTGAACTAAGTGATGTTAACGGTAACGCATTACCAGAAATTGTAGCATCCACTTGACCATTTTGAATAGAGCCATATCCACTAAAGGAGCCAGTTCCCATATTACCAACCATAGTTATATTGGTAAGATTGTCACTATGAGTTAAATCCGCTTTTACAGAATCTAACACTACACCACGGACCCCAATCTGATGGCCCTGAACAGCGCCTACAAGATCTGTAACTTGATTATTCTTACCCAAAACATGGATTTCTCCATCAACTGTCCCTGTAATAGGCATAGTCATATCTTGTGTGAAAGTATCCAACGATAAGGCATGAACATTAGCAGAGGCGTCAAAATCACCTGTATCTACGACGTATTGACCTTTAACTTTAGCATTACCAGCGCCAATAGACAATTGGGCATCATCGATACGAACTACCCCATTATCGTATACTACATTTCCCTGCACGCGGTCCACATGGTACCCTTTATAAGAAATACCATCACTGCCTATAGTTGCATCCACCCGCGGCGCTACAGTAGTGCCTCCAATATGCGCACGACCACCAACAATACCAGTAACCCCCACATCGGTAATGGCTTCAAGATTCACCTTATCAGCTACAACATTAAGATTGAGATATTCTTCGTCCTTCCCTAATGTAATGAGACCATTAAGCTTTGCTGCTTGATCATTGATACGCCAAGAGCTATGGCTAATAACAATTTGGTCATGATTGAGCATAATACGACCTTCACCATCAGTAATGGTATACATCGTATTGCCCCGCTTATAAGTGCCTGTTAAGCCTTTAAAGCCAACATTGCCACTCATAACATATTGTCCATCTTCACTTTTAACATTGAGATGTAAATCTTGTAATTTCCCCTTCGTTACAACAAGATCTTTGCGCAACGGAACAAAGCTCATAATACCATCAGTATCAATTTCATCGGCTTGTACAAATACGTCAAAATTAGACACATCATCCATATCTATTTTGCCATTTACAAGAACAGATGAACCATCTACATCAGCAGTAAGTGCCCCTTTGGACATACCACTCATATTAAGAGCAACGGTGCCATCAAGTTTTTCAATATTATGTTTAACGCCATCTTTAGCACGTAGCGCTACATGGCCATTATTAATAGTAATATCACCATCAAAACTACCCGATTTATTCGGATCAGATGGTTTAACTAACTTTTCTATACTCCAAGTTCCATCGTTCAATTGCCATATGTGAAGATCAGGTGCATCCACGGTAACATTGGATATAGCTGTCGCCCCTGATGTATTACCCCCAATTATACTTGGTAATGCAGATAGTTTAACCCCAACGGCTACATCTTGTGCCGTCCCTACTAAGTGACCATCCCGATCTTTAATCACCACATCTGATAAAACTACATCACCATTCCAATTGATACGAAGAGAATCATAGTCCACAGATCCGTTTATGGTATTATTTACTTGTTCTTTAACCATAGGTTCTACATAGGTCTTAGCTATAGGGTTTATACTAGCACCAGCTGCAGATAATCCTAAAATTGCAGCCCCTATGAGACACCACTTCTTACGGGTCATAATGATCTCCCATACACATTATGAATAAAATAAATATATATACTAATCTTACCACACACACAGTAATAACTATAGTATTTTAAGGGTAAATTTTATAAAACTAATATATTTTTTTACTAATCATTTTCTACAATAACTACAGATAAAATTATTTAAACATTACCATAACATAAAAATGAAAATATACAATGAATCTACGCTTTATAAATCTATAACAAAAAAAGACGACCGAAGTCGTCTTTTTTTAGTATCCAATTATTGATTACCACCAAGTTGTGCTAGTTGTTCAGCTGCACCACTGTTTGCAATAATTTCTGCGCCTTGTCCAACTGGAGTATTCAATGGAACACCTGTCAATTGTTCAAGAGCTGCAATGCTAATATTGTAATTATAAAGAGCTTGTACATAGTTATTACGAGCATCTGTTAATTTAGTTTCCGCATCGAGTACATCAAGGTTTGTACCAACCCCTGCGCGATAGCGAAGTGTAGCAATACGGAAGCTTTCTTGACCTTGAGCAACCGCAGTTTGAGTGCTTTGGATTGTTTGCTCTGCAGAACGCAAATTCAAGTATGCTTTTTGTACTGCTAATAATACAGCATCAACAGTAGCTAAATTAGCCTCTTTTGCTTGTTCAAGTTGTGCATTTGCTTTTTTAATAGCATTTTGTGTAGCACCGCCATCCCATAAGCTCCAAGATGCAGTAGCACCTACACTCCAGGATTTTGTACTTGTGCCAAAGTAACCATCTGGATCGGCATAACCACGACCTGCTTTTACCGCTACAGTTGGCAAGTAGCCAGATTTAGCGGATTTTACAGCCTCTTCTGCAGATTTTACATCAAGCGCAGATTTTACAAGGGCAGAACGGTGAAGCAACGCATATGCTTTAGCTTGTTCCAATGTCACATTGTAAGGTTTATATTGTAAGTCATGTTCTGCTGTGTTGATAGCTGTTTGTACAGGATATGCAATGACTTGATTCAAGCTAGCCTCTGCTAAATTAGCAGAATTTTGCGCTTTCACAAGATTTGTTTCAGAATCAGCAAGATTTGTTTTAGCAGCCAATACATCAGAACTTGCTACCAAGCCAACATTATATTGAGCTTGCACATTTGTTACATGACCTTGGTAATCTTTAACAGCTTGTTGAGCCACATCAACAAGATTACGGTTCATGATCAATGTATAGTAGCCACTAATAGCATCATATTTTGCTTGTTGCAAGGCTTCTTCATAGCTAGCACCAGTACCTTCACGAGTATAACGTGCAGAATCAATACTTGCATCGAGTTGAGGATTAAATACAGGGGCACTAATGGAGAAATTATGACTACCGGATTTACCACGGCCAGTGTCACCGCCTGTTTTTTGAGCAGACCAACCATAGCTTACACTAGGGTTCTTGCCTGCTGCTACTTGGCTCACTGCGGATTTAGCAGCTTCATAACCCCATTTAGTTTGTTTTGCAGTACGGTTATTCGCCAATGCTAAATCTATGGTACGAGACTCATCGAGGTCCAATTTGCTCTCATATGTTTTGCTATCTTGAACAGATTTTTCAGCTAATTGCTTTTGTGTTAATTGAATCGCTTCTTTTTGATATTTGCTTAATTGGTCTCCATTATTAACGGAAGTTGTAACTACATCAGCAGCCATTGCACCTGTAGTAGCTAAGGAGAGCATTACACCTAAGGATAAAACCTTTTTATTCATAATATGTACCTCCATACTCACCTAACGTGAATGTATTAGTCTTTAAAATACTTGTTTGATACCAAAGTAGGTACCACCATTCGTGGAACCGAACGGTCTGGTCATTTGAATAACCCCATAAGTATCTTTATGTAAACGTATGTCACTACGAATACGATATTTACGATTGTTAAGGTCATATACCGCTGCGGACAATGAAACAGGACCACGTAAATTATAGTCAACGCCAAGTCCTAATTCACTTTCAAAAATACCGCCACGTACTAGCCATTTAGAGCTAATGAATCGACCTGCATTTAAATCGAATTTAGTGCCATCACCGATATTGGAAAGACCAAGCTCAGCCATACCTTTATCATTATAAGCACGAACGCGACCATTGATGCGGAATTCATCATCTGTAGTGTTATATAACAAATCTACAGAAGGCTCAACTTTAGTAGATGACTTTTTTTCAACATTATTTCCATCTACTACATTTCCACTTGCATCATTTTGATATGCTTTACCACCCATCAATTTGTTGATGCGAGCTGAAATTTGTGCCGTATTATGTAATGTTTCCTTAATATTTTCCTGTGCTTTAGGATCAGTTACAGTAGACTCCATAGAACGAGCCATATTATCTACACGATCCGTAGTTTGTTTTAAGTTAGTCAAAATAGCACGCATATCATTGCCTGCATTACCATCTGCATTAAATTGTTGAGCAGCTTGATTTAGCTGTGCCGTTACATCAGCCATATTTTGTGTAATCGCTACAGCATTATCAGCCATCGTCGCAGTAGATTGCAATGAATGTTTAAGTGCATTTTGCGTTGCTGGATCACCAATAATATTATTGATAGATTGCAACATTTTTTCGGTGCCATCCATTAATTTTTGAGCGCTTTGCATCGCTTTCTCCATAGCGTCTGCACCTTCGCCCTTAACAGAGTCACCATCTTGTAAAAACACCTTAGATTGGCCTGGTGAAATTTGAATAAACTTATCACCTAAAAAACCATCTGATCCCAATGTAAACGTAGAGTCACTTGGAATTTGTGTTTTTTCATCAAGCTTCATTTTTACTACTACACCATGTGGTGTAATCTCTATATCAGAGACATTACCGATGGCCACACCTGAGTATTTAACTTGATTGCCATTTTTTAGGCCATTAACTTGAGCAAAATCACCTGTAATCGTCATTTGCGGTTTAGCCCATATATCAATGCGGCCTACAAAAAGTATTCCCGCAATAAATAGAGCTATACCTATTATTGTGAAAGCCCCTACCTTGGCCTCCGTCGTCCACTTCATTATACATCTCCCATCGCAGATACATTAATTGGTTCTGCTTCACCATGAATAAACTGTTGTACCTTTTTATTTGTAGAATTCTTAAAGTCTATTGTATCAGAAATTTCCACAAATTTCCCCTTATCAAGTAAAGCTATGCGATCTGCCACGTAAAACGCGGATTGCATATCATGTGTTACTACGATAGAAGTACAACCAAGCCGTTGTTGCATCCCCTTAATTAGCATACTAATCGTACCAGATGTAATAGGATCCAAGCCGGATGAAGGTTCATCATAGAGGATTAAGCTTGGATCTAGCGCTATGGCGCGAGCTAAACTAACGCGCTTTTTCATACCGCCAGACAATTCGTTAGGCATATAGGATTCATACCCTTTCAAACCGACCCAATCTAGTCGCTCTGCTACAATACGTCGTATCTCATCATCCCCTAAGTCCGTATGTTGACGCAAACCAAAGGCCACGTTTTCGCCTACCGACATAGAATCAAATAGAGCAGAGTATTGGAATACCATCCCCATCTTTCTTCGCACTGTATTAAATTCATCTTCAGATAATGTTGTAATATCTGTGCCATCTACAATAATCTGTCCCGATGTAGGACGCTGCAAGCCAATTAATAAGCGAAGCAATGTACTTTTACCACTGCCACTACCACCTAATATGACTAACGTCTCCCCATCATCAATGGTAAGATTAATGGAGTCTAAAATCACACGTGACTCATAGGCAACTACAACATCGCGTAGTTCTATCATAAATCCCTCTAGCGTATCTACTAATATAACAAAGTAGATAAAAAGTAATTTAATACAAATACTAAAATAATACTAGTTACTACAGAACTAGTTGTGGAGAAGCCTACAGCTTCTGCGCCCATTTTAGTTTCCATTCCCTTATAGGCCCCTACCAATGCAATAACAGCACCAAATACACTGGACTTAATTAGCCCAAGTGTGAAGTCTGAAATGGTAGAAAACATTTGAATAGAATCTAAATAGGTACTTGGTGCTAACCCTTTGATAGCGGTAGCTACAAAGTAACCGCCCGCAATGCCAATCACAACACCATAAAATGCCAAAATTGGCACCATAATCATACATGCTACTACACGAGGTACCACAAGATAACCTATAGGATCGACAGCCATAACACGAAGCGCATCGATTTGTTCGGTTACCTTCATTGTACCGATTTCAGCCGTGATGGCAGCGCCAACACGGCCAGCTAGTACTACCCCTACCAAGATGGGACCTAATTCACGTCCCATAGCAACAGCCATAAGACCACCTACGGTGCTTTGTGCACCATATGTAATCAATACATCTGTAATCTGCAAGGTCATAACTGCACCAGCAAAGAGTAATGTTAAGCTAATAATCGGTAATGAATCTACACCTAGGTGAGCCATCTGCTGAAATACATGCCACAGGTTAATCATTTTCAGTTGTCTTATTGTATGCCACACTAATAATGTAGCACTACCCATCTGTGATAGGCCGTTCATTACAGCGCGTCCTATCGATTCTAGCCAATTCAACAGTCTAGCCCTTTCCCCTTACATTTACAGCTTATTCAGCGGTATTAGTATCATTTACTTTGGATTCATCCTTTTTATCAGGTGCTTTTTGGTCTTGTTTATCAGACTTTTTCACATCTTTTTTACTGGATTTATCCTTTTTAGATTGATCTTCCAATTCTAATTTATGTTCCATCTTGACTTGATTTTTAACTTCTTTTACGCGTTTAGCTAAAGCTTTATCGCGATCGGCTGGTTTCATAACATGAACTGTAAATTGACCATCACCTTGAACGATGTATTCCGTATCAATAGCAGTTTTTTCTATTTGATTATCATCGTCTTTACTGGAACTCAAATCTTCTTGACCTGTTTTTTTCTTTACATCCCCTGGCATAGGTTTTGATTCCACATCTTTAAGTTTAGCTTTTTTAACGGATTTGGAACCATCTTCATCAACAAGACTAATGCCATCTTCTAAAAACTCTACAACGATTTGATTGTTTGTATCAGTCTTTTGGATTTCATCGTATAGTTCATCAAAATCTTTATGAACTTTTAAGCGACGTAAAATTTCATCGGTTAAATTATATTTTTGCTTTTCTAATACATAAGGTAATGGGATTTCACCGCCCCCACGTACCTCTAAGGTATACTTACCAACAGCTTGATCCTCAGGAACCTTAAAGAAGATTTGTTTAACAACCTTCTCACCACGGAACGGCTCCAACGTTACATCTACAACGATTGTATCACCAGGGGAAACAATTGTTGAAGACGCAGAGGCATCAACAAGCTTAGCTGTTTTCTTATCTTGTGTTACCTCAGTTTCTACAGAGATATCAGAAATTTCATAATTAATGAATCGGTTATTCATAAGAACGTCGATAACATTATAGAACTCATCAACAGCCTTCTCAGAGATAGAGTCAGAGCTATAGAACATATTAGTTCGCGTCAACGGTTTATGCTCTTTACCTCTTGGTGTGATTGTATAAGAAATGGTAGCCGTACCAGCGCCACTACGATCCAACGTTTTATTCAACATATTATATAGAGATGTAGCCGCTAAAGTCGGTGTCATCTCACTATCTTCAATAACCTTAACAGAGCTAGTTTTATCACGCCCCATATCAAGGTCTTTCAAATGGAATCGCATAGGGATCCCTGGAGAAATCACACCAGAAACACCTGCAATACCAGCACCTCTATCTTCAGTTACAGAGCCAACTTCCTTGCCCATAGAGCCCAATTTGAAAGCAGCATCATAACTTTTAACTACTGTAAAGATGCTTGCATTATGCATGAAGTAGTTTGAGGAGCCATGTTTTAAGAATGGATGACCAAAGGCAACAATCTTTTCCCCATCTACATAGGTAACAGTACCAATGGCCCCCAGTTTTAGGTCACCATCAACTAGTAATGCTGCTACAGAACCACCGGCTTCTAGAGGTTTAGCAATTTCATCACCACTAGCACTAGCCGTATCATATGTTTCATATTTATATTGTGGCAACTTGGATTTGAAGTAATCCATGGATGCTGCATCAAAGCCATAAGCCATAAGTGGCGTGCCAAGAGGGATCAATTGTTTATCATCCCATGGTTTGGATAAGTTCTTCTCATATGGAATATTCCATAATTTCACCATATCCTCGATAGGGGTAATCATCCCAATCGTACCATCTGCAAAGCCCCAGCCATAAGCAACAGCACCAACGAGCTTACCATTTATATATACAGGACTACCACTCATGCCATGAGCGATGCCGCCTGTTTTTTCCATAACAGGACCAGAGAACTTCGCTAAAATAAGATGACCAGATGGTCCCTTATCCTTCATGACACCAAGTACCTTTACATCAAAGGTAGAAATGGTATCTCCTACAATTACAGTTTTTGCAATGCCTTCCATACCTGTAGTTACATCATTGACAGGCATGAAATCAACAGCCTGTGCAGCTGTAAGTGAAGTACAGAAGAAAAGCGCCAGTATCGCTTTTCTATACCGACGCCAAGAATGAGAAAACTTCATTCCTTCTCTCCTTTATTTACTTTCTACTGTGACAACGATTTGATCACGAGAAACGTCTGAGCCCACTGTAACATTAACCGCCGTTACAGTACCAGTTACAGTAGATTTAGCAGCAGCCATAGGGCCAGCCAATGTCTCTACAGTTACCAATGTTTGACCTTCTGTTACAGCAGAGCCAACAGAAACTGTAGAAGCAACTTTACCTGTTAATACACTTTGGTATGATACAGGGGCCGCCATTACAGAGCTAACACTTAAAATGCCTAAAGCAGCTAATGCCAACACTACTCTTTTCATAACGATCCCTCCTTTTACAAAATTAGTTATGTATTTATAGTATACTAAATTATTACTAATATTTCAAACAAAATTGTATGCAACGAATTCATTTTATAATTACAATATCCTCATAGGTCGTAGGATTTGAAGTCGCTTTATGAACGTATGTATCATTGACTACTAAATCAACACTACCTTGATTCGATAATTCAGCACCATCCACGACGCCTAGTTTGGATAATAGTTGAGCCCCTTCTTGTTGTGTAACCCCTACCGATTGAAGCCCAGCTTTATCAACAGTAAGAACCACCAAATTATGATCTTTAGTAGTTCCTATAAAACTACGAGCTTTATTATGGGTCCCATCAGCACCAACATAGTTACCATTTTTCAAAACCATAGTACCTACTTGTAAAGCTGCTCCACCAGTGGTATTCACTTGTGCCAACTCCGGTCTATTTTGAATCGTAATCGGTGTGCCCACCTTTAATTTACGTAGTGCATCCCGCGATTCTCCGTGGCCAGATAATACGTATTGGTTTTCTCCAATTTTAGAATTCCCTTTTTGACCACTAACTACCTTGCCATTGGCTACAGTCACTTCGTATCCAAAGTCATTAGTCTTTGTAGAAGCCCCATACGCTGATGTATATAGAGTCAAAGCATTTTCTTTACGGCCTGTATTAACAGAGGTAATTAGGAATGTATCCTTCTGTGTTTTAGCCTGTAGTAAAGGTCTTTTTTCCTCAATAAAATATCCACGATTTGGTGTATATCGCAAGGTGCCACGGTTAGAAATACGCTCTAAATCGATAGTTCCATCACTTGCCACCGAATAAGGGCGATCAAAACTACCACCTTTTACCTTTGCGCCAATTATGGCAGTATGCGATTGAACTACAGATGATAAGGGTTTACCTTCCGAAACATGAGCGACCACCATAGGTGAATCATTGTCCACAGATAATGCAAAGGCTTGGATTTTGCCTTCTGCTACAGTGTTATTAATCTTGCTATACGTAACAGATTTATTTACATCCTTTGTTGTTTGTTGAGCATAGCTAGAAAATAAATCCACAACAATACGCGATGGCTTCTCCAATGTAAATTCATGATGTTGTACATCCTTGTTAGCCGTCAATGTTACTTGCAAAGATCCATTAACAGGTTGTAAGCCAATGCCTTTTAAAACACCTGTTTTTGTATTATTTTGCGCTATAGGACCCGTCAATCCATTTGTAGTACCACCAAGGTTAAGTGTAAGGGCATGTGTGGACTCATTATAAGACTTAGTCCAAGATACAGGCATTTCAGATACATCCAATACAATTCGACTTGTGCCTTCGTGATTAGATACACGTACGCCTGTTAAATTCCCAGCCTCAGCATAAGGTATGGTACTGCCTAGAAAGCCTAAAACAGCAAAAGTCATATATAAATATCGTTTCATATACAATTCCTCTATAGCGACAAACCATATTAATAAGGTTTATTTTTATACATCAATTTTATGCAATATACTTTTACTATAGTATACATCATAAAGATGAAAATTACAAAAAGAGGGCACTAAAAAACGAAGTTACTATCTACAGTTATTCCAATCATCAATGGCCTAACTATAAATAGCAACTTCGTCAATTTACATAGTATGTCAATACAATATTTTATTGTAATTCATCCAAGGTATCACGCAATTGTGACATTTCATCAAGAGCTTTAGCAACCCCTTTGATAACAGCATATCGTGGAGACTCTACCAAATACGATGCAATGCCTACAGAACGTGTAATAACACGATCTAACCCATCGATGAGAGCACCGCCACCGGTAAGAATGATGCCGTGATCATTAATAGCCGCTACAAGTTCTGGTGGCGTTTTTTCTAAAATAGATTTAATTCCTTCTAGAATATTCATCACTTGCGCCTCTAAGGCACGTTGAATTTCTAAGGAATTAACAGCAACCATCTTAGGTAGTCCAGAGCTTGCATCACGCCCTCTAACCTCTATAGTTCGCTCCTTAGCACGACGATCTACAGTCCCGACAGAAATCTTAATCTTTTCTGCTGTTAAAGGTCCAATAACAAGTCTCTTCTTACGACGGATGTAACGGATAATAGATTCATTGAAGGAATCTCCCCCAATGCGAAGGGATTCACTTACAACAACACCCGTATCACAAAGAACTGCAATATCCGTAGTACCGCCACCAACATCGACAACCATGGCCCCAACTTGGTCTGCATCATTGAGACCTGTCCCCATAGCTGCCGCCAATGGTTCCTCTATCAAGACAGTCTTCTTGGCCCCAGTTCTAAGCAAAGCTTCTAAAATGGCCCGTTTTTCAACAGGTGTAATCCCAGATGGTACACATACGATAATACGCGTTTTCATCAATCTAGAAGCAGGCACGACTGAACGAATAAAATACTTTAACATAAATTCGGTCATATCATAATCTGCAATAACACCTGCTTGAACAGGGCGAATAACAGATATGCCTTTAGGTGTACGTCCTATCATAGTACGTGCAGCTTCGCCTAAGGCAAGAATATCCCCTGTTTTATCATCTTTCGCAATATAAGCTGGCTCATCTAAGACTAAGCCCTTACCTTTAGCGAAAATAAGAATATTCGCAGTTCCTAAGTCGATGCCCAAGTCAAAGTTTAATGAACGATTTAATCGTCCCATTAAATCGCCCACCTGCTCAGGACGAACTAGGCGCTTCAAGGTCATAGCTGGTGTAGTTTTTGCAATAGCTACAGTCTCACGATTACGACGTTCCACACGGCGCATCTTCGTGACTCTAACCATGGCTTCACGCATATTGGAAGCTAAATGGCTAGCTTGCTTTGCTACGCCCTCAGAAAGCTTTGTGGACTTGCGTTTTGTCCTACGCAATGGCTTTCGATTAGTGCTAGTTTTAGCATTTTCAACCTTAGCAGCACCTAAGTTTTGTTGCTCGTTGTATAAAGCCGGCCCTTTTGAGCGCCGGCTTCGTTTCTTTTTATTCTGTTTTGGCTCTGTACTTTTATTCGTCAACCCGAACAATATCAGCACCTAACCTTTGCAATTTACCTACGAAATCATCATAACCACGATCGATATGATGTAAACGACCAACTTCTGTTCTACCTTCTGCAGTCAACGCAGCACAAACAAGAGCCGCACCTGCACGCAAGTCTGTAGCATTAACTACAGCACCATGTAAGCGTGGCATACCTTCTACAATCGCTTGACGATTGTCGATATCGATATGAGCACCCATTTTGCGAAGTTCAGCAACATGCATAAAGCGGTTTTCAAATACAGTCTCTGTTACTGTACTTGTGCCTTCAGCGATTGTAGTAAGCGCCATAAATTGAGCTTGCATATCTGTTGGGAAGCCTGGGTATGGTAACGTTTTGATATCAACAGCTTTGATACCTTTACCAGTACTGATAACGCGAATGCCATCAATTTCTTCCTCTACAGTAACGCCAGCTTCTTTTAATTTAGCTACTACTGGTTTTAAATGTTCAGGCAATGCATTTTCTACAAATACGTCACCACCAGCCATAGCAGCTGCAATCAAGTATGTACCAGCTTCGATACGGTCAGGAATAACCGTATGAATTGCACCATGTAATTGAGGCACACCTTCAATGCGAATTACATTAGTACCAGCACCGCGGATATTAGCGCCCATTGCATTTAAGAATGTCGCTAAATCAACGATTTCAGGTTCTTCCGCAGCATTTTCGATAACAGTTTTACCTTCCGCCATAGAAGCGGCCATAATTACATTTTCTGTAGCCCCTACACTTGGGAAATCCAAGTAGATTTGAGTGCCTTTAAGGCCTTCTGGAGCATGTGCATATACATAATCTTCAGTAATTTCAATTTTAGCACCTAACGCTTCGAAAGCTTTTAGGTGAAGATCAATAGGACGTGCACCGATAGCACAACCACCTGGCATGGAGATTTTAGCCTCCCCTTTACGCGCCAAAAGTGGACCCATTACAAGGAAAGATGCACGCATTTTGCGTACAAGCTCATAAGGAGCTTCCGTAGCAGTCAATGTAGATGCATCGAAGATAATTTCATCATCTGCTTTATTACGAGTAATTTTAACCCCCAAAGACTCGATAACTTGGCAAATTGTACCTACATCTTCCAAATTTGGAATTTCAAGTAATTTACTAGGCGTTGATGCTAGCAAAGTACCGGCAATAATAGGGAGTACCGCATTTTTAGCGCTACTAACACGTACACGGCCTTCCAACCGGTTGCCACCTTGAATGATTAGCTTTTCCAACAGAATTCCTCCTACACTTTTATATCGATCATCTTGTATGAACTACAAGACGTTGTATTTATAACGTCATATACTAAATGTTATTATACTATTTTTCGATATATCTCATCAAGAGAATGTGTGAAAATACTGCGAAAAAAAGCCCCTCATTTTGAGGGGCTAAATTCTTATTTTGCTTTTAAGGATTTTAATTTCTCATCCATATGTACTGTGTCTAAGAAACGAACAGTACCAGTTTTAGAACGCATTACGATAGTATGTGTACGCGCACCACCTGGGAAGTATTGAATAGCATTCAATAAGTTACCGCGAGTAATAGCAGTAGCCGCAAAGATAACATCATCTGTACGAACAAGATCATCCAATGTAAGCACTTGATTTACATCGGTAATACCCATTTCATGACAACGACGAATTTCTTCTTCTGTTTCTGGTTTCAAGCGTGCTTGCATATCCCCACCTACACATTTCAAAGCAGCTGCAGCCAATACGCCTTCTGGTGCACCACCAGTACCAACAACCATGTGTACCCCAGAACCTTCAATACAACATTCCATAGCTGGGTTAACATCACCATCAGAAATTAACATAATACGTGCACCAAGATCACGGGCTTCTTTCATCAAACCATGATGACGTTCACGATCAAGCATAACAAGTGTAATTTCATCGACATTGCGATTCATTTTTGCCGCTACATTTTTAATATTTTCAGTTAAAGATTTAGTAATATCGATGGCACCTGCACCACGAGGACCAACGCAAAGTTTTTCCATGTACATATCTGGTGCATGTAACAAGCCACCTTTTTCAGCAATAGCCATAACTGCAATCGCACCATTTTGGCCTTTTGCAATCAAGTTTGTGCCTTCAATTGGGTCAACTGCGATATCTACTTCTGGGCCACCAGCACCTACATGTTCACCAATGTAAAGCATAGGCGCTTCATCAATTTCGCCTTCGCCGATAACTACAGTACCAGAAATACGAACAGAGTCAAATGCTTGACGCATTGCATCTACAGCAAGACCATCCGCTGCATCCTTCTGACCGCGACCAAGTAAACGACCACTGCGCAAAGCAGCCGCTTCAACGACACGAGCAAATTCCAAAGATAATGTACGATCCATAATAGGCCTCCTTATAAGTCCTGTGTGTATTGTAATATGACTCTTACATTGAGCCGAATACTTAACTTATTGATTAGCTTGTTTCCAATCTGCCATAAATTTTTCAAGCCCTGCATCCGTCAATGGATGTTTCATGGCTTGCATAAGTACTTTGAATGGTACTGTTGCAATATGAGCACCAGCTTTAGCACATTGAATAATATGCAATGGCGTTCTCACACTAGCCGCAATAATTTCAGTTTCAATGCCATGAATAGCAAATATATCTGCAATATCTTGAATCAATGTAAGGCCGTCCATGCTGATATCATCAATACGACCAACAAATGGGCTCACATAGGTAGCGCCAGCACGAGCTGCTAACAAGGCTTGATTGGCAGAGAAGATTAACGTTACATTAGTTTTAATACCTTCTTTGCTTAAAACCGCAACAGCTTTAAGACCTTCTGGAGTCATAGGCACTTTAATAACTACATTGGAGCCTAATTTTACAAGCTCATGAGCTTCAGCGATCATGCCTTCTGCATCTGAAGCAATAACCTCTGCACTTACAGGACCTTCTACAAGATTTGCAATTTCAGAAATAACTTGTTTTAAATCGCGTTTAGCTTTCACGATAAGGGATGGGTTAGTAGTAACACCATCGATAAAGCCAAAAGCATACGCTTCTTTAATCTCATCAAATTCTGCGGTATCAATAAAGAACTTCATCAAATGCCCCCTCTTATTTTGCTGCCTTGATTACTTCTACGCCACCCATGTAAGGAACAAGTACCTTAGGAATTACAACGGAACCATCAGCTTGTTGGTAATTTTCCAAGATAGCTGCTACTGTACGGCCTACAGCAAGACCAGAGCCATTTAATGTATGAAGGAATTCTGGTTTACCTTTAGGTCCACGACGGAATTTAATATTTGCACGACGAGCTTGGAAATCAGTCATATTGGAGCAAGAAGAGATTTCTCTGTACTTGCCTTGAGCTGGCATCCATACCTCTACGTCATATGTTTTAGCAGAACCAAAGCCAATATCACCTGTGCAAAGTGTAATTACACGGAATGGTAATTCCAATAAACGTAATACTTCTTCTGCATTATCAGTTAACTTTTCTAATTCTGCATAAGAATCTTCAGGTTTAGCTAATTTAACCATTTCAACTTTGTTGAATTGATGTTGACGGATAAGGCCACGTGTATCACGACCTGCAGAACCAGCTTCAGCACGGAAGCACGCTGTAAATGCAGTGTAGTATTTAGGCAATTCTTCTTCGCTCAAGATTTCACCGCTATGATAATTAGTCAATGTAACCTCTGCTGTAGGGATCAAGAAGTATTCAGTATCCTCTACATGGTACATATCTTCAGCAAACTTAGGTAATTGACCAGTACCTGTCAAAGTTTCACGAGTTACCATATATGGAGTCATCATTTCAGTGTAGCCTTGTTTATCTACATGAAGATCAACCATGAAGTTAATAAGAGCACGTTCTAAACGAGCACCTAAACCTTTATATACTGTGAAACGAGCACCACTCATTTTACCAGCGCGATTGAAATCAAGGATATCAAGATTTTCACCTAAATCCCAATGAGCTTGTACCTCAAAGTCAAATTGACGTGGTTCGCCCCATTTACGTTGTTCCACATTTTCATCTTCATCAGCACCAACAGGAACAGATGCATCGCACATATTTGGCAACATCAAAGCCGCATCACGTAATTTAGCTTCTACATCGCGAATACGATTATCAAGCTCTGCAATATCATCGCCTACTTTTTTCATTTCTGCGATTTTATCATCCGCATTTTCTTTATTGCGTTTTAATTGGCTAATTTCTTCAGTTACGGAATTACGAAGAGCTTTTAACTCCTCTACTTTACCAATCAACTGACGACGTTCATCATAAGCGGATACAAAGGTTTCCAAATCGCCTTTCGTGTGACGATTATCTAAGTTTTGTTGCACTAAATCAATATTTTCACGGACAAATTTCAAGTCTAACATACTATAAACCTCATCTTCCAACTATGCTACGAACAATATATTCAATACGTTTAAGTATACCATATATTGGTGTATTTATCATTAAATTATAAGCCATCTACTAGATTTCTAATTAATTTTTATACTATTCATCATCGTCTTCTTCTAGTAAATAATCCTTTGCCATCCATTTTCGGGTACCTGTGAAAGAAATGGTTACCCATTTTTCAGTTGGATTCCCTCCGATTTCTTGGTCAATTTCATTGCGAATTGCATCGATTTCAGCAATCGTTTGATACGGAAAATTCTTACGAACTAAAATATCAATCTCAATAATTCGAGTGTTGCCATATACTTGTACACTAGAAACATAATCTTTGAAATTGTACTTTTCCATAAAGCGATCCATAATTTCTTGCACTTCATTATGCAATGAAGTCGGTGCCCATCCCAATACTTGTTTTACGGATGGGATGATAATACGGAATGCGGACGGTATCATCTGTACGGCTAATACGATGAGAACAATCGGGTCAATATACGCTGCCCAATCAGCATATGCAGTTCCTTCTAACATAATAGCCACTACAAAGCTAATCAAGATAGCTGCTTCAAGTAACGCGTCAACATACCAACTCACATTATCAAATTTAATTAAGTTGGACTGTAAGCTTTTATTAATTCGTCGTACATACAAGTAATAGATTGTATCAGCAACGGTAAAGAAGATGGCATAATAAATGGCTGGTCCAAAATCTACATGACGGCCACCTGATATAAGGTCTGTAATGCCACTAGATAGAGCGTAAATTACAATTAGTAATATAAAGAATCCTTCTACGGCGAGTACTAAAGGTTCAAACTGCCAATAGCCAAATTGAAAGCGCTTACTCGTTTCACGGGCTATTAACTTTGCCGTCATGAGCATCATGATCTTAATTACAACATCGACAAAGGAAAATACCCCATCTAATAAGACCGCGCTAGATCCTGTGACAATCCCCATTATAGTACCACTTACTGCTACAAGGGCCATTAGCCCTACGGATTGCATAAGTAACTTCTGTTCTATAGAGCGCCTTGCCCCTAATATATCCATCAAGTCCCCCACTTTCTTAATTTATACATCTTTTTATTATACACCACGGGCATTGATGCGCAACATGAGGTCAAAATAAAACAGGTAGCTTGCATGATATACAAACTACCTGCTATGGATACTATGTAAATTCTTTTTTATTGCCAGCTTTAATACAGGTTAACTATTAACCTTGAAAACCTTGAGGATTCAGTAATACCTGTCCCGCTACATAGCGCTCAACGATATGTCGATCATCACCAACATATAACCAACGCTCTAACCTCTCCTCTAAGGTGCGTTCATTCGGGTCAAATAGTGATGTATCATCAATGATAAGGGCATCTAGTTCACAGCCTTTTTCAAAGCTACCAACCTTACCAAAGAACTTACCTCCACCCTTTGTAGCCATATAGAAGGCTTCACTTAATGTGAGGGGCGCATAATTTGAATCCACTTCCACCCATTTCATCTTAGATAATCCAATTGCTTCTGTAAGAACCTTCGCCATTGATACAATATGACCGCCTGAGATATCAGAACCTAAACCAATCGGTATATTCCGTTTCATTAGCTTACGAATCGGTGCAATACCACTTGATAGATTTACATTGGAATATGGGCAATGCGATACCATAGTTTGTGTTTCAGCCATACGATCCATTTCGACATCACTTAAATGGATGCAATGAGCCATTACCGTTGGCGTCCGCCCAATCAATTTATGTTCATAATACACATCTGTATAATTTGGTGACTCCGGATGTAATGCTGCTACCCAATCAATTTCACCGTGATTTTCAGATAAATGGGATTGAACTGGTACCTTGTACTCTTCTGATAATGTACCAAGGCCATCCATTAACTCGCTCGTGCAAGATGGTACAAAACGAGGGGTAATAATAGGTTTTACCAATGGACCAAATTGAGCCGATGCCTCTAACCAGTCTTTCGTATCCGCTAAAGATTGACTTGTTTCTTCAATCAAGAAATCTGGGCTATTGCGGTCCATATTGACCTTGCCTACATAGGCAGATAATCCAGCTTTTTGTAAAAGTTCCATCAACACTAATGTGCTCTCTTTATGGATAGTGCCAAACAGTATACTTCTAGTAGTCCCATTGCGCCATAAGTCTTGGACAAAGGCGCCATATACTAACCGTGCATAATCTAGATCACTAAACTTTGCCTCTTCAGGAAATGTATAGGTTTCTAACCAAGGTAAGAGTTCTTTATCCATCCCAAGGCCACGATTACAATACTGTGGAGCATGTGCATGTGTATCTACAAAGCCTGGAATAATGAGATTATCACCATAATCAGTAACCTCACAATCTGCATAGGCTGGTGGAATACTTTCACCACAATATACAACTACACCATCTACGGCAATAATATAGCCATGTTGAATGGATATAAATTCTGAAGGACGCGGTGTATATAAGATATTCCCTTTTAAAATAACTGTCGAATTCATATAACCTCCTCGCGTAATTAGAGCCCTAAAATGCTAAGCTCATATAACACGCTAGTTTTTTCTTTAATAGACTATGCTATATGATTCATAGTATATGCTATTTAAATAGCAAAGTGAATGATGAACGCCACAGTCATGATGTACATGATAGGATGAATTTCATAACGACGACCAGTTGTCAGTTTAATCAATGTATAAGAAATTTTAGTAAATCCCTATAATCCTTGTATTCTATCGTATAAACTTACATTTCATATTCTTTTTTCAATACATAGCCATATGCTTGTTTATAACCATTTGATTGCTCAATAATGTATACACCTTGTATTTCTGGTGCAAAGCCAGGCAGTTGATTAATGCCTTCCTCTAAAGCCAAGAAGTAGTCACAAGCAGTCTTAGACCAACGCTCTCCAGGTTGCACGCATAATACACCAGGTGGGTACGGTAGAGCTCCTTCAAGAGCAATGCGACCTTCTGCCTCGCGTAGCGGTACTAATTCCCCCTTGTTACGTTGGAACTCAAAATTTGCCTCTTGTGGATTCATGACATAGTCTGGAAAGTATTCACGAGAAAATAGCCGTTGTTGTAAGAGGCTTACATTTTTAGACTTATAAAAATCATGCATTTTTTGACATAGCTGACGAATACTATAGCCTTTGTATGTATCTATATGACTATAGTAAATAGACGGCAACACTTCTTCCATCGGTGCATCCCGGTCTATGAGGTCTTCAAAGCGAACGAGTTCCTCCACAAGCGCATCCATCTTATTCTTAGATTCTGCTGGTGTCATAAGGAATAAGATTGTATTTAAATCGCATTTTTCAGGAATGATTCGATTTTCCCGTAAATAATTAGCCAGAATATTAGCAGGAATACCAAATGCTTCATATTCTCCGGTCTCTACGTTAATTCCTGGTGTAATCAGTTGGAACTTACAAGGATCGATAAAATACTGACCCTTACCATAGCCTTTAAAGGAATGCCACTTTGCTTCTGGTTCAAAGGCAAAATAATTTACATCTTCTGCCATGACCTGTGTATTTCCGTCTTCCCATTTTTTGCCATGTACTATAGGTGGTACTAACGGACGGAGATATTTACATTGCTTCAACACAGCTTTACGAGCCTCAATAGCAACTTCAACACACTCACGCCACAGTTTTTGTCCCAACTCACCTTCGTGGATTTTAGCATTTACATCAAGAGATGCAAATAATGGATAAAATGGAGACGTAGACGCGTGCATCATAAAGGAATTATTAAAACGTTTATGATCTACATAACGGTCTTGCCCCTTTATATGACTATCCTTCTTATGAATTTGAGAGGTTTGAGAAAAACCTGCTTGTTGCTTGTGAACAGATTGAGTCACCAAAATTCCTGGATCATCATGGCCCAATTCTAATAGTAAAGGGCTACAATCTTTCATCATAGGAATAAATTGTTCATATCCGACCCAAGCAGAGTCAAAAAAAATATAATCACAAAGATGACCAATTTTATCTAATACTTGTCGAGCATTATAAATCGTACCATCATAGGTACCTAATTGAATGACTGCCAGCCGAATAGGACGTTTAGCTCGAGCTTTTTCAGGAGATTTTTCTGCAATCAAAGATCGAATATAACTTTCATCAAAACAATGATCTAAAATACCGCCAATGGAGCCAAATGGATTGCGCGCTGTCTCAAGATATATAGGCGTAGCACCAGACATAACAAGACCACCATGGCAGATGGATTTATGATTATTACGATCATATAAGATAATATCGCCCGGTGTTAAAAGAGCATTAAGTACTACCTTATTCGCTGAAGATGTACCATTTAACACAAAATAGGTCTTGTCAGCATTATAGACTTTCGCAGCATGCGCTTGCGCATCATAAGCATAACCTTCGTGAATTAAAAGATCTCCTAATTTTACATCTGCATTACAAAGGTCCGCTCTAAATATATTTTCCCCGAAGAAATTGTAAAAGGCGCGACCTGTAGGATGTTTATAGAAGAACTGACCACCTTGATGGCCTGGACAATCAAACTGGGAATTTTGATCGCCTACATAATCAGATAAAGCCTTAAAAAATGGTGGTAAAATAGTATCTTCATAGCTTGCTACAAGCTTTTCTATCGCTAATTTGCAGTCGTCCATATTTGTAGAGGAAAACTCTATAATAGATGTAATGCGGTCCTTATAAAAAGATAAATCCTTAGATCCATCAAAGCTTAGGACAATAACAGGTATACCAAAGGTATGAATTTGATTATCATCGATAAGCGCTAAGTCACTATCACCAATAACAACGGCACCGACATCTATAAAATCTGTATCACAAACAGGAACACATATACGACCCTCTAAAGAGCCAATTTTGGATTGTATGGAATCAGATAAAGCAACCTTTAAGTATTTCACAGCCTCCTCCTTTCATATCTATGTATCATTCATATACTACATCAACATATATATAATAAAATATACTATTCACAACATATGACGAATAAAAAGACTCCCTACTCAAAGAATAGGGAGCCTTTTTGTTTTAGATTATTCAGCTGCTTCTTCTTCAGCTTCAATATGCTTAGGAGCTTCTGGTTTCATCAATGGGAACAATAATACATCGCGGATGGATGCAGAGTCTGTTAAGAACATAACTAGACGGTCAATACCAATACCTAAACCAGCTGTTGGAGGTAAACCGTATTCAAGAGCTGTAACGAAGTCTTCATCCATACGGTGAGCTTCATCATCACCTGCTTCACGTTCTTTCAATTGATCCAAGAAACGTTGTTTTTGGTCGATTGGGTCATTTAACTCGGAGAAGCCATTTGCCAATTCACGGCCATAAATGAACGCTTCAAAACGTTCTGTAGCCAATGGATTTTCACGACTTGCTTTAGCAAGTGGAGAAATTTCTTTTGGATGACCATATACGATAGTTGGTTGAATCAAGTTTTCTTCTACATAATCTTCGAAGCAAAGATTTAAGATTTTACCAATACCATCATTTTCTGTGTATTCAACATTTAAGCGATCTGCAATAGCACGAGCTTCTTCTACAGTTGTGACTGCATCAAAGTCTTCGCCAGTGTATTTTTTTACACCTTCAGCCATTGTGATACGATTCCAAGGCGGAGTCAAATTAATTTCAGTACCTTGGTATGTAATTTCTTGTGTACCAAGTACTTCTTGAGCACAATAGGACACAAGGTTTTCTGTTAAGCGAATTGCATCTTCTACATCGCCATAAGCTTGGTAGGATTCAATAGTTGTGAATTCTGGATTATGACGGTTGTCGATACCTTCGTTACGGAAACAACGGTTCATTTCGAATACGCGGTCCATACCACCAACAATCAAGCGTTTGAGGTACAATTCAGGCGCGATACGCATGTAAATATCGATATCAAGCGCATTGTGATGTGTAATGAATGGACGAGCTGCAGCACCACCAGGGATAGCATGCATCATTGGTGTTTCTACTTCCATAAAGCCATCACGCATCATGTATTCACGAATTTTAGCAACGATTTGGGAGCGTTTTACAAATGTATCACGCACTTCAGGATTTACAATTAAATCAACATAACGTTGACGGTAACGAAGTTCTGTATCCTTTAAACCATGCCATTTTTCTGGTAATGGACGTAAAGATTTGGATAACAAAGTTAATTTGTTAACTTTAATTGTAACTTCCCCTGTATGAGTTTTAAATACATGACCTTCAACACCGATAATATCACCGATATCGAGCATTTTTACGTATTTATAAGCATCTTCACCCAATACATCTTTACGGAAATATACTTGAATATCGCCGGATTTATCACGCATATTCGCAAATGCTGTTTTACCATGGGAACGGATTGTCATCAAACGGCCTGCAATAACTACAGGTTGACCGTCATATTTCAAGAAGAAGTCATCTTTAATGTCTTTTGCATTATCTTTTACAACAAAACGTTGACCAAATGGATAAATCCCATCCGCTTCGTATTCAGCCAATTTGTCGCGGCGAATTTGCATTTGCTCATTCAGCTCTTCTTGTACATTTTTAATTTCTTCACTCATGTTATCGCCTCTTCGTCAGTAAATGTAAATTATTGGATTGCTAACACTTTGAATGTAACAGGACCATCTGGTGTGGAAACTTCTACTTCATCACCTTTACGTTTGCCCAAAATAGCTTTACCTACAGGAGATTCGTTAGAGATACGATTGTTGAATGGATCCGCTTCAGAGGAACCAACGATAACATATTCTAATTCATCATTGTACATTGTATCTAATACAGTTACTTTGCTACCTACGGATACAACATCACCTTTTACGGATTCGTCGATGATTTTCGCAGTGTTAATTTTATTTTCAAGCTCTACAATATGACCTTCGATGAAAGCTTGTTCATTTTTTGCATCATCATATTCAGAGTTTTCACTGATATCGCCATATTCAATAGCAGTCTTAATACGTTCAGACACTTCAATACGACGTACAGATTTATAATACGTTAATTCTTCTTCTAATTTCTTTAAACCTTCGGCGGTAAGTAATGTTTCTTTTACGTCTGCCATGGGTACCCCACTCTTTCTACATATAAATAAAATAAGAAAAAAGTGCCATAGTAAGATGACACCTTATCTTTCATTTCTAAATTATCTCAACCATTATATAAAAATACTGTACATTTGTCAATCTGACTACATTTCAGACAGTATTTTACGATATGATTCTAGCTCATTGTGAAAGCTTGTTACGGTATGAATTGTATTCACACGATTGCGCCAATAGGCAGATTCAGGAAGCCCTTTCATATACCAGCCTGCATGGGTTCGTATTTCCTTAACAGCCATACTCTCCCCCTTATATTGACACAATAGATCAAAATGCTTTAACAGCATGTCGAGACGTTCAATATCAGTTGGCACCGGTAACACTTCACCAGTCGCTAAATAATGGTGAATGCGTCCAAAGATCCAAGGGTTGCCCTGTGCACCACGACCTACCATTACCGCATCACATCCCGTTTCATCGAGCATGCGCTTCGCATCCTCTGGTTCCACGATATCACCATTGCCAATAACTGGTACAGATACAGCCTCTTTTACAGCCTTAATATAGGACCAGTCCGCATGACCACTGTACATTTGTTCCTTCGTACGACCATGTACAGCAATAGCTGCGACCCCCGTAGATTCGATGCGCTTTGCAAAGTCTACTACATTGATGGATTCACTATCCCAACCAATGCGCATTTTCACCGTCACAGGTACATCAACAGCCTTAACTGCCGCCTCTGCTACGCGTGCCGCCAAATCAGGATTCTTCATAAGTGCAGAGCCATCCCCTGAGGAAACAACTTTTTTAACAGGACAGCCCATATTGATATCTACGATATCTGCGCCCGCATCAGCTACAACCTTTGCTCCGATGGCAATCGCCTCTGGATTAGACCCAAAGATTTGCATAGAAACAGGACGTTCCATATCTTCAAGGCGCAACAATTCATGAGTGCGTTCATTTTTATATTTAATACCCATAGCACTTACCATTTCGGTACATACCAAGGCAGCGCCATGCTCTTTAGCAAGTAAACGATAGGCAATATCGCTAACCCCGGCCATTGGCGCTAATATGGCTTGTCCATCAATTTTGACGGATCCTATTTGCCATTGTTTATTATTCATATAATTCTATATCCCCTAACAAAAAGGGTACAGCATAAGCTGTACCCGAATGTACACTACTTCGTTACATATACGTAACTATATTATAGTAGCATTATTTATTTCTTTCGTAAATAAGACGTAAGCCTTCTAATGTAAGCATAGGCTCTACGTGGTCAATGCAGTCTGTAGCGCTGCTGATAAGCTGTGCTAAACCGCCTGTAGCCACAACAGTTACTTGACCGCCCATTTCAGCTTTCATACGAGATACGAGACCTTCTACTTGGCCTACGTAACCATAGAACATACCAGATTGCATAGAAGATACGGTGTTGCGACAAATCACTTGACCAGGGTCTCTTACATCAATACGTGGCAATTTAGCAGCCCGTTGGAACAGAGCCTCCGCAGAAATTGTGACACCTGGTGTAATAACACCGCCCATATAATCGCCATTGCCTTTAACAGCACAATAGGTAGTAGCTGTACCAAAGTCGATAATGATTAAATCACCTTTATATTGTTCATGAGCTGCCACAGCATTTACGATTCGGTCAGCCCCTACTTCACGAGGATTATCGTATTTAATGGCGATGCCAGTCTTAGTACCAGGTCCAACAATGAGAGGATTTACATTAAAATAACGTAAACATACGCGTTCTAATGTAGGCATCAACGGTGGCACAACTGAGGAAATGATGATATCCTTAATATCCTTCACATCAACCTTGCGATCGTGGAAAAATAAGTTCATCATCAACATGCCATATTCATCGGTGGTCCGAACGCGGTCCGTGGAAATACGCCAGTGACCTACAAGCTCTGTCTTGTCGTATACACCGAGAACAATATTGGTGTTCCCCACATCAATTACTAATAACATGAATGCCTCCTATTTGCGCGGACGAATTGACACGTCCCCTGCCACAATACGTTTAACTGTCCCATCAGGGATTCTTACTAATAAGTTACCATCTTCATCAATATCTGTAGCCACCCCTTCATAGGTATTTCCTGGTGCTCTCACTTCAATTTCCTCACCAAGAGTTACCGATAATTGGCGCCATTCATTTAAGGTTTCCTCAAAGCCACTATCGAGGACTTCATAATATTGATGTTCTAAGGATTCCAAAATAATTTTAAAAGCTTCTGTCCGTTCAATATCAATGCCTTCCATTGTTAAGGACGTAGCAATTAACTTCAATTCTTCTGGAAGTTCTTCTTGCTTAGTCTTAACATTGACACCTATGCCCATAACAATATAGGAAATTTCCTCCATAGAGCCGGACATTTCAGTCAAAATACCAACTAATTTACGACCATTTACAAGGATATCATTTGGCCATTTAATACCCGCATCTGTAAGGCCCATTTTATGAAATGCCTTTGTTAATGCCACGGCAGCCATCAATGTACACTTCGGTGCTTCTACTGGTGCAAAGTCAGGGCGTAAAATGAGACTAAACCATAGACCTTTTCCGAATGGAGAATACCATCCACGAGATAAACGACCGCGGCCAGCAGCCTGTTCCTCTGTAACAACAACAGTGCCTTCTTCTGCGCCTTGTTGTGCTAAACGACGAGCTTCTAGGTTTGTAGATTCGGTAGTGTCCATATAGACATACCGTTTGCCAAATACATCTGTTTTTAAGATTTGCTTCATTGCTAACGGACTCAACAAATCAGGTTCCTCCAATAATCGATACCCCCTCTTGGTATAAGATTCTATTTTGTAGCCTTTTTGACGTAATGCTTGGATATGCTTCCAAATAGCTGTGCGCGAAACATGACACGCTTCCGACATATCTTGTCCCGATACGAAACTACCTTGGTTTTGTCTCAAGAATTCTAATACTTCATCACGCATAGTTTAGAGCCCCTTTCTTTGTCAACCTAGGTTTACAATTCGATTGTACAAGTGTACCCTATAAAATGCAAGGATTATTTAAAATAATTAATGGTATAATACATGTAGTATTAAGTTATACCGTATACAAAAGATAACAATTGTATAGTCTATCATTATCTGGGGAGATATATGCAACAATTTACATTAGAAGAAAAAAATGAAGTTCTAGAGAACCCATTTATCCATATTCACAGAAAACTTGATGTTCTATTAAACATAGGCAAGCTACTTATGGAATGTGGTGCAGATACAAATCGAATCATTGAAGAGATGTTAAAAGCCGCCACATTTATGGGTATTCCTCATAATTACTTAAATATTCATATTTCATATACTACCATCATGGTAAATCTATTGCATAAAGAGCGTTCCATAACAGTTTTTAGAAAAACACCGGTGCACGTTCCTAATATGGCCATGATCAATGCCGTATCTAAACTTACATGGCGTGCCTTTGAACGACATTACTCGCTCACTACCTATGAACAACTCATTTCAAAATTAGATTGTACCATTCCTGTATATCCTGATTGGGTAAAAGGTATTGCATGTGCCCTAGGTTCTGCAGGCCTCGCCTTTCTATATAGTGGTGATATAATAGCCTTCATAGTAACAATTATATGCTCTCTCATTGGCTATTTCACACGAACGCTAGCCGTACGCTTTGGTTGTAATGAATATGTAGGTATTGCATTAGGTGGATTTGCCGCTATGGTTTCTGCCTACGGTTTCTATTCACATATTGAACAGGATTCATTAGTTTATGTTCTTGTATGCTGTACCTTATTTATGATTCCAGGGGTACCGCTTATTAATGCCGTCATTGATACAATAAACAACCATATCTTATCGGGCATTACACGAGCCATTAGAACAATTCTCATCGTAGGTAGTATGACCTTAGGTATGGCCATGGCCTTATACTTTAATCCAATGCCTGCATTTAGTTTTGTAGACATTAAACCTCATGTACTATCCATTGAACAGATTATAGGTTCTTTTATGGCCGCTGCGTCATTTGCAGTTTTATTTAATGCGCCTGTACGCCTCTTGCTCTCAATTGGTATCGGCGGTGTATTATGTGTATTTATTCGTAATTTACTAGCTGTTGAATTAGGATTCTCTATTGCTGGGGCCACCTTTGTAGGGGCCGCCGTGATGAGTATTATTTATGTAAAAGTTTCTACCTGGCTTAAAACATCTAGTACGATCATTATCGTTCCGTCTGCTATCGCATTAATGCCAGGGATTCTATATTATCGTTTTCTATTCGATATTCTTCACATCAATGCACTCAATGAATCCGGCCTTGTTTATATGGTACAAAATGGCGTAACAGGTATTTTAACCATCGTTGGCATCGCTGTAGGTGTGGCCATACCGCATGTATTAGCACAGAAATACTTAAAATCACTTAAGGAACGTCGCATACAAGAATATTTAGCAACCCGTCACATCCATGATGGACAATAAAAAAGAGCTGGTCTCCAAGGAGATCAGCTCTTTTTATTTGGATAGTATCCATTATTTAATTTCATTAGAAGGTGTTTCACTAGGAGCTTCCACTGTAGAAGTGTGCTCATTAGCTTCAACAACCTCTGGTACTACAATCCCTGCCGCTTCTAACGTAGCTTTAGGTTCCTCTGTTTCAGGGGCTTTTGTTGTACCATATTTGTAAAGATTATCTACCGCTTTTGCATCGATTGTTTCTTCCTCTAATAGAGCATTTGCCATATCATGTAAGAATTTTTCGTTGTCGCTTAGAAGTTTTGTTACATCTTTATAAGCATCTTCAACGATACGATGAATTTCAGTATCGATTTTTGCAGCGATTTCTTCACTGTAGTTGCGTTCATGGCCAAGGTTTTTACCCAAGAATACTTGTTCTTGTTGTTCACCAAATACGATTGGACCAAGCTCATCGCTCATGCCCCAACGCGTTACCATGGCGCGCGCTGTATTCGTTACACTTTGAAGGTCCCCAGAAGCACCTGTACTGATTTCGTCCAAAATCAAGGCCTCTGCCACACGACCACCAAGAGCTACTCGAATATCAGCTAATAATTGAGATTTTGTTTTGTAATTTTGTTCCTCTGTAGGAAGCATCATAGTGTAACCACCTGCTGCACCACGAGGAATAATTGTTACCTTATGAACAGGATCTGCATGAGGCAATAAATGTGCCACGATAGCATGACCAGATTCATGGTACGCAGTTAACTTGCGATCCTTATCACTCACAATGTGACTGCGGCGTTCAGGACCCATGCTAACCTTTTCACTAGCTTCTTCAACTTCAGCCATAGTGATTACTTTTTTGTTAAGACGAGCCGCTAATAAAGCCGCTTCATTTAACAGATTGCTTAAGTCAGCACCAGTAAAGCCTGGTGTTTTCTTCGCAATTGTTTTCAAGTCTACATCGTCAGCCAACGGCTTGTTACGAGCGTGAACTTTTAAGATTGCTTCACGACCGCGTAAGTCTGGACGACCTACGATAACTTGACGGTCAAAACGACCTGGACGCAAGAGCGCTGGATCTAGAATATCTGGGCGGTTTGTAGCTGCGATAGTAATAATACCTTCGTTAGCACCGAAGCCATCCATTTCAACGAGCAATTGGTTCAATGTTTGTTCACGTTCATCGTGACCACCACCAAGACCTGCGCCACGTTGGCGACCAACCGCATCAATTTCGTCGATGAAGATGATACATGGCGCATTCTTTTTTGCTTGTGTGAAAAGATCACGTACACGAGATGCACCAACACCTACGAACATTTCTACGAAGTCAGAACCAGAAATTGTGAAGAATGGTACGCCTGCTTCACCAGCAACAGCTTTAGCAAGCAATGTTTTACCTGTACCCGGAGGTCCCGCTAACAATACACCTTTCGGAATTTTAGCACCGATAGCTGTAAATTTGCCTGGGTCCTTCAAGAATTCTACGACTTCTTCTAATTCTTGTTTTGCTTCTTCCGCACCTGCTACATCTTTGAAGCTAACCTTTACATTACCTTCACCCATCAATTTAGCACGGCTTTTACCAAAGTTCATCACTCGGCCACCGCCACCTTGTGTTTGTTGCATGATGAAGAAGAACAACACAACCAAGATAATAATAGGAATAGCAGACCCTAAAAGGCTCATCCACCAAGCAGGTTGCTCAGGTGGGGCTGCTGTAATTTCTACGCCATTATCTTGTAATGTTTTAATTAATGTTTCATCACTTGGCGCATAAGAATTGAATTCTGTTCCATTTTTTAGTTTACCTTTAATACCATGATCATTGGTAATCGTTACGGACTCAACCTTTTTCTGTTGTACTTGTTGAATAAATCCTGTGTAACTTAATTCAGATTTATTCGCACTTTGACCAGAGAAAGCGTCAATGGCGATAACGAAAGCGGCAATGATAAGTAAATAAAGGACGATATTTTTTGTAAATCGACCCAAAAGATTACCCCTTTCAATAATAATTTTTAGTTGTATAAACGAATTGAGTACATCTCATTGAGAGATGCACTCATATATTATATCATATTTTTAATTTTGATACATTTCTTCCTTCAAAATACCGATATATGGTAAATGACGATATTTTTCAGCGTAGTCTAAACCATAACCGATAACAAAGTAATCAGGAATAATAAAGCCTACATAGTCAACATTTACATCCACCTTACGGCGATCTGGTTTATTCAACAACGCTGCAAGGCGTACGCTTTTAGCACCACGAGCATGTAAATTTTCTAATAAATAATGTAATGTTGTACCAGTATCTACGATATCTTCAACAACGAGTACATGCTTACCCTCTACAGAGCGATCCAAATCTTTTAAAATTCGTACTACCCCTGTACTTGTTGTGCCGCTACCATAGCTAGAGCAAGAAATAAAGTCAAAACTTACATCTACACTATCATCAATAGCGCGTGCTAAGTCTGTAAAGAAAACGACAGCTCCCTTTAATACCCCTACAAGCACGACAGATTCATTCTTATAGTCTTCGCTAATTGCTTTACCCAACTCTGCTACACGAGCTTGTAATTGTTCCGCCGTATATAAAATCTCTTTTGCATCTTGATGCATCTATATGACCTCCACGATTCATATTAATGTTCGCAATATACTTTTATTGTATCACATTGAGCGGTTACTTTTATACTTTTAATAGTGAAAGTTTTCTCTTCCCCGGTGTTAACAATGTCCAGTAATTGCTCTTGATGAGCTGATGTAAGCGTTATATCTGAGTCCACAGCATTCACTAAGTGCTGCCATAAACGCCGTTGTATCGCCACTGATTCTTGTCGTAAGGCACGACGAGATAAGCTCACCCCATCAGCACCTACAGTCACAAGTTTTTCAAAAGCTTGCTCCGTTAAATCAGAAATAACTAGTAAATCTTCATGTACGGAATTTCCCAATCTAACAATGGCATCTACTACATTAGGGTTAATAGCTTCTAACTCAGGTATAATGCGATGCCGAATCCTATTTCGTTGATATCGCACATCTTCATTCGTACGATCAACACAATAGGCAATCACCTTCACCTCTAAATAAGCCAATAAGGTTTCTTTTGTAACATCTAACAGCGGTCTAATTACAGGAGTAGAATATTCAGAGCTTACTACAGACATGCCGGCCAAACCATTTAAGCCCGAACCTCTGATGATATGTGCCAGAATCGACTCTGCTTGATCATCCTTATGATGAGCCACCGCAATATAATCATAGTTTTCAGACTTTGCAACCTCTGCAAGCCATTGATACCGTACTTGACGCCCCATAGTTTCTTCAGACATTTTTTGTTCCTTGCTCAAGCGAGGCACATCAAATGTAGCAGAATAAAATGGTAATGCTAAAGCTTCCACTTGCTGTTGGAGCCACAAGACCTCTTCCTTACTTTCAGGACGAATGCAGTGATCTACGATGGCCACACCTATTTCATACGTTGTATGTCGATGTATGGCAATGTCTTTCAATAAATGTAATAGAGCCATTGAATCAGGCCCACCGGAGCAGGCCACTAAGATTCGACTATTTTCGGGAAATAGATTATGCGATTTTAAGGTGTGATTAACGGTTCGAACGAGTGCTTTCACATTCACGGGCCATCGCCTCCATACCATCTTGATCGCTCACAAATACATGAGGAACCTCATAGGCATCCATAAAGGACGTCAAAATTTCTGCACCGGCTACAATGATATCGGCCCGGCCTGCAGGTAAACCTTTTACCTGCAATCTCTCGTCGCGACTCATATAGCGCAAATTTAGAATAATGCCCTCTACCGTTTCGCGACTTAATTTATGACCTTGCACCTTTGTACCATCATAATTTTCAAGGCCTAAATCTATAGCAGCTAGCGTCGTTAACGTACCGCCAATGCCAATAAATTCACCAAATTCGCCTTGAATCATCATTGGGTCCCAAAGAAATCGAGTTTCTTCCCATACCCGTTGAGGGCCTTCGTCAGACATAGATTGTAAACGCACCGCTCCGACTGGGTAAGAACGACTCCAATATACGCCTTCTTTATTGCCTAAAGCAAGTTCTGTACTACCTCCACCAATATCGATAGTCGTATAATGACGACCATCATTCAACTGGTCTCCCAAGGCACCATTAAATCCATAAATTGCTTCTTCATCACCTGATAAAATTCGCCATTCCATAGGGCAGTATTCGGTGATTCGCTCCATAAATTCAAGCCCATTTTGAGCCTCACGAACAGCGCTGGTAGCAAAACCAAAGCAATAGTCCGCACCATATTTGTCTGCCAGCTCCTTAATATCCTTAAAAGCCTGATACGATGCCTCCATTGATTCGGATCGCAATGTGCCATCTGCATTTCGTTGTCCCAACCGAGTAGTCCATAACTGTTTTGGCTCATAGTGCCATATATTATTTTCATAGGTAGCCAATAATAAGCGCACTGAATTAGATCCAATATCGATAATAGCTAACTTCATAATCGCTCCTTACATAATTAGTATTCCTTTAACACTATTATACTGTTAAAGCCTATACATAAGTAAAGAGATGGCTCAATGCCATCTCTCACTATTAATCTCGACGACCGCCTCGGCCTCCGCGTTTACCTTCTGTATTGCGTTTTAAATCATGTAATCGTTCATTGCTATCGCGCAAGAAAGATTTCATTTTGGCTTCAAAAGCCTCTGTGCTTTGTTTAGATTGAACACGACGAGGACGTCGTTCTTCACTTGCTGTCTCTTTAGGCTGTGTCTGACGAATAGAAAGGCCAATTTTGTTACCTTCAATAGATAAAACCTTAACCTTTACTGGATCTTCAACCTTTAATACGGTATTAATATCTTCGACATACCCATGAGCTACTTCAGAAATATGAACTAGACCTGTTTGTTTCTCTCCTAAATCAACAAATACGCCGAACTTTGTAATACCAGATACGGTACCATCAATAATGTTACCAACTTCGATTGCCATGCAACCTCCTAATTAATACGGAAACCTCAAACTACAAACTAATGCGAATATAAATCATTAAAGTTGTCCTTATTTTACATAAGGTACTTCACCAGGTTTTACAAGGCCTAGTTCCTCTCGAGCCACCCCCTCAATGGTCTTTGGATCTTGCAACTTAGCCTTTTCCTGTTCTAATTCTTCATTTCGCTGTTTTAATTCTTGCAATTGTTGCTCAATATGTTGTTTTTCTTGATATACAGCCACCAAGCGATAGGCTTGCCCTAACAATAGCAGCACCATAATCCCTATACCAATTCGCTTGATCCACATGAGGATAATACGTTGATCCTGCGCTTTGCGATTAGGGCGAACCCGTTTGCGCGGCCTTTTTGGACGTTGTACTTCCATAGTGTCTTGACTCATAATGTCCCCCAAAAATATTCATCATCTGTATACTGTCATTTTTTAATTATATCATAGAACCTTGTTAGGGACTAAATAAAATTATCTATAGTTTCTGTTAGATCTATATATTCTCTCTATATAGATATTTATTTTTATCAATAATAGACTTATACAACAGATACGATATGCTTACAAGGATTCTGCTTTATGAGCGTATTCACGAATAACAGCACAAGACTTTTTAAACAAAGCTAATTCCTCTTCGGTAAGCTTTAATTCAAATACATCTTCAATGCCATCTTTACCAATAACCGCTGGTGTAGATGCAAAGATACCTTCTTCACCATATTGTCCATCTAGATAGCAAGAACATGGCAATACTTTCTTTTCATCATGGAATACAGCGCGAATTAATTCTGTGGTTGCACTGGCAATGCCAAATTCTGTGGAACCTTTACCGGCCAATACATGATAACCGCCAATTTTAACATCATCTAGCACTTGTGTATGGTCAAGTGTCGGGAATCTATGAGGCAATTCTTGTTGCAATTCTACGAGAGGTTTTCCTTGTACATATACATGAGACCATGGCACCATAGCACTACCGCCATGTTCACCTAAGCAATAGGCTGTAATTGTACGATTACTGATATTAAAAATGCGAGCCAATTCTTTTTGTAACCGTGCAGAATCTAAGGCTGTACCGCTGGAAATAATGCGTTTTGGGTTCCAATTTAAATGTTTACATAAATAAGTAGCTACAACGTCAGCTGGATTAGAGATAGAAATAATGAATCCATCAAAGCCTGATTTTTTAATTCGAGGGATAACATCCTTTAGAACCTCAACGGTATCACCAAGACTTTCTAAGCGATCTTGGTATAAATTTGGTAAAGGACCTGCACTAAATACGAGAACATCGCAATCCCCACATTCTTCAATTGGGCCAGCAGTAGCGGTCACTTTGTGAGGAATATAGCTAACCGCATCATTGATATCCATGGCTTGTGCTTTAGCTTTTTTCTCATCAATATCCATCATATACAATTCATCTACTTCACCTTGTAGAGCAAGAGAAAATGCTACATGAGAACCTACATGTCCAGTGCCAATAATACCTACTTTACGTAACTTCATAAGGGCCTCCTACCTGTAGTACTAAAAGATATCTATCCTCTAATACGCTTCCACTTAAATCAACGGTTCCCAATATATGAACCGATAACCTTAAGCTATATTAATATACCTTAAATCTAAAATACATAAACTATTATATACCTATTTTCTCATAGGTATATAGGGAAATAGATATAAAACGATAAAAAAGACTAGTATAGGAAATCCTATACTAGTCCTTACCTTATATAATTAGTCTCGTCCAGTAAAGAAGCTGACTACAGCAATCACGATAACTGCACCAACGATAGACGGAATCAATGCCATGCCTGCAAGGCTTGGACCCCATGTACCAAGCAACGCTTGGCCTACGGAAGCACCAACTAAGCCAGCAATAACACGAAGAATAATCCCCATACTTTCCGCTTTTTTAGTAATGCGACCAGCTACAAAACCAATGAATCCGCCTACAATAATTGACCAAAGCATAATATACCTCCTATAAAGTCATCTCATCAAGATTAAGAGGGAATAAATCCTTGTTCTCCATCACTTGTGGTGACTTTTCTAAATATTGCTTTCGCATTGACCATAAAATCTCTAAATCCTTTGGATCTAACTTGGACAATGCATATATCATCGTGAAATCCGAACCATAATGGCCACGCAAGCTATCAGGTACACCTTTAGGTCCTTCCCCACCGAGACGATTATTAAAGAACCCCTGTATGCGGCGATTATCTAAATCAATGATAATAAACCCTGACGCATCATATACATATAATGTATGATTGACACGCTTCAAGGCACGCACCGTATTCGTTATAAAATACTGGTCTTTCATATCGATGAGGGATGACTCATAACCGGAATGGTAAAAGTCACCATAGTAATGAGCCCCTCTATCTGTAGATTCCAATAAATCCTTAAGTATGGATTGTTCTTGACTACTAAAATCAGAGAAAGTTTTTACCGTAGTAATCTCTCGTAAACCACGTTGGTAATTCTCTGTCTTTGGTGGCTCTATATGTTGGCCACGAAAGCTAATAGGCATCAACCGAAGTGTATTATCAGATAGATTATAAATACCATAGCCTTCATAACCTAAAAAATAAACTTGTGAGTCCATGGACTTCATCGCTAATATTCGTTTTGAAATAATGGCATCACTAGAATTTACTAGTGTATGCTCTTCTGGATCTATGCGTACTGTTTTGCTGTCATAATTACCGCCTACGGCAAGCCAATAGGACAGGCCCATTACAATCAACGCTAGCACACACAGCCCAATACGTTTTATATTCATGTATACTCCCTATGAATCCCCAAGCATAAAACGTAATAATATATTGCGCTTACAGGATGTACCTATTCATATAATCCCTATGCATAGGTACAACTGCAGCCTTAATGTTTACTATTTTGTAAATGTCTACGATCCGCTTAACTGAGTTAGCCTCTCGCCAATGGTCATTCCTTTATATGTAAAAGTTGGTAACAACTCATGTAACGGTTCTAAGACAAAGGTACGATCCCAAAAGTAAGGATGTGGTACAGTAAGGCTTTCATCACAAATGGAAATCATAGTCCCGTTCTCATCAAAAGCCAAAACAATATCTAAATCCAATGTACGTGGGCCCCAATGAATGAGTCGTTCACGTCCAGCCCCCTGTTCTAAGGACTGTAACAAACGTAACATTTGATGAGGGGCTAAAGAACTTTCACAAAGCCACATACCATTAACAAAGATATCCTGCTCCGTATATCCCCAAGGTTCAGTTTCGATTAAGGGCGAACTAATGACCTTTGAAACCGCATCATGATCCTGTAATGATTGAAGGGCCAAATTAATGTGCCCCCGTTTATCACCAATATTTGAACCTACACTGATGTAATAGGTATACATCAAATTTGACCTCGTGTAGTGACAACCTCAACATAATCTAGAATACCTGCAATCGGTACAGATGGTTTGCGCACCGTTACAGATAAGCCAACAATACCTTGATAATGTTGGTATAAAGAATCGGCGATAAGCGCACCCAACCGTTCTAACAAATTATGTTTTTCTCCAGTCATAACAGATTCTACAAGCTCATATACTTCTACATAATTGATAGAATCCTCTAACTGGTCACTTTGACCGGCCTTTGTAAGATCCGTAGTAATTTCAACATCTACAAAAAAGCGCTGTCCTTGCGCTTGTTCAGATGTCAAATTGCCATGGTATCCATAAAATGCCATGTTTTTTAAAACGATTTTATCCATTATTCACCTCGTAATAGGCCATCTGCTACGGCCAAGGCGCGTTTGTGCATTTTCACATTATGAACACGCACCATATCAACGCCTTGGAATACACCTGTAATACAAGCGGCTACAGTACCTTCATCGCGTTCTTCTGGTGGCAAACCGCCCAACATAGACCCGATAAAACCCTTACGGCTAGGTGCCAACAAAATTGGATATTCATAAGCTGTTAACTCACCTAATCGCTGCATAACTTCAATATTTTGTTCTTCTGTTTTACCGAAGAAGCCAATACCTGGGTCGAGCCAGATTTGTTGAGGTGTAACCCCCTCTTTTAACGCTTTATCGATAGCCCAGAAGAAGAATGCTTTCATATCCTCAATAATATCACCATAGTTTGTATCATTACTATTATGCATAATGATTACTGGCACCTTATATCTTGCTGCTACTGCTGCCATATCAGGGTCATAATGTAATCCCCACACATCATTTAAAATATGGGCCCCTTTAGAAAAAGCATAATCTGCAGTTTTAGCATGGTATGTATCGATAGATACAGGAACTGTAGATGCATTAAGTACAGGATCTATCAATTGAGATAAGCGTTCAATTTCTTCTTCTGCTGTCAATGGTGTGCAGCCTGGACGCGTAGATTCTACGCCTAAATCAATTATATCAGCACCATCTTCAATCATTTGTGTTACATGCGCTGCTGCTGCCTCTGGAGTGTTGAATTTACCACCATCAGAGAAAGAGTCAGGCGTACCATTGAGTATCCCCATGATAAGGGTACGATCGCACAAAGATAAACTTTTGCCATCATTCCATGTATAATTTCTACGTTTAAACATTTGCCTGTCCTCCACCTAACATTGCTAACGCTTCATCACGTAACGTACCTGTCTCTGCTAGCACGCCACGGCTTTCTAATGTAATCACCTTTGAATCTTGCTGCATAGTTCCTTTGATAAGCATACATAACTGTGTTGATGTAATGCGCACAAATACACCATGAGCAGATAAATCATTCATAATGGCATCTGCTAATTCCGACGCCAACCGCTCTTGTAGTTGCGGCCTCCGGCTAAGGATATTAACAATATCTTGAAACTTGCTAAGACCTGCCACACAGCCATCCTTCGGTTGATACACAATATCAACGGTTCCAAAGAATGGCAACAAGTGGTGCTCACACATGGAATAAAATGGAATCCCTGTAACTGCTACAAGCCCCTTGTAATCAGTACTAAAGGTTTCACCCCATGCAGATTTTGTATCTAGGCCTACGCCACTGAATAATTCACTATATAATTCTGTTACACGACTTGGTGTTTTCTCTAGCTCTGGTGCCTCTGTATCAACAGATAAAGCTTCTAAGAATTGCTTTATCCCGTCCTTTGCACGTTGATTCATCGGTCCTCCTAAACGATCTTTGTCGTCCAATCTTCAATATTCCAAATATCCGTAACCCAATCTTTATAAAATTCAGGTTCATGACTTACCAAAACGATGGTTCCTTTGAACTCACGTAAGGCACGGCTCAACTCTTCCTTCGCATAGATATCTAAATGATTTGTCGGTTCGTCTAATACGAGTACATTGTACTTATTCTGCATCAACTTGCACAAGCGAACCTTTGCATTTTCACCACCGGATAAGACGCGCATTTGAGATGTAATATGCTCGTTAGTAAGGCCACAACGAGCAAGTGCTGCACGTACTTCTGCATTAGTCATTGCTGGATACTCATTCCAAATATAGTCTAAGGCAGTTTCAGAATTGGATGGTGTATCTTCTTGAGCAAAATAGCCAATTTGCAAGAAATCACCTTTTACCAACTCACCGCTCACCGGTTTCAATAAGCCTAAAATTGTTTTCAACAATGTCGTTTTACCTAGACCATTAACACCGCGAATGGCGATTTTTTTATTTCTTTCAATTTGAAAGTCTACAGGTCTAGTCAACGGTTCATCATAACCTAACTCCAGACCAAAAGCCTCTACGATAAAACGACTTGGCGTACGGCCTTCTTTAAAGCTAAAGGAAGGTTTAATATACTCTTTTGGTTTTTCCAAAATTTCCATTTTCTCTAAGCGCTTAGCTCGAGAATTGGCCATGCCACGCGTTGCAACACGAGCTTTATTACGTTGGATGAAGTCCTCCATTCGCTCAATCTCTTGTTGTTGACGCTCATAAGCCTTAGCCGCTTGTGCCTTTTTCACTTCGTAAGCAGCTTGGAACTGATGATAATCGCCAGTATAACGCGTTAAAACAGCTTGCTCGATATGATAAATAACATTAACTACAGAATTTAAGAACTCCATATCATGAGAAATCAAGATAAAAGCATTTTCGTAGTTTTGTAAATAGTTTTGCAACCATTGAATATGCTCTACATCAAGATAGTTTGTCGGTTCGTCCAATAGCAAAATAGTTGGTTTTTCCAGTAATAGTTTTGTAAGCAAAACCTTTGTACGTTGACCACCACTGAGCTCCGTAACATCTCGGTCGAGTCCAATATCCATAAGACCAAGCCCTGCAGCGGTACGTTCGATAACCGCATCAATTTCATAGAAGCCACGTTGCTCTAGAATTTCTTGCCATTCCCCGACTTGTTCGAGCAGTTTATTCATCTCATCTTCGGATACATCACCCATACGATTATAGGCGTCATTAATCTTTTGTTCCATCACGAATAAATCATCAAAGGCTCGTTGCAATACGTCGCGGATGGTCATCCCTTTTTCAAGGACTGCATGTTGATCCAAGTACCCAACAGTGACTTGGTTGGACCATTCAATTTTACCTTCATCAGGAGGAATTTTACCTGTAATGATATTTAGGAATGTAGACTTGCCTTCGCCATTGGCACCAATGAGGCCTACATGTTCGCCTTTTAATAGGCGGAATGATGCATCATCTAAAATTTGTCGCGCTCCAAAACCATGGGTTACATTGGAAACGGTTAAAACACTCATATCTATCTCCACCGGAATACAAGCCGTCTTGTTGAAGACGGCTTGTTTCATACTTACTTAAATATTATATCTATTGTACCTTTTTGACCTCTATATGTCAAAAATTGAACATCACTTACACATCGCATAACGCAAGGCTACAACTGCCATAATCTTAGCACCCTTAATAGCTTGTGCCAATCCATAGTCAGAACCAGCTGCACAAGTAAACTCTGGCGTATGCGCTTCTAAACCTAATCCAATCTGTAATGTAGGTTGCGCTGTTGGTACTTCGTAGGATACATTCCCTACATCAGTACTACCATCTGCTTCATCATCAGGCAAGATACGAGGCGCTTCATCAAACTCGGTCATTACATCTGTAAAGAGATCTAATAACCGTTTATCTTGACGCATATCCTTAAAGAGTGGCTCATAGTGATGCATTTCAACTTGAGCACCGTAAGAAACTGCAATCTCTTGAGCAGCCTCTTTAATAGTAGGCAAAATAATACCTTCTAAATCATCTACCGTTCTACCGCGAACAGTCATACGAATCGTCGCCTTAGGCGTTACCACGTTTGGCGCCGTACCAGCTTCGGTAAAGATAGCCCCTACAATAGCCCCTTTAGGAAATGTTTTCTTTAACTCTTTGATTCTTTGATATAAATCTACAGCACAATCTAATGCATTAATACCAGAGTCAGTAAGTGATGCGATATGACAGGATCGACCGTGGAAGGTAACCTCTAAGGGATGGGTCGCTAAGGATGTGCCACCCACTTCATTTTCACCGCCTGGATGAATGATGAGTGCTGCCTCATAGCCTTTAAATAGACCTGCCTCCGCCATATATACCTTACCACCAATAGTTTCCTCTGCAGGACATCCAAAGAATGTCGTTCCCCATGTTTCTGGTGCACTTTGACTAAAAGCAACCGCCGCGCCTAAACTCATCATAGCAATGAGATTATGTCCACAACCATGACCAAGTTCAGGTAAAGCATCATACTCGCCTAAAAAGGCCATTTTATGATGTGCCTCACAATTATAGTCGCCCCGTAATGCAGTTTGTAACTCTGGCAAATCCGTTAAACCCACTTGAGATGAAAAATTATGGTTCTCTAAAAATTGATTAATTACATTAACTGCTTTATGCTCTTCTAACCCCAATTCTGGATTATCGTGTAAATATAATGAAAGCTTACGCAACTCATGTGCCATATCATCTATAATGGCACAAGCTTGCGCTTCTCGTTCTTGTAATGTCATAACGCCCCTTTATAATATCTAGTCTATACTGTCTATTAAACATTCTATCTATATTGTTTATTATGTATTCTATCAATGAAGGATTCGCCTATTTCGAATAGGTATGAACAATGATAGTGTTTGAAATATATCTAAAGTTAATCGTTGCACCTAATGGCAGTGTTTGATGCGGCGTTCCATGCCCTGTAGGCACATAGCATACAAAGGGTTCTGGTAATTCAGGATTCCTATTGTCCTCCATGTAGCGCAATGCTTCATAGCCTAAATCGTAATCACGTTCATCTTCGTCACCTTCACAGTCTGTAAAAGTACCAATAACTAAACCTTTTATACGACTCAACAGCCCATTTAAGCGCCACTGTTGTAACATACGATCTAGCTTGTACGGCGCTTCCCCTACATCTTCAATGAATAGTAAGGTATCCTCCCAAGATTCATCCTCTAAAAAATAAGGCGTTCCACACAACATTGATAACATCGTCATATTGCCGCCCCGTAAAATCCCTTCCCCTAGCTCAGTACCAATGGCACCACGCGGCGGTTCAGGTAATGGTTCTATAACTTGTAATTTACCTTCTACAGCTACAAACAATGCATCTATGTCTGCCTTACGTTCTTCTTTAAAGTCGACGCCCATCGGCCCGTGATACGTAATAAGTCTACTATATCGATTAATAGCCATGTGAAGAGCCGTACAGTCGCTATACCCTATAAAAGCCTTACGATGTTTACGAATTGCTTTATAGTCTAATAAGTCTAGATAACGCATCGTTCCGTAACCACCGCGCAAGGCTAGCACCGCATCACAAGGTGCGGTGGTCATCATATATTGAAACTCTTGGGCTTGCTCCTCAGCTGTACCACCATAAAGACCTTTACGATGTGCACTTTCACCAAAAAGCACATGATAGCCCCTCGTATTACAAATCTCTTCTATTCTATGTAAATCTTCATCGCTTGCACTAGCAGGAGCCATAATACCTATGGTCATGCCCGGTGCTAAACGCTTTGGTTCAATCCAGTTCATATATCCTCGTAAAATATAACAAAAGACGTACACAATGTGTACGTCTTAAGTGTATCTTATTTGTATGCTTTTTTAAAGTCAACAAGGCCTAATGTAGTCCAGAAATAATTTTGAATACTTCCGTTTGTTACATATGGTTGTGTTGTAAAGTATAACGGCATTACTAGAGCTTCATCAAAAATCATCTTTTCTGCTTGATGCATCAATGCATCGCGTTCAGCCCCATTTGGTGTTGTACGAATACGAGCGATTAACTCGTTATACTCTTCACTATGGTACTGACCGTCATTGTCTTCAGCAGAGAACACCTCTAAGAAGTTTTGCGGATCACTGTAATCCGCAACCCAAGAAGCACGAGCTACTTGGTATTTACCAGCTTCGCGATCAGCTAAGAATACCTTTGTCTCTTGATTTTGTAATCGCACATCTGCACCAAATGCATTTACCCATGCATCCTGTACAGCTTCAGCAATCGCTTTATGTAATTCGCTTGTGTTATACAAAATCGTAATTGGAGGCAATGGATGATTCTTATCATAGCCAGCTTGTTTCAAGATTTCTTTCGCTTGCTCTACATCTTCGTAAACGAGATAGCTACCAGCTTCACGGAAGTCTTCACGACCGTTGCTTTCAAGCATACCGTATGGAACAAATGCATAAGCAGCCTCTTTACCTCCACGAACAATATTGTTAACGATATTAGCACGGTTGATAACCATGGAGAATGCTTTACGTACTTCAGGGTCTGTGAAAGGTTCTGCTTTCACATTAAATACGTAATAATAGTTACCAAGCATAGGTCCAATATGTAATAGACCAGCCTCTTCTAAGCGTTTTTGATCCGCTACAGGAGGCTCAACAGTCATATCTGCTTCGCCACCTTCAACCAATGTAAGGCGTGTGCTTTGGGATTCACTGATAGGCCAATTCATCTTCTCTGTTTTCACAGAATCCGCATCCCAGTAATCTGGATTCTTAATGAAATCCATTTCCCCATTATGTTTCCAAGATAATAAGCGGTATGGACCATTAGACACGAATGTATCTGCATTAGCAGCCCAGTTTTCATGAGCTTCTACAGCCTTTTGACTTACTGGATAGTAACTATGAGATGCTAATAATTTTAAGAAATAAGCTGTTGGATTTTCTAAGGTAACCACCAATGTATCATCATCGATGGCCTTAACACCAACGTCTTCAGCTTTGGCATCACCATTATTAAAGGCTTCGCCATTTTTTAATACATATAACATATATGCATTGTCCGCATGGACTTCAGGGTCTAATACGCGTTTCCAAGCGTATTCAAAATCATGAGCCGTCAAAGGCTCTCCATTGGACCATTTTAAATCTGGTCGCAAATGGAAGGTATACTCGCGACCATCATCAGAAATATCCCAGCTTTTAGCAAGTGCTGCCTCTGGTTCACTTTCATCATTTAAACGAACTAAACCGTCAAATAATTGGAGTTGAACCGTTGCCTCCGGAGAGGTAGTAGACTTTGCTGGATCCAATGTGGATGGTTCCTGCTCAATAACATATCGGATTGTATGCTCATCAATTGGTTGTTCCCCGCGAGGATAACCAAATACAAACAAGAGCACACTCACCCCAAGAGCAAGGACCATGAGTTTTAACAAATTTCGTTTATCCATCATGGCAATGCTTCCTCTACAAATTCTTTCATGATACGCCCTACTCGAGCGCCTAACTCTTTACCTCGGTCATTATCAATATCGCTCATCAAAAGGATAAAGCAAAAATGACCTCTAAACGTTTCCAATATGCCCCCATCATGCTCTACGCGATTAAGGGATCCTGTTTTATGGTGAAAGCGTACATCTTCCCCCCAATAAAATGGCAAAATATCACGGAATTGTTGGCGACCTAAAATGTTCCACATTTCTCGGCCATAAAAATCTCTATCGCGACATTCAAAAATGTGTTTATAGAGACGAGCTAACGCCATAGCAGTCATACGATTATCACGACCTTCGGCAAGAGCTTCAAAGTCCATCATCATGCGATTTAGTTCAATCTCATCTACACCTAGCTGTTCTGCGCGAGCATTGATATTTTCCATTCCAAGAACTGTAATGAGCAAATTTGTCGCAATATTATCGCTAAGAACCATCATAAGACGGCACAACTCAAGATACGTAAAGCTATGCTTTGCAACTAATTCTTGTAAAGCACCACCACCTTCAACACGAGGTGTTCTAGATAGTGGGACTGTGTCATTAAGGTCTAACTGTTCAGTACGAGCTAAATGGAACACATACTCCATGATGAGTACCTTTATCAAACTTGCACTAGAATGTACCGTATCTTCCCCTTTAGAAGCGATAATAGTCGGTTCCTCTTCATCGTCAAATTGTAGTACTGCATAGGATATATTCCCTTTTGGTGCTAATTCTTTGATAACTGTATCCAGTTGATGCTCTAAGGACTTGCCAACAAGTAACTTTTCCATACTATTCTCCCATTATATGTGCCAGCATGCGATGCGGCGATCTGCCCAATCACGAAGAGGTGGACGTTCTGTAAAGCAACGACCCTCTGCTTCTGGACATCGACCACTAAACAAACAACCCTTCGGTGGATCTAGTGGATTTGGTGGGTCCCCTTTAAGAGGTGCTCCAATTGGAGCATGTGGTATAACAGGACCATTTAAGGCCGTCAATGCACGAGTGTAAGGATGTTGTGGGAATTCGTATAAATCCAATGCTGGACCTTCTTCCATAACAGCCCCTAAATACATAACTACCATGCGATGACTGATGTAGCGCACCATGTTTAAATCATGAGAAATAAAGAGGTACGAAATACCATGTTGTTCTTGTAATCGTTCAAGCAATGTCATAATTTGTACTTGAATCGATACATCGAGTGCTGAAATCGGTTCATCACAGATGATACACTGCGGCTGCATAATAAGAGCCCGTGCAATACCGATACGTTGACGTTGACCACCAGACAATTCATGAGCATAACGCTCACCAAAGGACATGTTCAAACCAACTTGATCAAGCACTTCTTTTACGCGAATAACGCGATCACGAGGCGTATACTTTGGATCCAGCTCCAAAGGTTCTTCTAGAATCGCATTAACCGTAAGGCGCGGATTAAGTGATGCATAAGGGTTTTGGAACACCATTTGCATCACAGGATGAACGGCTTTTCGATCCACGTAGGGATCAATTTGGCGCCCATTCATATAAATAGAACCTGATGTAGCTTGATGCAAGCCCATCAACGTGTAGCCAAATGTGGATTTACCACAACCTGACTCACCTACGATACCGAGGGTTTCCCCTGGCGATTGATATAGGCTCACGCCTTGTACAGCGTGTACCGTGTGTTTTGGCTTAAATAAGCCCCCTGACAGAGTGAACTCTTTAACGAGATTGTCAGTTTCCCATACGTAACTCATTAAAGTCCCTCCAACTTAGCTAACCAACATGTAAATTGGTGACCTTCACCAACATTTGTAACCATAGGAATACGATTACCACAGATACGCATAGCCCACTTACACCGTGGATTAAACGCACAACCTCGTGGTAGATCAAACAGATCTGGTGGTTGACCTTCAACGGCTTTTAACTCACCATGCCATTTACCTTGTGGTAAAGCGAGTAACAAGCCCAATGTGTACGGATGACGAGGTTCATTAAAGATACCTTCTACCGTAGCAGATTCAACACATTTACCAGCGTACATAACCATAACACGGTCGCAAATTTGAGCAATAACGCGGAGGTTATGAGAAATAAAGATAATGCCAATACCAGCTTCTACAGCTAATGTTTGCATAAGGCGCAAGATTTGAGCCTCTGTTGTAATATCTAGAGCTGTTGTCGGTTCATCACAAATCAAAATTTTTGGACGACCTGCGACAGCCATGGCGATACAAACGCGTTGGCGCATACCACCACTCAACTCATGAGGATATTGAGATAATCGTCTTTCCGGTGTTGAAAGGCCCATCTTCTTTAATAAGTCGATGGCGATAGCTCGTTCATCATAATCCTCACCATATGCATTGGTACGATGGATAACCTCATACATTTGTTCCCCAATCGTCATGATTGGATTCAAAGATGTCATAGGGTCTTGGAATACCATGGCAACAGTAGTACCGCGGAGTTCATTCCAGTCATCTTCAGTAAATTCAAGGCAATCATTGCCATCAATCATAAATGTATCGGCTTTGATTTTTGTTTTGCCATATGGTAGCAATCCCATTAAGGAATTAACTAGCACAGATTTACCACAGCCTGATTCACCAACAATACCTAAAATCTCACCTGGTTGTAAGGAGATATCTTGATTGCGAATAACCCGTAAAGGGCCTTGGAAGGTATCGATGGTAATGGATACATTGCGCACATCAACAATTGCGTTATTCATTATCTATCTCCTTCCTTAGGGTCTAACACATTACGTAAGCCATCGCCAAGGAATGCGAAACCAAGCATGGTAACACTAATGGCAACAGCAGGGAAAATCAATTGGAATGGATAGGAGCGCATGCTGCTAATCCCTTCAGAAGCGAGTACACCCCAGCTCGCCATAGGTGCATTAACACCTAAACCGATGAAGCTAAGGAATGCTTCTGTAAAAATAGCCTCTGGAATGGCCAATGTCAATGTAATGATGATTGGTCCCACGCAGTTTGGCAAAATATGACGCAATAAAATGCGATATTTGGGAATACCCATCGCTTCAGCAGCAATGATGTATTCTTCATTTTTAACTTTCAAAATTTGGCTACGTACGATACGGGCCATATTGAGCCAGTACGCAATGCCCAATGCTACGAAAATAGACGTTAAACCAGGGCCAAGTACAACCATCAACAAAATTACATACAGTAAAAGTGGAATACCGTACAAAACATCTACGATGCCCATCATGATGCGGTCAACCTTGCCACCAAGATAACCTGCAATACCACCATAGGTAACACCAATAACAAGATTGATAAACGCCGCTACAAAACCGATAGTTAAGGAAATGCGAGCGCCGTACATAACGCGCGTATAAATATCGCGGCCCAATGTATCTGTGCCAAACCAATGACTAAAGCTCGGACTTTGGTTCGCATCGATTAGGGATTGGTCCGCATAGGTATACGGCGAAATTAGGGGTCCTAAAATTGCAAGTACAATCATCACTAAGATGATAGTAGCCCCTACTACAGCCAAGCGATTCACCTTAAATCTCGCCCATTTACTAGGACGTTTTATAAAGCTTGTAATTTCTTCTTGAGGAGTTCGTTCAATAGGTAAAAAATCTTCCTTATTCATCTGTCCCCTCCTCTGTCGTAACACGTGGATCAATTAACGGATAAATCATATCCACCAAAATATTAAGAAATACTACAAGCGCACTATAGAAAATCGTAATGCCCAGGATAACCGTATAGTCACGGTTATAAATGGAAGTTACGAAATACTGTCCAAGGCCCGGAATGGCAAAGATTGTTTCTACTATAAAGCTACCTGTCAAAAGGCTAGCAGCCAACGGTCCCAAGTACGTAATAACTGGCAAAATAGCATTGCCTAATGCATGACGTGTCAAAATAGTCCAAGAGCCCAAGCCTTTGGCGCGAGCTGTACGGATATATTCTTGTTGGTACACATCAAGCAACCCACTGCGCGTTAAGCGTGCAATGAATGCCATAGGTTGTGCTGCTAGCGTCAACACTGGTAGAACCATATAAGATGGACCACGCCATAAGGCTACTGGGAACCATCCTAGTTCAAAGCCCACCACATAGACAAGAACGGCACCAATAATAAATGTAGGCACGGAAATACCAATGGTAGATAATACGGTAACCGCATAATCAACGATACCATTAGGGCGCATAGCACTAATAGCACCCGCTGCAATACCACCTACTACAGCCACCATTAATGATAATAAACCAAGCTGCGCAGAAATTGGGAATGCATCACTGATAATATCGTTCACACTACGACCTTCATACTTATATGATGGACCCAAATCGCCGGTAATAACACCACCTAAATAATCACCATACTGTTTCCATACAGGATCATCAAGATGGTACTTTGCTTCAATACTTGATTTCACCTGAGGTGGTAATTTCTTTTCACTTGTAAAAGGTCCCCCCGGTATTGCATGCATTAATGCAAACGTTACGGTAATGATGACCCATAAGATTATGATTGCGCCACCTAGGCGTCGAAATACATACCTTGTCATTGTCACTATCCTCCATAAAAAGTCTATCTGTTTTATTATACTACATTATGAAGTTAATTTCATGAATAACATCATTACATTTACAGAAAGCCCTACATAACGTACAATAAAATATATAAATATTTTGGAGGTGTCTATGACAGCAGTACCTAGAGTCTTAACAATTCAAGACATGAGCTCCATCGGCCGTTGTGCCCTAACCGTTATGATTCCAATCATCAGCGCCATGCGTTGCCAAGCGGTTCCATTGGCAACAGCTGTTTTGAGCAACCATTTGGAATATCCACACTACGAGTTCGTAGATTTATCGGCACACATGAGAGATTTTATGGACTGCTGGGATAAAAACGAAATCGACTTTCACGCTATTGTAAGTGGTTTCTTGGCATCCCCAGAACAAATTCATCTCGTGGAAGAAGCCATCAATCGTTTCGGTAATAAGGGACAAATGATTATCGTCGATCCAGCTATGGCAGATGATGGTCGCCTTTACTCTATCTATACACCTGATATGGTAGTGGCTATGCGTCAACTTGTTTCCAAAGCCCACATTGTAAAACCTAATTACACAGAGGCTTGTTTCTTATTAGACATTCCATTCTCTACAGATCCTATTAGTGATGATGAATTACGAGATCGATGCAAGAGATTACATCAAATGGGTCCTGATATGGTTATCATGACTAGCGTGCCATCCGAAACACATGCGGTCATCGCCGTTTATGATGGCCCAACAGATTATTTAAAAACATATGATATTCCTCTTATTCCTGTGAAAGCTACAGGAACTGGGGATATCTTTACTGCTGTATTATCCGGTGCAGTAATGAGGGGATACTCACCGTATGATGCGGCAGAGCTGGCAATGAACTTTACTACTAAAGCGATTCAAGCCACAGTAGATACTGTAAAATCTATGAAACAAGGTGTAGCATTTGAGCTAGTCTTGCCAGAATTAACTCAACTATAAGCTATAAATAAAGGGGAACTTATGGATTTACTCTATGTTGTATTACGAACACTGCTCATATGTACTGTAGGTTTGCTCATCGCATTCCAAGGTCGACGTATGGGCCTATCGATTTTTAATCTAACGGGACGATTAAATCGACTTCAATTTATCATATGTTTTATCGTACTAATGATTTTATTCCACATCGTTCATTACATCGATGATCTATTCTTAGACTTTGTTGTATCCTTACCGGCATATTGGTTCACACGGGTCATCATATGGATTTTATTAGCAGCACTCTTCCCATTGTCCTGCATCTTATTTGGCCGTCGTATTCACGATATCGGCTTTAATGCATGGGCTGGGATTCTCTGGTCAGTAATTATTATTTTCATCAATACTTACTCTGCTGTATCTCCATTCAATTACTTGCTGGAACTTTTCGTATGGCTCATCGGCTTCCTCTTCTGGGTATTGCCGGGACAACCGGAACCAAACCAATACGGAAATCCTCCATTTATGCCTGTAAATCGACCAACTTACGAGTCAATGCAACAGCCTAGATCTGAAACAGAACGAGAAATCAGAAAAACCGTTCGAAAACGTCGTAAAAAACGTTAAAACATAAAACAAACATAACAAAAAACGTATCTCTATTAAGAGATACGTTTTTTATTTATACCATAACATATGCTGTTATTTAATAATCAATGCCTAGTAATTTATGAGTAGCATCAATTCAATTCATGAGCAGCATCAATTCAATTAATGTACAACCAATATAGGCGATAATAAACTTAACCTTCTGCTTGCGCATTCTATCATCATCAGCAATTTTGAGTCGATTTGCAAGGAACCGTTTATCCCGAATTTGTAATAACAAATGTTTAATACGCTCTTGGCTTTCATTAGCAGTACATTCGTCACAATCAGATGTGAGTGTAGCTTGCTGCATGAAAATACGACGGTGTAATTTGCGCATTTGAATCTTAATATTATTATGTACAAATGCACTTTGCCACTGTTTCCGAGAATCAAAGTACATATACAGATATCTAGGAATATTCATAACCAAGAAGGAAATGATAAAAATCCCTAAAGAAATCAAGAAATATGTAGAGAATGAGAACTCTAAGGTTTCTGTAGGCAAGTAGTGATGCAAGATAATAAAGGTAATCCACACGCCGATTGGCAATAAGAGAACGGCCGCAATATCAATAGAACGAAGCCAGCTAGTACGGGTTGGTACATCCGGTACAGTGAATGTATCTACTGGGTCATGGAACGCATAGTAATCTAACTGTAAAACAGATTGACTAGTACGCGGGTTCCCCAATAGAACAGGACCATTACTACCGATATGTCGTTCAGGTAAAGGTATGAATTTTTTTACTTGTGTATTCGGTAATAGATCGAACTGGATAATCCCCTTTTTCTCAAAACGCATAGTAGATCCCTTCTCACCTAGTGCAATAGGATTAAAGAATATACCAAAGAGACTGAGGCACCAGTTACCTAATAAGTGTAGGATAGAGTTTAAAATAAACCCACCTGTATCTATATTATTTGTGTCGAGACGGATTGCAAAGGATGATGAGTAATCATCAAACCATAAATCCTCTAAGGTGAATTCCACATTGATCACATTCCCCCATTTAGTAATAATGGATAGGAATATTTGATTGTTTGGCTCAAATTCAAAGGTTACCGCGTAAAAGAGCCAATGATTGCGAAGAGCAGCCCGTAACATACGATTGACTGTGTCTTCTTCTATATATAGTAAACGATGGTCGAACAAGTCTTGTTCTAATGGAGCCTTTTCTATAGTAGGCACCTTATCCACCGCTGTATCACGATCAGATAATGCTTCATCCACCAACGCTCGTAATTTGGTGAAGATCTTAGTCATAACCCCTCCAAGGGCAACAAAAAATAGCTTTTGATATACAAATTATACCATATATTGCATGATTTATCGATAAAAGACTACTACATATACTATTAAATATAGGCATACATAAAGCCCCTTTTACATAGCAAAAGGAGCTTTATTACTGTAGTTTAATATTCAACCTATTATAAGTTAATAGTTATAATAGATAATTTAACTGATATTTATTTTTATTGAATACTTGCCATAGATAGGTAGCAATATTCATAGAAATGACCACGAAGCGCAATCAATTCTTCATAAGTTCCATCTTCTATAATTTGACCTTTATCCATAAATAAGATACGGTCCATTTGCTCTAATCCTTCTAACTGATGTGTAATGTATAAGCATGTTTTATCCTTTACATATTCCATCAAATCGCGATGTAAAGCCTTTCTCGTTACTTGATCTAAACCTTCTAATGGTTCATCCAATAAAACGATTTGTGGATTTCGCAAGAATAATCGAGCTAATGCAACCCTTTGTCGTTCACCACCACTTAAGCCATGACCACCACTACCAACAATCGTATTAAGACCTGCTAGCAATCTATCCACTACAGAGCGCAAGGAAGCACGATCGATAGCTCGCTCTAAATCAGCGGCTAAAGCATCCGGCCTAGCTAGTCGAATATTATCCTCAAAAGATGCATGGAAGATATACGTATCTTGTGTAATAGTTCCCAACGCATTACGCCATGTATCAATGGAAATATCCTTTAATTCTACGTCACCTACATGTATGGAACCACCATAATCATATAAACGCTCAAGCATATTAAATAATGTAGTCTTACCAGAGCCACTAGCACCAACGATGGCAACGGATTGCCCTTGTTTAATGTCTAATCTAAGATGTTCATAAATACAACGCTCCTGATTATAACCAAAAGATACATCAGTAAAGGTAATATCTCGATTAGCATTGAATGGTTTTGGTGCCTTTGGGTCTACCACAGGCATTAGCTCATTGGCGAGTGCCATGAGACGACTCGTAGCAACCTTGCTTTCAGCACCATGATGAACGGCAGCAATCATGGGTTGTAACGCTTCAAACCAAGCTTGTGTACCAATGGCAGCAACCGCTACCATAACACTAGCCCAAGCGCCGGTCAAAGCATTAGCTGCCAATATGGCTACAATGACAACCGTAATTTGCACACCACCTAGGAACAGTGTATTCCCTAAGTTCATGCCGCGCTCAATAACACTCTTATTAGCGTCCACAGTATGCATCATATGTTGAATACGATGATAGACTAAATCTTCATTACCATAGCTAATGACATCCTCTAAGCTGTCCATAGTATCACTTAATAGTGATTTATACTCTCCTTGTTGCGGTCCAATCGCAGTCAATGATTGTTTATTATGAGCATATACAACTAAAGGCAATACCAAACCTAATATTAGGGCCGACAAAACTATAGGCGTAACCAAAGTGCTATCAATCGTAGAAACACCATAGGCTACTAAAACAGTTAAAGCAATGGCTGCTACAGGAGGAATTAATGTGCGCAAGTAGAAGAATTGTAATACCTCTATATCCCCCATAATACGGCCTAAGATATCCCCAGCACCAAAGCGTTTAAGAATAGCCGGTGCCAATGGTTCCAAATGAGCATAGAACCATACACGCAAACCATATAATCCTTGAAATGCCATCCGATGAGATGTATAACGCTCAAAATAGCGACATACGGCACGGCTAACACCGAAGAATCGAACCCCTACAATAGCAAGGCTCAAATAGGTAAGGCCTGGTTGCAATGCAGCTGAGGCCAATAACCATGCAGACACAGTTAAAAGCCCTACATTCATGAACACTGTTAAGAATGTAAAAATCAAAGCTAATACTAAAGACCACTTTGCAGGACTTAATACAGAGAATAATAAACGCCATCCTTGTAAGCCCATATTAGACGTTGACACTCCAGATGTATGTGTATCGTTTCCGCTTATATAAGCACCTTTTTTATCAACAGGAATTGAATGATCTAGCTCATCTCTATCTTGAATATTAAATGATTTTCCTGTTTGCAACTGCGCTTCAATAGTTGAAGAAAATTTGCCTAAACCAGAGGTTATAAGGTCTTTAAAATATCCCTCTATCGCAATAAGCTCTTCATAAGAACCTTGTTGAATAATGCTCCCCTGTTTTAAAACGTATAACGTAGAAGCCCAGTGCATCGTTTGTAGGCGATGGCCAATAATAATGACGATTTTATTCTCCATCAAACGTTGGATAGCACTACTTATAATAGCTTCTGTTTTTACATCAAGATGTGCCGTTACCTCATCGAGAATTAACACTTGCCCTTTTCGTAAGAACGCACGTGCTAAGGCAACCCGTTGACGTTCGCCACCACTAAGACCTAAGCCACCTTCACCAATAATCGTATCAAGACCTTCTTGTTGTCTATTAATCACATCGAGTAGCTGTACTTCTTTACATGCCTCTATAATCTCTTCATCACTTACATCCATTCCAAAGGATATTACATCGCGTAAGGTTCCTTTCATGATATGTGGATGTTGGGATACATAGGTGATTTGTTGACGCCACCAATCAATATCGATGTCGCAAACATCAAGACCATCGATGGCAACAGTACCTTTAGGAGCCGTCAAAAAGCCTCCAATAATATGAGCGATTGTAGATTTCCCTGCTCCACTTTCACCAACAAGCATAATCGGAGAATTGCGTTTAGCCTCTAATGAAATATGTTGTACCCCATTTTCACTACCTTCATAGGTAAAGGTTAAATCCTTAATTTCAATAGCTTGTATAGATCCTTGAAGTTTAGATTGCCCACCTACAGGTAATGATGGCTGACGATTCATAAACTCTTCGTATTTTAAAAGGGAGGTCTTCCCTGCCATTCCCGTATGGAATGCAGCCCCCAGTTGTCTAAATGGCGTATAGAATTCTGGTGCTAATAGCAAAATAAAGAAGGCTGAAAAGAATGGAATCTCCCCATCTAATAGTGTTAAACCAAGGTATACCGCAATCAATGCCGTACTAATAGTGCTTACGAGCTCAAGAACTAGAGCAGATAAGAATGCCACACGCAACACACGCAAAGTAGAGTCTTTAAACTCTTCAGATAAACGACCAATGACCTTGATTTGATCCTTCGCACGGCCAAAGAGTTTTAATGTGGTGATACCTTGCAATACATCGAGGAAATGCCCAGATAAGAAACTCATACGTTCCCACTGTTCTTTATTGAGGCGATCTGCTTGCTTGCCGATTAAGATCATAAAGAATGGAATCAATGGTACTGTAACAATTAGAATGATACCAATTATAGGCAATGTATCTACAATTACAATGCCCATGATAAGAGGAATCATAATAGCATATAAAATTTGCGGAATATATCGAGCTACGTAAGCATCTACTTGCTCTAATCCATCTGTAAGCATATGGATTACATCGCCGTGGCGCTCCTTATGTTGAACACCTAGCTTAAACATATGTGCTAAAGCTCGTTTTCTAAAGGTTGCTTTTACTGCACTACCCAATCGGTTGGCTACAGATTCTTGCACGTAGTGTGCTAGTAACCTCACAATAATAGCAATCCCCAAATAGATAATGGTATACCTTTCATCATGTAAGGTATTTTCAGAGAAAATAAAATTATTAATTAAAGTTCCAAAGAACCAAGCTTGCCCAACAATAGATAGACTTTCAACTAAACAAGTTAAGCCTAGTAATAAAAGCTGACCTTTATGTTCTAGCAACGCTTTAAAGGCGGTACGCTGTATCATAGTATCCCCTATGGTAAATATAGTTAATATAAAAAATCATATGAATTTAGAATTCGATATATACGATCAAATGAATCTAAATTTATCAATATTATATTCATCTTACCACAAAAAAGAGGCGTGCCGCTACGACACGCCTCACATTGAGACCTAAATTTTATAACTCACGAGAGTTATAAAGCTATTCTATTAATAGTGTAAGTCTTTTTCAGATACACGATGACGGAATGTCCAGTATACCCAGATTTGGTAAGCCAATACGATTGGCACAAATACGAAGGCTACACAAGTCATCAATGTCAATGTGTAAGTAGAGTTACCAGCATTTGCAATAGTTAAGCTCCAATCAGGATTCAAAGAAGAAACCATGATACGAGGGAACAAACCAGCAAAGTAAGCAGCTGTTACAGAAATAACAGTTAAGGAGCTAAATACAAAGCCCCATTTTGTATTGCGAGTACGTGCAGCCCCCCAAGAAATGAGGAAGAACACGATTGCTAATGCAAAGCACACGATCGCCAATACAGAGTTGAACAAGTCAGTACATACATATGTAGCTGCTACCAACACTAAAGCACCGATTGCTGTAGGAACACCAACTACCAAAGAAGCTGCACGAGCGCGTTCGGAAACAGCACCAGCTGTTTTGATAGAAGTGAACAAGCCACCATGGTATGTGAATACCAAGATAAATGCAATACCGCAAAGTACTGTATATGGGCTTAATAAATCAAAGAATGTTCCTACATATGTCATGCTTGCATCAATTGGAGTACCTTGAATCAAGTTACCAACTGTAACGCCCCACAATAATGCAGGAATCAAGGAACCAAAGAAAATGCAGTAGTCAAAAGTTTTACGCCATAACAAGTTAGGGCTCTTGGAGCGGAATTCAAAAGATACGCCACGGATAATAAGAGCCGCAAGCATTAAGAATAACGCTAAATAGAAACCACTAAACAATGTAGCATATACATGAGGGAAGGATGCAAATAAGGCACCACCTGCAGTAATCATCCATACCTCGTTACCATCCCAAACAGGACCCAAGGCATTGATCATTTGACGACGTTCTACGTCAGTTTTACCGATGAATGGTAATAAAATACCAGTACCATAGTCAAAACCTTCTAATAAGAAGAAGCCAGCGAATAGTACAGTAATTAAAATAAACCATACCACTTCAAGGTTATTAAAAATTAATTCCATAATCTCGCCTCCTCTTTTTCAACTACATCGTGAGATGGGTTACCATCTGGACCTTTTTTGATGTGTTCTACAGCAAGGTAGAGAGCTGCGATAGCTGCTACGATGTACACAATGGTAAAGCCAATGATAGTAGTCATAATTTCTGGAGCTGTAACGGCTTTAGAAGCACCGTCTGCAGTTAATTGCAAGCCATATACAAGCCATGGTTGACGACCTGCTTCTGCTACAAACCAACCTGTGGAATGAGCAATGAATGGCAATGGCAATGTCCAGAACATAATTTTTAAGAATGTGCGATTGCCAACTAATTTGTCTTTTGCATTAAGGATAAGACCTACGAATGCAACAAGTAACATAATGGAACCAGCTGCAACCATGATACGGAATGTCCAGAAGATTGCTGGAACATCTGGAATATAGTTACCAGGACCGTATTGAGCCTCGGATTTAGCTTGAAGATCTTTGATACCTTCTACTTTACCAGAAGTAAAGGAGTTTTGAGTCAAGAAGGACAAACCACCAGGGATTTCAAGTGCGCCAGTATTTTTTTGTGCTTTAGTATCAATGTTAGCCACTAAAGAGAATGGAGCTGGATCTTGTGTTTCCCACAATGCTTCCATAGCAGCCATTTTCATAGGTTGTACTTTTGTAATGTATTGACCTTGATGATGACCTGCCAAAGCGCCTAAAGTACCGAATACAAGAGCAATAACCATGCCCCATTTAGCGGAACGACGGTAGAAGTCTGTCGCATTGTTGCGCAATAAGTGCCATGCACTGATGGCCATGATAATTACGCCTGCTGTTAATAAACCATTCAACACGATATGGAAGAATTGGCCTGGTACATAACCATTTTGAACAATTGTTAAGAAATTGTCCATTTCTGCACGGCCATTGCGGATTACATAACCTACAGGATGTTGCATGAAGGAGTTTGCTACAAGGATCCAGAATGCAGATAGGTTTGTACCTAATGCCACCAACGTAGCTACAACGGCATGAACAGTTTTATTCAAGCGGTCCCAACCGAAGATCCATACACCCATGAATGTAGATTCCAAGAAAAATGCCATTAATGCTTCAAGGGCCAATGGAGCGCCGAAAATGTCACCCATAAAACGAGAATATTCTGCCCAGTTCATACCGAAATGGAATTCCTGAACAATACCAGTTACCACACCCATAGCAAAGTTAATTAGGAACAATTTGCCCCAGAACTTTGCCATTTTTTTGTATACTTCTTTACCAGTAGACACATATGTCCACTCTAAGATAGCTACAGTCACTGTCATGCCTAGTGTGAACGGCACAAACAACCAGTGATAGATAGATGTTAGCGCAAATTGTAATCGAGCTAAATCTACAGCTTCAAACATGTGTTTTCCTCCTTAGAATAAAATACCTACATCACTTGATGAGCTTTTACTAAAAACCTTGTATCATTGCGCTTGTGAATACGGCAACGCTTCAGCCTCAATCAACTGCTCACGTTGAGCAAGAGTTTTAAAGTTAACCTGCTCCAACTGATTAATTAATTGATCCTGAATCGTCCCCATAGCCTCATTGATAGCACAATGCCCCATACAAGACTTAGAGCAAGAACCTACATCATATAAACACCGTTGTAAATACGCATCCCCTTCTACCGCTCTAATTACATCGAGCAATGAAATCTCTTGAGGATCTCGATTGAGGGCAAACCCACCATCTACACCGCGAAAGGATTTCATAATCCCAGCTGCAATGAGACTACGCATAATCTTGAGCAAAAATCGTTCTGGAATCAATTCCTGCTCAGCCAATACAGAGCCAGTTATCTTCGTTCCCGAAGGTAGCAGCGCCATATGTAAGACCATGCGAAATGCATAATCCGTGGCCTGATTTAACTTCATAAGGTCTCCTTTCTCGTGCACTCGGACAAACGTATTACTAAATCTAGTATAATCGAAATAAAACAATACTGCAATGGTATTGTTTTATCTATTGAGAATTAACATATATAGCTTTTAAGCTTATTAACTAGGTGTTATCTGAATATTTTATATTCTAAATATATTCTTATGAATGCTATTATCAAAAAAAGACTGCCCACGAATGAGCAGTCTAAATATATTATTTTGTGATTTCTCGAACGAGATGAGCCATTTCAGGAATGATGAGTTTACTCATAGCTAATGTAACGGCACCTACAGAGCCTGGCACAGAGAACATCAATGTGTTATTGTTGACCCCCGCTTCTGCACGAGATGCCATCGCCTTAGTCCCAATATCCTCTGTATAGGACAAATATCTAAAGATTTCACCAAAACCAGGGATATGTTTCTCATAGAGACTATTTGCCGCTTCAATTGTTACATCGCGCTTAGCAATCCCCGTACCACCTGTAGAGATGATAACATCAATAGATTCATCATTACACCATGGAATCATAGCATTTCTAATTTCATCGTAATCATCAATAACGATTTTACGATCTGCCACAACATGTTTTGCTTGTTCTAAAAATTCTTGTACTTTATTACCGCCCTTATCGGTTTCAAACGTGCGAGTATCAGAAACTGTTAAAATAGCAACGCGTAAAGGTCTTGCTACAACTTCGTAAGACATAATTCCTCCTAGAATAACGGAATAATAGATGCTAATTTCGGCCATCCATTATCACGTAAAAAATCACGTAATGCCCATGTGTAGTGAATAAATGGTGCACAATGTAGGCGCATCCAGAACGATAGATATGGTGTATCACCTTGGAATATAGCCAATCGATTTAAGGCATATAGATTATCTCCTGGTTGTACTGTACCTGGTTGTACTGTGAAAGCCATTTTATAACCAGACTGTTTAGTTACATATTGAACAAGCATATCATTAAACCCACCAGGATATGCTAGATACTCAATAGGCTCACCCAAAATTCCCTCCAAAGAAGTCTTCCCACCAAGAAGAGCATCCGGTAATTCGGTAGGGTCAATTTTTGTTAAGATTTTATGATGATTTGTATGGCCTTGAATATCAAATCCACCCGCTTCCATTTGGTGCATTTGTTCTGTAGAAACAAAACCAGGCGTATTAGCTGCATCACTAATCATAAACAAGGTAGCCTTCATGTTGTATTCCTTTAAAATAGGCAATACATTTTTATAGTTATCTACATAGCCATCATCAAAGGTGATAACAATTGGCTTATTAGGTAATTCAGTACCATTTTCTAAATAATCATATAATTGAGCCAGCGTAATCGTGTTATATCCCTGATTATGTAGATATTCCATCTGTTCTCTAAACTGATCAACATGAAGCGTCAAAGCAGAATGCTTTTCATCATTCACTTGGTGATAGTTTAGTACAGGGACACCATAAATCTTATAATCAGTAGACAGCCCCCACATAACGCCAAAAGAGATAGCTAAAATTGCAATACATATTGCGAGAAAACATAATATTTTTTTAATACAGCTCTTGCCATATTTATACATATAAACTAATCACTCCAATCCACTTAAGCATATAATGAGAATATCACACATACCTAGTATTATCAAGAAAATCCCTCACAAGATATTCATATTAATTTATGAATGAAAATATTTATTAGTAATATGCAAAAATAGACATAAAAAAGACCTATAAACTTGGAGATCAAGAGTATAGGGCTCGTTATTTACATATATTTAAAGTTATACAGTCATTTACAATTCGGTAACATTGGTACTCGTGTCTACATAATGCTATTAATTTACATATATTTGAAGTTACTAAGCGGCTTTACGGTCGATACCATTGGTGCTACGCACCGCGGTATCGGTTTGATATGGTTTATATCTACCACTAGCCGCGGCTTCCTATCAATCCTCACTGTGGATTTCCCTTCTCTGCTCCGCAGCTCGGTAAATCTTACGTTCGGAAGCACTCATATGGGTCATTTGCATCGCTTAGTTCTAAGTCCTCTTCGGTTGCCCTACTTGCTTCCTCACTGTGGATTTCCCTTCTCTGCTCC
>UPXS01000006.1 GCA_900538355.1 uncultured Veillonella sp.
TAACCCATTAGCCACTTCTTCCACAATATCTTCAGAAGATTGGAACATGCCAACTGTGCCTGTAAAGATATGATCAAAATAGCTACGATGAGGCCATTGATTAATAATTTGCGCCATCGGATATAAACGTGTCAAAATGCTGTAGCACACAGGGGACGCCGTATAAAGAACGACTTTTTTATCTTCATAAGATTGAAGAATCTCTTCAACCATGCCTGCATATTCTTCTACATAAGCATATAAAACGAGTTCTCCCGTTTTGCTATGGGCTTCAATACTTTCACGAACAGGAGTTTCCCAAATCGTACCTACATCTAAACCATCTAAGATGCCTGTATCGCTAATAAAATCAAATAATTCAACTCTAAAGGATGGACCATATAGAGCTTGGAATGTATTCAAATCATATGGAACGGGACCAAAAGACTCGACTGTGGATTTTTCTGCCAACGCATATAAATCATCTGCCGTTACGCCCCACTCACGGGAGCTAGCATTACTAGAAATCAATTGATCTAGTACTTTAAAACGCATTAACTCATTTACAATATCAATTCCCTCAATGCCATGAGTCGTACAAAGGGCAATAAATTCTTCGTTATTTACTTTCATATTAAACCTTTCCAGCTGAAGGACATACATGATTTAAAAAACATTCTTCACATAATGGCTTACGAGCCTTGCATAATTTACGGCCATGATAAATCAACCAGTGGTGAGCAGCCGCCCAATCCTCTTTAGGGATGGCCTTTTGCAACTTTTTCTCCATCTCTTCTGGCGTTTTAGCAATGCCCAATTTTAATCGATTAGCTACGCGGAATACATGAGTATCTACTGCAATGGCAGGCGTACCAAACAATACGGACACAACTACGTTAGCCGTTTTACGACCAACACCAGGTAATTCTACCAGTTGATCAAATTCGCGTGGTACCTCACCATGATATTGTTCTACCAAAATTTGACAAGTAGCAATTAAGTTTTTCGCTTTAGACTTATAAAGACCGCAGTCCTTAATAAGAGTTTCTAGTTTTGTAACCCCTATTTCAAGCATTTTAGCAGGATGATTTAATTCAGGGAACAATCGTTTTGTAACAATATTAACCCTTTCATCCGTACATTGTGCAGATAAAACAACGGCTACTAATAATTCAAATTCATTTGTATACTCAAGGGCAGGTTTTGCATCAAAATAATGTTCTTGCAATAATTTTAATTGCTCTGCCTTTATCGCTTTTGTTACACGCATACAGCTCTCCTTTCTCACTTGTGAAAGTACAGACGCGTACATCTTATATCTTACCATACGTATTCATTTAGTTCTATGTTATAATAAATCATGTTATTCTAATATAGAATACAGGAGGTCAATATGAGTAATATTAACGATACATTAAATCGTATAAACGAACTAGCAGCAAAGAAAAAATCAGGACAACAACTCACACCAGAGGAATTAGCAGAAAAAAAAGAACTCTATGAAATCTACTTATCATTTATTCGAGGTCAAATTACAGATACTTTAGATCGCGTTGAATTCGTAGATCCAGAAACTGGTGAACGAACAGCTCCTAAACAAGCTCTAGAAAATTTGGCTAAAGAAGCTGACCAAGATATTAAAGAACATAAAGATATTCATTAATATATAAAGCGTACGCATAAATGATAAGTCAATTATGCATACGCTTTTCTATTACCCACAAAAAGTCCGCTTGATATACTTATCAAGCGGACTTTAATATTAGTAAAACTTATGCATTATAGTTTACCAAGACGTTTCATAGCATTATAAATTTTTTCAGCAAGGCCTGTCATTTGGAATTTAGGAATGCCACATGCTGCAACGCGAATACCGTTAGCTAAAGCAATAACATAAATATGCTCTTTCTTCAATTCTTCACAGATAGCATTAGCAGAATCTGTAGGAATTGTAATGAAGAAACCACCACGGTATGGCAGCATAGGAAGACCTACTTGTGCAGCCTCTTGTTTGAAGATATCAGCACGATCGCGAATCAATTGATAATAGCAATTACGTTCATCTTCATATTCTTTAAACTTAGCTGGATCAGCTACAATATTTGCCATTGTACGCATTGCTGGACGACAAATATTAGACCATGTAGCACGGCTAGTAGATTTGTTAATTTCTAAGAATTCATCAGCAATTTCTTCGTCATCAGAAATACCAATCAAAGCCCCTACACGTTGACCATACATAGTGAAGCCTTTAGACAAGCTATAGCAAACACATGTAAGTATCTCTTTTGGCAAATGACTAAATTTACTAAAGAATGAACGAACCTCTTCTTTTTCACCAGAGTAATCAAGATAAGCCACATCAATACCAATGATCACATTATTACGACCAATAGCAACGAGTTCTTTTAAGAAGTTAAGAATGGATTCCCAGTCTTTATCCTCAATTGAGTAGCCTGTTGGATTATTACCAGGTGTATTAAACAAAATTACAACATTTGTTTGTTTAGCAGCTAATTCATTTACACGATTTTGGAATGCTTCATGGTTAAAGTTATTATGTTCATCAAATAAAGAATACGTAACAAGTGTACGACCTACATCACTGCAAATTACTCGATAGGCACCCCAGTACCAATCAGCAGTCAACACTTCATCACCAGGTTCTGTGTAGTTATGAACTAAGTGATGAATACCGCCAGTACCACCTGCAGTGGCAATACTACGGATATGACCTTCTGGACGAGATTGTCCAAAGCATTCTTTCTCTGCAGCAGCAAGGAACTCAGGTACGCCTGCGATTGGTGCATAGCCAATATGTTCAGAGTCAGGAAGGCTTAAATATTCATCTTTAACGGTTTTAAGGAATACCAATTTACCATCTTCATCATGAATCGCACCTAATGTACCGTTAACAACGTTCTCACGGCCATTTTCTTTGGCATCAGCTTGGGCTTGGCCAGCAGTTACAAAGATTACATCTTTAAGTTTTTTCCCTTTTGCATGCTTTGCAGCAACACTTGTCATAACTTACACCATCCTATCTAAAATGAATTATTACATATTTATCATACCTAAACTTATTTAAATATACAATGAGTATTTAGAAAATATATTGTATACATAAGAAATAATACTAATTAAACTCTGATTTATAATAAAGTTAAGGTGTATAGGATATATACAATATCCTATACAAAATATATTTATAAATACTATCCACCATATCCCCATTTTTATAATTTTACAAAAAAAGACCACTCATCAGAGTGGTCTTTAACATCCTTAGAAGGAGTAGCCTACACCAGCGTGTAAACCTTTTGCAGTTTTATCGTTATCGTTTACGCTATATTTATCATAGCCATAGTATACGTTCAAGTCTACATCAGGGCGAACTTCATATTGAGCACCTACTTGGTAAGTTTGCTTAATATCATTACCCCAACCAGCTTTAGCAAAGCCGTTAACTTTTTCTGTCAATGGTACATGACCAATAACACCTGCTTGGAAACCTAATTCAGTATCATTTGTACGAATTGCAGTACCAGCACCATATACGTTTACGTTTGGATGCACTTTATAAACCAATGCTAATTGATGATCTTTAATATCGCCATTTTTTGCATTCAATTTATCATAGGAATATTGTACTGCAGTTTTATCGGAAAGATCGTGTTGTAAAGAAACACCGAAACCGTCGTTGCTATTACCGCCACCTTTAGATACATGTTGTTTAAATGCATAATCAGCTTGTACTTTAGTGGAACCATCGCTAATTTTTGTTACAGGTGCTGCTGCAAATGCACTACCTGCCACAACTGTAGCTGCTAGAGTTAATAATACTAATTTCTTCATTTGTACCTCCTATACACATATCTCAAGATATGTCTTACTAAGTTACTTATTTACGAATGTTTTGATTATACACTCTATAAATTAGCGTTTCATGAATACAGGGATATCAGGGATACCGCTGTTTGTTGTTGTAGTGGATGCTGGACGAGATGTTGTAGTTGTTTTACCGAATTCTGGTACGCTTTTAGCGTTATTGCCAAAACCAGTTGCTACAACAGTAACTTGAACTTTATCGCCTAAGCTTTCATCGATAACAGAACCAAAGATGATATTTGCATCAGGATCTGCTGCATCAGAAATAATTTGAGCTGCTTCATTCACTTCAAAAATACCCAAATCAGAGCTACCAGAAATATTAAGCAAGATACCTTTTGCACCATCAATGGAAGTTTCCAACAATGGGCTATTAATTGCCATTTTAGCAGCATCTGCAGCACGGTTTTCACCTGTACCTTCACCAATACCCATCAATGCTTCGCCTTGATTAGTCATGATAGTTTTAACGTCTGCAAAGTCGAGGTTGATTAAACCAGGAATTTGAATCAAATCAGAAATACCTTTGATACCTTGACGAAGAACTTCATCAGCTTTACTAAAAGCATCAGATACGGAACATTTTTTATCTACTACTTGTAATAATTTATCATTAGGAATAACGATGATTGTATCAACTTTTTGAGTCAAGAACTCAATGCCTTTTTCTGCTGCAGCACGACGACGTTTGCCTTCAAATGCGAAAGGTTTAGTTACAACGCCTACTGTTAATGCACCAACTTCTTTAGCACATTCAGCTACGATTGGAGCAGCACCAGTACCAGTACCACCGCCCATACCAGCAGTTACGAATACCATATCAGCACCTTCAAGTGCTTTAGTGATTTCTTCACGACTTTCTTGAGCTGCTTCTTCACCGATTTGTGGATTAGCACCTGCACCAAGACCTTTAGTAACTTTTTCACCGATTTGAATTGTTACATCCGCCTTGGACAATTCAAGCACTTGGTTTTCTGTATTAACAGCTAAAAATTGAACACCTTTAATTTGGTTATCAACCATACGATTAACAGCGTTATTACCGCCACCACCAACACCGATAACTTTAATATTTGCAAAATCAGACATTGAACTTCCTCCTCTTATCGTTATCTATCGTATCAATATACGTCCCAATGTATCGATTTATATACTGACTATCTTATAACAATTACATTTATTTTACACTAAAATTTAAAAACTTTCCACTATATAGAATGTGATTTATTAGAACCGCTTAGTCATAATTATCTTGCGTATAGCGCCTACATTAATAAATACACGCAACCCAAACCCAATGAGGGCCACATAGTAAAGATTAATACCTATTAAATCACCAACATATACAAGAATAACAGCTAACACCATATTTGAAAAGAACCCAATTACAAAGTTACTAAGATCAAAGGTTCTTTCCAATGCCGCTCGACTACCGCCAAACACTGCATCTAATGCCGCCAGAACAGCTACTGATGTATAGTTCGAGTAACTAATAGGGATATGAAGTGGTGCTATCCATCCTAAGGTAGCCCCTATGATTAGGCCAATGATGGCGAAGATATAGATGTTCATTCTTTACCTCCTAACTCATTAGGCTTCATATGTTCTTCTCTAAAGGGACCTGTGAAAGCAGGAATCGCTATATCCTCTTCTTGCTTTATAGTTACCTTTATTCCCCAATGTTTGAGCGAATCCACTACACCACCGCGCATAGTTAACGCCGAATTTAATGTCTTTGGATCACCAATGGCTTTCACCGTAAAGGGAGCGCCAAAGACCTTACCATTTACAGTAATAGTTGGTCCTGAACATCGTATTTCAGACGTTCCTATAAGGCGTTGATCATTAATAGCTATTGCTTCAGCTCCTCCAGCACGTAATTCATTGACAATTCTAAGAATATCTTCATCATGAATTACATACAAATTAGGATTTTCACCACTTTGAACAGGTTTTAAGCTATCTTCAATCAACACGCTAACACCTGGACCTTTAACATTTGTTAAAGCCGCTTTCATCATGAGCTGTTCATCAGCTTTACCATCGCCATTAGCGCCAGTTTTTTTTAGTGATTCAATTTGCTTTAATAAAGCATCCCGTTCACTCTGGGCCTCTCGCAATTGTACTGCTAAATCACCAGTCCGTTGTAAGCGAATATTTTCTTCTATATTATCTTGCGTCATCTTATATTGGGTTACAACCATAAACCCTAATATACAGCTGACTATGGCAATTGCCCACCGTTCGTGTCTCACGACAATCATCTACCTTTTATCTTCAACATGACCTAATTTATCTTGTTTTCGTCTCATCCTTCTTAGTAGATGAATTTTCTGTAGTCGGTGCTCCATTTTGATGCTTTTTGCCTTCCGGCATCACATCGGTTTTAATGTACGGTGACGAAACATTTACATCTATATACTGTACATTACCATGAGTCTTTTTAATATCTTGTAACATCGACTGAGTTAGCTCTGCTTTTTTTGCTAAGTCTTTGCCATCTCCCAGTCGAATCTGCACACCTGAAACAGTATATGCCATTATTGCATCAGGATCTCCGATATTAACCTCTGCAATATTTTTGAACGTCTCCTCATCAAGAGAGTTCAAATATTCAAGAGCAGCCAATATCGGCTTATCTACCACCATATCTCCTAAGAGTATATTTCCAGCTTTTACACCAGAAATCATAGGCACCGATGTATCTTGAATAGCAGGCTCAGATGCAATCACCTGACCTTTACCATCAAGAGTCAAGTATCCAAACTGAGCTGGTACAACTGCAACAGCCTTGCGTTCCACTACATTTACCACCATTGTAAGTGGCAACTGATAGCTGATTTGAGCCTCTTCGACACGTAAGTCTTTCGACAATCTAGTTTTTAATTTTTCTGTACTAATTTGCAATATATTAACAGGTTCATGGATATCACCTGCTACCATTACATCTTGTACAGTTACCTTATCCGATCCAATAACTTTTAAGGATCCAAAAGGAATAGGTAGTGTAAACAACCCCACCAACACGAGAGTAACTGCACCACCGATTTTTAACACTCGTTTTCTAAATACAGCCCGTTCATCACGAACAGGTGTAGAAGACTGCATCTCCCCAGAGTTGGATGGATGGTTTTGCTTATCATCCATAGTTAACTCCTTATCTTCTATTAGCCCTTAAAATTTCCCTATACTAGCTGTTAATAGAATTTTTTCACATAATGTTGGGAAGTCGATTCCCATTTCTTTAGCTGCTTTTGGTACTAAAGACGTTGCTGTCATACCAGGCACAGTGTTATATTCAAGAACATACATCTTATCGGCATGATCTGTCATAACATCAACACGAATGACCCCACTGCCTTGTACTTCGCGATATACAAGTTCCCCAATGCGTTGCATTTCAGCAGTCATTTCTTCACTAATAGGTGCTGGCACTAAATACTCGGTAGCACCTACCGTATACTTACTCTTGTAGTCATATTCACCAGAATGTGGACGAATTTCAATAACAGACAATGCTTTACCATCTAAAACAGATACTGTAAACTCACGACCATCAAGGAATTGTTCTACCACGAGAATAGGGTCATATTTAAGAGCTTCTGTTACAGCCTCTTCTAACTGAGCTTCATCGCGAACGATAGTAACCCCAATACTAGAACCTTGAGTAGCAGATTTCACAACTACTGGAATTGTAAAATCTTTACGGATGTGTTCAATAATAGCCTCTGCAGATTCAAGATTACCATTGAAGGACTCGGAAGCCGCCGTAGGAATATTGGCACCTTTAAACACATCTTTACTTACTTTTTTATTCATCCCTACTGCATGAGCCATAATACCGGACCCAGTGTATGGAATTTCAGCCATTTCTAATAAGCCTTGTAATGCACCGTCTTCACCATAACGGCCGTGAATGGCATTAAATACTACTTCACCACCGAGGGCTTCAATATCTTTTAAAACAGTACGTGGATTAAGTTCTAATGTTTGGGCATTATAACCTTTGCTTTCAAGTGCTTCCGCAATAGCCGCACCAGTACGACGAGATACTTCAGCCTCTTTGGAAGGACCACCCATCAATACGATTATTTTTTTATCTTTCATTGTAAGCCTTCCTCCAATATAGCTAATAATTTTGGTCCATATTGATTAATAGAACCTGCACCCATAGTGATAACCAAGTCATTAGGTCTTACTACTTTTGATAATACTTCAGGCAAATCATCAACAGACTGTACATAATGTACATCTTGACCTGTGGCCGCTTTAATAGCATTTGGAATCGTATGTCCATCAATTCCAGGGATTGGATCTTCACCAGAGCTATAGATATCTGTCATATATACTTCATCAGCGCTTGTAAAAGCAGTGGCAAATTCATCCTTTAGCAAGCTAGTACGAGTAAAGCGATGTGGTTGGAATACACAGATAACACGATGCTTTTCCAACTCTTTAGCAGCCTTTAAGGTAGCTTTAATTTCAGTAGGATGATGCGCATAGTCATCAACAACCCATACACCTGCTACATGGCCTTTCGTTTCAAAACGGCGTTTTGCACCGATGAATTTACCTAAGCCCTTAGTAATGATACGTGTTTCTACACCACAGCAATCATGAGCCACAATAAAGGCAGCCAAGGAATTCAATACATTATGTTCACCAGGAACACGCAAGCGAATACGCTCAATATTTACACCCTTATGATATACATCATAAACCAATGTAGAGTCTACATAATGAATATTTTTAGCTACATAATCATTATTATCGCTTAAGCCATATGTAATGAAGTTACGATTTACACGACTCATAACGTAGCGAATATTTTCATTATCACCACATACGATTGCTTTGCCAGATTCTGGTAAGGTTTCAACAAACTCACAGAATGCATTTAGCAAATTATCCATTGTTTTGTAATGATCCATATGATCATCTTCAATATTAGTAATAACAATAGTGTGTGGACGTAGTTTCAAAAAAGACCCATCACTCTCATCTGCTTCTACTACAGAAAAGTGGCCCTTACCAAGGCAACTACTACCTTTTAAATAATCTACTTCACCGCCAATAATAACTGTTGGATCAGCATCTGCTTCTACTAAAATTTGACCAATCATGGAAGTAGTAGAAGTTTTACCGTGTGCACCAGCTACTGCAATGCCATCTGTTACATCTAACACAGCTTTCACAATATCGGAACGGTGCAAAATTGTAATACCTTGAGCTTTAGCAGCTACAATTTCAGGATTATCTTCGCGAATAGCAGTAGAACGAACTACAGCATCAACGCCATTTACATACTCTTTATTATGACCAATATGAACAGTAGCGCCCATATTTCTGAACTTTTCAATAACTGCAGATTCAGCTACATCTGAGCCAGATACATCATAACCTTTTTGAATTAAAATATTCGCTATAGCACGCATGCCAGATCCACCTATACCAATAAGGTGAATCTTATGAATACCGTCTAACATAAAACCTCTCCTTGTTACTTTGCAATAGATAATGCTAATTTTGCAATATCATGAGCCGCATTTGGTTTCCCTAATTGCAATGCTCGTTCTCCCATTTGTGACAATAAATCACGATTGGCCATAAACATTTCAATTTCCCCTATCAAATCATGAGCACTTAACATTTGATCAACGATCATATGAGCAGCCCCTTCTTGAACAAAGATACGGGCATTATATGTTTGATGATCTTCCGCTGCATATGGATATGGAACCAACACAGATGGAATACCTCGAACCGCCAGCTCAGCAAGACCGATAGCACCAGATCTAAAGACTGCTAAATCAGCTGCTGCCAAAGCTTTTGGCATATCATGTAGATATGGCAGAATCACTGAAGAATCACCTAAACCATCACCATCGGTAATACCAAGCTGAGATAACACAGATTTGTATTCTCCGTCCCCTGTAATATGGATTAATTTGATTCCTTTTGTTCCTTGAAAATGCTTATGTACATCAATCATAGCATTATTGATAGTTCGCGCCCCCCGAGAACCACCTGCTATAAGAACTGTAAACGTGTCATCACTTAAATTAAAATAATTACGTCCATCAGCCCTAGTATCGACTAATACATCAGGGCGTACTGGGTTGCCAGTATACACAACGCGTTTTGCCTTTGAAAAAGATGCTTCTGCATCCTTGTATCCTACGGCTACTACATCGACAAAACGACTTAGAATTTTATTTGTAATACCTGCAATGACATTTTGTTCCTGTATCAATGTTGGAATGTTGCGCAATGCTGCAGCCATGAGAATAGGACCACAGACATAACCACCAGTACCAATAACTACGTCCGGCTTGAAGTTAGAAATAATTGTATTGGCTTTCACAAGAGAGAAAGCAGTCTTACCTAACGTCACTAAAGTACCAAGAGATAATTTACGTTGCAAACCTTGGACAGGTAATGTAGTAAACTCAATGCCTTCTTTAGGCACTAAGGTTGCCTCTAAGCCCTTTTCAGTTCCTACATATAAAACCTGTGCATCAGGGTTCTGCTTCATAATTTCCTTATATATAGTTATTGCTGGATATATATGTCCACCGGTGCCACCACCTGAAATAATGATGCGTTTCATTAATGGTGTCTCCCTTCTTGCAACATATGAACACAATTTTTAAAATCATCGCCACGTTCTTCAAAACAGCTGTACCAATCAAAGCTTGAACAAGCAGGCGATAATAATACAATATCACCTTGGTTAGCCAATTTATAACCTTGTTCAACAGCATCTTTCATAGATGAAGCTCGATAAATAGGCTGAACGCCAGCCTCTTTTGCAGCAGCTTCAAATCGATCCGCCGCTTCCCCCATAAAGATAACAGCTTTTGTATGATCTTTAACAAGCTGCATAAAATCTTCTAATGGAGTCATTTTATCATGACCACCAGCTAATAAAATAACTGATTGGTCAAAGGATTCTAATGCTTTTACAACAGAGTCAACATTAGTAGCTTTAGAGTCATTATAGAATGTAACGCCATCAATCGTTTTAACTCGTTCTAATCGATGTTCAACACCATGGAACTCGCTAATAATGCGATGGATAGTTTCTACGGGCACACCTAACGCATAGGTTAAAGCGATAACAGTTAAAATATTTTCAATATTATGACTACCTGGAATATGGATATCATCGCTTCCAATAACAGGCGTTGCCTTACCATCCTTTGTTACATAACATTGCCCTTTATCATAGTAAGCACCATTTGTTACCACTTGATGTTGACTAATTTTAAGGATATGGCTAGGCACACGATGTTCCATATCTGCCACAATTGGATCATCAACATTAAGCACCATAAAATCTGTACTTAATTGATTTTCAAAGATTCGTTCCTTTGCAGCAATATAATTTTCCATCGTCTTGTGACGAGCTAAATGATCTGGTGTAATATTGAGCATAATAGCACCAATCGGTCTAAAATGCTTAATTGTTTCTAATTGATAGCTAGATAGTTCAGCTACCAAGAAACCATCTGTTGGCATGGAATAGGCAACTTCACTGAGGGAATCCCCTATATTACCACCAACGCGAACTGGTTTTCCAGTTCCTTCCAACACCTTAGTTAATAATGTTGTAGTTGTAGTCTTACCATTTGTACCGGTAACAGCTACAATTGGAGATTTAGATAACTCATAAGCTACTTCAACTTCACTAACTACATCAATCCCACGCGCTTGAGCAGCTTTTACAATGGGAATATCTAGAGAAATACCTGGAGAAATAACAATACGATTCACGCCATCAAGCAAGGATTCGTCTTGTCGACCTGTAATAATATCTACACCCGCTGATACTAATCTTTTTTCCTCATCTGCAGGCAGTGTAACAGGCTTATAATCATTTAACACTACATGGGCCCCAACTTGAGCTAACACCCAAGATGCGCCTATACCGCTGGCACCAGCGCCCAGAACAAGTATATGTTTGTCTCCGTATTCCATCTGTATCACCTAAATCATCAACAAAAATAATGTATTCCTATCTTATAAGCATACCATTATTTGCGGCTTCCGTTAAGTATTATCTTACAAAGTTATAGTCGCTAAAATGACACCGATAACAGCTAATACAGCGCCACCAAACCAGAAGCGATTAACAACAGTTTGTTCAGCCCAACCAGACAACTCAAAATGATGGTGAATAGGGCTCATTTTAAATACTCGTACACCACGAGTTTTGAAGGAAATAACTTGAATAATAACGGACAACGCTTCCATAACAAAAATACCACCAATAACAACGAGTAATAATTCTGTTTTTGTAAGAATTGCCATCGCCGCAAAAGCACCACCTAGGGCTAAGGAGCCTGTGTCCCCCATGAATACTTTAGCTGGATTTACATTGTATACTAAGAATCCAAGGCATACAGCGGCTACAATGGCACCATAGTAAGCAACGCTTTCAGCGCCAATAGAGTTTGTTGTAGATGCAGCCATAAGACCAATTACAGAGAATGCAATGGCAGCTACAGCAGATGTACCACTAGCTAAACCATCAAGACCATCTGTAAGATTTACAGCATTCGTAGCACCTACGATAATTAAAAATGCCAATACATAATAAGCCCAACCTAGTTGAAGGTGAATATCTGCTACAGGAATCCACAATGTGGTAGGAATAACCATAATTTCAGTAATACAGTAACAGAATATGGCAGCCAAAATAAATTGACCTAGTAATTTTTGCTTTGCTGTCAAACCAAGATTACGTTTTTTTACAGCTTTTACAAAATCATCAAAAAAGCCCAATAAACAATGGCCTAATGTTAGGAATAATAACATACCAGTACCCACATTCCACGGTGCAAATAAAGCAACCCCAATGACGAGGGCTACCATCATGAAAGCGCCACCCATTGTTGGTGTACCAGCTTTCGCTTGATGACTTTCTGGACCTTCTTCACGAATACTTTGTTGTGCGTGCAAAGAACGCAACATAGGAATAGCAAATTTACCTAGCACTACCGTAATAATAAAGGTTACTACGAAGGCTAACAGAATGTGATATATCATACGAATCCTCTACTCATTAATAAACAGATGACGGCTAGATATAACTAGCCGTAACCTTTTATTCACGATCTTTCAATTCTTCAACAACTCGTTCCATCCGCAAACCACGGGAGCCTTTGACAAGGATAACATCCCCTTTTTCACGAATATCACTATAGGCATTGGCCATTTCCAAATGGCTATTACAACGGAATGTAGTTAATCCAGCCTTTTTAGCTTCTTTAGCTATAAAGGCAGCAGCATCACCAAATGTGAAGACAACACTATAACCTTCTTCAGCTAGCAATTGACCAATTTCACGATGCGCTTGTTCAGTATAATCACCAAGTTCAAGCATATCACCAAGCATGGCAATTTTACGTTTACCTTCTAGCTGACCCAAAGCTTTTATCGCTTCAGCCATAGAAGAAGGATTTGCATTATACGCGTCATTTAAGATAACAATATCTTCAAATGGTACGATTTCTTGGCGCATAGGAGTGCCTGTAAATTCGCTTAAGCCCTTACGGATCGTATTAGACTTAATGCCTAGCACACGACCAGCTACGATTGCTGCCAATGCGTCATATACATTGTGTTCACCAATCATAGGCAAGAAGATATCAAATACTTCGTCATAACATTTACATGTAAATTTAATACCATCTTTTTTATAACGCAAATGACTGCCAATACATGTGGCATTACGTTCGATACCATAAGTAATAGTTTTGCCTTTAGCAAGGCTATCCATAGCTTTAACATATGGATCATCTTCATTGAGAATAGCCACACTATTTTCAGGCAAGCAACGAATTAACTCACCTTTAGCTTGTGCGATGGCTTCACGAGAACCTAATAGCTCAATATGGCTAGTACCAACATTGGTAATAATACCCATAGTTGGTTCTGCAATCAACGCAAGCTCCTCGATTTGACCAAGGCCACGCATGCCCATTTCAACAACGCAAGCTTGATGGTCTGTAGTTAAACGCAACAATGTTTTTGGCAAACCAATTTCATTGTTAAAGTTTTTCTCAGTTTTTAAAACATTAAATTCGGTACCGAGTACAGCAGCTACCATTTCCTTTGTTGTAGTTTTACCTGAAGAACCAGTAATAGCGACTACAGGAATATCAAAACGACGACGATGGTAACGTGCTAAATTTTGATACGCTACCAATGTATTATCTACTTCAATGCATACGATGCCGTCCACTGCACGGCCCTTTTCTACGATTGCACCAGTAGCGCCCTTTTCGATAGCTGTATTAATAAAATCATGACCATCAAAGGTATCGCCTTTTAAGGCTACAAATAAAAAGCCTGATTCAATCGTTCTTGTATCAGTAGATACATCTAAAAACTTAATATTGTCGGTATGTGCACTCGTCCCTTGTGTGGCTTCTACCACTTGAGACAATGTAAATTCTGCCATATTAGATCTCCTTAAGGGCTGCTCGCGCCTCTTCACGATCATCGAAATGAATCGTTTTATCCTTTAAGATTTGGTAATCCTCATGCCCCTTACCTGCAATTAGTACAATATCCCCAGGTTTTGCATTTTGTATTGCATGTTGAATCGCTTCCCGACGATCAACAATAACTTCATAGTGAGAACCTTCACGAAGGCCTTCTTTAACGCCTACCTCTACATCTTTCACAATTTGCACAGGATCTTCTGTGCGAGGATTGTCAGATGTAACATATACTACATCGCCATATTGTGCAGCAATACGACCCATGATAGGACGTTTTGTAGCATCTCGGTCACCACCGCAACCAAAGACTACAATAATGCGATTTTCTTGAATAGCCTTTGCAGTTTGCAAAATATTTTCTAACCCATCTGGTGTATGTGCATAGTCTACAACAACTGCAAATGGTTGACCTTCTTCAATAAGCTCAAAACGGCCAGGCACAGCGCTAAATGTTTTCAATGCCTTATCGATATCTTCCATGGAGATACCTTCTAATAGACAAGCGCCAATAGCGGCCAATGTATTATATACATTAAACAAACCAGTTGTATTCATAGCCACTGTATAGTCATTACCATCATAGGATACAGTATAACGACTAGATTTAGGTGTCATTTCAACATCATGAGCATTCAACGTCCCTTTACCATCAATACTGTACGTAATGATAGGCGCCGTTGTTTTTTCAATTACACGATGACCATATTCGTCATCGATATTGATAATAGCCCCTTTACCAGATTTAGTTTGGTTCGGTGCGCTAACTTGTTCAAATAATTTACATTTAGCGGCCAAATAATTTTCAAAGGTCTTATGAAAGTCCAAATGATCTTGTGTTAAGTTCGTGAATACTGCTGTATCGTATTCAACACCAGAAACTCGACCTAATGCTAATGCATGGGAAGATACTTCCATGACACAATGGGTAACGCCTTCTTCTACCATTTGATGAAGAATATGTTGTAAATCTACTACATCAGGTGTTGTATTGTGAATTGGATAGGATGTATCACCAATCATAATATGAACGGTACCAATAACGCCTACTTTATGGCCTTGGCCTTTCAAAATATGACGAATCATATGAGTTGTAGTCGTTTTACCATTAGTACCAGTAACGCCGATCATACGCATGGAATTAGCTGGATAATCAAAGAAATAAGGTACACAAGCCATCATAGCTTTACGAGTATCCTCTACAGTGATAACACAAACATCGCCACTTACCTCTACTGGTTTAGATACAAGTACTGCTACAGCACCAGCTTCGACGGCTTTATTTACATAATTATGACCATCTACAGTGGCACCATCTAACGCAATAAATAAGCTACCTTCTTTTACTGCACGAGAATCAGCCGTAATATCTAATACCTCAACAGCTGTATTACCTTCTACATGCGGTGTTTCCAAGGTTTTTACTATATCTTGTAATTGTTTCATATACAATCTCCTTTACACGCAAAGGAAAGCAGCCCAATACGAGCTGCTTTGCCTGCTAGTCTATAATTTGCTGTTTCTCTTGTACAGTACGTTCAGTAACAGCGCTTTTTGTACTATAAACAAAAGAATCAGGCAAAACCATCCCTAGTTGTTGTTCTGCGATTTGTTGAATACGAACAGGAGACTTCAAAGAAGCCACTTCAACATCCAACGCATCATTATCCTTTGTTAATTGTACTACAGCTTGCTGTGTTTTAACTACTTCGTAGCCTAATTTTGTGCTGTACGCATTCATAACCATCATGATAAGCAAAAATGCAACCAATGCAGCAATACCATATACAACCTGCCACATCATAGGGCTCAAATCTAGAGCCACATTTGCACTACGTTTTCTCCCTTGTGAAGCGACCAACACATCGCTTTTAACTTGGCCCACAACAGCCTTTCTCGCTAACATAAACACTAACCCCTTCCAATTCTACAACTTGACGGCTACGCGTAACTTTGCGCTTCTAGCCCTCGGATTAACCTCAATCTCCCCTGCACTCGGCTCTATAGCCTTATTCTTCGCCTTCACAACTGCCTTGTGGTTACATACGCACATTGGCAATTCTGGAGGACATATACATGCTGTACTCAACTCTTTGAAAGTTTGTTTTGTAATTCGATCTTCCAAGGAGTGGAATGTGATAACCCCAATTTTCCCCTTTGGTTTCAACATGGATACAGCATCTACAAAACTATCATGCAAGATAGCTAATTCTCTATTTACTTCAATGCGAATGGCTTGGAACGTCCGTTTTGCCGGATGTGGTCCATCTTGACGCGCCTTCGCAGGTATTGCTTGCTTAATAATTCTAACTAACTCACCAGTAGTGGTAATTCGTTTTTCTTGACGTGCATTAATGATGAATTCAACAATACGCTTAGCCCATCGCTCTTCCCCATAGTCGCGGATAATTTGCAATAATGCTTCAGCATCATATTCATTAACAACCTCTTCTGCCGTTAATGGTGCGTCCTTATCCATACGCATATCGAGTGGGCCATCATTCATATATGAAAAGCCCCGCTCCGGTGTATCTAGTTGATAACTAGATACGCCAAGATCAAAAATAAATCCATCTACTTCATAGATGCCCTCATTATGGAGGGCTTCTTTTAAGTTGGAAAAGTTCGTCGGTATTGTTAATACCTGACAATTTAAATCAGATAAACGCTGTCGAGCTACGCTCAACGCATCTTCATCTTGATCTAACCCTATAATCATGCCTTCTGGGTCTAGCATCTCGCCCACAGCATGGGCATGTCCTGCACCACCCAGGGTGCAGTCCACATAGATACCTTTTGGATTAGTTACGACGGAGTCCACCGTTTCGCGTAAAAGTACGCTGGTATGATTAAATTCCATCATAGCCTCCTATAACATAATCCCTTCTAGACCTTCAACAAGTTCTTCCATACTTTCAGCCACTTGATCATCATAGTAATCATATTTTTCGCGGCTCCAAATTTCAACGTGATCCCCAGCACCGACAATAACGGCCTGTTTATCAAGGCTCGCATATTCACGTAGTGGTACAGGAATGAGGACACGACCTTGTTTATCATATTCAAGCTCAGCTGCACTACCAAAAACAAAACGTTTTAAGGCACGTACGCTAGCTTTAGTGGAGGATTGTGATTGTAAAGCTGCAGAAATTTTCTTCCACGCTTCTTCGGTGTAAATAGCTAAGCAGTTATCTAGGCCCTTAGTAACAATACATACTTCGCCTAGTTGTTCACGTATTTTCGCGGGTATAATCATCCGCCCTTTTGTATCAATGGTGTGATTATATTCTCCCATGAACATACGTATCACCGCCCTTTACTATTCCTTATCCACCACTATATGGTAAATTCTACCACAATTCCCCACCAATCACAATAAAAAATCCATTTTTATCCCACTTTTTTATATTTTTCTTTCATAATCTCTATTTTTCTCTTCTTTTCTAAGATACATATGTTCGAAATTAAATAATAATCGAATCATAACAACCACTCCCCACCACCAGGGGCCAAATTTTAGTTTTATCTGTCTAATCCCCACCACAATATCCCCATAAGCTCTATAACACTTCAATCAAACGATATATAGGAAGACAATCACCACAAATCCACACAAAAAGAAAACCGCGTAGCATTTCTGCTACGCGGTTTCTATACCTACGATAGATTATAGTGTAACCCATCGGTTGGGAGGCATATTATTTAGTTGTTTTTACAGCTGCTTTTGGAGCTTGTTGTGGTTGTTGTGCAATCACTTTATCAAGAAGTTCACGAATTTCTTTGTTTTGTGCTTGCAAATCAGCCACTTGATCCTCAAGAACTTTTACAGTTGCAGGGGATGCTTTAGGAGCTGTAGGAGCATTACCAATACCGATTGTTACACCAGCATTTGCCATTACGCTATGGTCACCACCATAAGCAGCACCAGCATGGATTAATAAATCAGGATTTGCATAATGTGCTACACCCAATGCAGTAGATGTTTTACCTTTGTAAGTACCAACAGCCGCCATAATTTGAGCTTTTTGACCTTCATGGTATTCGATGGGTTTCAATGCTGCTAATGCTGCTGCATTAGCACCTACAACTTTAACATCACGTTCTACGCTGCTAATGCGGCGAGAGTTTTCTGCGATTTGTGCATCATGTTGAACAAGTGTTGCATGATCTTGTAATGCAATGTTGGAAGCTTTCAAGCTGTAATTAGCAGCTTCTGCTAATGTACTGATATCTTGAGTATTTTTATTTACTTGCAAGCCCAATACATTAACTTTTTCATTGTTTTCTAATGCAATAGCACCAATGTTCTTAGTTAATGTAACATTTTCATCAACTTTAGTGTTTACATCAGCAATGTCTTGAGTATTTTTATTTACTTGTAAACCTAATACACTAACCTTTTCATGATTTTCTAATGCTAGAGTACCAACAGCTTTAGTTAATTGTGCATTTTCATTAACTTGTTTAGCTACTTCAGTTACACGATTATCTACTTTAGTAATATTTGTAACATTAGTATCTACTTTAGCATTTAGGGTGTTGATGTTTGTAGTATTTGTATTAACTTGGTTAGTTACTTTGCTAATATTGCTTGTGTTTGTATTAACTTGGTTAGTTACATTTGTAATATTAGTTGTATTTTGGTTAACAACATTATTGATATTAGCAATATTAGTTGTATTAGTATTAACTTGTTTAGATACGTCGTTAATAACTTTGCTATGTTCATCAACTTTGTTGATTACTTTTTGTACAGTTACATTAGTATTTTGAATTGCTTCAGCATTTTGTTTGATCGCTGCTTTGTTAATATTGATGTTTTCAGTATTATGTTTGATTGCTTCAGTATTAACAGAAACTTGGCTTTGAACATTTTTAATGCGTTCTTCGTTAGCATTTGCTTTTTGAGTATTAGCATTAACTTGTTCTTTCACTTTGTTTACATCAGCACTTACATTTTGCAAGTTCTTAATTGCTTCAGTATTTTTGCCAACTTGATCTTTCAAGCCAGATACATCAGTTTTGATATTGTTAATTACAGTATTTTGGTTATTAACTTTTACGTCAATATCATTTACCTTGCTATCAATATTAGTTACTCTGCTATCGATATTAGTTACTTTATTGTTAATATTAGTAACTTTGTTATCAATGTTTGTAACTTTAGCATCAATATTCTTCACATCGTTTTTAACGTTAGTAATATTGTTGTTTACAATATTGATTTTTTGATCAACTTTAGCATTGATGTTTGTGATATCAGCTTTTACTACTGTTACATCAGCTTTAATATTGTTTACATTCTTTTCAACGTTAACAACATTAGCTTTAATGTTATTAATATTGGAAGTATTATTTTGAATGTTTACAGTATTAGCTTGGATGTTGCTATTTTGAGCGTTAATGTTTTGAGTAATATTTTCTACTTTTTGAGCTACATTAACGATTGTAGTATTGCCTTTACCAACTTGACCTTTCAAGGATTCGATAGCTTGAGAGTTAGCATCAACTTTACCAGTTAAGTTGTTAATAGCAGTTGTATTAGATTCAATACGACCAGTATTAGCATTTACTTTAGCAGTTACATCTGTAATGTTAGCTGTGTTACCAGCAACTTGTTTACTAATGCTTGCAATAGCTGTAGCATTGTTAGCAATGTTAGTTGTATTATTTGCAACTTGTTTGCTTACATTTGTAATAGCTGCAGTATTATTAGCAATATTTGTAGTGTTAGATTCTACTTTATTGTTAATATTTGCTACATTTGCTTTGATGTCAGTAATAGACTTGCTATTATTAGCAATTGCATTTGCATTAGCTTCAACTTTAACATTTACGTCATTAACTTTGCTGTTAATTGTGTTATTAATTACTGTATTGTTTTCAGCAATCTTAGCATCAATATTTTGATCTACTTTGTTAATGATTGTTTTGTTATTTTCGTTGATTGCAGTTGCAATGTTTTTATTAATAACAGTGTTGTTATTAGTAATGGCAGTGTTGATATCGTTTCTAATTACTGTGTTGTTTGCTTCAATCTTAGCATTGATTGTATTTTCAACATTAGTAACAGTTGTACCAACTTGGCCTTTTAATGCTTTGATAGCATCTTCATTAGCACTAATACGTGTAGAGTTATCTACAATGTTGCCTTGTAAGTAATCTAAACGTTGATCATGACGATCTACACGTGCAGTAAGACCAGCTACATCACCTTTAACGCCATCAATCTTAACATTTACATCACCAATCTTAGTATTGATTGTGTTGTTGATTTGCTTATTGTTTTCATTGATTTTCACATCAATGTTTTTATCAACTTTGTTAATGATTGTTGTGTTATTTTCATTGATTGCATTAGCAATGTTTTGGTTAATTACAGTGTTATTAGCAGTAATCTTAGCATCAATATTTTGATCTACTTTATTAAGGATTGTAGTGTTGTTAGCTTCAATCTTGTTATTAATAGTAGATTCGATGTTAGTAATAGTAGTGCCAACTTTACCGTTCAATGCTTCGATTGCTTTTGTATTTTTGTCGATAGCAGCTTTGTTATTGCCAATTAATGTACGGTTTTCGATAGCAATTGTACCAGCTACATTGATATCTTTTTCGTTTTGATCTACACGTTTAGTAAGACCATCCAAGTCACCTTTAAGGCCATCAACTTTTACATTTACATTGTTGATTGCTGTTGTATTGTTCGCAATATTTGTAGTGTTTACTTTAACACTATCTTCTACTGCAGTAATACGAGTAGAGTTATCTACAATGTTATCTTGTAAGTAGTCTAAACGTTGATCATGACGATCTACGCGACCTTTCAAGCCATCAATATCACCTTTAATACCGTCAACTTTAACATTTACATTGTTAATTGTATTGTTAATTTCCTTGTTGTTTTCAGTAATTGCATTTGTGATGTTTTGGTTAATTACAGTATTGTTAGCTTCAATCTTAGCATCGATATTTTTATTAATAACTACATTGTTTTCAGTGATTTTGTTATTAATAGTAGTTTCGATATTCTTAACTGTATTACCAACTTGACCTTTTAATTCATCGATAGCTTTTTTGTTATTAGCAATATTAGTAGTATTTACTTTAACACTATCTTCTACTGCTGTAATACGTGTAGAGTTATCTACAATGTTGCCTTGTAAGTAGTCTAAACGTTGGTCATGACGATCTACGCGACCTTTAAGACCATCCAAATCACCTTTAACACCATCAACTTTAACATTTACGTTGTTGATTGCAGTTGTATTGTTAGCAATGTTAGTAGTGTTAGCATCTACTTTCACATTAGTTGCATCAATACGTTTGCTATTATCTACGATAGCCTTTGCATTAGCATCAACTTTAACGTTTACGTTGTTAATTGCTGTTGTATTTTTAGCAATATTAGTTGTGTTATTAGCAATATTTGTAGTGTTATTTTCTACTTTACCATTGATATTAGTAATTTGTTTCTTAATATCGTTGATAACTGTAGAGGATTGACCTACTTGACCTTTTAACTCATCAATAGCTTTAGCATTGATGTTGATATTTTTAGTGTTGTTTGCAATAGCAACTTTATTATCGCCAATGAATTGACGGTTTTCCATTGCAATGGTACCAACTACATTAATATCTTTTGCATTAGCTTTCACACCATCTTCAACTACAGAGATACGTGTGGAGTTATCAGCAATATTATCTTGTAAGTAGTCTAAACGTTGATCATGACGATCTACACGACCTTTAAGGCCATCCAAATCACCTTTAAGACCATTTAAGTCACCTTTAACGCCATCAATCTTAACATTTACATCACCAATCTTGTTATTGATTGTATTGTTGATTAATGTATTATTTTCATTGATTTTTACATCGATGTTTTTATCAACTTTGTTAAGAATAGTAGTGTTATTTGCATTGATTTTAGCATCAATGTTTTGGTCTACTTTATTGATGATTGTTGTATTATTGCTGTTGATTTTATTATCAATATTTTGGTTGATAACAATATTGTTAGCTTCAATCTTAGTATCGATATTTTTATTAATAGTTACATTGTTTTCTGTAATCTTGTTATTAATTGTAGTTTCGATATTTTTAATTGTTGTGCCAACTTTGCCTTTTAAATCATCAATAGCTTTTGCATTTTTATCAATTGCAGCTTTGTTATTACCAATTAACTGACGGTTTTCCATAGCAATAGTGCCAACTACATTGATATCTTTAGCATTAGCTTTAACGCCATCTTCTACAACAGTAATACGTGTAGAGTTATCTACAATATTACCTTGTAAGTAGTCTAAACGTTGGTCATGACGATCTACACGTTTAGTAAGGCCATCCAAATCACCTTTAACGCCATCAATCTTAACATTTACATCACCAACTTTTTTGTTGATTGTATTGTTAATTTGAGTGTTATTTTCGTTGATTTTCACATCAATGTTTTTATCAACTTTGTTAATGATTGTTGTGTTATTAGCATTGATTTTAGCATCAATATTTTGATCTACTTTATTGATAATAGTAGTGTTGTTAGCTTCAATCTTATTATCGATAGTTTTATTAATTACTGTATTGTTTTCGTTGATTTTATTAGTAATTGTATTTTCGATATTTGTGATTTGATTGCCAACATGACCTTTTAACTCATCAATAGCTTTTTTGTTAGCACCGATAAGTGTACGGTTTTCAATAGCAATTGTGCCAGCTACATTGATGTCTTTTTCGTTTTGAGCAACGCGTTTAGTAAGACCATCTAAATCGCCTTTAACACCATCAATTTTTTGATCAACTTTAATGTTGTTAGCATTAATCTTAACATCGATGTTATTGTCTACTTTATTAAGAATTGTAGTGTTATTAGCTTCAATCTTATTATCGATAGTTTTATTAATTACTGTGTTGTTTTCATTGATCTTATTAGTAATTGTATTTTCGATGTTAGTGATTTGTGTACCAACATGGCCTTTCAACTCGTTAATTGCTTTTTCATTATTGGAAATACGAGCAGAATTAGCATCGATACGTTTACTATTATCTGCAATCGCTTTAGCATTAACTTCAGTCTTAGCATTTACATTATTAATGTTATTGTTAATAACTGTGTTATTTTTTTCAATCTTAGCATCAATATTACCATCTACTTTGTTAATGATTGTAGTATTATTAGCTTCAATCTTCTTATTGATTGTAGTTTCAATATTGGTAATTTGTGTGCCAACATGACCTTTTAACTCATCGATAGCTTTTTGGTTTGCACCGATAAGTGTGCGGTTTTCCATTGCAATTGTGCCAACTACATTAATATCTTTTGTATTAGCTTTTACACCATCTTCAACAATAGAGATTCGTGTAGAGTTATCTGCAATATTGTCTTGTAAGTAGTCCAAACGTTGGTCATGGCGATCTACACGGTCTTTAAGGCCATTTAAATCGCCTTTAACACCATCAACTTTTACATCAACTTTGTTAATAGCTACTGTATTAGCTTCAACTTTATTATTGATATTAGCGATATTGTTTTTAATGTCTTTAATATCTACTTGAACATTACCAATATTTTGACCAACTTTACCTTTCAAATCAGCAATATCTTTAGTGTTGATATTAATTTGATTTTGAGTGTTAGCTACATCAGTTTTAATAGTTTTATTGTCTTGTTCAAGCGCCTGGATGCGACCTTCATGATCAACTAAAACTTTACCTTGTTTATCAACTTTAGTGTTTAATTCAGTAATTGCAGTTGCATTTTTATTGATATTTGTAGTGTTGTTGGTGATGTTTGTTTTATTAGCATCTACTTTAGCACTTAAATCTGTAACAGAATTATTAATCTTAGTAATATCAGCTTTAACAGCATTAATTTTATTATCAACGTTAGTATTTACTTGATTAATAATAGTTGTGTTGTTAGCTTCAATTGAAGAATTAATGGTTTTGTTAACTTCACTAATAATGTTAGTTTTGCTATCGTTGATTTTAACATCTACATTATGATTAACTTCGTTGATAATCTTAGTATTATTTTCATTAATCTTATTATCAATTGTAGTGTTAATATTATTGATTGTTGTGCCAACTTTACCTTTCAATTCATCGATGGCTTTTTTGTTATCGTTGATAGCTTTTTTGTTATCACCGATAAATTTACGGTTTTCCATGATGAAAGTATTATTAGCATCAATATTTTGTGTGTTAGTTTCAACTTTAGCAGTTAAATCAGCAATAGATTTACTATTATTGTTAACATTAACAGTTAGATTATCAATTGCTTTTTTATTGTTGTTAACTTTAATATCAACATTGTTGATATTTGTTTTAATATCATTAATCTTAACATCTACATCCTTATTAACATTATTAATAATAGTAGTGTTGTTATTTTCAATCTTCTCATCAACTTTGTTCAAAATTGTAGTGTTATTATTTTGAACTGCAGTATTAATATTTTGATTTACTTGATTAATAATATTAGTATTATTAGCTTCAATATGTTTTTTTACACTAGCATCAATGTTAGTATTTACATTATTAACAACATTATTTGTGATATTAGTAATTTTATTATCGATTCTTGTATCGATGTTGTTATTAATTTCAGTAAATTTAGCATCAATATTATTGTTAATATTTGTGATGTCTTGTTGAATGTTAGTGATTTGAGTGCCGACTTTACCTTTTAATCCTTCAATATCTTTGCTATTTTTATCAACTTTAGCATTGATATTTGTAATATTAGCATTGATTTTATTAATGTCAGTTTTTACACTCTCAACCTTATTATTAACAGTATTAATATTAGTAGTATTGATATCTACCTTTTTATTTACAACGTTAATGTTATGTGTATTTTTCTTAACATTTTCAACATCAGTAGTTACAACAGTATAGTAGTTATTAATTACGGTATTACCAGTGGAACCGCCTTTTTTAGGGATTTGTTGTTGCTGCTGTTGTTGTGGCACTTGTTGTTGCCATTGTTGTTGTTGTTGCTGTTGTTGTTGCTGTTGTTGTGGCACTTGAGGACGTTGACGTCGTTGTTGCTGTTGTTGCTGTTGCTGCTGTGGCTCTTGTTGTTGCCATTGTTGCTGCTGTTGTTGTTGCTGTTGGTCTAATTGTTGTGGATCAACTTGATGTTGATCTTGCATATGACCCCAAGCATTTTGATCAGGTGTTAACCATCTTTGGCTACCAATAAGATCAGCTCTAGCCCAATCCTCAGGGCTGGATGCATTAGCAACACCTCCAGAAAAGCTAGCCGCCAAAATAACTGCAGCTACAATTGTAGTTGCAGATTTTTGATGTGACTTAGCCAACTCAGACGTTACGACATAAGCGTGCTTAGTTGCACTCCAAACAACTTTGAATACCTTATTCATATTAAGTTCCCTCCCAACATTTGTGGCTCTCACCCCACAATGAAGAAATAAATTAAATATTGCACTCTTTTTCACTAAATATTCACAATATTTAACATAATACTACCATATATTATTTTAAACTTCCATAAAAAAATTAATAAGTTAAACTTATGTTTCATTTTCTACTCATCCAAAAATATCTCTCAACCCGCTTAAATACTGAGTTATTAATAATATTGAATTATGTAAAACAAAATTTTATATTTTAAATTAATTTTATATTTATACGATACTTTTTATTTGCTTCTATAGAAAATATGAAAAAAACCTCATCAATGTATTCAACATACATTGATGAGGTCTTTTTTACTCTATCTATATAGATTTATTCCGATTATTAGAATTTAGATTCAATAGCACCTTGAAGATCGCCTTTTGGCAAGAAGCCAATTTTACGGTCTACTACTTCGCCATCTTTTAGGATAACAAATGTAGGCAATACTTCAACTTGTAAATTACGAGCTAATTCTGGTTCTTCGTCAGCATTTACTTTTACAAAGTTAGCTTTACCTTCAAGCTCACCTGCAATTTCTTCGATGATTGGCATCATACGTACGCAATAACCGCACCATGGAGCCCAGAAATCAATAACAGTAACGCCACCTTGATTTACTAAATCTTGATATTCAGCAGTTTTTAATTCTTTTAATTCGCTCATTATACCCTCCTACGGTAATTGAACTAATACACAATCTTGAATGACATGCAAGTTTAAAGCATGTGCTTTTTCAACAACAGATGGTTTATCCGCTCCTGGTTGTAACCACACAGTTGGAATGCCAAGTTCTTTGCATTCATCAAGTGCAGCTAAACCCGCTGATTCTGGTACAACAAAATCCACAACAGCTGGTACAACAGGAAGTGCAGAAAGACTAGAGTAACATTTATCTCCATCTATCTCTGCAACATTAGGATTAACTGGATATACTTCATATCCATGATCTTTAAGACATTTATAAATCTTATAGCCGAACTTTTCGGTTTTATGAGTGGCTCCAATAACGGCCCACACCTTTTGATCTAAAGCTTGTTGAATTGTCATTTCAACCACCTCTTACATACTATTATAAATAAATATCGAATTTTGTCAATGTAATGTATCGAATTTTATAGTTAAAGAATTATACGCTTTTAGCAAACATTTTAGAACTAAAATCAATGTATCTATTATCATTCAATGACAATTGTTTTTTGACTCAAACTAGGAGCCGATAGATCTAAATGAATTAAATCAGAAAGGCTTATTTGTGGATGACTATACTTAGCACCATCTATAAGCCCCCCTGCAACAGCTAACTCTCCTAAAATTCTAGATGCTGACCATTGCTGTTCTCTTAATTCGCGGATTGTAATACTCTTTTGGCGTTTAGAAAGTCTATGGCCATCTGTATCTACCAAAAGTGGAGCATGACCATACTTAGGAACCACTATATTCTTATGGGGATAGCATTGTTGTAATGTGTTATACAAATATAATTGCTTCCCCGTTGTATCGAGTAAATCATCGCCTCGAATCACTTCAGTGATTCCCATAGCTATATCATCTAATACAACTGCCAAATTATATGCGTACATACCATCACCACGACGTAATACATAATCATCTAGTTCACCTTCCAAATGAATATGCTGCTTACCTTGCCATCGATCATCAAACTCAAGATCACAAGAATCTATAGCAAGGCGCAAGGATGGTTCTTTACTATTACATAACTCTTGTATTTCAAAATCACGTAAATGTCGACATTTTCCATCATAACGATGCACCACTTCTCCTACATGAGGTGCAGAGGCTATAGATTGTAGTCTCGCTCTATTACAAAAGCAAGGGTAAATTAGTTTTTCTAATGCAAGATGTTCTAAAATGTCCGCATAGTATATTTGTCTTTCACTTTGCCAATATGATTGTTCAGGGCCCCCTACACGTGGACCTTCATCCCATTCAAAGCCAAGCCATTCTAAATCATCTAGTAAAGCTTCCCCTAGCTCTCGTTTTGACCGTTGTAGGTCTATATCCTCCATACGTACAACATACGTTCCTTTTTGTTGGCGTGTGGAGATATATGATAAAAGTGCTATCCACACGTTACCAAGATGAATATATCCTGTTGGACTAGGCGCAAATCTACCTTTCATTAGAACTCTCCTATAGTAGAAAACAAGTGGCATATCCATTATGAATATGCCACTTATAGATCCGAAGATATGTCAAAGTAGAATCTAAAGCAATAAAGCAATAACATCTATAGTTATAAACTTATTTATCCTAAAGACACAATGTTATCAAACACATTACCAGCATCTCTAATTTTTTGTTCGTTACCCATTGTGCAAATGTGATTATCATTCAATACAGGTTCTACCACATCTGCTAGTGCAACAATATCTTCTGGCTTACATGCGATTACTTGTTTACGGAACTCTACTTTGTCCTCTAATTTAGCACCGCTGAAGTACATCCCCATTGCACGTGGTCCACGCAATGCAGGTGTCATAGGCAAGTCTAGAGAACTCATAGTACCGATAATATACTTACGCATTTCACGATCAGTCAATGTGAAGTCACGAAGGTATTGAGGCAACTCTTTATATACATTCAAAGTTTCCAACAAGTTAGGATCGCGATAACTGCAGAAAATCATATTGCCATCATCATAGAAATTAGCAAATGCTCCGTAAGCACCACCTTGTACACGAATACGAATCCAAAGGTATTCATAACGTAAAATCGTTTCTAACACGCTCATTGGACCAACATGTTTGAAACCATGATCGATAAAATTACCACCTTGTGCTACGTATTGAACCTTACCAGCTGTAACGATACCATCATTGCCAGATAGACGAGTGATTTGTAATACATCATTGCTTAATTCTGTAGCATCCCAAGTTTCAACGAAAGGTTTCATAAGGTTTTCAAAGGCTTCTAATTCGCCTTCTTCCCCAACAAACATAATATCTACATTGTTAGCGCGGAATATCTTACGAGCCACTTCGGCTAATTTCTCTGGTAAAAGTGGCAATGCTGCAGGATTAGATGCTAGTTCGCTAATTTTTTGATAATATCCTAAATTACCATTATCTCTAAACTTGCCAACTGCAGAAACTTGAGCCATAACGCGTTGACTCACGATGGAATTACCACGGCGGAATGCTTCATTATCCCATATAGCTTTGCTTTCTTGAACAAGTTCAGTCAAACGTTGATCATCGCTATAATCTGCTTTTTGAACTACTTCATTAATCAAGCGACATAAATCAGGTAGTTTAGAATGTAATGCTTTCGCACGCACAATCATAAGAGGCGTAAATTCGTCACGCTTACCATCTTTGCTGATGGCCGTAATATCAGAACTTAATCCACCTAAATTCATATTAATATCTTTAGCCAGTGCTTCATAACCGCGTTCAGATGTATCAATACGACCGAGGATATCACTTAAAATATCAGCGTAGAATAGTTCCTCCTCAGTGAGGCAGTTCAATTTAAAGTACAATCCTACATAATTGATACCCTTTGTGAAAGTAGGTACAAAATGTACTGTAGTATTACCAATTTTACTTTCACGGCGTTCTACAGCTTCAATATTAGGATTTAAATCAGACAACTCGAGCAAAGGAATAGACGCTAGAGCTTCATCGCTATCTGGAGTTTCTTGACGAATTTTTAGGCGTTTTGTTTGCTCTACAATTGCGTCAATCTCTTCAGAGGTCATATTAGCTTTTACAGTAGCTAAATGTTCTTTAACCTCTGCATCTTTACGTTCTTGAAGACCACGTTCAGGATAAATAGATACAAGAACTTTATGGTTATTATTCAAGATGGAATGACGAATTAAATCTTCAAAGTATGTACCAGTTAAGCCCTTTCGAATATTAGATAATGCCTCTTCATAGTGTAATAGTTCCAATGGATCATTATCGTATAGCCAATTATCCATCATGCGAATAATATAAGCTAAACCGATAGGACGACCACCAAAATCACTTTCACGAAGAGCAAATTCAATGCTATTTAAAGAAGCTTCTAATAATTCTTTATCTAAGCCTTTATCACATAATTCTTGTAATGTGGACTCTACAATACGTTGCAAGTCAGCTTGTTTATCTAGATTAGAACCTGTAGCTTGTACTGTCCACATAGGTTGACGAATGCTATCTAAGTAATAACCACTAATATCAGATCCGATACCAGCTTTCACCAACGCCTGTTTAAGAGGTGCTGCAGGAGATGTTAACAAAGCATGTGTTAACACTTCAAATGCCAAGCTATGTTCAGGTGTTACATCAGGCAATACATACGCAAAGGAATGCAATGTACGATTATCTGTTGGCTCCTCAGAACCTACGCTATATGGATAGCTCACTACTTTTCCTTCTGTAAATGGAGCTTGTAGAGCTACCTCTGTATGAACATCGATACTATCAAAATGACTTAAGTACTCATCATTCAAGAATGCTAATTGCTCTTCAATATTCATATCACCATACAAAAAGATATAACTATTGGATGGATGATAGTGAACACGGTAGAACTCTTGGAATTCTTCATATGTTAAATCTGTAATATAATCAGGATCCCCACCAGAGTCAACGCCATAAGTAGTATCTGGGAAAAGATCACGCATCATTTGGCGTTCTAATACAGAGTCAGGAGATGAGTAAACACCTTTCATCTCATTGAACACAACACCTTTGTAAGTAAGTTCATCGTCTGCATTTTCGAGCTCATAATGCCAACCCTCTTGCATTACGATTTCTGCATCTTCACGAACACGTGGGTAGAATACAGCATCAAGATATACGTCCATCAAATTATGGAAGTCTTTATCGTTCTTACTCGCTACAGGATACATCGTTTTATCCGGATATGTCATAGCATTTAGGAACGTATTTAAAGAACCTTTTACAAGTTCAACAAATGGCTCTTTTAATGGGAATTTGCGAGAACCACATAGAACAGAGTGCTCCATAATATGTGCCACACCTGTGCTATTATGAGGTGTTGTTCTAAAAGCAATATTGAATACTTTATTAGAATCTGGTGAATCGATATAAATTAAACGAGCACCAGATTTTTCGTGCTTCATTTCATAAGCGGTACCATTGATTTCATCAATGCGCTCAATGCGGTCAAGGCGAAAGCCAGAATAAACCTTATTTATTTCCATGCTGTCCCTTCTTTCTATATAAATATAATTAATTTTATGCTAACAATTTATTATAACATATCGACGACCCTATATATAGATGTTAAGAATAATTATCGAAATACAAAACCCCACAGGCACAGCGCCTATGGGGTTCATTTTATTTATTATGTTGCATTTGCCACTTTTGATTGCGGCGCAAGGTTAATAAGCCTTCTAACACAGCTTGGAACTGTACAAAGCTCAATGTATATGGTGGATACATATCCGGTACTACCTTATAAGAAATAGTAACTTCGGCCTTATCATAATCATAGAATATGCCGTGTAAATTACTTACTGTAGTATAACCAGTTTGAGCTTGCTCCAATGTTGGAATAGGCTGATTTTTAAGATTTCCTAGTAGATCGCTAATGAAACCTTCCTTACGACCTTGGTCATTAAGCATTTCATCCATAAAACTACGTAGACTATCCATGAATTAACCTCTTTGGTCTAACAATAAGCCGTTGTGAATTACACGAACCGCATCTTTAACACGGTCTTCAGCAACAAGGCAAGAAATACTAATTTCAGAAGTAGAAATGATTTCAATGTTGATGCCTTCTTGGCTCAAGATATCAAACATTTGAGCAGCTACGCCTGGTTGACCTAACATACCTGCACCGATGATAGAAACCTTAGCCATTCTTTCGTCAATATTTACAGCTTCAATGCCAACAGTTTTTTGCAATTCTTCTAATACTTCACGAGCGAGTACAACATCATCCATCGCTACCGTAAAGATAAGGTCAGTTTTTGGTTCGCCTACGGCACGGATAGATTGAACAATCATATCAACGTCCACATTTTTTGCAGCCAATGCTTTGAATACAGTTGCTGCCACACCTGGTTTATTTTCAACGCCTACAAGGGCTACTTTTGCTGTATTAGTATCGTCAGCTACGCCAGTAATTACGTGTTTATTTGCTTCCACAGTATAATCCTCCCGAATAATAGTACCTGTATTGTCACTAAATGTTGAACGTACGTGAATAGGTACACCATAACGGAAACCCATTTCTACGGCGCGAGGTTGCATTACACCTGCACCAAGACGTGCCATCTCAAGCATTTCGCCATATGTTACTTCTTCTAATTTGAAAGCCTCTTTTGCAACGCGAGGGTCTGTAGAGTAAACACCTTCAACGTCTGTGAAGATTTCACACACATCAGCTTTCATAGCACCGGCCAACGCAACAGCAGTTGTATCGGAGCCACCACGGCCTAAAGTAACCATGTCACCATATTCAGTAATACCTTGGAAACCAGCAACTACTACAATATTGCCTTCATCCAAAGCTTCAAACACGCGATTTGGATCAACGCCCAAAATGCGGCCTTTATTAAAGGTATCACTACTTGTAATACCTGCTTGGTCACCTGTTAAGGACATCGCTTTATGACCACGTTCGTTGAAAGCCATCGCCATCAATGCAATCGTTACTTGCTCACCTGTAGATAACAAGCGGTCCATTTCACGGCCATAAGGCTTAGATGTTACCTCTTTAGCTAATGCTACTAAGTCATCTGTTGTATCGCCCATAGCAGATACAACAATAACGATTTTATCGTCTTCTTTCTTCTCACGAAGGACGCGATCAACAATATTAAATATTTTTTCTGGTGTAGCTACGGAACTGCCACCAAACTTTTTAACGATTAAGGCCACAATAATCCCTCATTTAACTTATTCTACTAAAAATCAATATGCATATACTTTACCATAAACAAATAGCACTGTAAAGGGATATAAGGCAATCTATCCACTATATAAAAACAAAACTCTTTTGAGTGCGGACAAGTTTTTTCTCTAAAATAATTAGTTAATTATAAAAAATTACATACAAAAAGACCAGCCCTAAGGCTGGTCTTTATTAGTTGATTCAGTTAATTAAGCAACTGTAATTTCTTTTTCGGATTCCCACAAACCGTGGATGTTGCAGTAGGATACAGCAATCAATTTACCAGATTTGTTCAAGGAAACTGCTAAAGAACCTTCAGAGATTGCATGTACAGGGCCTTCGTTTGCAGTTGCACCGTCACCATGTACGTTGAAGGAAATTTCACCAACTTCGAATGGCAATTGAGTACCTTCAGCTACGAAGTACAATTTGATCCATTCAATGTGATGTTCTACAGTGTTAGGATGTGCAATGTCTTTACCAACGGACAATGTTACGTGGAAAGTTTCACCTGCTTTTACAGTGTCAACAGTTTCGATAACAGGAACGTGTTTTTCAGTAGCGAAATCGCCGGATTTAATGTAATCATGTACAGCCATAGTTAACCTCCTGGTTAGTCTTATATACATACTTAATGTCAAGAATATTTAGCACCTTGTGCTTATGACTATATTATACATTTTCGATATACTTTTAGCAAGAACTTTTTCGAAAATTTTAGATTTAATTATTCTTATGCCACTTAAACTAAAACTCAATCCCCTTAGCAGCTTTAATACCTTTCTCATAGGCATGCTTTACTACCTTCATTTCTGTTACCGTATCAGCCACATCAATGATTTCAGGTTTAGCATAACGGCCCGTTAAAATAACGTGTAAGCGCTCAGGTTTATGTTTAAGCATATCTACCACAGAATTCACATCAATAAGCTCATAATTAATGGCATTATTGATTTCATCCATAATGATGAGGTCCCATCGATCTGAATTTACTTCTTCCACTAATGTGTGCCAAGCCTTTTGAGCTGCCTCTTTGTGCCGTGCCAATTCAGCCTCGCCTACTTCATCTCGTTTATAGTAAATAAAGCCCTTACCCATGGAACGAATTTCTACTTGGTCCCCTAATTTAGAAAGACCTGCTAGTTCGCCATAGCCATTACCACTTTTAATAAATTGTAAGATTAAAACCTTAAGACCTTGGCCAACAGCGCGTAATGCCACGCCTAAGGCTGCTGTTGTTTTACCTTTACCATTGCCAGTATTAACTAAAATTAAGCCTCGTTCACTCATAATTAGCTCCTTTTAGCTTTATACTTAGCGCATATATCAATGAAATGTTGTGCTCCTTCATCAGAACCAGCAAAATTCAAATGTAAATACGATGCTAATACATTATCTGTGGCAAAGCCACCATCATAGGATTGAGGTTTGCGGCCACCTTCTAAGTGGAATGCCCATGGGAAGTCCTCTACAGTCGGCTCCATAGTAGAGAAATGGAACTCATGACCACGAAGAGATGTATCAGTAGCACCTAACAAGGTATCTCGCTTAGCTGTAGCCGTAACATACCCTACTTTTTGCAACTTTTGTTGCATAATGCAATTAGCCGGTACAATACCTACCGTATCATATACGGTACCCTCAAAATCGTGGATACTTTCACATAAATACATAAGGCCACCACATTCAGCATAAATAGGCATACCTTTTTCGTTAGCTTGACGGATAGACTCCTTCATTGACTCATTACTAGAGAGTTGGAACAAGAACATTTCAGGGAAACCACCGCCAAATACTAGGCCGTCTACATCAGGAACTTCAAAGTCATTAAGCGGGCTAAAGTATACGATTTCCGCCCCCTTCTCCTCTAATGCTGCTAAACTTGCAGGATAGTAGAAAGAGAACGCCTCATCATAGGCTACACCGATTTTCACGCGTTTTTCAATAGACTTAGGATCAACTGCATCTGGTAATTCAATACTTGGTGCACTAGATGCAATCGCTAATAATTGATCGAGATTCACCATTTTTTCAACGGCTTCACGAATCGTATTTATAGCCTCTGTTGGATCAATTTCGGTAACCGGTGTGAGACCTAAATGACGCTCAGGAGAGTGCATACGGTCATCGCGATAAATAGCACCAATAACTGGAACACCAATCTTGGCCATGCCTTCACGAACCATGCGCTCATGATTAGCAGATCCTAAGCGGTTAAGAATAACACCACCAAAGTTTACCTCTGGGTCATAATCACGGAATCCTTTAGCAATGGCTGCTGCACTTTCACCCATCGCCTTACAATCGATAACAAGCACAACGGGAGCATTCAATTGTTTAGCAATTTGGGCAGTGGAACTAACCCCTTCTCGACCGCCATCATACAAGCCCATAACACCTTCGATAATAGCAAGGTCTACACCATTTGCCATGGTAGCAAAGAAAGGATTTAATTTGTGAGGTGGCACGAGCCACGTATCTAAATTGTAGCTGTCACGACCGGATGCAATTTTATGAAAGCCCGGATCAATATAATCCGGGCCCACTTTAAAGGATTGCACCATACGTCCACCATTTGCATAAGCAGCCAATAAGCCCGCTACGATTGTTGTTTTACCTACACCAGAGTTTGTGCCTGCAATGACAACACGTGGAATCTGTACTGTGTTCATAGATATTACCTCGTAATACGACGTATTTGTTAACGGTCCTTACGTTTTGCAAGGATTGTAGATAAGTAGTTGAGTTTAGTATCTTTAGGCATATTATCTAGACCTACATATACTTGCTCATCAGGCAAACCTACACGGCTAATCATAACCGCATCATCTGCCATATCGTGTTTAAGCAATGTTTCTTGTACTTCATCAAAGTTTTTATATACTTTCATGATTACCGCATCATCAGCTACGGCTAATACAGCATCAATTTTTTCTTTAGGTGCTGTAGCAGGAACGATAGCTAGTACTTCTTCTTTCTCTACGATTGGATAACCAAGGTGAGAACCAATAGCACAGAATGCAGTAACGCCAGGGATTGTTTCGATTTCATGACCTGTATTTTCGATCAAACGATATACATACATGTATGTGCTGTAGAACATAGGGTCGCCCAATGTTAAGAATACAACGCTTTTACCTTGATCTAAGTAGGACAAGATAATGCGTTTTGCTTCTTGCCAGCCTTCCTCTTGTGTAGCATCATCCAATACCATTGGGAATACTACAGGAACGATTTCTGTATGTTCTTGAATGTATGGGGATGCAATATTAAGTGCTACAGAACCATCTTTCTTTTCTGTTTTAGGTGTGATGATAATATCTGCTTCACCTACGATGCGAGCAGCTTTCACAGTCATCAATTCAGAATCACCAGGGCCTACGCCAATGCCATATAATTTACCTTTCATGGGGTTCTCCTATTCTTATAGTTACAATCTATTTATAAATTTCATATCTTTTATTATAACTAATTTATACAAGATATACAAAGATACTATTTAATATTTGGAATTGCAGGACGATGTGGACTACGTTTACCATACAAATCATCGATACAATCCTGCACATGTTGACGGAAGATATCATGAATTGCTTCATATTCACCAAGAGCACTATGAATTGGTTTAACTTCATAACCTGCCCCAGCAAGTTCATTGACAACGCTATCCTCTTCATCACCAAATAAATCATTTTGTGCATGATCCCCAAGTACTAACAATAAGGGGTGCACATAAATTGTGTTTGGCCGTTTGCCATCGAGCCATTCCCAAGGCATAGCTACATCTGCCACATATGGTGCATTTTCTAGCACTGCAACACGCACATTCGTAAGTCCATCACGAATTAATTTAAACTGTAAATTACCATATGAGGAGTTACCAGAACCAAGCCCACCATGACCGACCAATAACAAACCATCATCTTTGGAGATATTAAGTGGCTTAATAAAATGATCAATCAAGATTTGATAATCATCAGGATGCTCTTCTTGGCCCATGTAGTATACGAGAGGTCTACCTACGCGCAATACTTCCAATTGACCCTCCCCTTCATGAGCGAGAATATTATTTTTCAACTTATCAAACTCTTCACCACCTGTAAAATGTAGGGGCTGCACATAAATATGTGTATAGCCTTCTTAATAAGGTTTTCTAATGCACCTTGCTCAGTAGGAATCTCAATCCCTCGTTCACGCAACCGCTTAACGATAATACGAGAGGAAAATGCTAATTCCACCGTATAGTCGGGATAGGATTTACGGATATACTCCGCAACGGAGTCAATATTATGTTCACGAGCACTGTCAACAGTGGACCCAAAGGCAACAACTAAAATAGCTTGTTTCATGGAAGTCTCCTTATCTAACTAATAATGTATCTTAATCATACCATAGTCGACACATTAGGGGCATACCATGGGACGTATAAAATAGATATTATAAATATCTTTCATAGTAAAAGTAAAAATCCTCCTCATTGGATTTCCAACAAGGAGGACTTTTACTTATGTAAAGGAGTGTGATGAGATGTATGTCTAATTATGTGAGAGACTAAATTAAGAAATCATACCTCGCGCTTCCATGCGAGAGTTTGTCATAACAGGTTTTACAGATTCACGGGGTATGGGACGCTTCCGGTCGGACATACGGATCGCTTGACCTAAATGTTTCAAGAATAAATCTTGTACGTAAGGATTTTCACCAAGACCTTCATTCCAAATATCTACATTGTATCCTTCTTCAGCTAACAATGCATAAATAGAATCAGAACGGTCACCGCCGAGATAGTCCATTAAATGTGTAGAACCAATAAGAGCTAATGGTACTACTAATAAATCTTTATGGCCCATACGGTCTAATAATGTAAGCGCTTGTTTAAATGTAGGGAAACCATTTGTGGTAAATACTACTACATTTGGTGCAGCCCCATACATAGCTTTTAATTGTAATGTACTGAACTCTAATTGATTTTGACCATTTGCCATGAGCACTACAGATTTATTAAGCGCCTTTGTATTAACATGACGCACTATGCTTTCTAATGTAGCTTCATAATCATCGGCATAATTCTTTACACCTAATGATGTAAGCAATGGTTTACCAATATTCACTTGTGTGAAACCATATTCATTGCTATGTAAAAACTTTAATGCTTGTTTACGCATTTGTTGGTAACACTGATCTGCTACCAATGTTACAGGTTGAATGTATACCTCATCGATGCCCATGCGAGCAAAATCCTGCATAGCCTCTGTGAAAGAAGAAATCTTATCATCGTATTTCTCGTTCCACTTCTCTACTAATGCATCAGATAAGAATACACGGCGTACCTCCATATCGCTATACATGGAACGTACTTTTTTCTCTATACTGCCGATGGATTTCTCCACAGCATCTTGATAAATTGATCCAAAGGATGCAATAATTATGCCTTTCATATGTGACCTCCATATCGCTCATACATGATACAACCTCCATAACTGAAAATTGTTATCAACTACTATGTAATAATAGTACAAGATTCACGAATATAAGTCAATGAGAAATAATATCAAAATTTTTATTTAATAAGGAATAGAACTACTCATATATTCACACATTCATATCCTTATAACCAAAAAGAATATAATTATAAAAGCTAATACTATACTATATTCATCACATAAATTTCTTGAAAAACCCTTATTTTTCCTATACTTCTAGGGGTATGGGGTTTATTGACATACATACCCTAGGTTGCTACGATTGATTTATAGATTTATAGTTATGTCTGCATAGTCAGATGATGTTGTTTAATGAGGTGATTCACTTATGTTTAGTGTAAAAAAACGTGCATTAACAGTTTCTGCTGCATTAGCGGCTTTCGCATTGACATTTGGTGCTCCTGTGCTTGGTCACGCTGCATACCAATTAAATGATGAAGTAAAAGATCCTACTCCAGCATTGAAAGAAGCTGCTGCAATTGGTGTTCGTACACACAATACAGAAGCTTTACAAAACTTGCCAAACAAAGATGCTATGGTTGTTATGAGCTTTGGTACAACTTATAAAGATACTCGTGCGAAAACAATCGATGCAACTGTAGATGCTATTAAAGCAGCTCATCCAAACACAAAAGTAGTTACAGCTTTCACAAGCCATATTATTCGTGATCGTATCCAACAAAAAGAAGGTATTACTTACCCAACTCCTGAAGAAGCTTTGGCTGAACTTAAAAAAGACGGTTACACTCGCGTTGCATTAGCATCCCTTGATGTAATTCCTGGTATGGAATACAACTACGATGCAGCAGTATATAATTTGTACAAAGATAATTTCAAAAAAATGACACTTGGTACATCTCTTATGTACTGGATGGGTCAAGAAAACCAAACTGACCAAGTTATTGAAACATTAAAAGCTGTTCAATCTCAGTTCCCTAAATTAGGCAAAGAAGACGCTCTTCTTATCATGGCTCATGGTACTCCAGATCCTTCCAATGCTTATTATTCTGTAATTCAAGACCGTATCCATACTCTTGGTATGAAAAATGTATTTATCTACACAGTAGAAGGTACTCCAAATCTTGAACAAGTTATCCCTCAATTGAAATTACATGGTATTAAACATGTTACATTGATGCCATTCATGATGGTTGCTGGCGACCATGCAAACAACGACATGGCTGGTGCCGAACCAGATTCCCATAAATCCATCCTTCAAAAAGAAGGCTTCAAAGTTGACACTTACATCCATGGCTTAGGTGAAAACCCTAACATCCGTAACTTATTCGTTGAACGTGCTAACGAATCTTGGGACGCATTACAAAAATAATCAATCTAAAATTTAACTAGTATCGTTATATAACGTACATAGGAGTACATCATGAAAAAACTACTACTTGGTAGTATCGCTTTGGTTATGATTGTACTAGCACTAGCTGGGTGTGGTAAATCCACATCCAGCTCTTCTGCTACTACAAAGGAATTAACCTTTAACGGTCAAACCTATACAGTACCAAAGGATCCTCAAAGAATTGCAGTATTATCTAATTCCGTGTTATCTATGCTATATGCTGTAGATGGTAAATCCATAAGTCGTGCCAATACAACAGATAAGTTAGATCCCGAACTTGAAGCTCTACCAGCTTTAGGTCAAACTGCTAATATTAATATGGAACAACTATTAGGATTGAAGCCAGATGTAGTATTAGGTTTAGTAAATCAACATAAAAAATATGAATCTCAATTACAGGCTAACAATATTCCAACAGTATTATTTGATTATGATGGCATCAAGGACAATGTACCACTATTAACATTCCTTGGTGAATTAACTAATCATCAGGATAAAGCTAAAACAGTTATCGCTAATTACGAAAATAATATTGCTAAGGTAAAAGATTCAGTGAAAAACCAACAACCTGCACGTGTAGCTGTATTACGTGCTACAGGCAAAGGTGTGACTGCTGAAACTGACGAAGCAGTTACTGCTTCTATGGTAAAAGAGCTAGGTATGACAAATGTTGTTACAGCTCACCTAGATGGTACAGCTAAGGATAAAACCGTACCATACTCCCTTGAAACGTTGACTGCAGACAACCCAGATATTATCTTCGTCGTTACCATGGGTAAAGAAGAAGAAATTACTAAAGCTATGAAAAAAGCCATGACAGATAATCCTGCCTGGGCTAACTTGAAAGCAGTTCAAAATAACCGCGTAGTATATCTACCATCTAAACTATTCCTATTAAATCCAGGTCTTCAAACACCTGAAGCTATGGCTCGCCTCGTGAAAGAAGCATACGGCATAGACGTTACATTTTAAACTAAATAAAGGGACTATAACAGAATGCATTTAACATTCTAGTTATAGTCCCTTTATTTTTATGAAAGCACCTATAATAAACCTTTTACACGTACGTATAGTTTATTATCAAAGTTATCAACTTGTACATCTACAGAGAACACCTCTTTAAATAATGAATCAGAGGTAATATCCTTTGTATCCCCTGCTGCAATCAAGTGTCCTTCTTTGATAACAGCCATGTAATCAGAATATTGTACTGCTTGTGTTAAATCATGTAGCACCATGAGAACTGTTAAACCTTGCTCCTTATTGAGCCGTTTTAACAGTTCCATAATCTCTAATTGATGATTAATATCTAAATACGTTGTAGGTTCATCAAGTACTAAAAGCTTTGGTTCTTGAGCTAGCGCCATAGCAATCCAAACGCGTTGGCGCTCACCACCAGATAAAGATGGAATCAATTGATGACGAAGATGATCTGTTTTCGTAATCGACAGTGCATAATCTGCGATTTCTCTATCCTCTTTAGCTGTGTTTTTCCACCAGGTTTGGTATGGATATCGTCCACAATAAACAAGTTCTTCGACAGTCATATCCTTTGGCATATTGGGAACCTGTGGCAAAAAAGCCATTTGTCGTGCTAAATCACTTTGAGAATAGGACTGTAATGATTTTCCTAGTATTGTTACACATTCACGGGGACTATGGATATATCCAATCATAGACCGTAATAGCGTACTTTTACCACAACCATTCGGACCTATTAAGGTTGTTATTTTCCCAACTGGGACTGATACATTGATATCATGTAAAATCTGACGATCACCAAGGGTTACGGATAGCTGTTTTACAGCAATAGCAGAATTATTTGTACTCATCAGCTATCCCTCCTTAATAGATACAAGAAGAACGGCGCTCCGAAGAAGGCCATGATAATACCTACAGGAATTTCAATAGGACTCATGAGGACGCGCCCTACGGTGTCGCTTACAACGAGGACAAAGGCTCCTAACAGCGCAGAGCCTGGTAATAGATAGGCATAATCATTGCCGATAATAAGACGTAGCATATGCGGAATCACAAGGCCTACGAATCCAATGAGGCCTGCAATACTTACAGCACCGGCCGCCAATAAAGCTGCTACGGCAGTCATCATAAAGCGAGTTTGTTCCACCTTAAGGCCTAGTCCTTTTGCCGTTTCATCGCCGAGGCTTAAAATAGTAAGTCGTTTAGCACCCAAGCAAGCTAAGAAAAGACCTATCATGGCGTACGGGAATAAAACCTCAACCTGAGGCCAGCTACGAGCCGATAGGCCACCTACCATCCACAGTAAAGCACCTTGTACACGATCCCCGTAAAATACGAGAAGTGCTGATATACCAGAACCTAAAAAAGCAGCTACTGCTACACCGGCTAAGATAATGCGACTAGGTCGCACCCCATTCTTCCAAGCTAATGCATACACCATAAGGGCCGCCCCCATCGCACCTAAGAAGGCTACGAGAGGAACGATATAATCATAACCAGGGAATAAAATTAATACAATAACACCAGCAAGGCCTGCACCTGAGGACACCCCTACAATTTGTGGATCTGCCAGTGGGTTTTTCATAACCGCTTGTAGGATAGCACCAGAAACAGCAAGACAGGCCCCTACCAAAGCAGCCACAATATTACGGGGCAAGCGAATATTCCAAATAATTTGTGATGATGTATCTGTTAGCTCACTAGCCCACAATGTATGCCAAATCTCCGTTATTGACACCGGTGTAGAACCCCAAATAAGGGAGATAATCATGCTAGCTACAACAGCAACTATTAAAAAAATGATAACCGATAATCGAAATAATTTTCGTTCATTAATTGATGCCATACGAACCCCCTCTCCAGATCTTCATATATCAAATACGTTATTTTGAAAATCCTAAATTTTCAGACATAGTACCACCTATTATAGAGGTACTACCAGTTAAAAATATTTATTTTTAACTGGTAGTATCTGTAAAAAGATAACATTACAGGCTAATACATTTACTTTTAACTGGTAGTATCTAAAAAAGACTATACCTTTGCTAGTAAAAAATTTACTTTTAACTGGTAGTATCTAAAAAAAGACTATACCTTTGCTAGTAAAAAGATTTTACTTTTAACTGGTGGTACTTAAAAATATACAGTAAAACCCGAATCGCAAAAAACTACTAACATACGATTCGGGTTTTGTATTATTTAGACTCTTTGCCTTCTACGAAGAGCATGTCATTGCGTTTTACATCTGTATAAAGCAATGCATTACATACGGAAGCTGCGATTGGGCTACCACCTTTGTTGCCTTTTACAGTGATGTAAGGAACTGGGGATACTTCCATCAAGTAATCTTTGGATTCTGCAGCACCTACGAAGCCTACAGGGATACCAATGATAAGAGCTGGTTTAACGCCTTCTTCAAGAGCTAAACGCAATACTTCATACAATGCTGTTGGAGCATTACCGATAGCTACGATTTGGCCTTCTAATTGTTTACCAAATGTACGCATAGCTGCAATAGAACGAGTCACGCCTAATTCTTTAGCCATTTTAGCTACGTTTTCGTCTTTAATTAAGCAGTGTACTTCATTGCCGCGAATCTTAAGAGCTGGTTTAGAAATACCTGTGCGAACCATTTCTACGTCAGTGTAAATATCTGCACCATTATCTAATGCTTCGATACCTTTTTGAACAGCATCAGGGCTCATTTTTACGAGTTGAGCGTATTCAACATCACCAGAAGCATGTACAGTACGAGATACTACGCGTACTTCATCATCTGTTAAACCCAAATCTTTTACATAATCGTAAATGATTTCCATACTTTTATCTTCAATGGCTTTAGGATTTTTAACGTAATCCATTAGTGTCCTCCCATAATTTGAAAAATTCATCATTAGATGATACCACGTGGCTTTCAATCTTAACACGTGGACGATCGATAACAATAACATGGATGCCGAGATCCATAGCGGCTTGTAATTTTGTATCAGCACCACCTACAAGGCCAGAGTTTTTCATAACTACAACGCTCGCCTTCGTATCGTGGAACATGATGCGGTTCATATCGTAAGAAAATGGACCTTGCACAGCAACAATGCGTTTTGGACTCACATTGAGGTCTTCCATCATTTGTAACACCTCTGCGGTAGGCAAAATGCGGGTCCATACTTCGCAATCTTGCAAGGCTTCAGATTTAGCAAAGATGTGCATTGTTTTACTACCTGTAGTCAAATACACATGGTTATTATTTTCCTTCGCTAATTTGCCTGCTAGATTAGCTGCTTCTACTTCGTCCACTACGATATGCAATTTATCATAATCTGGCAATGGTACCTCTTTACGTTCAAAACGAACAAAAGGAATACCTTCAGCTTTTGCTGCATCTTGAGCCGTAGCCGTAACGATAGCAGCATACGGATGACTTGCATCGATTAAGAGACGCACATTGTGCTTTTTAATCAATTTTTGCATCGCCTCTTGGTCAAGACGGCCCGTATGTACGGTAATGCCTTTATGGGCAGCAAGCTCTGCACCATATTGGCTTACAACCGTAACGAGCACATCTTCACCAGTCCGTTTTTGGATTTCTACCGCTAAGGTGCGGCCATCCAAGGTACCAGCGATGACCCAAATCATAATTTGTAGCCTCGAGGTGTAATCATGCGACCATTTTCAACATAGGTTTGGCTATTACCGATGATAACAAGTGTTTGCATATCTACTTCTTCATTTGTGAAGTTTTCAAGATCAGAGATTACCATATGTTGACCTGGACGACCTGCTTTTTGCACGATACCAACAGGTGTTTTAGGGTCGCGGTATTTAAGAACGATTTCGCGAACTTCATCTAAGTGTGTAACACGTTTTTTACTGCGTGGGTTGTACAAGGAAATAACCATATCACCTTGTGCACAAAGATCAGCACGTTTTTTGATAAGATCCCATGGAGTCATCAAGTCACTCAAAGAAATGACAGCAAAGTCATGCATCAATGGTGCACCTAATACGGATGCTGCAACGTTTACAGCACTAAGGCCAGGTACGATATCTACGGAAGGACGTTTTTCTGCTGGTACTTTATTAGCAAGTTCCAACACAAGACCTGCCATGCCGTATACGCCAGAGTCACCAGAGGATACTACAACTACTTGATGACCTTCTACGGCTAAATCAACTGCTTGTTGGCAACGATCTACTTCTTGCATCATTGCAGTACCTACAGTCTCTTTACCTTCGATAAGGTCTTTGATCAAGTCGAGGTATGTCAAATAACCTACCACGCGGTCAGCTGCTAAGATAGCTTCGCGCGCTTGAGGCGTCATAAACTCTTCATCGCCAGGGCCAATGCCGATTACTTTGATGTTACCTGTGCAATGGCTACCGTTGTTTTGGGATAAATTGTTTTGTGCTGTATTAATGTTCGGCTCTTGGCCGCTAGTAATGCCGTTGTCTCGCATACGTTTCCTACTCCTATAGTTCCTTTTACAAAATTAGATTCTTTTAATTCTTCTTGTTCGATGAGTGGTGCCATCTCGTCCTGTGTATAGAACACGATAGGCCACCCCATAATTTGCATAGCCTCTAAGAGGCCTACTTCATCTTGTTTAACGATGACCGATGCGGCCGTTACAAGGCTCTTTGGTGAAAGCTTATGTGCTGCTAGCGACTGTTGAATGGCATCAAGAATTAACTCCTTTGGCGTATCTCGACGACAGCCAATGCCCATCGTATAGGTACGAGGGCGCAAAATCAATTGATGACCATACTCGGCAATTACTTTATCAGTAATTACAACTCGAGATAATCCCTCTTCAGCGTTTTCATTTTTACATGGAATAGACTCAAGTCGACCCAAAGAAACAATATGAACCATACCATGCTCACCAATATGAGCTTTCGCTGCTTCTTCTAAATGCTCTGCATTAGGTAAGCTTTCATCGATATAATAATCAACCTGTTCTCCCCCAACGATGGCAGAGTTTACATTGATTAAGGTTTGGAAGTCATCTACCAATAGATGCTCGTGGCGCGCCAACACGTCAGGCGCTGGCAATCCGTTTACATCCGTAGCCGTTGTAATGACGGGGTCCGCATCGATGGCCAGCGAAATGGACTGCGTCCATTCGTTGGCGCCCCCAAGGTGACCAGACAATAAGCTAATTACATGGTGACCTACTTCATCCATTACGACTACTGCAGGATCCTTGGATTTATGCTCAATATACGGTGCAATCATGCGCACTACGATACCGAGTGCCATAATACACAGTACTTGGTCGTAATCTTTGAAAATCTGTCCAATATGGTTTTTAAGGGAGTCGAAATAAATAGCCTCACCACCAGAGGGCCGGTTTTCCTTTTCAAAGCAATCCGCATGGGGTGCCACCAAAGACTTGATGCGTTGACCTAGCTTTGCACCTCGTTCAGATACAGAGAGAATAGCCGTTCTATTCTTCTTAGCACCAGTCGTAGATGCAACAGTTTCTAGTTCTTTCATCATATTAGTCCTTAGCACTGCGGTACATGTGAGCAAAGCCTTTGTCGTAGAGTTTAGATAATTCGTATTCACTATCTAATACATGGCTTACTACGATCATAGCTTGGCGCAATACGCCTTCTTTCGCTACGATGTCCGCAATGGTTTCCAATGTGCCACGGATAATGCGTTGGTCTGGCCAAGACGCTTTTACCACGATCGCCACTGGAGTTGTTTTGTCATAACCGCCCTCGATGAGTTCAGCTACAACCTTATCTAACATTTGAACGCTAAGGAAAATACACATAGTCGCTTCATGAGCTGCTAACATGCGCAATTTTTCCTTTGGAGGCATCGGTGTACGGCCTTCCATGCGTGTAATGATAACTGTTTGGGACACATTAGGTAATGTGTATTCTTGTTTTAATGCCGCTGCTGTAGCAAGGAAAGAACTTACACCTGGCACGACTTCATAAGAAATACCCATGCCAGCGAGTGCATCCATTTGCTCTTGAATCGCACCGTAAATAGCAGGGTCACCTGTATGAAGGCGAACTACGCTTTTACCAGCCTCAACGGAAGCTTTCATAACAGCCAACACCTCATCAAGATTCATAGTAGCACTGTTATGGATTTCACAGCCTGGTTTACAAGCCTCTAAAATAGCAGGGTTTACCAAGGAGCCAGCATAAATAACAACGTCTGCCTCTTGCACTAAACGATACCCTTTGCGAGTAATTAACTCGGGATCTCCAGGGCCTGCGCCTACGATATGTACGTCAACCATATTACTCTCCTTCTGCGATACGCGTTGCAGATACAATGAAAATTGGGCTCAATGGGTCTAACAAATGATAGGGACCAGCCTTGCGGTAACGGCTGATAGACATTTGGTAACCTTCATAGGTGAAAGGACGACCTTTCAACTCTTTAAGGATTGTATAACCAGTTTCCATTGTTACAGCTGTTACAACTAAACGGCCGCCTACTTTTAAAAGACGTTGCGCCTCATCCATGATGCCTGTCATACCACCAGCACTACCGCCAATGATAACCGCATCAAGCTCAGGCAATTCTTCCATACCTTCAGGAGCTTTGGACTTAATAACTGTCATATTATTTACATTGAATTTCTTCATGTTTTCATTGATAAGGTCGATGCCTTTATCAAAGCGCTCAATCGCATATACATGCCCTTTAGGCGCGGCCAAGGCTGCTTCAATAGAAATAGAGCCCGTACCAGCACCAACGTCAAGGACGATGCTATCTTCCTCGATGCGTGCCTCGTTCATAACGGCTTTGCGAATCTCGCATTTCGTCATCGGCACGTCGCCGCGAATAAATTCCTCATCAGGAATTCCGAAAAAATGTCTCATCCTAATACCACCATTACAGAATGACCAAAGCCTTCAAGCTCAGTTAATACCTCTAACGTGGAGTCTACAATTTTTTCATCATCATAGCTCAAGCGCTCAAGGGCTGCTGCTCTCGTTTCTTTTGGCCAACCTGCATCTATTAAAATACGCGCAATATGCGCTGGATTATATTCTGGATCCGTTAAGAACCCCATCTTTTTACCTGCTTCATACACGAGTTTTTCAGGCGCTGGTTGGCGACCGTGAAAGCTCATTAAATCCGCATCATGCCACACCTCATTGAGTCGAGCAAAGGCAAAGGTCATAGAACTAATGCCTGGCACAACCTCAATAGGATTAGCAGGGAATTTTTTCTTTAAATATGGCAATAAGCTATAGTAGCCTGTATCACCACTAACCATAACTACAACGTCATGGCTATTGAGTTCATGCTCGATTTGCTCAGCTAACAAGCTAAGCTTACCTGTTACAGGATATGTAATTTGGCCAGACTCCTGAAAGTCCTCTAAGGACCGTTCGCTACCGACCAATACTGTAGCATGTTTAATTAAATTAAGGCCTTTAGGTACCACATAATCAGGATTACCTGGACCAATGCCTACGATATACAAGGTATGTGCCATTGTTCAAGCTCTCCTATCTCTTTTGCATGCTTATCCATTGCCAAAATCTCGCCCTTTAAAGTCGTAATAATGATACCTACCTCTGCTTCATTAGCAATATATCGCTCACTGCGTAGAGAGGCACGATCTACAACGCGTTGGTATACACCATTCAGTCCTTCCCGCTCCAAAATAGGGAACGTGGACTCCGTGGTTTGGCAATTAAACAACTCTTCACACACCGCTTGGGATGCCCCTTCTAAGGCAGCATAGGCCACAATGCTTTCCATACGACCATCACTCATGCGATTGTGGGTATGGAAACTACCACTAGCTAGTTTTATGAGCTTGCCAATATGACCGATGATCAAGATACGTTTGAAGCCAATTTCAACAGCTTTTTCGAGCATAAAACCAATAAAGTTACTCGTTTCGGCCATTTGGTTCTTATGAATACCTAGTACTTGTTCAGCTAAGTCTTGACCAATACGGCCTGGCACGAGAACAGCCGTTTCACAACCATTGGCTTTCATAACTTTTAGCTGAGGCACTAAAGAGTTTTTGAACCCTTCTTCACTCATGGGCTTAACAATACCCGTAGTACCGATAATGGAAATACCACCTTCGATACCTAAGGTATGATTTAAGGTTTTCTTAGCTAAGACCATACCATTTGGCACGCTCACCGTTACTGTTACACCTTGACCATGTACACATAACTCTTCAAAGACGATGTTCATCATCGTACGAGGCCCTGGATTGATAGCCGGTTCTCCTGGGGGCATAGCAAGACCCGGTTTCGTTACCGTCCCTACACCAAAACCCGCTCGGAATCGTAGTTCACCAGTATCATCGAGTGTTACCGTTGTTTCCACATCATTGCCATGTGTTACATCCGGATCATCGCCACCGTCCTTCATAACGGTTACCTTAGCCTCAGTATCAGATAGTACTTCTACGGCTTTAATAGGCACCTCAATATACTGACCTTGAGGATTTTCAATGACCACTTGGTCCACAATGCTTTTATCTAAGAGGGCCAATAAACCAGCTTTCATACCTGCCGTAGCACATGAACCTGTGGTATAGCCACCCTTCATGTCCTCTACTTTCATAAGGCCTCCTATACCGATAGGGTTAGCGATCCTATGGAATCAAACTAACCCTATCTTATGGACATATGTTATTAAGAACGGAAGTTAACGAATTGCAATTCTACAGGGATATCCAATTGTTTTAACATTTGGATAACTGCTTGCAAATCATCTTTATCCTTACCAGATACACGCACTTGATCCTCTTGGATAGATGCTTGTACCTTAATTTTCATGTTTTTGATTGCTTTTACTACTTCTTTAGCATTTTCTTTAGTAATGCCTTTTTTAATAGTAATTACTTGGCGAACTGTGGCACCAGCTGCTGGTTCAACCTTGCCGTAGTCAAGATTTTTAATCGCTACATTACGTTTAATCATCTTGCCTTTTAATACATCGATAATGGCATTCAATTTATATTCATCATCACCGATGATTTTGATAGTGTCGCCTTCAAGACTAATTTCCGCTTTGGAGCCACGGAAATCATAACGAGTACCAATCTCTTTTTTCGCTTGGTTTACCGCATTATCTACTTCCTGCATATCCACTTCGGACACAACGTCAAAGGAACAATCTTTAGCCATTTTATACCTCCTACACCTGAACCCGTTGGGCATGGGGCTCATAGTATTACTTTCATCATCCTCATATTCCAAGTAAAAGTGTAAATGTACACCAAATCGGAATATATCTCTATAATTATACCTTATAACACGCTTATTTTCTAGGTAAATCGATTTTTTTAATTATAACTATTATTAATCATAGAAGAATTATTCAGACTATAAACAAAAGTAAGTATTAGCTATTTCAAAAAACAAAATATCCGGTACCCAACAGATGTAATCTATCGATACCGGATATTTAATCACTATAATATTTTCATATGAATCTTAATCTATCTTGTTGGCAACACAATATTTTGCCCAGATGGTTTACTTGGGTTCATAGCATTTGGAAGATCTTCCACTGTTGTATTTAAATCTGTATCAGCAGCTACCACAGCAACAAACTTTTGGCCTGGTTCATAGTAAATGTTTGTCCCCTTCATAAATAAGCCACCCACTAGGCTAACAGCAGCAGCCACAGCTACAGCGCCATTATCAGAATGACCTTTACCTTTTACTTGAGCATCGAGAGGAACTGTAACTCCATTAACAGTTTTAATTTCATTTATGCTAAATTCTAATCTACCTTTGCGGCCAAACATACCGTTTTTTCTAGACTTTGTAATTGTTCCCAGTACTTCTTGATTTGCTGGAATTACTACAACATCATTTATAAGAAGATTTTCTAATGTTTTTAATCTAAAAGTATTTCCTTCTTTACTTCGTTTGGAACTAATTGGAGTAATTAATTCTAATTCAATCTTTGTATCCTTAGGAATATAAGCATGACCATTAATAATAGAACTTGTGCGTACAGTTGAAGATGAATCTTCATTTTTTAACAGTTGAATACGATTAACACCTGATGGCATCTCTGTTTTTACAACAGAGTTCTCCCCTGCGGCTTGTCCTGTAGTATTTTCCCCATGCGCAACTGTCGGCATTAAGCAACCCAAACCAATACAACCAACAACCAACAATTTTAAAAGTGCTTTAGAAGATTTCATATGTACCCCCAAAAACAAATAAAAACATATAACTATACATTATAGGCTCAGTATACCATATCATGAATTTTTAATGAACCAATTATTTTAGTTATAATTTTTGTTATGAGTTTGTAGCAAATAGCGCAATAGATTATACATAGAAAATTTTGACCAAATACGATTTATAGTACATTAACCGCATCATACATTGGTTGAACAACCCATTCACCGTTGGAGTTCATTACACCCCATTTTCCATTCGACTTCACTGCGCCATAACCATGTCTAAACGGTACAGTTTTACTAATCAACTTATTCTTATCATGGAATAAAACTTTACCACTCTCATCAATTAATTGATAATCGTTAGACCCTTTATGAACCCAAGCATAGGCCCCACCAAATGCATCTATTGTCATATCCTTAGTTGTTGTAAATACAGTATTACCGGATTGCATATCAATTAAGTATTTACTTTCACCTTTTGTAGCTACCATCCGAGTAGCACTTACAAAATTAATTGAATCATATACAAATGGATTAACTTGTTTTCCTGTTTCTAAATTAAAAATACCAGCTTTTCCATTATCTTTATTGATGAGTACTAACAAAGCATTAATGGTATCCATTTCCCCTGCATCATAATTACCAGGTTGAATAATATATTCACCATTACGATTCATAAATCCTAATTTACCTTGATTTTTAACAAGTGTACCATAAGCTGTCATTGGCCATACAGCATCATTCTTGCTGTCAATGATAATATTGCCACTGCGGTCCAAATAACCACGTTTTACACCATCGTAAACTGGGTTCCAAGCATCACCATAATAAATTCCACCTTGACTACTTAAACCTATGCCTACGGCCATACTTAAAAATCCACCTAAATTAAACTTACTAATATGACGTCGATATTCAGCCAATCCATTCTTAAATTCATCAATATCGTCTGTAGGAGCTTCAAAAATTGAATTGCCGCTACCATCAATAGCTATAGTTTTACCTTTAGCGCTTTTTACAAAGGCACGATCTTCACTAAATTTTGTATACACTTCCTTAAATTGTGGCTCAATCACCGTTTTGTTAGAAGCATCTACAAATCCCCATTTATTTTTTACAGAAACGGCTGTATAAGAATCACTTGGATAAGAGATAGAGTTTATTTTAACATCACCATTGGATAAGTTTTTTACCATTTCGCGACGAGCCAAAATATCTTTATCATGCTCACCATAGGTGTCAACACCACTAGAAATCACAGAACCATCAATGTTAATATGTTCTAATGTTTTTTTAGTATATGCATAATATGTACCATCAGCAGATAATGATGGATCGATATCTAAATACTGTGGTTCAAGCAAAACTTTACCGTCTGTACCGACTACGCCCCATTTCCCTTTTTGTTTTACTGTAGCTAATTGGCCCAACTTAATAAAGTTATCATTGTCTATTACAGCTTGGATTGATTTAAGAGCCGCTGGAGGCTGATGTTGAGCAGAAAGAATAGGTACAGCAACATAGTCACCTACACGTCCAGCACCAACAGATACGGATACACTACTAGATTTAGCTGTAGATTTTTCCATAGTTGAAACTGAAGTAGAGGATGTTGCTGTTGTATGTTTCTCACTAGTTACACGCGTACTTGTAGATGTCGGTGTATCTTGATTTGTCACAGTTGTACTACTAGTGGATGTTGTTGTAGTTGCTGCGAAAGCACTTGTAGACATAGCCGCCAACACACAAGCGACTAATAAGGATTTCTTATTCAGTTCCATAAATCTCTCCTTTTACAAAGCAAACCATATACTCATCAATATATGATTTTAAAAAATTGAACTGCCAAAGCATTCAAATAAATAAAACACCAATACATAAAAAATATATAAAAAACATTAATAAAAATTATACTATATGCACTCTATAAAGACAACGAATTATGAAAAATTCTTCATCCATTATTTATTTGATATAATACTATGTATGAAAACAGCAACTATTATCGACTTGATTGTAGATTCCAACGTACATACCCAATCTATGAATCATATTATAAAACAACAGCATATTTCCCAACGTATGCGACGGCGTTTGCGAAATGACGGCATTATAACAGTCAATGAAAATAAAGCAACGTGGAATACCCTCGTACATGGAGGTGACCATCTCGTTATGAAGTTAACCCCTGAACAAGAGTTTAGTTTAAGTCCTATGGATTTAGATATCATATACGAAGATGAGTATATTTTAGTCATCAATAAAGAGGCAGGTATTCTGATGCATCCCACCTCAAAGGTACGAGATCATACCTTAGCAAACGGCGTTCTACATTACTACCAACAGACAAATCAGCATTATGATTTCCATCCTGTTCACCGATTAGATAAGGACACCTCTGGGATTGTTATCATTGCTAAAACCTCTGTAGTACAACATGCTTTCGATAAAAAGCGTACTCATTTTCATAAAAACTACGACGCTATTGTAGAAGGTCAATTACCCACTAATCACATAAGCGTACAGTGGCCTATAGGACGTAAACCAGGTAGTATTATCGAGCGTTGCTGTACGAATGAAGGTAAACCTGCTCATACAGATATAACTGTCATTGAGAGTAATACCATTGTAAAGAATAAGATTGAGCAATGCTTTACCCATGTGCAATGTTTATTACATACAGGTCGAACGCATCAAATTCGGGTCCATCTATCTCAACTAGGATATCCACTTGCTGGAGATGACCTGTATGGTGGGCATTTAGACTATATTGGACGTCAAGCACTCCATGCATCGCGCATTAGCTTTTACCATCCCATGACGGATGAATGGCTAGAATTACAGGCATCCATACCATCGGATATGGAGTCATTACTCACCAATTGAGCTAATGTATTTCTGGTAAATTAATACCGATACATAAAAATTAGCCCACATGGGTCATAAAATTAGACGAAATTTATGCATAAGTTATACAAAAAATATTGGCCCTTTATAGTGTTTCTTGATATACTTAACTTGAATTGATATATGATTGCAATACACTAGTATTTCATTTAGCTCATATGCGCTAGAAAGACTGGCAGTCACAGTATTAATAACATGATATGACAGGCCCTATGGCCAAGGAGGACAACATGCCATTAGTTACTACTACAGAAATGTTCAAAAAAGCCTATGAAGGCGGCTATGCTGTTGGCGCTTTCAATGTAAACAACATGGAAATCGTACAAGGTATCGTAGATGCAGCAAAAGAGGAACAATCCCCTCTTATCTTGCAAGTATCTGCAGGTGCTCGTAAATATGCTAAACATATTTACCTTGTAAAACTCGTAGAAGCAGCTCTTGAAGACAGCAATTTACCTATCGCTCTTCACCTTGATCACGGCGATTCCTTTGAAATCTGTAAAGACTGTGTAGATGGTGGTTTTACATCCGTTATGATCGACGCATCTCACCATGATTTCGATGAAAACGTAAAAATCACTAAACAAGTTGTTGAATATGCTCACGCTCATGGCGTTGTAGTAGAAGCAGAATTGGGCCGTTTGGCTGGCGTAGAAGATGATGTAAACGTATCTGATGCAGATGCTCGCTTCACAGATCCAGAACAAGCTGCTGAATTCGTTCATCTTACAGGCGTAGACTCCTTAGCAATTGCTATTGGTACTAGCCACGGCGCTTACAAATTCAAAGGCGACCCTTACCTCGACTTCGATCGTTTGAAAAAAGTTGGCGAATTGTTACCTGACTTCCCAATCGTATTGCATGGCGCATCCTCCGTATTACCTGAATTCGTAGCAAAATGTAACGAATTTGGTGGCAACATTCCTGGTGCACAAGGCGTACCTGAAGAAATGCTTCGCAAAGCAGCTCAAATGGCAGTTTGCAAAATCAACATCGATACAGACCTTCGTCTTGCTATGACTGCATCCGTACGTGAATACTTGGCTCAAAACCCATCTGAATTTGACCCTCGTAAATACTTGGGACCTGCTCGTGATGCTATTAAAGGCATGGTAGCTCACAAAATTAAAAATGTATTGGGTTCTTCCAACAAACTATAATCAATGGCTAGTGGATTTTTAAAAGGAACCTTAATCTTAACCATTGCCGGTTTCGTAGTGAAAGCCATCGGTAGTATTAACTGGATTCTTCTATCCCGCATCTTGGGTGGTGAAGGCATCGGTATCTACCAGATGGCCTTTCCTATCTATTTGTTACTATTACAAATTTCGAGCGCAGGTGTGCCGATTGCCATCTCTATTTTGACGGCAGAACGATTAGCCTTACACGACTTTGGTGGTGCTAAGAGAGTATTCAATATATCTTTTACAATGTTAACCATTACAGGCTTTATCGCCAGCCTCGCCATGTATTTTGGTGCAGATTGGTTGATCTCTAGTGGTCTCATTGCTGAAAGCCGTGCCTACTACTCTATCATCGCGCTCGCTCCGGCAGTATTCTTTGTAACGTGGATTTCCTGCTTCCGCGGGTATATCCAAGGCTATGAAATGATGACGCCAACGGCAGTCAGCCAAATCGTAGAGCAACTGTTACGTGTTATCGTCATGCTCGGTGCCGCAGCTATTTTGTTGCCTTACGGTTTACCAGCTGCTGCAGGCGGTGCTAGCTTAGGTGCTGGCGTAGGTGCCTTTGGTGCATTCCTTGTGCTCTTGTACTATTACTATAAATTGCCTAAGGCAAGTAGTACTGGTGAAAGCTACGATGGTCCTCGTGAATCAGCTAAAGAAATTTTGTCACGACTCTTAACATTGTCCATTCCAATTTCTCTAGCAAGTATCATGTTGCCGTTAACAGCCAATCTCGATTTGCTCATCGTACCACGTCGTCTCTTAGATGCTGGTTTCCCGATGAACGAGGTAACAGAACTGTTCGGTTATCTTACAGGTATGGCGGTACCGCTCATCAACTTGGCTACCATCATTACAGCAGCCCTTGCAACAAGCATTGTACCAGCTATTTCTCATGCCTATGCAAAACGCGATCATGAAGGTATTTATGACCGCACTGCAGGGTCTATGCGACTAACATTCATGGCAACTGTACCATTTACAGTGCTATTGTATGTACTTGCTGCTCCAACAGTTACCTTGATTTATAATGCACCTAAGGCAGAATTAGCTACGCAAATCACTGCGTTCTCTATCTTCTTCCTCGGTGTACACCAAGTAACAACTGGTATCTTACAAGGTCTTAACAAGCCACGTATTCCTGTAATTAATATGGGTATTGCCCTAGTTATCAAGGTCATCCTTAACTGGACATTAACGGCTATCCCATGGCTTGGTATCGGTGGTGCTGCGTGGGCAACCGTTGCTGATATTGGCTTTGCAGCGTTACTCAACCTGATTTACATCAAAAAATACACAGGCTACTTCCTCGATATTTCTCTACTTTGGAAAAACGTGGTCAGTGCCGGTGTTATGGGTATACTCATCTTTATGAGTTACCACTATTTAACAGATATCTTACCAATGTGGGCTAACTTTATACTCACTGGTATCGAAGGCTTATTACTCTACGTTATTATCATGGTTCTTTTAAAAGGACTTAATAAAAATGATGGTGCAAGCATGCCACTCATCGGTAGATTCTTTAGATAAGCATAACAAAAGAGGTTTAACACTCAAGTGTTAAACCTCTTTTTTACGCTACTAACTTCAGGCTATCTTTTTTATTGTATTACTTCTTATCATTATGTGCTTTTTTATCTTTCACAATATCTCTAATAGTAGGACTTGTTTGTAGTACATCTAACATTATAGGCGAAATACCTATACCCACAAAAGCCTTATCATTCCACGCTTTGCTATGTTTAGCACCTACATATTGAATCACATCTCGCAATTTATAATTACTTACATGAACATCATGAGGTTTATATAAATAATACGTATAAAGATACTGATCATCATATAACACCATTCCTAAAAGAGTTCCTTTATCTTTGGTAACTTCAAAGTATAATGCTGGAACGCCATTATTCCAAACTGTGGCATACTGTAATCGTTTATGACCTTGTAAACCTTGTTTTTTAACAACAGACCGTAAGTAGCTATATAAAATATTTTGTTTTTCAACACTAGCACCTTTTATAAATGGTTGCTTACCAAGTACAGCTTTAATACGTCCAGACATATAAATATCATATTCAGCTGGACCTATAACCTCATGTTCCTTGAATTTACTATTTTTTAATACCCTAAATGTATAAGGTCCTAAATGAACTGGATCAGTATATGCTAACACATCACTAGCTGGCTTAATAGAAGGTAAAACAAAATTAGCCAAAGGTCCCATTGTATCTGAAATGGAACGTTGAGTATCATCTTTAATATAATTTTTTATAATATCTTTATTAAGGGATTGACCAATATGATAAGAAAGATTAGGTGTTTTCGGTAATGTAAAATTGATTGTCCCCACAACCAAATGATCATCAAAGCCGATTACATCCCATGTTGCTTTTTCAAGTCCAGGATATGTAAATACATCGCCATCTACAAATCGAACCGAATCTTTTCTCTTTTCTAATCTCTCATTCAAGGTATTCTGTAAAAGAGATTTATTTAAATCAGTATATTCTATATTTGTATCTTCCCATTTAGAGCCTTTAGGCTGTTGTCTTGTTTCATATCTAAAATCAGATACGGCGCTAATAGTTCCTCCAACACTCTTAATAGTAGACTTATCCATATGTTTAGGATCAATAGACCAACCTACTATACTTTCTTTCGAGCCTGTAAATTTAATATCAGCCCCATTATCTGTAATAATATATACAGTCCTAGAATGATGGATTGCTCTAGTCAATTCTTGTACAGAATAAATATCATCATCTAATTTTTTATTATCATAATTTGGCTCATGTTGTGCCCATTTTTTAACTTCAGACTCTTGGTAGTCATCAACCTTCTTAGCAAATTCTCCTTGAATCCGATATTCTTGGTAAGCTTCTTTCGCAATATCTGGACGAGCTCCAGGGATATTAACATCAATGGCCTGAGATATTCCTATAGCCCCCATAAAGCCAATACAACTCAACAATAACAAACGTCTTAACTTCATATCTCTCTCCTTAAATACATATATTTATTTATAATTTTAACACTTATTTTATATTTCATCAATTTTACTTGTATAGAAAAAAATATAGGCAAAGAAAAAGGTCTGACTATACAGTCAGACCTTTTGTTTATGCTGTTATTCCTATCATTGTAAGTATTTCCATAATAATTGGTATAACTACGGCAAAGAGTATGGTACTAATCATTACAAGGCCTGTAGCAAAAGGTAAATCAGATTTTGCTTCGTTTGCCACAATTGGCAATACGGCAATAACAGGTCCTGCCGATTGTGCTACAAAGGTTATGATCGCAATAGGTTCTAGAACTATGCCTGCACCATATTGTAGTGCCATAATGACACAGAACATAATAATTGGAGAGATAACAAATCGTCCTATGATACCACCAATAGAATCCTTATTGAGGCTCATACTCTTAAGTCCCGCATCATGAAGTACAATACCAATATAAATCAAGGATAATGGGGTTACCATATCTCCTAAGTAATTCAATGTAGTATGTAAAATTGGTGCTAAAGGAATTTCAAAGAATAAGAATATCAAGGCTACAAAGAAGCCTAGTAATGGTGGAGGTAATAACTTCTTCAAATCAAATTTAAACTGTTTCCGCTTTGTTTCTGTAGCTACTTTGCTATTATTTATACCATCAGCTTTGTTATTATTGAAACCTAATTCGGCATTGGGCAGTGGATCTAGTTCTATAAGGAATACCCCTACCATCCATACGGAAATAGTGTTACCGATATAATATAACAAGAAATATGGTAGTGCATCTTGACCAAAGAGTGCAATTTGCACTGGCAATCCAATGAACAAGCAGTTATCATTAACTACCATATTGATAAAAATGCCACGCCTACCTCGAGGTACTTTTAGTACTTTCATCATGATGAAAGCAACGATATAGGTAATTACATAGGTTAATGTAACAGCTAGCATCCCATATCGTAAGTCCCATAAATCCGATGTATGTAGATGATGTAATACAGATATGAAAACACCGGCTGGTAAGGCAACAGACATGATAAATCTAGATAGATTACCACTAAATATAGGGTGAAACATCCCTCGCCCTTTTAATATATATCCCAACGATATAAGCAGTACAATTGGTATAATGCTCTGTAAGGATGTAAGAAAGACCATAGTAAACCTCCCGTACAGTTTATTCGTAATCTATCATACCATGTTTTTACCAAAACAGATACGAATATAATTATTCCTATAAGAGTAATATGAATTCCAAAAAATGTAACAATGTTAACATATTTTAGAATGTATAAGTTTTATAATTAATTGCAATAGTAGTATTATTTATTCACGAATATTTGATATACTTAAACTATACTAATTGTACAAATTTTTACACATATGAGGTGATATTATGACAAAACCATTCATTGGTGTATCGGGCAATATCTTACGGGATACTAGTGGGGCTTACGTAGATTTATTGCGTTCCTACGTAAATCAAGACTATCCACGTTCTATTGAGGAAGCTGGTGGCATTCCAGTAATTATTCCATTCACTAAAAATCTTGACGTGGCTCGCGAAACAGTAGCAAAACTAGATGCCCTATTATTATCTGGTGGCCATGATGTATCTCCCCTAAATTACGGTGAGGAACCATTACAAGGCTTGGGCGACGTATTTCCAGAACGAGATCAATTCGATTTTGCATTACTGAAAGCAGCGGAAGAAAAACAAATTCCTATCTTTTGTATCTGCCGAGGCATTCAAATTTTAAATGTATATCGTGGTGGCACTCTATACCAAGATTTGAAGTATGACGAAAACTGTACGATTAAACATTCACAAAACCAAACACCTTCTCTTGGGACTCATACAGTAGACATTGAGTTTGAATCAAAATTAGCTAGTGCAATTGGCCGCTCTACATGGATTACAAATTCTCATCATCATCAAACAGTAAAGCATGTTGGTAAAGGTTTACAAGTAGTAGCTAGAGCTAAGGATGGTACTGTAGAGGCATTAGAGGACTCCTCCTATCCTTGGTTAGTAGCCTGCCAATTCCATCCGGAAATGATGTCTGAAACAGATGACAATGCAAAACGTTTATTTGCTTCTTTTGTAAAAGCAGCTCGAGACAATAAAACTAAATAGTAGGAAGGTTTTAGTATGAAAGAAACAGGAAAATTTGGCTTTTGGAGTATTGTACTCCTAGGCATCAATGGTATTGTAGGGACCGGTATTTTCCTACTACCAAACAAAGCGTATTCTATCATTGGTTCAGCTAGTTTAGGCGTCCTGCTATTTGACGCCGTTATTGCAGGCTGTATCGCCCTTTGCTTTGCAGAGGCAGCTAGCCTATTTACACGTAATGGTGGCCCTTATCTATATGCAAAACATGCATTAGGTGACTTTTGGGCCTTCGAAGTAGGCGTTCTTAAATGGATTGTAACCGTTATTGCCTGGGCGGCCATGGCCGTTGGCTTTGCTACAGCACTAGGTGCTGCCGTACCAGCGTTAAGTGGTGATTTTGCAAAGGATGTCATTTCATTTATCTTGATTGTAGGTCTTACCATTGTAAACATCTTTGGTGTTAACGTATCTAAATTCGTTAATAACTTAATTACCATTTCTAAGCTGGTCCCTCTTGCTCTATTCATTGCGATTGGTATCTTCTTCATTAATGGAGCTAACTTTACACCAGTCTTCCCTCAAGACGTATATGTAGATGGATCATTTGCTCAAGCCGCGGTTCTTCTATTCTTTGCCTATACAGGGTTTGAAGTTATTGCCATTGCTGCAGAGGATATGAAAAATCCTAAGAAGAATTTACCACGTGCTATTATCATGTGTATGCTTCTCGTATCCGTTCTATACATGGCAATCCTTGCCGTGTCCATTGGTGTACTTGGTACAGATTTAGCAAATACTAAGGCTCCAGTACAAGATGCATTCAATGTAATCGTTGGTCCTGTTGGCATGTATATCGTATTAGTAGGTACCTTAATCTCTATGGGCGGCATCAACTTTGCTGAAGCTTACTATGCACCTCGTGTAGCTACATCCATGGCCGAAGATGGCATGTTACCAAGTGCTTTGGCAAAACGCAATCGTTACAACGCACCATATGTAGCAGCTATTGTTACTGCCATTGCCAGTGTATTACTTGCATGGTCTGGTTCCTTTACTACACTAGCAGCTATCAGTGCGGTATCTCGTTTTACACAATACCTACCAACATGTTTGGCTGTTATTATCTTCCGTCGTAAATGGGCAGACAAAGCTCGATCCTACACAATCCCTGGGGGCTATTTAATCCCAGTCATCGCTATCGGCACATCCCTATGGATGCTCGCCCAAGCTCAAACTAATCAATTACTTTGGGGTCTAGGCGGCTGCATCATAATCTTGCCGTTCTACTACTCCTACTGGAAAAAGAAAAAAGCTGGTCTCATTAAGGACCATGATGAAATGTAAATACTACCAGTTAAAAATAATTATTTCTAATTAAATTTAAAACTACCAGTTGTCATGTTGTTTTGTAAACCGATTTTCAATAACAGGAGATCGATCTACTACAACGTGAACTTAACTGGTAGTTTTTTACATTTCTAGACTAAATATAATACTTTTAACTGGTAGTATCTCATTAATCATATATAGTTGGACTAAACATAATTCTTTTAACTGGTAGTATCTCATTAATCATATGTAGTTAGACTAAACATAATAGTTTTAGCTGGTGGTATCTCGCTAACCATATATATTTAGACTAAGTATAGTACATTTTACTGATAGAGTTAATTAAAATAAATCTTCTTCAGTAGTTGTTGTCTTGGTTAGTTCTTCTTCAATATAGCCAACTTCATCAGTAGCTTCGTCTTCGTCGCGTGTGTCGATATAGATACTAATAAGCGCTAGTGCGCCTTCTTCATTGAGGGTTGCAATGGCACTCATAGGACCATAGGTTAAAATAAGGCCATCTTCTTCATCGCGAATGATATGAGGTACCGCATCAAAGTGTTGGTTCATGAGCTGATCAAAGTAATCTTCTACATCAAGGCCACTTTCAAGGGTGATGGATTCAGCATCGCCTTTTTGGAATACAACACGTGTGTCTTCATCTATATATTGGTAAAAATCATCTACATCAACATTCCCGGTTTCAAGCCACATGCTGAGGGCTGTAATCCAATCTTTCACAGTAGTTGGTGCAGAAATAAAAGCATACTCGCTTTCATCATCGCCAAAACGAAGATCATCATACTCAATACTATAGTTTTCCTGACTAGAAACAATGCGGTCTACAAGGCCTTCATCATTTACATCTACAAAAATCATATACACATAGTTATCGCCGCTTTCATAAGAAACAGTCAAACCATGACGGCCCTCATGGAATAGCGCATCCTCCTCATACACATCGGTAATATGCATCACCTTGCACGTAACAGGCACATTATCAGCCTTAATAGACTCAGTCATAGAGGATAAAAACTCAATACTTTCATTACGATTGCGGCCAATAATACCACGCCCTATGGACATGTACTCGCAATCCTCGGCTAGAATATTTTCAATGCCGTGAATATCTGCGGATTCGAGAATAGATTTTATCAATAAAAGAGCTTGTATTTCAGTCATACTACGCCTCCTATACGCTGTAATTAATACTGCTATTATTGTAACACAATTATAGTAACAAATACGGCTATTCTCTTGATTTTCTCCATATTTATCATATACTTATAAAGTACATATTGATTTAACATCGGAGGTCCCCATGAAATATACAACCATCGTTTTTGATTGCGACGGCACATTGCTCGATACGGCTACAGATTTAGCGAATGCTGTAAATCATGTACTACGTACACATAACTTCCCTGAAAAGTCTCTAGCAGAGGTAAAAGCAGCACTTGGTAATGCAGTAACGTACTTGATGCGTCAATGTTTACCAAGTTCTGTGGCAGATAACGAATTAGCTCCATACATTGAGGAATTCAAAGCTTATTATGGTGAGCACTTAAAAGATACAACAGCTCCTTACCCAGGCATTCTAGATATGCTTGATGTATTGCGTGACCAAGGTTATAAATTAGCCATTGTATCTAATAAAATTCAAGAAGGCGTTACACCTTTAAATAAAGAATATTTTGGCGATCGCTTACCTGTTGCTATTGGTGAAAGACCAGGATTACAACGTAAACCAGCACCAGACATGGTACTCCAAGCATTAAAAGAGTTAAACTCTACTCCTGAAGAATCTATCTATGTTGGTGACTCTGAAGTTGACGTTGCTACTGCAGAAAACTCCGACCTACTCTGTATCGGTGTTACCTGGGGCTTTAGAGAAGAATCTCTCCACCAAGAATTAGGCGTAACACACATTGCTCGTAAAGCAGAAGATATTCTAAGCATTGTGGAAAACTTAAATAAATAACATCCTAAATTATAATCATTAATCTATAACAAATTCATATAAAATAAACGATTTACTTCTTAGTTACATTTATGAGGCAGTACTTTCACATGGACACGCCGTCAATTCGATAGTTAGTGTATTGAACTTAAGGCCTATAAATGGGTCCAGTTTTAGCTAATCTTATAGAGATTGGCGGTGATGTTTCCATCAACTGAATCATTAGTATGATATAATATTATTTTGTATACTAAGTTATGTATTTGAAAGGAGGAAAATATAATGCAACAATCATGGAAAATTGCATTTGCCTACATAGGCGTTATTGTAGGTGCAGGACTCTCGAGTGGACAAGATCTTCTACAATATTTTATAAGTTTTGGCCAAATAGGTCTTATTGGTGTTCTATTACTAGGTCTATTAAATGCCGCATTTGGTAAAATCATGCTTTCTTTGGGGAGCTACTATCGTGCAGACAATCATGAAGAAGTTTTTACACAGATTTCCCATCCTATTATTACAAGAATACTTGATTTTGTACTAATCGCTGGTAGTTTTATTATGGGCTTCGTTATGATAGCCGGTGCAGGATCAAACTTAGAACAACAATTTGGACTTCCTTTTTGGGTTGGCGGATTAATTTGCTCACTTTTAATCATAACTGTATCATTTATGGACTTTGATAAAATTACCAGTGTTCTAGGTGTTTTTACACCTATTATGATTGTAATGATATTCATCATTACAGGTTACTCTTTTATTGGTAAAAGTCATGATTGGGCTGCGTTAGATACTATAGCCCACACAATCAAACCAGCCACAAGCAATGTATGGTTTTCTGTCATTAATTATTATTCTCTATGTGCTATGACAGCTGTTTCTATGGCCTTTATTTTAGGTGGTTCTGTTGTTCGTATTGGTATTGCTGAAAAAGGTGGCACTCGTGGCGGCCTATTAGTCGGATTAGTTGTTTTTATAGCTGCTATCTCTATTTATGCAAATCTAGATACAGTAAAAGATGCAGATTTGCCGATTCTTGCTATTGCCAATCAAATTCATCCTTGGCTAGCATATATATATGCAATCACAGTCTTTTCACTTATTTTTAATACAGCATTCTCTCTTTTTTATTCTATTGCTAGACGTTTTGCCAACGGCAGTACAAAAAGAATGAGAATTGTTATTATTTTTGTAGTGATCATAGGATATATATGTAGTTTCTTTGGTTTTAAAGATTTGATTAGTATCCTCTACCCAATTCTCGGTTATATGGGGCTATTACTCCTAATTATTCTTATTTATGGCTGGCTCCGTGATCGTAAAGATATCATTATGGAAAAACTCTTCCGAAGAAAGATGCTCCATTTATCATTAAAAAAACATAGTCCTCACAAAAATCTTTCAAAAAAAGAACGTGAACTATTCCATACATTAGGTGATATTAGTCAAGCAGATACACAATCTCTTAAAGAAGATATTCATAATGAAGCAAAAGAAATACTTTCAAATACGGAAACAGTTCAAGAGCTAAAAGACTATGTAGAAGAGCATCTCTCAATAGACGAAGAAGTTATACATCAAAATATCAATATCCTACAAGAACAACAGGAAGAATCAAAATCAACTGAATCTTCTAAAGATAGACCTATCAAAAAGTCCAATATAAATAACAATGAAGTAAAATGAATAACGAGGAAATAATGACAGGTGTGGAATTAGAAATTATACTAAAAGCTGGAAAAATACTACTTAGCAGTGGCGCCGAAATCAGTCGTACAGAGGATACTATGAACTACATAGCACGAGCTATGAATTTTAAAGATTTAGAAGCCTACGTATCCAATAGAGGTATTTTTGCAACTGCTAAGAAAGCTGATGGAACTGAAATTACTCGTATTTATAACGTTCCTGAAGTCGATATTAACCTCAGTAAAATTGAATCTGTTAATGCTCTCTCCCGACGTATCACACAAAAAAATATTACTATTGAGGAGATTGAAAGTGAACTTAATCAAATTGATACCATGTCAGACTATTCTTTTTTTTGGAGATTAGTAGCTTATACGTTAGGAGCTTCGGGCTTTAGCTATGCAATTGGTAGTTCTATAACAGACTCTATAATTGCCGGTATTATAGGCTTAATATTAGGCGTCTATATGTGTACCATCAAACGCATACTTAGCTCTGATGTATTGATTACCATTTTAGGTAGTATTCTAATAGCCTTATTGGGTAATCTCTTTATCCACTTTGAATTAGGCTCCAACCTATCAGTTATATTACTAGGGGCCATGATTGACATTGTTCCCGGAGTTCCTTTCGTCAATGCTATTAGAGAGTATAGCCAGAATAACTATAATACAGGAATAACCCTTATGATGGGCGCGTTACTTACCTGTATTTCAATGGCTGTAGGGGTCGCAGTAGTACAATCACTACTCTTCAACACACAAATGATTCCTCTTTATACCTCTAATTTAGATACTAATTCCTTAACCTCTATGTTTATGCGTAGTATAATGGCTGGTATTGGTACGACAGCATTTGCAATCTTATTCCGTGTAGCTAAACAACATTTTATCGATTGTACAATATTAGGATTCATCTCATGGTTCTTGTTCTTAACATTATCTTCACTACAGTCTAATGTTATGCTCTCCATATTCATCAGTGGTTTTATCATCGCCATAGCATCAAGAATATTGGCTGTTAAACGGAAATGCCCTGCTATAGTTTTCCTAATGACTAGCTTATTCCCTTTACTACCAGGGCTCAGCTTTTATCGATCCATTTATTATATGCTAATGGGACAAGAAACTATTGCCATTAGCTTCGCAAAAGAATCCTTTTTGATAGCTTTTACAATTGCTATATCTATCGTAATTGTAAAACATATAAAACCACCACGAATCAAAAAACACTTATAAATAATATAACGTTATAACCAATTCATATAAATTACTTGCCCGACAAAAGAGGTTCCTATAAGTCACTACTGTGACCATTAGGAACCTCTTTTATTTATAACTATATTGTGCTAATTAGATATCACTTATTTATAGCTGAACTGCGCATCCATAATCATTTGGCGCAACTGCTCAATGCGAATACCTTCAGGTAGCTTGTCTCTATAAAACTGCAAATTATAATAGTAACGAGTATCTTCATAATCAGTAACTAATACCATATCCGTCCTATTATGTAATGGCCAGCCATACATAAATTCGGCTAGCAAACTACGCACACCATCATTATTGACCCCTATTACATCATGCTTAACAGGCAATACCATCTTTACGGTAGGTTCAGGAACCGTCCTATCTTTAACAATCTCATTAACCTCAGCATCTAACGTGGAACTCGTACTATCAATAGATCTAGCCTTTACATGCATAAATACCCCATCAGAGGTTCTAAACGCCCTACCATCAATGTCCTTCGTTTCACCCTGTGTTTCGATAGCATTCTTTAATACTCGGAATTGATACGGTCCATAAAACTTTGTATCTGTAATAGCATCTAATGCCGCATCATATTGACCATTATGTACATTCGTAACATGCATAAAAGGCTTTATATCGCTAGCTTGTGAAAGCATTGGTACGGCTAAACACAAACCTAGACTAAGTAGTGTAATATAACGTTTCATACACACATCCCCCATTGAACACTAATATTAACTGTATTGTAACATAATAAGAAGATATTCATGAAAATGATGATTGAAGGCATGAAAAAAGGTCCGACTGTGAAGTCAGACCGTTTCTTCAATATTAAAACTTAGAAGCGAAGTCTGGCGACCAAACCATTTATGCCTCACTTTGATATAAATTATATCATATCTAAATAGGGAAAGGAGGCTCATACGATTTCTTTTTTATTTTAAAGCATAATGAACCTATTCAAGAAATAATATGCAAACTAAGCTTCACTGTCGTCAATATAAATATGTACAGAATTTGCTGGCCCCGCTAAACTACGGCCGATTTCAATCGTCATAGGTCCATACTTTATAAAGGATCTATTATTCTTATCATTAATTATATGTGGCATAGTATAGAAAAATAAATTCATTATCTTATCAAAGTCATTTATAATTTCTTCCTTACCTAACAACAAAATAGGTTCTTGATTTTTTCTTTGAAAATGTACACAGCATTCATCAGCAAGTGAATCATAAAAAGAATGCTTATCTACATATCCAGTTTCTAACCAAATACTAATGGCCGTAAGCCAATCCAAAAAATCAACAGGCTTCTTATAAAAAATGTAATCTATAGGTGGGGAATTATATTCAGCACGATGTTTATCAATTCTAAAACTCGGAATTTCATTACTAACAATAATTTTGTTAATAAAATTATTTGAATCTAACTCAATAAACATACCTATAGCATAATTGTCCATTTCATTGTATGCAATAGCGAGCCCTCTTTCACCTTCATAAAAAAACTCTTTTTCGTTGGTCCCCTCACTAAGTGTCATCATATGTGCATACACAGCTAAATTATCATCTCTGGTCCTTTTTGCCATTGAATTTAGAAAATCATATACTTCTATCTTTCCATTTTTTAATATATTCCTCTCAACATTAATATACTGACAATTATCTGCTAACAAATTATTAATCCCCTTAAAATCAGCATATTCTAATGCAGATTTAAATATTAATAATACATGATTTACATTCATCTAGGACACCGCCTTCAATAAAAGAAAAACTAATCATTAGCGCCTTAATAACTGAATTGACTACAATAAAACAAATCATACCACGTGCAGCTCATAATAATTTCATTATATAGTAAAAATTTATTGAAATAAATCTATAAAACCCAAAATTCAGAACGATAGATAAGACTCTTTTTACTATAAGATGAATTCTAAAATATATTACGACAAATAAAAAGATATTGATTAAAATAATTACAAAACGAAAAAGGTTCCTATTGGTCACCTAGGTGACTATTAGGAACCTCTAATCTATTTACTTTTATAATTAACACCACTATATTGAAATTGAGGCCTCTAAATGGGTCCAGCCTTTGCTAATCAACTCGAAGATTGGCGGTGATCAATATGAGTACATTCAAAGTGTTATCGTTGATGATTTCCTTTGGCATACTTGTGGCGACCATTATCATGGCAGCAAAGTGATTGACCTCTAGCTAAAAGCTAGCTTTCTAATTGGGGCATGAAAAAAGGCCCGACATAGAAGTCAGACCGTTTCTTCAATTTTACTTACTAGAAGCGAAGTCTGGCGTCCAAACCATTTATGCCTCACTTTGATATAAATTATATCATATCTAAATAGGGAAAGGAATCAAAGGATTTCTTTCCCTATTTTCAATTACAAATGTTTATGGTGCATACGATAGTGACTTATATCATCGACAAGATATCCTCTTAATTGCTATATTTATAATATATTACTACTGGGCTGACGGATTCGTAGAATTGACTACATGCACAGTAGCGCACATCGTGTGATAGCCGACCGTCTGGGCAAGCTTTTGTTCAGGCGGTCTTTTTTTGTTCTCTCATAGCAAATTTGCTATATAAATTTTTAATCATTTCACCGATATGAAAGGAGTTTTCTTATGAGAAATCGTTGGCTTATTGCACTAGCTGCCATTGGTCTGCATATATCCATCGGTAGTGTGTACGCATGGAGCGTGCTCACACGACCTATTATGGCAGATATGGGATTTACTATGTCTCAAACAACATGGACCTTCTCCCTAGCTATCCTGATGCTTGGACTGTCTGCAGGCTTTTTAGGATCCTTTGCAGAAAAAATAGGTCCTAAGAAAAGCGGCCTTCTTGCTATGTTATTCTGGGTGGCAGGCCTATTAGGCACTGCTTATGCACTTAGTGTCCATAATCTTACCTTACTCTATCTCTTCTATGGTATCATCGGTGGTATCGGATTAGGTATTGGTTATATAACACCAGTTTCTACACTGGTAAAATACTTTCCAAATCGCCCAGGATTTGCCACCGGGTTAGCCATTATGGGTTTTGGATTTGCTTCACTCATTGCAGGTCCACTTATGCAATTCCTCGTAGCTCAAGTTGGATTAGTAAATAACTTTATTATCCTCGGCGTAATCTATCTAGTGATTATGGGCGCGTCTTCTCTTTATTTGAAAGCACCTCAACAAAAACAACCACCTCGAACTGCGAAAGATAAATCCACTATGTATGTTCATAACCACGGCATGCTAGCCAATGATGCTATGAAAACTTGGCAATTTGGTGCCCTTTGGTGGATTTTCTTTATTAATATTACCTGTGGTATAGGTCTTCTATCCTTAGCATCCCCTATGGCACAAGAAACCATTGGTATGACACCTGCAGCAGCTGCATCACTAGTTGGTATCATCGGTATCTTCAATGGTGGAGGCCGTATTGTGTGGTCTACTATCTCCGACTACTTTGGCCGTGCACAAACTTACATACTATTCTTTATTATACAAATCATCGCATTCTACGTACTTGCCGAAACCAATAATGCTCTAACATTCCAAGTTTTAATTCTTCTCATTATCACCTGCTATGGCGGCGGATTCGCCTGTATGCCAGCATATCTTGCAGACCTCTATGGCATACGCCAACTCTCCACTATTCATGGCCGCATTCTAACCGCTTGGGGATTAGCTGGTATAGTTGGTCCTATGCTCGTATCATACTTTCACGAAGCAGGATATGGATATACTACAGCCTTAGTATGCTTTGCTCTTCTATTCGTATTAAATACAATTATTGCTATAATCTTAAGAATATACGGCAAACGAGGTCTGCATAAAAGATACTGTTAAATCCCCCGAACTAATTACAAAACGAAAGAGGTTCCTATTGGTCACCTAGGTGACTATTAGGAACCTCTAATCTATTTACTTTTATTATTGACAACACTATATTGAACTTGAGACCTCTAAATGGGTCCTGCCTTTGCTAATCAACTCGAGGATTGGCGGTGATCAATATGAGTACATTCAAAGTGTTATCGTTAATGATTTCCTTTGGCATACTTGTAGCGACCATTATCATGGCAGCAAAGTGATTGACCTCTAGCTGAAAGCTAGCTTTCTAATCCTGGCAGGAAAAAAGGCCCGACATAGAAGTCAGACCGTTTCTTCAATATTAAAATTCGAGAAGCGAGAGCTGGCGTCCAAACCATTTATGCCTCACTTTGATATAAATTATATCATAATTAAGACAGGAATTATCTAAAACTGTTTTATATTAACTAATTGACTAAAATCCCCTTAATTACTTATAAATAGTAATTAAGGGGATTCATACTTGTAGCGACCATTATTATAGCAGCAAAGTGATTGTTTTCTAGCTTAAGCTATTTTAATAGTCATGAAAAAGCCCGACAAAACTTCTTCTTGAGCATTATAACACAAATATATAAACTAAAACCAATCAAAATAGTGTAATTTTATGTATTATAACCTACTTATATAACAATAATTTAGTCTATTTGACATACTAAATCTGACTATTAATAAAATTTTGTAGTACTAATTCACTTTCATGCATTTGCATTTTAAAATCATCATAATTAGCAGATTTATTAGGAATTTTAAAGCCAAGCTTAATAATATTTACATCATCACGCGTACTAACATTATTTTCATAGGTAGAACCCTTATTCAGATTTAATACAAGGGGTACTTGTCCTTCTGAGTCAGGATAAATATATTATCCCTGACTTGCATCAAATCTATACATATATGCCAATACTTGCAAATAATCTCGTCCTCTAATATTTTCTATCGGTTTGTACTTTGCATCTACAATTAAACGAGGATCAGTTGATTTACTAATAAAATCAGGACATATTAAGCCTTTTCCATCTGAAAATAATTGTTGTGCACCAAATTTACTCTTATTTTTAGGATGATAAAAGTGAGAACTTAATAATATATTAATATATTCTTCCCATAACCATGCACCATCAAATAAGATGCCATAAGAATTCTGTATACTGAACTGCACCTCCAAAAATTGTGTCCAATTTTTGGGGTGCAGTTCAAACAATCAGGTCTTTTTAGTAGATGCTAATTATCTGATAAGATTTTATACATCTAGATAAAAGTCATCTAATAAGTATGTTTTAACAGGTGTAATATATAACTCATATTTCATAACAAGCTTAATCAATTCACTACTATCAATAAGTGTTATAGGTTTCCCTTCAGCTGCGGCTTGACGTGCTTGTTCAGTAAAAAGATTATTCGTTATAAATACACCATAATCAGCTTGAAACTTACTCATAGAACCAAGGAATTGGTTGATTTCAGGTTCTCCGACTTTGCCTGCATTATAACGCTTACATTGAATAACTACACGTGTAGTCCTAAAATCATCTTCATCACGATGATATCCATAACCATCTATACCACCATCATTTGAAATTTTAATACTTTTCTCTGTAAACTTAACCCCCATTTCAGTTAGTAAAGCCCTTGAGAATTGTTCAAACTTTGCAGGTGACATATTATTGATAGCCTCTTGTAATTTTGTTTTAAAATCATCAACTGGATCATTACCTATCACATCTGCATCGGCTTCTTCATCATCTGCTTCCGGATTAGAAATAATACTATTTTTAATCTTTCTTTTTGCACTAGATTCTTCCCAATAAGCTTTTGCTTTATCTCTAACTTCCAACTCTACATCTAATTGAGATACATTAAGAGATAGCCCGGCCTGTATTAATGTAATTTGTGGGTTATACTTCGTATAATTGATTAATTTCACATATTCTAACTCTTTAATAGCAAAGTTAAACTTAAAATCGAACTTCTTATATTGATTTCCTGTTTTCTTAGAAGTATAGATTTTCTGTTCAAACTCAGCAATATGTTCATCCATATCACAAATACGTTCACGTATTTCAGAACGATCTAGTCGACCACCAGCTTCCTGTAATACCAGTAAAATTGGTTTAATCAAATATGATATTTGTGCTTCTGAGTCTAACGTATCAAAATACATAACAAACTCTCCCTTTATAATTTATAATCTTAAGTATTTAAATGTTTATCCAGTCTAATCAATAAATAATTAGCAACTCCTCTAGGTCTACATAACATAAAACAATAAAATATACTATTATACTTAATAAATAATCACTTATCTATTGTATTTGAAACATACAAAATATTATTCAAGTCATAAATTTAATTAGAACGCTTTATAAAATCTGATAGTTCTTATTAAAAAAATTATGTATCTTTATATTCTGGTTTTAAGTATTCATTTTCAATAGTCCTAAACAAGTCATTTTTAAGAATATATAATTTTAACTTAGCTCTAGATAAAGCTACATAGAATACATTCTTAGAAATAGTTGAGACATTACTAGGTAGGCTAAATGAATCATCTAATATATTATCATATGTATTTGTTAATATTATACAAACCTCCTCATAAGTACTGCCTTTAGAGTAAGACCAATTCATAGCATTAAAAACATAATGACTAGCTCTGCTATATACTAATTTAATTATTCTATCATTGTCCAAAATACTTTTTAAAGATGTAGCATCTACATTAATTATTTCACTGTCAGCAAGATTAGCTGAGTTAATAGGTATTGATAATTTCTTAAAGATTAAATCACAGATAGCTGGCCCACAGCGTCTCGAACTACATAATGTATCTGTATCAACAGTTATACCTTCAGCCTCTACATTACAAATATAGTCATCATAAGTTATATCTCTTTTACGCGTTCCTTGTCCCCGACTAAAAGGTCGACCAGTATTGTTTAGTCCAGATACTGAGTGCTGATAATAATCACCTACTGTAATAATATTATCTATACATTTAAACATTTTGATTAAAAAGTCGTAATCACTATTCCGATAATCTTGTACTTCATCAATTAACACCCTATCAAAAAAGCAATTAAGCTTTTTCAGAGCTTTTTCCGCAATTGTATAATCACCATCTTTAGTACTTAAAGCTAACTCACTCATTAAATCACAATAAAACTTATTGTCTTTAGAGATATAATGCTCTATATATTCTTTTTTTTTATATTTAGGATTAAAACGACCATTAATTCTAGGCTTTGGAGATGCACTTGTTTCTACACCAAATATTGATTTATTCGAATCAAAGGCCTTTGTTATAGAAAAAACATACGGAAAAAGTATATATCTATATAAGAAAGCTGAAAATGTCAGTATGCATGTTTTATCCGGAATATACCCAAATCTTTTAATAATTTCATTACTTATATTTTTTATATTCTCATGTGTAAAGGCTAAAATTAAATTTTTTTCTTTTTCAACTAGCGTTTGACAAAGATAATAAGTTTTTCCAGAACCAGCAACAGCTAAAACTAACTTCTTATCCATTCAAAGGCCTCCTCAATATAATCTGGTATATTAAATACTCTATCACTTGTCAAAATAGTATATGCAGATTCAGATTTACTATTAATCATTTTCCGTAGTACAATAGGTAGATTTTCACTTCTTCCATCACTATATTCCTTTACAGGATATTCAGCATCTTTTTCTATATTAATAATTTCATCCAGAGCTTTAGAATTAATATTATAAAAGCAAACCTCCCATGTCCAATCTTTGATTGTTTTTCCCATAAAGAAATTAATATTAGGAGATGAGTCATTAGCTGTCTTAGCCTCATTTATTTTTTTCTGTTTTGCATCATTGTCCGTAATAACGGCGACTTTTTTCTCATTATCTTTCATAAGATCTAAATAATTTTTATATGATAAGCCATTTAATGAAATAATTGTTATATTATCCTCATCTAGCGAGGTTTTATAACATTGTTCATATAACAATGCTAACAATAAATACTCAGTTTTACCTTCAACTAGTATAACTTTATTTGATAATAAAAACTCTAACAGCTTATTATCATCAGATTTGTGAAAAAACTGTACTGTATTTTTATCAAGATTATTAAATGACTTACTTTGTGTTGTTCCGATCCAAAGTATATTATTTAATCCTAAACGACTTGTTATTAAATTTGAATGGGTAGTCAAAATTATTTGACTATCTTCACAATGATTCTTAATCCTATTAATCATTGATCGTAAGTTACTATGACTTAAATGATTTTCTGGCTCCTCGAGTAAAATCAACTCAATGGTTTCACCAGCTTTTGCTAATGCAATCTCCGTTTTAATTATATTTTCCATCCCACTCCCTTTTGATTCTAGTGGAATGTTATTATCATAAATTGTAATTAAATTCTCTAATATTAATTTAGATTCATTAATATTAAATACTCGATTATCATCAATTAATAAACTATTATCCCCTGAGAAAATATTATTTAAAGATTCACGAAAGAAATGTCTATTTTTATTACGTTCATTAGAGTCAAAAATATTATTAAATATTTGTTTATTATAATAATTATAGGAAGAATTCGTATCATTCTTTGATGTATCAATTGATATTGCTTTAAGTAAATTATTTTGATATACATAAGATCGACCACTAAATGTTTCCCATTTTAAAATATAATAATCTACAGGAATCGTTGAATTAAAGCTAAGATTTCCATCACTTAATTCATCAGAGAATTCACATATAAATCGAAGTCCAAATAACTCTTTCTTTTTATGATTATGCTGACCAAAAAGATCTTGACTTCTAGGATGGCTCCCATCAATATCTAACTCTAGTTCTATTAATATTTTTGGCAATGTCTCTAAAGAAGGATTTTGTTGATATTTAATAACATTATTTATATTAAATAAATTTAGCAAAACTGATTTATCAGTATTTTTATAAGACTGAAATATCACTAATTTAATAGCCTCAAGAATTGTGCTTTTACCAGCCTCATTTTCACCAACTAGAATATTCAAGTTCTTATTGAACTCAATTTTGAAATTAAGAAACTTCTTAAAACCATTTATATATAATGATTTAATAGATGATTTTGACATAAATTAAGCTCCTATATATTATATTTTCATAAAAATAGAAAGTAGTACTAGACACCATATAGTGTCTAATACTACTTCTAAACTTCCCTGACCATATATGGACAAAACTACAAGTATTTTATTATTTAATCCAATTTCATTAAACTATATTATTTTAGTTCATCTCTTAACGGTATAACGTCATCAAACAAACACACTTCCCATGCTTCTATCATATGTTGAGGATATGAGAATGGATCTGCATCTGGGTGTTGTTGTACATATACGGGATAGTTAGCACTGCCTACTATCCTATTTTTATTATATATATCCTCACCAACTGTAGATTGATTTACGGATACCATAAGTTCATCTACATCAACACACCACGTTGAAGCAAAGTCTTCAACAACAGAATCATAGGCCTTAGTAAAGTATTCTCGTTTAATTTTCAATAAATTACTATCTTGATCTATTACGTGTGTATCAATATCATCAAGGATATTTTTGTAAATAGCTCGAACGGATTCACTCTTATTTAATTTAGTTAAGGCATCTTCAATCTTTGCACGAGTGTCTTGGCTATTCGGCTCATATTCACTTAATAAGGCATCTATATAACTTTTATCAACTGTATAAGTTTGAACTGTATTAGAGTCAAAGAAGTCAATAAGTTCAATACCTGGTTCGGTCTTGTCATCAGGCTTTAAAGATGATTTTATTGTATTATATAAACCTATATTATCTTCTATAATTGCAATTTTTTTAGTGAAAGTTCCATGTTTGTCCCCATCAAGCTCTATATTGAATTCATCATATGAGGCTATAGCACGATATGCTTTATTTAAATCTTGGAAACACTTCACAAAATTAATTCTATCTGATATGGGAGCATGTTCTGTAATAGGATTATTAGAATTTACTGCATCTAATTTAACTAAAGCCGTATAAGCAGCATTAAATTTCTTTTTAGATTCTTCATATGTTGGGTATATTAAACTACTGTTATTATTTGTTTGAGAATACAAGCGTGTTGCCGCATATACATGCTCTTTCATAGTAGCAGGTTTTCTAAAGGTCGTAATAAGACCTTTATCTTTCCCTTTATACGTCCTATTTGTTCTAGAAAAAGCTTGTATAAGACCAGCATATTGAAGGTTTCTATCTACAAAAAGCGCCTGACATCTTGGTGCATCAAAGCCAGTAAGTAATCGATCGACAACAATAACTAAATCTAGATGTTTGCCGAACTCTTTAAACTCACCTTTTTTACGAGCCAGGCGATTGTTAATATCTCCATTATAACGATTGATACTTTCAACCGACCAAGATGTACCAAACATCTTGTTATATTCAGTAATAATCTCTGCCATTTCAGCTTCTTTTTCTGCTGAATCCTTTGTATTTTCCTCTAAAGAGTACGTTATGGCCACACGAGGAAAATCTGGATCATTCATAACAGCACCCTGTCGTAAAGGCTGATTCGGAAATTGTGTTTCTATCCAGTTTTTATCAGAGGTAAACTCTTTAATAGCCTTATAATAACGCTTCGCCATATTGATAGAGCTAGTTGTTAAAATAGCCGACATTGTTGGTTTACCGTCTTTAAATACGAACTTACGATACGCATTATTAGGGCTTAAAATCTTACGAATTACCGATAAAATATGATCATCAGATTCATAGTGAGCATTTTGAAGGTATCCTTCTTTATCAATATCTTTCATTGATTCAACTGCAGATACCAGCTCCTCATCAGTAAAACTAATATTTTTCTGATCCGCACGCATAGCACGATATACTACATTAGCAATCTCATCTTCATGAATTGTAGACTCATGCTCCACTTGAAAGCCTAATACAGCACCATCTTCTAATGCATTTTTTATAGTGTACCGATGTAGCACTTCTCCATATTGGTCATGTGTAGTTCGTGCGTATTGTCCATCTGCACTTTTTTTATTTTCTTCAAAAATAGGTGTTCCAGTAAATCCAAACCACGTTGATTTAGGGAATACTTTTTTAATATCATCCATATTTTCAGCACTAATAGCACGATGACATTCATCCACAATAAACACAATATGTTTTCCACGTAACATAGCTAATTTATCGGGCTTATATTCTTGCAGATCTGCAACAGCCTTATTTAGCTTTTGGCGTGTAGTAACTATAACTACATTCGTACTTGTATCCGATATAAGTGCTTTTGAAAGTTCTCTTGTACTGCCAGTACCAACAATCAATGTATTATTGTTAGTGTTAACCCCTGTAGAATAAGCAGATGCAAATTTAGTAAACTCAGATGTTGTTTGATTATCTAAGTCCTTTCGATCTAACAACATAATCGTTCTGTCTACACCAGCTTTTTGAGCCAATAACTTAGTAGATACAAAACTTGTTAATGTTTTACCTGATCCTGTAGCATGCCAGATATAGCCAGACTCATGTTTACCAGCACCTTTAAATATAGCTTCAATAGCATGAATTTGATATGGATGTAATACCATAAGAACTTTATTACTTGGTTCTTCACTGACTATCATATATTCAGATACCAACTCATGAGCCCTAGGTATATTTAACACCTGTTTAGCAAATTCGTTGATATTCTCAACCTTTGTATTATCTCTTGTGCGCCATGAGAACATAAACTTTTCCTGTAGCTCACCTTTTGGTGCTGCAGCCATATAACGTGTTGTTTGCTCATTAGACATCACAAATAGTTGTAATGTTTGAAAAATAGTATTAGAGAAAGTCCCCTCATCTACATATTTTTCAATCTGATAATAAGCTTGTTTAACTCCATCCTTAGCTATTGCAGTTTTCAACTCAATTTGAATAATTGGTAATCCACTAATCAATAAGGTAACATCAAAACGACGTTCCCGCTCTTCTAATTTAGATCTACCCTTTGCAATTTGGTTTACAATCTCATAAGAAGAAAAACCGCCATTTTTCTCAAGACTTGAATAAACTACTAACTCTATACGTCCTAAACCATTATCACGTTCAAGAACAATAGAACATTTTCCCTTTTCCCCACGCAACCATTTAGCCGCATCAAATGGCGTTTTGGTACTAGCTAGGATTTCAGATTTAATTCTTTCAAATTCACTATCAGTTAAATCATGACCATCTAGTTCACTCTTATTTCGATTTTCAATTTTATCGCGTAAATTCCGCCATAAGTCAGCTTCAGATTTTAAATCTGGACGATAGGTCCATTGCCCGTGCCCCTCACAAAGCAATTCAATTAAATTTTGTTCAAGCTGAGCTTCTTTTGTAATTTTCAATTTAACCATATAACACAACCCCACACAACCCCACAAAACTATACAAACATCTTTTGAAGCAACCCTTTTTTCACCTCTTGTAACTTATCTAGCTTACACTGATGAAGAGTAATATTTAAATTAAGTAATTTAAAAAATTGACCGATTGCTTTTTGTTCATCGAGATTAGGAAGTAATAGTTGTAGCTTTGAAAATGTAGGATATTGAACACGTTGTCGTTCAATCAATGATCCTGTAGCATAATTTTTATACATTTTCAAACTTGAAGGTAATAATAGCACTTCTTTAAGGAAATCTGTATCAATATTTTTATCATAAACTATTGATACATAGTAACCAGAAACAGCTATAGGATAAAGCCCAGTATAAATATCTATAGAACCTATAGTTATATTCATTGGATTATAAACAAGTGTATTAGTTTCAATGCGCTTAAACTGATCTTTTTTCTTTACCAAGAAATCCCGTTCATATCTATCGGACTTTTCTATTAAACCTGCTTCAGCGGTTAGTGACCATAAAGGTAACTTTGCATCTTCTGGATTTACAAAAGTATTAATTTGATTGGTAAAATCACCCAACTTACGCTGTTCCCAAGCATCAGTAAAACCTTTAAATCTAATCTCTGGAAATTGACTTCCTTTTTTAGGGAATAATTTTTGCAATAACGCTTTTTTGGCTAATTTAAGTTTTTCAAGCTTACGCCGATGAAGGGTAATAATATTATCAAAGGACTCTAAAAAATTTGCTATTTGATTACTTTCTTCTAATCCAGGCAATTGAATAGGCAGTTCCAAAATAATATTCGCAGATAAATTTCCTTGTCCACCTTGCAAATATTTACCTATGATACTTTCTTTATTTTTCCGTAAATATTGTGCAATAATTTTACCATTATATTCTAATGGTATCATAGCTAAAATAGCTTGATTAATTGCACCATTGATTTTACTGATTCCAACCTCACCACTAGTAGCTCCATACATAGCATATAAAATAGTTCCTTTTTCAACTATTTTGGCAGAAGAATTATCTAACCCTTTTTGAGTTATATATAATTCTGTAGTATCACTGTTGATTTCAGCAGATCTAATAAATGGAATATCACCACCATAATACTCTTTATTTGAGGCTGTTGGCGTCCCACCAGAGTAAGATTTTACAACGTCCCCCAACTTACGCTGTTCCCAATCTTCCGCAAATCCTTTAAATCGTATTCTAGGTTTATTTCTCATGATTAAACACCTCTAGTACGCCATTTAACCATTCTTTATCTTCCTCAGCACATTCTAATTGAAGAAGCATATCATAAATGTCTTGTTCTAATTTTGATTCTTCTTCATTAATGGCTTTCATTTCCGCACCTAGAGCAACCATGTCTATTGGTGCTTCTTCTTCGAATGTATCAACATAGCGCGGAATGTTAAGATTAAAGTCATTTTCTTTAATCTCTTCAAAAGAAGCTAAATAAGCATATTTTTCGATACTTTCACGGTTTTTATATGTATCAACAATACGTTTAATATGCTCAGGTTCTAATTTATTTTGATTTTTTAACTTAGTAAAATCATTACTTGCATCAATGAATAATACATCGCGACCTTTACGGTTCTTTTTAAGAATAATAACAGTTGTAGGAATAGATGTGCCAAAGAAAAGGTTTGCAGGCATACCTATAACAGCATAAATGCTTCCATCTTCTAATAATTTTTTGCGAATTGTGCCTTCTGCTGCACCTCTAAATAGAACACCATGTGGCAAAACAATTGCCATTGTACCAGATGTTTTTAAGTGGTAAAAACCATGTAAAAGGAAGGCAAAGTCAGCCTTAGACTTAGGTGCAAGTTTTCCGTACCGATTAAAACGTGCATCATCCAAAAATGTAGGATCTGCTGACCAGATAGCAGAATACGGAGGATTCATAACAACGGAATCAAACATATATGGTTCATCTGTAGGCCAATCTTTATTTAAGGTATCCCCATTATGTAGTCGTTGATCTTCGGCACTTACCCCATGAAGAATAAGGTTCATGCGTGCTAGATTATATGTGGTTACATTAAGTTCTTGACCATGATATTGAACACGATCTGGATTATTTAAATATTTACGCACATTTAACATCAAAGAACCAGAACCCATTGTAGGATCGTATACAGTAAATGATGGTGTATTCTCTTGTCCAATTGTTACAATTTGAGCCATCATATCAGATACTTGTTGAGGAGTATAAAACTCACCTGCTTTTTTACCTGAACCAGCAGCAAATTCACCAATCAGATATTCATATGCATCACCAATCACATCACCATCATGACCTAATACATCAACTTCATCAAGTTTTTTTATCACTTCACTAATTGTAATATTACGTTGATTAGCATCAACGCCTAATTGTTTTGAATCTAGGTCAATATCATCAAATAAACCTTCAAATTGTTTGTATGCTGTTTCTAAACGTACAAAAGCATTTCTTAAATGAACTAATTCAAAAGAATTATCTTTAACAGCATTGGCAAGCTCACTAAATAAATATTGAGGCTCTATATGATACCCCAATGTATCAGACATGGTAGCAATAAAGAAATCTTTACTTTTATCATCCAAAATATATGATTTATATAATTCTGTTTGCTTTGCCACAGTATTGTATTCATCAAGAGATTTATACGCTTTTACAACCGTAGATTCTAATAACTTATCGGATAAATACTTATAGAATATTAAGCCTAATAGATAATCCTTATATTGATCAGCACTCATTTTGCCACGCAAACTATCTGCAGCACTAAATAATTTTTGATTTAATTCGGCATCCATAATATCTCCTAATTTTTCATTATTTATTCATAGTAATTAATTTTATTCTACTACAAAAAATACCACATATAAACACTTTACTAAAGTAACAGTGAAAATATGTGGCAAATTTTACATATAACAATAATATATGACTATTCTTTTGTTTTAAATCTCAATTTAGCCTAAATACGCTTACTTCTTCCCCACCAACTGATAGCTCATATCCACTAGCATTTTAAGTTTCTCTATATCTTCATATCTTTCAATATCCACCGAGATCCAGTGTTGTTTATTCATATGATACGCAGGGTAGATTCCACTTTCACGAATTAGGGTAGGAATTAAATCAGGTTCACATTTTAGGTTAACCACATCTATAGGTTCATTTGTATCTAAACCTACTTGATAGCCTTTAATAGCAAAGATTCCAGCAAACCATTTCTGATTATCTCTACGCCGGATAACAACATAGTCTGGGCATTTCTCCCAGGGATAATTAACATCACAAATATATTCTTGTTGTAAATAGTTAATAAAATTATTACGATTCATAATTTTCTAGCTTATTTAACAGTTGACCTTTCATACATTCCCTTTGGTATAGCACTCATACCAGCCATTCGTTTTGAATATTGTTCTTTATCATTTATATTTTCAGCATATTGAACAATATCTCTTAATTCTTTTGAAGGAATTTTAATATCTAAATCAGTCATTATAAAGTGAGTATATAAATATTTATCATCATATAGAGATTGAATATACATTTTCGATGAAGATCGTTCTACTTCCATATAAATAGCTGGAGTAGCATCATTCCATACAGTAGCATATTGGATTGGTTTATATCCTGAATAAGGCTTATACATCGTAAAGAACTCTATTACTTGCGCAAATAATTTATGTTTATTAGCTATCTCTGTTGGAGTTAATTCTCTTACCATAACACCCTCACGATATCCTTTACCATCATAACTATAAATAGCATCATCCTCAGTACCGCTGTACGTTAAATTACTCGATTTAAGTGTTTGGAATGTAAATCCCTTTATAGTAAAAGGTTTAGTTCTTGAAAGTACTTGTTTTGCTGGTTCAATTGAAGGTAATACATAATTAACTAATGGTGACATTAGATCTTTATATACGTACTCCTGATCATGTGTCTTTAATAGTTCTAGTTCCTTTTTCTTAAATCATAAGCAACTTGGTAAGATAATGAAGGATCAGCTTTCATTCTAAAGCTTAGGACTCCTTCTAAAGTTCCCTTTTGATTTTGTCTAACTTCCCATGAACCATTTTTAATGGTCGGATATGAGAATGTATTGGCCATAGAGTTTCCTTCTTTTTCCTTGTGAATCGAGTATTTTAAATTACCTTCATTAAAGATAAAATTGCCCCGTTTTACTTCTGTAGTCATAGGATCCCCTTTAACAGTTACTCCGAATCGACTACCTGAAGGAATTGTAAACTTTATATTTGCTCCATCATTCTTTAAAATAAACACAGAAGATGAAAAGCCTGCAGAGTGATTTAATTCCTCTGCAAAGTAAACTAATTCATCTATAGACCAGTTTTTAGGCTTATTGTCAGCATATTGTTTTCTTATCATAGTATTTACTTCAGACTCCATTTGCTTAGCTGTAGCATCCGACTTACGATAGTTTTGATATGCATCCTTTGAAATTGTAGGATCTGCACCTGGTATATTAATATCAATTGCTTGACTACCTAATGTCACAAAACTAAAACATAGTGCAGCCATTAACGCACGTTTCATCATAAACTCTCATCCTTTCACATAATGTCTCCCCAATATTATATATATAGAATATCATATTTCATTTGACTCATAGTAGTATAATATATGTATAGGAACAAGGAGATGATATCTATGAAATTTACAAAACGTATAATTGTCATGACATTCTTAGCCGTGACTGCTGCTGTATCTACAGGATTTGCTTACGATTATGTATGCAATAACTCTCAGTACAATTGCAATACTAACACACAATACAACTGCAATAACAATGCTAACTATGGACCATGCAACAATAATAACCAAAACTATTGCGGTCAAAACTCTAATACTAGAGGATGCGGCGGATATAGAAGATAATTTGGTAAGTATACTAAAAGCCTATAGTACTAAAAATGTACTATAGGCTTTTGTCGTATATTACAAGAATACTATTTAATTCATCAAAATACAGTTTGGATCAATATGGCAATATACTTTTATCAGGAGTTCATTCTGTTAAAGTATTCAATAGATTTTGGTGTAAAACCAATATAAGTATTACCAGCTGCGTACGGACCTAATTCATATGGTTGGTAAACTAAATCTATATTCCCCTTACCGCGTAAGCAGTAATTATCTGTCACATATTTGACACTCCATCCACTTGGAATATAGCTCTTTGTATGATTACCTGTATAATAATTTAACACGTGGGATCGTAGGCCGTTATCCAATTGTTCTGCATTTGCAATTTTCACATAGTTATATAATGGAATACGTTGACCTGTTACTTTATTATATACAAGACCTCTTGTATTATACATACCATGAGCTGCTCCAGCGTAGTAATAATAGGTTGTTAGTAAGATTGAAACAACTTGACTATCCTCATAGGTAACCTTATAGTTTTGAGAAACTTGATAAATATGTTGGTTGTAATACATATCCTTTGCTTCGAGCACATAATTGGCAATATCTGTATTAATAACTCTTTGAGCATAAGCATGATCTGTATAAACTAAAGGATATTTTAAATCTAAATTTACATCAGATTGACTACCTGTAACAACAGTTGCATAGGTAGGCACAGCAATCATAACACCTAACATAGAGGTCACACATAATTTTTTTAACATTCCCATAATACGGTCTCCTTTTACAAACACCTTTAAATAGGTTCATTACTGTGTTACTTCTACAGGCTATGATAAAACTCCTCTTTTTCTATTTCACTTTTCTCATAATTTATTCATTATATAAAATAGCCAAAATTATCTACTATTTCACACTAAAGTGTTAGGAAGAACTCCGCCCAATACAGCAATAATAAGTCCAAGTGCAATCATCCAAATTGATATAAACCTTAAAACAAAGGACGTATGTGTATAGATTTGTATAGTAAATTGATTATAATCAATAGCACCTTTAATTACCTTATCGCCTACTGTCTTCATAACTGCATCTAGTACAAAAGGATCTTCTGTAACGGACATTCTATAGTTGCCTGGCCCCGCATCAAAGGTATATAATTCCATTCTTGAGTGAGTAATGCCATTAACTCGGGCGCGCATAATAGATAGAAATAAAGGAATTGTCCTTCCCGTTTTTTCATCAACTAAGTTAAAACCAAACTCGCCAATAGGCGCCTTTGTAAACATTTTTCCACTAAGCCATAGGCCATAAGTACCTGCTCGCTCTAACGTAAAAGTGCCTTCTTTATTTACATAGGGCATTTCATAGAGCATCTTAGCTCTACCAAAGCGAATCGTGTATTTAATACCTAAATAAAACAAACAAAGTCCTAAAGGTATCAACAGATAAAATAACTGTTCCATTACCTACTCCTCCTCTATTCTCCCGCTTTTACACAACACCATATGTATTTTCACTATATCATACTTTCACCATACAAAAAAGGACCCTCCAAAGAGAGTCCTTAGTCTGTATTGTTATGCTATTAAGCGTTTTTTGCTACTTCAACAAGTTTAGCGAATGCTGCTGCATCGTTAACTGCCAAGTCAGCCAACATTTTACGGTTAACTTCAACGCCTGCTTTAGTCAAACCAGCGATGAAACGGCTGTAAGTTGTGCCATTGATGCGAGCCGCTGCGTTGATACGAGCGATCCACAATTGACGGAATTCGCGTTTTTTCGCACGACGGTCACGACGAGCGTAGTACAACGCTTTCATTACTGTTTCGTTTGCTTTTTTGAACAAACGGGAACGTGTACCGCGGTAACCTTTAGCTAATTTTAAAATCTTTTTATGACGTGCATGAGCTGTAACGCCCTTTTTCACTCTTGCCATTGTATATTCCTCCTAAATTACGATATATCGATCTAATAGTTAACGATTAAGCGTATGGTAAGCATTTAGCTACGCGTTTGTGGTCAGCTTTTGCAACCAATGTAGCTTTACGCAAATTACGTTTACGAGCTGGAGATTTTTTCTCAAGAATGTGGCTTTTGAAAGCTTTTGCACGCTTGAATTCACCAGTACCAGTTACTGCGAAACGTTTAGCCGCTGCGCGACGAGTTTTAATTTTTGGCATAATTATAATCCTCCCAAAACATTATTTACTTACTAAAATCATGGTCATGTTACGACCTTCTAATTTAGCTGCTTTTTCAATAGACGCTGTTTCTTTGAGTTCTTCAGCGAAACGTGTCAATACTGCCATGCCTAGTTCTGGATGTGAAAGTTCACGACCGCGGAACATGATAGTTACTTTTACTTTATTACCTTCACCCAAGAATTTGGATGCGTTTTTCATTTTTACGTAAAAGTCATGGTCTTCAATATGTGGACGTAACTTAACTTCTTTTAAAGTTACGATTTTTTGTTTCTTCTTCGCTTCTTTCTCGCGTTTTTGTTGTTCGTAACGATATTTACCGTAGTTCATAATGCGAGCTACTGGTGGTTTAGCGTTAGGTGCAATTTCCACAAGATCAAGATGCTTTTCTTCAGCTAATGCCAACGCCTCACGGCCAGACATGATGCCGATTTGTTCGTTTTCAGGACCTACGACACGAAGTTCACGAGCACGAATCTCTTCATTAATGCGTGGTGTATCCTTGCTAATAGCGTTCACCTCCAAGAGAATAAAAAAAACGGACGGCAAACACCATCCGAATAGAGTTCTCTATATTAACCTCATACTTCTCGGTATTAGGTGAGTGGCGGATGGCCTCTGCTTCATAAATTACTTAATTATAATAACAAATTGAATAGTGAAAGTCAACAAGAATATTGATCCTTTCTCAATAAATTTATTATTACAACTCTTATAGTATAATAGACATTAGAATTTCTGTATATAGGTATACTTACTGACACCTATCCCCATTTATGTATACAATATTCTTATAAATTATACAACTAATTCTATAGAAAATACGATACAATAATATTCATAGAGTAGTCTAGCTTATATAGTGTACTTTATAGAATAGTGTACATTATAGGATAGTGTACATTATAGGATAGTGAACTTTATAGGATAGTCTAGCTTATATAATTTATCTTATTTATTATTATACAGTAATAGTTATGATACAAATTGAAAGGAGTTTTATTATGAGTGTAACAACTACTGCCCCTCCACAAAAGGCGCGTACAACTGCTCAAAATATTGGTCTTATTTTATCTTTCATTGTTCTAGGTGGCATTTTATTATTGCCTACACCAGAAACATTATCTACTGGTGGTCATCGTATGATCGGTGTACTCGCTTTTGCCATCATCTTGTGGATGACATCAGCTGTTTCCTATCCAGTAAGTGCTACCATGATTACAGCGCTTACGGCTTTACTATTAGGGTTCTCACCGAATCCCGAAGCACCTGCTAAGGCGATGGGCACAGCCAATGCTTTGAAGCTTATCATTTCTGGTTATTCTTCTCCAGCCATGATTCTTGTAGGCGCGGCTATGTTTATCTCTGTAGCTATGCATAAAACAGGTCTCGATCGTCGTATTGCCATGTTAGTACTGTCTAGCGTTGGTACTAAGGTTAGCCGTATTTATTTAGGTGTTATTATTACAGGTCTTATCCTCGCCTTCTTCGTACCAAGTGCAACAGCGCGTATTGCTTGTCTCGCACCAATCATCATCGGTATTGTTGAGAACTTGGGTATTGAACGTAAAAGCCGCGTAGCAGCTCTCCTCATGGTAGGCGCCGTACAGGCTGATACATTTTGGAATATTATGATCCAAACGGCGGCCGCACAAAATCTTGTGGCCGTAGGCTTTATGCAAACTCAGATGAATACATCCATCAGTTGGATAGATTGGTTAACCGCAGCGGCTCCATTCTCTATTATTATGGTCATCATCGCCTACTTCTTAACACAAGTATTAATTAAGCCTGAGTTCAAAGAACTTGTAGGTGGCGATGTACAGCTCGCTAAAATGCGCCAAGAAATCGGCCCTATGAGTACTGACGAAAAGAAACTATTATGTATCTCTATTGGTCTACTCGCATTATGGGCTACCGGTGGCAAGCTTCATTCTATCGATACAACAACTACAACGATCGTTGCCATTGCATTATTCTTCTTCCCTAAAATTGGTATTATGGACTGGAAATTTGCACAGCCAAACATTGACTGGGGTTCCATCGTTATGTTTGGTGCTGGTATCGGTCTTGGTTCTGTATTACTTAAAACAAAAGCAGCCACATGGCTTGCTCAAGTATTCGTAAATGCTTTCTCCCTTGAAAGCGCTAGCGTATTTATCTTAATTGCTGTAATGGCTGCCTTCCTCATTGTCATTCACCTAGGCTTTGCATCTGCTACAGCCCTCTCCTCTGCTATGATTCCTATTGTAATTTCTATTGTAGTAGGACATAACGCAGAAGGTCTTAATCCAATTGGTGTAACCATGCTTATGCAATATGCGATCTGCTTCGGTCTAGTATTACCAGTAAACTCTCCACAAGGTATGGTAGCTTACGGTACCGACACATTCGACGTAAAAACATTTATGACTACAGGCATTCCATTAACCATCATCGGCTATGTTATGATACTCGTATTTGCCCTAACATACTGGCACTGGATTGGTATCGCATAATACTGTATGTACTTTCATAAAAATTATATATAAACCAAAAGGCTCTGTCATAAGACAGAGCCTTTTAAATTCACTATTTTCAATTGATTAATAACCTAAAGAGCACAATATATTTACTCTAAATTAATTCAATACATTATTCTAATTCTTTACCTTTAAGTTCAGGAATTAAGAATACAGTTGCTAGAATATCTAGTACGTAGATAATAGCTAGGAATGCAATTGCTACTTGGTAGGAGTACATAGAGATGATCATGCCTACTACCATTGGGCTAAAGCCGCCTACAGCACGACCGATATTAAATAGTACGTTTTGAGCCGTTGCACGGGCAGTTGTTGGGTAGGCTTCTGCCATCAAAGCACCATAACCACCCATCATACCATTCACAGAGGCCCCTAAAATTGCCCCAGCAAATAGCATAGCTGTTGGATCAGATAGTTGAGAGTAAATCAAAATAGATGCTACAGCACAGACTTGGAATAGGATGAATGTAGGTTTACGACCTATTTTATCAGCTAAGCGACCAAATAACCAAATTCCTACCATCATGCCACATACAGTAACCGCTGTCCATAAACCGGATTTTGTAAGGGAGAAACCTAATTGCTTACTCAAAAAATTAGGTAACCAAATCATAATACCGTAATAACCAAAGTTTTGGACAGATGTTAAAATAGCAACACCAATAGATGTCTTTGTAGTTCTTACATCTTTTACTAATAACTTGAAAGAGTTTGTATGTGAATGCTCATTATCTTCTTTACTTTGTACAAAGATTTCTGGTTCATGTAGTTTCGCACGGAATACCCAAGCAACTAGTGCTGGAATAATGCCAACCATAAACATACCACGCCATCCAATAATAGGAATGAGTAATGGTGTTAACAAAGCAGCAGCCAACACGCCTAATTGCCAACCAAGGGCAACATAGCTTGTCGCTTTTGCACGATGTTGTGCAGGCCAAGCTTCAGCAGCTAAAGCCATACCAATACCAAATTCACCACCTAAACCGATACCAGCGATTGTACGGTAAATAAGAAGATCCCAATAGCCTTGAGCAAAGGCACAAAGGCCAGTAAATACTGCAAATAGCACGATAGTCCAAGTCAATACGCGAACGCGACCAAACTTATCGGACAAGGTACCGAAGATGAAACCACCAAGTACGGCACCAACCAAGGTCCATGTCACCAAAGAACCTGCTTGACCAGTGGTCAAGCCTAAATCTCCAGAAATCAAGGTTAGCATAAAGCCTAAAATCAAGAGATCAAAACCATCCATTGCATAACCAATAGAGGAACCAATGACTGCTTTCCAGCCATATGAATTTACTTCTTTCATACTATTTCCTTTCGCTACTCACGGGTAACAATTAAAGAGATAGCCCCAATATACGAATGGCCAACTCCTAGACTTAAGTCTAATGAAAGGCTTAGTATATGGGGCTAAATTTATACATGTTTATTGTAACACATATAAGAGATTAGATTATAACCAATTAAATTTAACAACTCATCATATCCGCATCAACTATATTGATGGATGAGTCATATGAATCCATTAGTTACGTTCTTTAATTTCAATTTTAATGGAATTGAAGAATTCTTCGAATGGTACGGAACCTAATTCGTCACCACCGTGTTTACGAACGTTAACTGTACCTTCTTCAACTTCTTTATCACCAACAACAAGCATGTAAGGAACTTTTGCCATTTGTGCTTGACGGATTTTGTAGCCAATTTTTTCGCTACGATCATCTACTTCTACACGTACATAGTCGCGGTGCATTTGTTTTGCCAATTCTTTAGCATATTCAACATGTTTTTCAGAGATAGGCAAGATTTTAACTTGTACAGGAGCCATCCAAGTTGGGAATGCGCCTGCATAGTGTTCAGTTAAGATACCGATGAAACGTTCCATGGAGCCGAAGCATGCACGGTGAATCATGATAGGACGATGTTTTTGACCATCTTCACCAACATATTCAATTTGGAAACGTTCAGGCAAGTTCATATCCAATTGGATAGTACCACATTGCCATGTACGACCTAAGGAGTCTTCGATATGGTAGTCAAGTTTAGGACCATAGAATGCACCATCGCCAGGGTTGATTACGTAAGGAATACCTTTTGCTTCAATGGCATTGCGCAATGCTTCTGTAGCTGCTTCCCAAATTGCATCATCACCCATTGCATTGTCTGGTTTAGTAGACAATTCAACATGGTATTTCAAGCCGAATTGGCTATAAATACGGTCGAATAATTCGATAACTTTCATCAATTCAGATTGCATTTGATCTGGCAACATGAATACGTGAGCATCATCTTGTGTAAATGCACGTACACGGAATAAGCCGTGTAAAGCACCGGACAATTCATGACGGTGTACTAAACCAAGTTCAGCGTAACGCAATGGGAAGTCACGGTAAGAATGCATTTCGTTTTGGTAAACCAAGATACCGCCTGGGCAGTTCATTGGTTTAATAGCATATTCTTCATCATCAATGATTGTAGTGTACATATTTTCACGGTAATGGAACCAGTGACCAGATGTTTCCCACAATTGTTTATTTAAGATGATTGGTGTACGAATTTCTTCGTAATCAAATTCATGGTGAACTTCACGCCAGAAGTTTTCCAATTCGTTGCGAAGTGCCATACCTTTTGGTAAGAAGAATGGGAAGCCAGGTCCTTCTTCTTTGATAACGAACAAGCCAAGTTCTTTACCAAGTTTACGATGGTCGCGTTTAGCTGCTTCTTCAAGCAAGTGAAGGTATGCATCAAGTTCTTCTTTCTTTTCAAATGCTGTACCGTAAATACGTTGCAACATTTTATTCTTTTCATCGCCGCGCCAGTATGCACCTGCAATGCTTTGTAATTTGAAAGCTTTCACCTTACCAGTGGATGCCACGTGAGGACCTGCACAAAGATCGATGAAGTCGCCTTGCGCGTAGCAAGAGATAACAGCATCTTCAGGAAGATCTTCAATCAATTCTACCTTGTAGTCTTCGTTTTTAGATTTGAAGAACTCGATAGCTTCTTGACGGGACATAACAGATTTAGTGATAGGCAAGTTTTCTTTTACAATACGGCTCATTTCCTTTTCGATTTTGCCTAAATCTTCAGGAGTCAAAGTATGTTCCATATCGATATCATAGTAGAAACCTTTATCGATTGCAGGACCGATAGCCAATTTAGCTTCAGGCCATAAGCGTTTTACCGCTTGTGCCAAGATATGAGAAGCTGTGTGGCGCAAAGTATGTTTACCACCATCTTCTTCGAATGTTAAGAATGCTACTTCAGAACCATCAACGAGTTCTTCGCGAAGGTCTGTTAATTCGCCATTTACGTTTGCAGCTAGTACTTTTTTAGCCAAGCTGTTAGATAATTGTTTTACTGCTTCCCCAAGAGTAGTGCCAGCAGCGTATTCCTTTGCACTACCATCAGGTAAAATGATTTTTACATCTGCCATTTTTATTTCCTCCAATTATTATCTAGGATAGACTGGATTTTTGTAATAAAAAAAGACCCTCTATCCCTACAAAACAAGGGACGAAGATCATTCGCGGTTCCACCCTAGTTAACTACCTATACGAATATATGTGTATAGTTAATTCACTTCATTAAGCCCGATAACGGTGGCGGCCGTATTTGCCTACTTAGGTTCGACAAATCAGTTTAAAGGGGGTAACTCTGATATATGTGTAAGGCATTTCCAGCATCAGCCTCTCTCTGGTACACAGGGATATGAGAATCTTGTCCTTTGCATAACTTTTACTAGATTATAGTATCACAGGAAATTAAAAAATTCAATACGGTTCAATAGTAAATTTCATAAATTCTATAAATTCAACATAACACTCTTACTTCCTAAAACAAAAAGAAAACGGCCCGTATATCGAGCCGTTTTGTAAGACCTATTAAACTTTGAAGATTTTATTAGATCTATTAGCGTTTAAAGTTTGTAGATAACATAGCGCCAATTACTTTTTCCAATTTGCTATTGGAAAGATCTGGGCCTTTGTAGAGTGTTAAGAGTACATCATTAGAGTTATCTTGTTTAGACACCATCATAACACCGCTACCACGAGCACCGTTATCATCGTAATCTTTTGCTACAATAACAAGGTTCAAATAATGATCCTTCATGTATGTGTACACTTTGCTTGTACGAGCAGAGGAACCAATCATTTTCGCCATGCTCATGCCACGGTTGAATACGATTGCATTAGCATTATGAGGATTTGCCGCTAATTGTTGTTTTTCGTCATCATTTAGAGGCATAAGGTTTACCATGAGGGAGTCACCCATTTTACCACGGAACATAGCTGGCATTGTTTCCCGTACGTCTTCAGGAATACCTGTATCCGCAGTTAATTTCAATTCCTTAGGAACTGTCATATATAGAACGCCTTTGCTATTGCGGCCTACCTCTGTTGTACTGAGATCTACAGCGCTAAGCATAATAGAGTCTTTAATAGTTGCGACTTGGTTTGCCAATGGTTTTTCAGGAACGCCACGGCTTGCCAATTGTACATCACCAGACTTAGTTTTTTTCAACGTTTCTACATTCCAGTTAGCCCCTTTTTTGTCGGCGTCACTAGCTTCTGTGAAAGCATTTGCCCCATCCTTTGTACCTACATACACGTAAGTTTGAGCTGGGATAATGTTATCTGGCGCACCAGTTTTGTTGAAAGCAGCACCATATACTACATTAGGAATCACAGTGGAACCAATTTGTAAGTTGTTATTAGTTTGACTTTCCACATCAAAGTTGATATTACCAGTGAAGGTCATATCAGGACCATGGTTGATGACTACTACATCCCCTGCTTGAGGGATGATAACAGGACCTACAGGGCCCGCCATAGCTACACCGGCCATAGATACACTAAGGCAAGCTGTTAATAATGCACGTTTCAAAATAGATTGTTTCATAGATATACTCTCATTTCTCTATAGTGACATAATCAGATAAGCTAGTTAATACTTCAATGGCTAATGGCTTTGTAGATGGTGTACAGCGCAACATGCACCGCCCACTCGTATCTACAGATGTCATAACACCTAAATATTCATAGCCTTCAATGATGCGATTGATATAGTTTGTATGCTTCGGCTCAAGATGAAAGAACACATACGCTTCTTCTCCAGAGGTCTCTAGATCTGGTACATCAGGAAATGCACCGATAGATTTACTCGGTTCTAATGGTGTACCACGCATAATTACTCCGCTTTAGGTTTGCACTCACGACGCATCATGGAGTACGGTTCAAGTGGTGTATCCATGTAAATGCGCACTTTCATTTGGGCATGTGGTGCTACATCGATTGAGTTACCATCTTCATCTGTCATTTTTTCAATTACAGTCTCAACAAGCTCACCCTTAGGTTGGCAGAATTCTACTTTATCGCCTACCTTAAAGTTGTTGCGTTGTTCAAGATCAACGTATTTTTCTTCTTCGTTATAACCCAAAACTAAACCGATGAAATCATGGCTTTGTGTATTTGTAGATTTACCATAGTTTTGAGCTGTTTCGTCAGGACGACCTTCTGCAAAGCCATCAGTATATGGACGGTGAGAAATTTTTTCTAATTCTGCAATCCATTCTGGACGAACATACCAATCTTTACCTTCTTTAAGGTATGTATCGATAGCTGTACGGTAAACCTTTGCTACTGTTGCACAGTAGTGAACGGATTTCATACGGCCTTCGATTTTAAGACTGTCGATACCAGCTTCATAGAGATCTGGAATACGGTGAATCAAGCACAAGTCTTTAGAGTTAAAGATATATGTACCATGCTCATCTTCTTCGATTGGATAGTATTCACCATGACGATTAGATTCAACAAGGGAATATTTCCAACGACAAGATTGAGAACATTGACCACGGTTCGCATCGCGGTTGCCTGTCATGTAGTTAGATAATAGGCAACGGCCAGAATAAGAAATACACATAGAACCATGTACGAAGGATTCGATTTCAATGTCTACATTGTCCTTCATTTCTTTAAGGTCAGCCAAAGACACTTCACGAGCTGCTACTACACGTGTAGCGCCCAATTCTTTCCACATTTGAACTGTGTGCCAGTTTGTAGTAGATGCTTGAGTACTTACGTGAAGTTCAAGGCCTGGAGCAACGCGTTTAGCAAGACTGAAGATACCCATGTCGGCAACGATAATCGCATCAACACCGATGCTTTCAAGGAATTTCAAATAATCCTCTAAACCTTCAAAGTCCTCATTGTGAGGAATGATATTACATGTAACATGGATTTTTTTACCATGAGCATGTACGAATTCTACAGCTTCCTTTAATTCCTCGTCGGAGAAATTAGAGTTACCTGCGCGCAAGCCAAAACGTTTGCCTGCACAATATACAGCATCCGCACCATAGCGAATAGCCATTTTAAGCTTGTCCATATTACCGGCTGGACAAAGCAATTCCATAAAATGTTCTGCCATTATTTGTTGTGCCCTTTCCACACACTCACACTCATACCATCCCCCATTGGATAGATGGTGGTGTTAAACAATTCTTTATTTTCAACATACGTTAAGTATTCTTTTAACCGTTTTACGATAGTCTTAAACCGTTTTGGCGGCTCCTTATCGCCTCTTACATAACCTCTAAAAAGTACATTGTCTGCGAGAATAACGCCTCCTTCTTTCACATGAGGCAAAATGAGTTCTAATTGTTTAAGATATTGTCCTTTGGGACCATCTAAAAATACTAGATCATATTCACCGGTGAGTTCCGTTAAGACTTGAGACGCATCACCTTTCAGCAATGTAATTGTATCGGCATAATCAGATTGGTTAATATAATATTTCGCCATTTCGTGACGCACATCATCTAGTTCAATAGATGTAATATGTCCCTCCTCTTCGTCGAGTAGCGGAGCCATCAACAAAGCAGAGTAACCAATGGCGGTGCCCACCTCTAACACAGAGGTGGGCCGGTACAAACCTATTAATTCTTCAAAGAGATGAACCTCAGATTCTCGTAGAATCGGTACATCATTAATCATCGCGTAAATACGCTGTTCATTTAAAATATCATTTAATGTCATGAAAGTAGATTCAATCTCCTACATTATTTATTGCTATTACCACTAGGAACTACCAACGTAGAACGATCCACAGATTCAGCTGGCTTTACTTCAATATGAGGTACTTGTTGTGTACTTGGTACAACATTTTGTATAGATTCTGGAGCAGGTGTTGTAGTCGGTACATAAGAGTTAGAACTAGATGATTGCGTAGCCGGCGCAGATTGAGCTGGTGCTTGTGGAGCTGGTGTTGGTGCTGGAATTTCAGCAGCTGGAACCGTTGTTGGTGTATATTTGTACGTAGGTTCCACATCAACATATTGAGAATCTGCTTCCACCGCTTCTTGAGAGCTGTAATTGTAGTTAGGCTCTGTCGTTGCCACAGCCACGTCATAGTTAGGACCAGCTTGTACTGCGGCCTCTGTATTAGAGGATGTAGCCGTATCATTACCATAGATTTTATGAACTTCCGCTAAATGTTCTTCATATGTTTTAGAGAAGTGGTTATGTCCATCTTTATCTGCTACAAAGTATAAATAATCTGTATCTTCAGAATGTAAAACTGCATCTAATGCTTTTTTACCAGGGTTCGCAATTGGACCAGGTGGCAAGCCTTTAGATACGTATGTATTATACGGGCTTTGTAATTGCGTATCACCAATAGTTACATCTTCTTTTGCATAACCAAGTACATAGGAAATTGTCGCATCAGATTGCAATGGAATACCATGGGCTAACCGTTTTTTAAATACCCCTGCAATTGTTGGACGATCTGCATCAAATAAAGATTCACGTTCAACAATGGATGCCAATGTTACAAAGTCATGAATACTCATGTGTTGAGCTTGAATTTGTTTCTTTACAGCCGGTGTGAGGTAACGATTCATTTCGTCAGCCATCATTTGAATCACTTCACGTGGCGTTGCCCCTACTGGAATTTCATAAGTACTTGGGAATAAGAAGCCCTCTACCGGATATGTAGCAGGTCTTGTACCTTTCATATATGGATATGGTACAAAGGTCTTTGCTTCTGCTAAGAAATCCTTTGCCTTCATAATTTGATTTTTTTCAAGAACGATAGCTATATCACCAACTGTGTATCCTTCAGGAATTGTAACACGAATAGATTCTACATGACCTTCTTGTAATAAAGAAATGAGTTCGCGCACAGTTACCTTGTTAGGAATTTGATAGTGACCAGTTTGAAGTTTATCATTGGTACCGCTCAAATATAACCAAAGCTTAAATCCTTGTGTGGAACGAATAAGACCTCGTTCATAGAGCATGTCTGCAATTTCAGTACCAGTCTGCCCCTTTTCGATGACAAGTACCTGTGTACCATCATCTTGCGCAAAGGTATTTGGCACTAAATAAATCGCTCCCAAACCACCTGCGATGATTAATACGCCTACAATAATAAGGATTAAAATATATCTTAAGGCTTTTCTCACGACGTTGAGTTCCTTTCTGTAACATAACAGTATTTATCATCTTATTATACCATAAAGTCCATATTTCCCCTATATAAAAGGACATTATCATATTATGGGCATCTTAATATATAACAAATAAAAATAGCGTATTGCCCAAAGACAACACGCTAGATTTATAAAGAAAACAACTACTCGCCATCTTCCATTTCTTCATACAATTTTACTAGAGTCTCAAAAACTTCATCTTCTTCATCTAAAGGTACGTATACTTCTACGCCTTCTTCATTTTTTTCGATGCTAGCCAAGATCATGTATGTGTCATCTTGACCTTCGTGGTCTGCCTCTTCGTCTTGTACATGTACAAGAACTGCATACTCACGACCTTCATGGTTTAGAACAACATCTTCTGTGAAGTATTGTTTATTGCCGTTTTCGTCTTCGAATTCTAAATAATACACTTCACCTTCAAAGTTTTGGTCAACCATTGGAAACCCTCCTTGTGGAAAAAAAGATTTATTTATTGAACTGCAAGCGATCTAAGTATCCTTGCAAAATTACAACCGCTGCCATTTTATCAATAACGGATTTACGCTTTTTACGACTTACGTCAGCTGCAATAAGTTGGCGTTCAGCCATAACCGTAGATAACCGCTCATCCCAATATGAAACAGGTAAATCGATGACTTCTTTCATCTTTTCAACGAATTCTTCAGTCTTTTCAGCTCGTTCACCTTTTGTACCATTCATATTCTTCGGCATACCTACTACAAGCTCATGTACTTCATATTCAGCAATGAGTTCTTGTAAGCGATTAAAATCTTTTTCAAGAGATGTTCTACGAATGGTTTCAATACCTTGTGCTGTCATGAGCAGTGCATCACTACAGGCAATACCGATAGTACGGCTGCCCACATCTAATGACATAATTCTCATTATAGTTGTTTTGCCTTTGCGTATTCTTTCAACAATTCCTCAATCAAGTCATCCCGCTCTAAACGACGGATATCAGAACGTGCATTATTATAACTTGTAATGTACGCTGGATCTCCAGAAATAAGATACCCTAAGATTTGATTGATTGGATTGTAACCTTTTTCTTGAATAGATTGATAAACACGAGTAAGAACCTCTTCAGCTGTCATCGGTTCATCGTCTACTTTACGGAATAACATAGTTTCATCAGAAACCTTCATCGTATCCCTCCTTTTTATTACATTGGCAGGTTTCACTGTAAAAGTGAACCCTCGCCTACTATTATACTTGAATTAAAGGTACAAAGTCAGTAACTTTTTATGCATCATAAAATTTTTCTATAACAGATACAAGTATAATTATAAAATTATATGCCTATTGTAACATAGATGTTAAAGCTTCACCACCAGCTTTTAATGCTTCCGCCAATTTAGCTGGTTCCTTACCGCCTGCTTGAGCCATATCTGGACGGCCACCGCCATTACCACCAGCTACTTGAGCTGCTGCTTTTACGATGTTACCAGCTTTTGCACCTTTAGCAACAACGTCTTTAGATACTTTACATACAAAGTTAACCTTATCGTCACCCATAGCAGCACCTACGAGGACTACGCCAGAGCCATTTAATTGATCAAGGCCCATATCCGCTAAGTCACGTAATTCATCGATAGAGGATGCTTTTACAGCAGCCGCTACAAATGCTACATCGCCAATCATTACCTTACCAGCAATGATATCTGCCGCACCAGCTGCAGAAACCTCTTTGCGAATTTGTTCTAATTCTTTAGCAGTTTCTTTTGCTTCTGCCAATACTTGATGTAAACGTTCTTCTACTTGAGGTGCTTTAGTTTTAAGTTCGCCTGCCATGCGTTCGATAGTCAAGCGATCATGTTTTGCTGCATTTAGAGCTGCGCGACCTGTAATTGCTTCAATACGACGTACACCAGAGCCGATACCCGCTTCAGATGTTAAGCGGAAGGAACTGATGAAAGCTGTATTACCTACGTGAGAACCGCCACATAATTCAACGGAGAAACCAGGCACCTCTACAACGCGAACTACATCACCATATTTATCACCAAAGAGTGCCATCGCACCTTTGGCTTTTGCTTCGTCCATAGACATTTCAGCAATAGCTAAATCTGTAGCTTTTAAAATCTCTTCATTTACAAGAGCTTCAATTTGATCAAGTTCCTCTTGTGTTACAGGAGAGAAGTGAGTGAAGTCAAAGCGCAAGTAATCTGGAGTTACTAAGGAACCAGCTTGGTTAACATGCTCGCCTAGAACCTTTTTCAATGCTGCATGTAACAAATGTGTTGCTGTATGATTACGAGCCATTGCTGCACGGCGATTTGTGTCTACTTCAAGTGTTACATCATCGCCTTCAGAGATGGAGCCTTCTACAACAGTACCGATATGGTATACAGTGCCTTCAGGTAAACGTTTTGTATTATGAACCTCTACCTTACCCATTGGGCCAACGATAAAGCCTGTATCACCTAATTGACCGCCCCCTTCAGCGTGGAATGGTGTGGTGCGTACGATAACAGTAATTTCATCGCCATCAGCAGCTGTTTGTAAACGTTCAGAGCCTTTGCCAATCATTAATACGGAAGAAGCAGTTACAGCTTCATCTTCAAGAAGCTCTTCGTCTTTCAAGAATGTGATGTCAGGTGTTGCTACCTTAGCATCTTCTTTTACACGAGCTTCACGAGCGCGTTCACGTTGTTCCTTCATAGCTGCTTCAAAACCTTCATGGTCGATTGTAAAGCCGCGTTCAGAAGCAATTTCTTCTGTTAATTCCCAAGGGAATCCGTATGTATCATATAGTTTGAATACTTCTGTACCAGGCACAACAGTTGCTTTTTCTGCTGCCAGTGTATCAATCAAGGAGTTTAATAACTCAAGACCTTGTTCCAATGTTTGGTTGAAGCGTTCTTCTTCATTTTGTACAACACGTTTAACGAAGTCTTGTTTTTCAGCGATGGATTTAATGCCAGGGCCAAGAATATCTACTACTACATCAATAAGTGGTGTTAAGAAGATACCTTCAATACCAAGTAAACGGCCATGACGTACAGCACGACGTAAAATACGACGCAATACGTAACCACGACCTTCGTTAGATGGCAATACGCCATCAGAAATTAATGCAGTGACAGCACGAGCATGGTCAGCGATAACCTTTAAAGAAACATCAGTATTTGGATTTTCGTTATATGTAACACCAGCGCGTTTAGCTGTAGCTTCAATAATTGGGAAAATCAAATCTGTTTCAAAGTTTGTTTTACAACCTTGTAATACGGAAGCCAATCGTTCAAGGCCAGCGCCGGTATCGATGTTTTTATGTTGCAATGGTTCATAAGAACCATCTGGCATTTTATTAAATTGAGTGAATACTAAGTTCCAGATTTCAAGATAGCGATCGCAGTCACAACCTGGTGCACAGTTAGGATCATCACAACCATGTTCAGGACCTTGGTCGAAGAAGATTTCACTATCAGGACCACATGGGCCTTCACCGATTTCCCAGAAGTTATCTTCAAGGCGTGTAATATGACTTTCATCTACGCCACAATCATTGTGCCATGTATCATATGCTTCTTGGTCATCTGGATATACAGTAACATACAATCTATTTTTATCGAGTTTAATAACTTCAGTTAAGAACTCCCATGCCCAGTGAATTGCTTCTTTTTTGAAGTAGTCACCAAAGGAGAAGTTGCCAAGCATTTCAAAGAATGTATGGTGACGAGCTGTGCGACCTACGTTTTCAAGGTCGCCTGTACGCATACATTTTTGGCTTGTTGTAATACGATGACAAGGAGGTACCAATTTACCTGTAAAGAAAGGCTTTAATGGCGCCATACCTGCCCCAATCAATAATAGAGATGGATCGTTTTCTGGTATAAGAGAAAAACTATCTAATTTTAAATGTCCTTTGCTTTCAAAAAACTGCAAGTATGCTTGACGCAGTTCATTACCCTTCATGTGTATATTCCTCCTAAAATTATTTACTCTTCATTATAACGTAAAAACGATATAAAATCTATCAAAAACATTGAAGTCATGCGGAGTTCCTCTACTTTTACAGCAAGAAAAAGTTAGGATAAAATTCAAGTTTTACATAAACGAAAAAGAGGTTATACAAATCAACAGAACATAATTGATTCGTATAGCCTCTTTTAAAGCTAGTTATATATTAGCCTATATAACGCGTTTTGCGCCGATATAGCGTTCACCCCAATAGCCAGTATCAAGATCTGCTACTGCAACACCACGACTGGAAGTGGCGCTGATGAACTTGCCATCGCCAATATAAATACCGGAGTGAGACGGACCTGGTTCATATGTTTCAAAGAATACCAAATCCCCGGCTTTCAAGTTTGCACGAGAAACTTCAACACCTACGTTATATTGTTCATCTGCCAAACGTGGTAAAGAGATACCTTGTTTCGCAAATACATATTTAACATAACCAGAGCAGTCAAAACCACTTGGAGTAGTACCGCCAAATACATATGGTACACCGCGGTATTTGTCCGCTTCTGCCAAGATAGCATGAATGCTATTTGGTGTTTCATTTTTTGTAATATTATTTAATTTAATATTTTTGCCAGTAATGGATTGACCTGCAATACGACGAGACGTCGCATTGTTGTTTGTGAAAGCGGATTTCGTCGCTACTGCTTTTGTCGCTGCATTTTGAGTCAATACTGCCTTCGTAGAACGAGGAGCACTCATCAACGCATTATACGTAGCAGGACCTACTATACCGTCCACTGGTAAACCACGATCTTGTTGGAACAGACGAACTGCCCATTTCGTTTCTTTACCATATACACCATTTTTGTCTGTAGCATTATAACCGTGTTTAATTAGTTGTTGTTGAACCGCTGTAACACTTTTGCCCTTATCACCATATTGTAATGTTGTTGCACCTACCATGGCTGTTGTGGCACACACAAAAGTTAATGTTAATGCCGTTATTTTAACCTTACTATATTTTGACTTCATATGCTTCCTTTCCAAAAACTTTTAAAGTAAGTTATTTATTCAAAATATACTAACCGTCTATTTATTTGCATTCACAAATACAGCTAGTCTTCTTTGCTTTTGTTAGTATAAGTCTCAGGTGCCATAAACACATCGGCACTACTAGGTCCAAGTAATGGAGCCTCTTCATGCTCATCAAAGTTTATAGCTGACTTAACCCAATACAAAGGCCGTTGCTTCACCTCTTCAAAAATACGACCTACATACTCGCCAATAATTCCCAGTCCGACGAGTTGAATCCCACCAATAAACAAAATTGATACGCCCAAGGTAGTCCATCCATTCAAGGCTTGACCCGTAAGATATACATACAAGAGGTGTAATATAAGCAAGAAGCTTAACCCACCACATAGTACACCGACGTACAAAGCAGCCCGTAAAGGAACTCTTGAAAAGGCTGTTACCCCATCGAGAGCAAATCGTATCATTTTACGCACACTAAACTTTGAGACCCCTGCAAAACGAGGTGGCGCCACAAAGTGCAACTCAGCTTGTCTATACCCTAAGGCACCGACAATACCGCGCAAGAAACGACCATGTTCTCTGAACCGTTTCAATGTGCCCAATGCTTTACTATTCATGAGGCGGAAATCAGATCCCCCTTCAACAATAGGAACATCGGCCATTTTGTTCATTAGTTTGTAATAATACTTAGACGTGAAAGATTTAGCCCAACTAGCATCTTCAGTTGAATCGCGTATGGTGCGCACCACATCATACCCCGATTCCCACAACCGAACGAGTTCAGGAATCAAAGCCGGTGGATGCTGCATGTCACCGTCCATTGTAATAACTGCATCTCCATGAGCATAATCAAGACCACAAGTAAGCGCAGTCTGATGCCCAAAATTACGAGCAAGCAATAACACTTTGACATGTTTATCATTGTAAGCAATTTCACGCAATATCATAGATGACGAATCACTAGAACCGTCGTCTACGAAGATTAGTTCATAATCGTACGTGAGTCCTGACATAACATCAGTTACAGCTTTATAAAAATTCGCTATGTTCTCTTCTTCGTTATATACAGGCACTACAATAGAAAGTAACATAAATCCTCCAAAGTATTTTACTCACATATTTTAAGTTAATTAGTAAATTAAGGCAAATCGTCAAGGTTAACAATAGGCGAATTTATATCTACAAATTCAGTAAATAAGCGATTTCTTCGCACTCTACCGCTTTTCCTCTTCATTTACCTTATATATAAGTGTATCAAATAAGTAAAGTATTATTTTATATATAGAGCTACTTAACAAATAGTATTATAAAATAAATTTATATCAGTGAAAAGATAATAAATGCTGTTATTAACTATATAAATCAAGAATTAATCAAAAAATAAAATATATTTTATGAACCAAATACAAGAAATTTAACTGATTTCATTTTATTTTCATAAAGCCCATCGTAATTTTACAAATTTTTCTATATATAAACCAATTATATATACCCAAAATATGAATAAAATACTAACATTATAAAAAATAAAGCTAATTTAATGATTCCAACTAACTAAATCACCAAAATATTCTCCTACAGAGAAGAAAGAGACCCTGATAAGGGTCTCTCATATTATAGGCCAGCAGCATCAATCCAAGATTGTAAATCCGCCTCTGCTAGTTCCATATCCTCTTCATATGCACCAGCTACGACTGGATACTTAGCAACCTCTACAGTGTGCAAAATCGAATCATCTCGGCCATTTTTAAAGGTGCCAATCCAAATTCCAGAGAATTGAGATTCATACCACTCTACAGGCTGATCTGTTTCATTGAAGTTAATCGTAATATGACCACGACCAAGTGTTTCTAATACCTCCACTTGCTCTTCTTCTGCAAGACCTGTTTTCTCTATATAAATAGAATAAGTCTCACCTGTTTCACGCAAATTTTTAAGTGCTAAACGCAACTCATTTAACACAGCGCGAACATTACCATAATTCTCAATCATAAATACTCCTATCAGAGATAATTTACATCTTATAAACCGATTCGTTTAAGTGTTAGGTTCTGCAGTTACGCCCCATTCTCGTAACACATTGAGTACACGCTCTTTCACCTCTGGTAAAGCTCTTTGTACAAGTGCACTAGGTTCAAAACCAATCTCTAACGATTCTGGTTCCACCCCAATAACGACTGCATCCTCTAAGGGATCCTCTTGAATGGCGCGGATACGTAAAATATCTTGCATTCCCACTTCGTGTACAGATATATGTTCTGTGAAATATTGTTCTAATTCTTTATGAGGGAACTCATATATAGTTCCTGGAGCTTCTCCACCATTAATAGCGTCTACGAGAAGAATTTTCTTCATACCACGCATATACGTAAGTAGCTCCATTCCCATCGTTCCACCATCAATAATAGAAATAGACGGTGTAAATGTGAAAGACTCTTTTAACTCTTTTACTACATGAACCCCTAATCCCTCGTCAGTAAGTAATATATTACCTACACCGAGGAGGACGATTTCATTATTACCATCATCATAAAGGCTATTTAAATCAATACGCGGACCCTCTGAGTCCGCGTATTGTTCCAAGCCACTGATGATTTCAGTACTTGTATTAGTCATTTTCTTGTAATTCTCTTTCTCTAGGGTCGTTAGGATCACTTGGACGATATGTTGTACCAGATGGTTTATCGATACGTTCACCACGACGGCGTTTGCCATTGAGGTCTTCAATATCGATTGGGTCATGCGCATAATACTTCATACCAGAAACCATAGCAGATACTTCGCCAGATTCTTCCATAACGTCTTCTCGGAATGCCATGTACACATGAACGATAGTAAAGAACAAGAAGCCCCAAGCAATATAGTGATGGATAATATGAACCTTGTATTCACCACCAAATAATGTAACAACTGGAGCAAATAAAGTTCCTAAAATACCGTTAGGATTAACCATTGAAAACATTGCAAAACCCGTTAAGATTTCAAAGAAGAACATAATGTACACCATCATGTACGCAGTTCTTGCTAAGGAGTTACGAAGCCAATGATGTTCGTGTTTTTGAGGAATCATCAAATAGTGCAATGTAGTTTCTTTAAGACCGTACCAATACCGTTTTTGACGGAATTTAGGTAATAATCTGTCCCCTCGATTCCAAAGAGCACCAGCAAATCGGAAGATGAAGGAGAATGTTAAGATAACACCCGCAATGAAATGGATACGACGCATAGTTTCCATAGAGAACCAACCATCAATAGCAAAGGTTGGCTCTGGATTACCTGTAATAGCTGCAAACCCTGGATCACCAATATATAGGCCAGTCCAGAATAAAGCCGTTACACTAAGCACCATAGTCCAGTGGAATATGCGCAGCCATAAACTAAATACGACATACGCCTTTTTGTCAGTATGTATTAACATAAGCCCACCACCCTTTATTTACACAATGCATCTGTATTGACGGAAACAATTTTTTCGCCTTTTTTATTGTATAAATGGGTTGCACATGCGAGACATGGGTCGAAGGAGTGAATTACCTTCAAGATTTCAAGTGGTTTATCTGCAATTTTTACATGTGTATCAATCATGGAGTCTTCGTAGGCACCATGTTCGTTAGCTGCAGTCTTAGGACATGCATTCCATGTAGATGGTACGATACATTGATAGTTTGCAGAGCGACCATCTTTAATATGAATCCAGTGACCCAAACCACCACGAGGAGCATCTACAAGGCCAACACCTTTAGCATCTTTATCCCATGTATTTGGCTCAAATTTAGTCATATCAGCTACAGTAGTGTCACCATTTTTGATGTTAGCAACGAGTTTATCAAAGAAGTATTGACTCATATTTGCTGCTACTTGTGCATCAAGGCCACGACATGCTGTACGACCAACCATTGTAGTCATCCATACGTGAGCAGGAACGCCAAGTACTTGAGATACTGTATCGATTTGACGAACAATCATGGATTCTGCCCAAGTTGGATCTTTAATGATACCTTGTTTTACTTTTGTATATACAACGATATATTTTGCTAATGGGCCAACTTCTGCAGTTTTGCCTTTGAAAGTTGGGGATTTAATCCAAGAATATTTTTTATCTTCATCAAGGAATTCCCATTTTTCTTTTGTACCAGATTTAGGGCCTGTAAACTTAGGATCTGTAACACCTTCGATAGGATGAAGAGAGCTTTTACCATCTGGATATGTGAACCAGGAGTGATCAACCTCTTCACTGAGGTATTGAGGATCCATGAAGTCTTTACCTTCTAATGGAATAAATGTAGCTTTATCTACGCCTAATGCAAAGTTTTCAACTACGCCATTAGAACGAACGACACATTTTTTATGGTAGTCACCATTAGAAATGCCAGAATATGTATCATCTGGATAGTCACCGTAGGACATAACGCGTTTTTTCGCAAGGCCACCGCCATCAATCATGCCTTTTTCTACATACATTTTGCCGATAGCTAATAGATCTGGCACGTAGAAATTATTTACCAAATCTTTAGCCAATGCAATAGATTCTTCTACCGCAGCAAGACGTTGTGTATTAATAGGCGCATTCATATCATTCATAGAAATAGAACATGGCATGCCACCTACAACATAGTGCGGATGAGGGTTTTTACCACCAAATACAACGTGAGGAATTACGATATCACGTTGACGATCAAGAATATTCAAGTAATGGGATACGGCCATCAAATGAACCTCTGGTGGCAACAAATTATAATCAGGATGATCCCACCATTGAGCGGAGAAAATACCCAATTGACCAGATTCTACAATTTTCTTAATCTTTTGTTGTATAGCTGTGAAATAAGCAGTTGTAGCTTTAGGGAACTCTTTAGGATATGCAGAGTCTTTAGACGCAGTTTCAGCAGGCGCTAAACCACTTACATTATAAGTAGCTAATACATCATTTTGTAATTGTGCTGTTTTAGCTGGATCTGCACTAAGCGCTGCTACAGGGCTAACCCAGTCAAGAGCATGCAAATGATAGAAGTGAACAATATGGTCATGTACATCTAAACAACTATGCATGATATTACGAATGTAGTTTGCATTTTTAGGAATTGTAATGCCAATCGCATCCTCCACAGCACGTAATGCTGCTAAGGCATGTGTTGAAGTACATACACCACAAATACGTTGTACGAACGCCCAAAGGTCACGAGGATCGCGATCTTTAGCAACAAGTTCGATACCGCGCCAAGCAGTACCAGAAGACAATGCGTCCTCTACTTTACCACTCGCTTCATCAACTTTTATTTCTACCCGTAAATGACCTTCAATACGGGAAATCGGATCTACTACTACGCGTTTCATTAGTGACCTCCTCCATTATTATGTTTCTTTTCATCCCATAAGCCTTGTTCTTTTAAGCGTTTTTCTTCTTTCATATCAAGAATTTTATTACGCGTAAGAGTTGCAGCACCATGAACGATAACTGCTGCAGTAGCACCAACAGCAGCCACTGTACCGATTGTATCAGCAGTTGTGATGGTATTAGCTAATGGAATATCTGGTAAACGTTTGTAGAATACGTCATTATCCCAGAAGCCCTTTTCAGAGCACCCAATACAGCCGTGACCAGATTGAATTGGATAGGACAAACCATTCCACCAACGTAAGTTACCACAAGAATTATATGTTTGAGGTCCACGACAACCTACTTTATACAAGCACCAACCAGATTTAGATGCATCGTCGTCGAATTTTTCAACGAAGAGACCAGAGTCAAAGAAGGCACGGCGGTAGCATGTGTCGTGAATACGATTGCCATAAAATTGTTTAGGACGGCCTTGAGAATCAAGAGGTGGGATTTGACCAAATAATGCATAATGCATGATTACACCAGTCATAACCTCTGGAATTGGAGGACATCCAGGAACTTTGATAATAGGCTTACCAGATACAACAGAAGATACAGATACTGTATTTGTTGGATTTGGTTTAGCCGCTTGAATGCCACCCCAAGCTGCGCAGGAACCATATTCGATGATTGCTGCTGCACCTTTAGCAGCTTCTAATAAGGATTCTTTAAATGTGCGACCACCTACTGTACAGTAAACGCCATTTTCATCAAGTGGCACACCACCTTCAACAGCCAAGATATATTTGCCTGCTTTTTCTTTGATGATTTTCTCTAAATGTTCCTCTAATGGTGCACCAGATGCAGCCGCCAAGGTATCATCATATTCAAGAGAAATCATATTCAAAATTACATCAGATGTAAATGGAGAAGATGAGCGAATAAAGGACTCACTACAACCAGTACATTCATGACCATGTAGCCAAATTACCGTAGGCAATTCAGTTGTTTCGGCAGCCTTAACAACGGTATCTAACATCGTTGGTGGCAAGCCTAAAATAGCGGTGAGCGCTACACAGGATTTCATAAATGTGCGTCGACTCAAACGTCGCTCTTGGAAGAGTGTCCATAAACTGTTTACACGATTCTTCACGGAATATAGCCTCCTTACAACAACTTTGCGCAATATATCAATATTACTTAATGAACTACAACTATTATGATAATAATCATACTATGAAAATTAAATAATATACTATTTAATTCGTCACAGCTATTATGATAACAATCATATTCTTACTACTTTATTATATCACTTAATATTTATGAAAACTATATAATTCAAATAAAAAAGCTGTACGCAAGAAATTTTATTTAACTTGCATACAGCCTTGTATTATATATTTTTTGTAAAATTCATTAGTTATCAATAAATTAGATAACTTCCTTGATTAGGGACTCAAGCACATCAGCTTTCTTGTAGCCCACAAGGGAATCAAGCATTTTGCCATCACGGTAGAATACCATGGATGGAATACCATCGATATCTTCTTTCAACAAAACGCCGCGAAGATTTTTATCTTCTGCATCAACACTAAAGAACTCTACTTGACCTTTTAAACGTTCAGCTACTGCTTCTACTTCTGGACGCATAACAGTGCAAGGTTCGCACCAGGCAGCCCAGAAATCGACAATAGCTAAACCTTTAGAGCCAAGTACCTTCTCATCAAATTCTTGTACACTAGTAATCGCTGTAATTGCCATGAAGTTCTCCTAACAAAGATCTACAATCTTATATACTATAAATTATATCTAAAATATGGAAGCAAGCAATCAATAAGCCGAGTTCTGTTCCGCTTGCGCGGTGACGATTATCTTTCTAGGCGTACAGTCGCCTGCACGCTCGAGCGACACAACCCGGAAGGTAGGCGGGACCACCCTTAACCCTTCCCTATTCGGTCTTGCTCCGGATGGGGTTTACCGAGCCAGCCTGTTACCAGACTGCTGGTGAGCTCTTACCTCACCTTTCCACCCTTACCACTGACGTGGCGGTTTCCTTTTCTATGGCACTTTCCCTAAGGTTACCCTCGCCAGACGTTATCTGGCATCCTGCCCTATGGAGCTCGGACTTTCCTCGAGTCCAATGGACTCGCAACCGTCTTTCATACTTGCTTCAATTCAGTTTATCATAGCTAGCCTATTTGTTGCAAGAAAATGCAATATTATAAGAAGAAGAAATCATTCTGTTCTGTAAACGCTTTCACAGGAACAGGTACATCTTTACTAAGTAAATACTCACATAAACCTCTCGCAACAATAGATTCTGTGCCAAAATGCCCCGCATCAACTACGAGCAATCCCAGCTCTTTGGCCAATTGTGCATCATGATATTTCACATCACCTGTAATATATGCATCCACATGCAAGCGAGCTGCATCCTTAATAAATTCCGCGCCAGCACCAGAGCAGAGTGCTATAGATTGGATTTCTTGAGGCGCTACCCCTGCAAAACGAATATTAGCGTCTGGCAATGCTTCCTGAACCCATTCACGGAATGTATCTAAATTGAGTGCATTTGGCAAACGACCAATACGACCTAAATATTGAATTGAACCTTTTGGCTCAACCAAGGATACTACTTCATAAGCTACCTCTTCATAAGGATGGGCCTCTTTCATTGCCTCTATAACTTGGCTTAAATGTGTACTATCAACGACAGCATTAACTTGTACCTCAGTTGCTACCGTTAAAGCACCGGCTTCACCGATAACAGGATTAGAGTCTTCGTTACCAATGAAGCGACCTTCACCATGAATACTAAAGCTACAGAACTCATAGTTACCAATTTTGCCAGCACCAGCAGCCCCCATAGCATGGCGAACTGCATCAGCTGCATTTTCAGGCACAAATGTAGTTATTTTATATAGCGCATCTTCACCGGTTTTGATAAAGCCCTTAACGTCTATAAGGCCTAATCGTTCTGCCAACATATCGTTTAAGCCACCTGGTGCAATATCAAGATTCGTATGGGCACTGTATACGGCAATCTTATGTTGAATCAATTTATGAATCATGCGCCCTTGAGTCGTATCACAAGATAGTTGTTTTAATCCTTTAAAAATTAACGGGTGATGACTAATGATTAAATTACAGTCATGTTCAATGGCATACGAAAGGGTTTCCTCTGTTACATCTAATGTAGTTAATACACCTGTAACCATAACGTTTCTGTCGCCTACCATAAGGCCTACATTATCCCAAGATTCCGCATAGGATCGAGGTGCTAATTGTTCCATTAAGGTAATGACTTGTTGAACAGTTGTCATAAAACTCACTTCTTTCTATCTACTTTCTAAAAGGCTACGAAGAAATTCGACTTCGCGCTCTAAATCCCGATATTTATCAGTATGGCTCAATTTCTCTGTCATACCATCTAAGGCACATTGTCGTTGATACATCAAATACTCAATATATTTATTCCAAAGAGGTGGACGTTCTTGTTCAAGAAGAGCCCCTACTGACCACAGCAAGGATTCTTCAGGCAATTCGGCATACACATTTTCATGATTTGCTGTACCTGTATAGTTTTCCAGGCAATCCTCGCGAATCGCTAAAAACGCAGTATATAATTTACCGGTATCTTCAACGATAATTTCAAGAACAATAACATACCCTTTTTGCACCATATATTGACGCAATTCTTTTTGCCCATTCTGTGGTTGTAATACGTAGAAATCCAACGGCTCCGGCCCTGCATCTACAATATCGCGCATGAGGTATCCCCCCATACCACAGCAAATGGCACCATTTAATTCGCCCTTCTCGGTAACCTTTAGTCCATCTCCTAAACGACAATCAATTATAGAGCTTAATCCACAAGATTGAACATATTCCTTTGCAGACTCTAAAGGCCCCTTATGAACATCACCGGCTATAACAAAGTCAGCACGATTACGGTTGATAAGTTCTACTGCTAAATATCCATGATCAGTACCAATATCAGCTATCGCACGAGCCTTTGGCACAATCGAAAAAACCGCCTCTAAGCGATCCATCATAGGTCTAGGTTCCATAATTCCTCTATTTCCTATTTATCCCTTAGTACACTCATAAATCAGACGATGAATACTGTAGAGTATCATCTACTATCCACCTTAGTAATGACTATTGTATCTAAGAAATAAATGGATTACATATAAAAATAACCGCCCTTGAATTCTCAAGGACGGTAGATATCAACATAATTGGTGGGCCCACCTGGGATCGAACCAGGGACCGACCGGTTATGAGCCGGTTGCTCTACCCCTGAGCTATAGGCCCACAGTTAGTTTCTAGCTTATTAATTATACCGAATAGCCTGACTATTAGTCAAGATATCTGGTCTAGGACTGTTTCATCAACATAAAACGGTGAATCATATTATCTTCGTTAAATACACCCTTTGTAGCTAATGTAGTAGTCTGGCTATCTGTAGATTTAATCCCTCTCGCACTCATACAACTATGAGAAGATGTAATATGAACAATAACATCCTCTGACCCTGTAGCCAGTGAAATAACTTCACAGATATCTTCTCCAATTTTTTCTTGTAATTGCAATCGTTTACAACACATTTCAGCAATACGAGGTATTTTTGATAAGCCAATAACACGCCCTTTAGGAATATAGCCAATGCTAATACTCATATCATACATCAAAGCCATATGGTGTTCACAATGGGAAAAACACGTAATATCCTTTACTACAACCATTTGATTTGTATCAACTTCAAAGGTCTTACCATACATCTCTGCAATCTCAGCATTCGTATACTGAATTCCTTCGTATACCTCTGCCATCATTTGAGCTACGCGCTTAGGCGTTTCTACTAAACCTTCACGATTAGGGTCCTCCCCCAAGGCTTCTAGCAATTGATATACAAGTGATTCTATTTTTTCTGTATCCATTTGTTCCCCTTTATATCAAGATGTCATCATATCATAATGTATCATACTGCATTAGAAAACACTCGATACTCTACATCCGATACTCTACCTACACCCTAACTATACTATACACCTTTCGCATCAGGATCCCATACAAATTTATGAATCTGTAATTGGAATCGTACATTTTGTAGATTATGCTCCTTCATATAATCAATAATGGTAGCTGCCTCTATTTTCCCCCACACTGGCGATACATAAATTTGAGCCTTTGTAGGATATTGATTAATCATACGACGCATACAGTCTAAATCCTCTACGGAACCTACTACAAATTTAATTAAATCCTGCTTCCTAGAAACTTTGAATATATCTAAATTCATAGATTCCTCAGCTAAAGAGGATGGTGTTTTATAATCGTAGGTAAACCACACATTATCTCGGTAAAAGCTCGGTATAATGGTGCCATTCGTTTCAATATTAAAATCGTAGGGACTTTCACTATTTAATACGTCTTGAGCGTCTTCAGATACGTTATTTCCCGTAGTCGATTGTTTCTCAGCACACCGTTTATCCTCTAATTTAGCAGATTTACGACGATTTAATTCATCGATTAGCTCCACTACAGCAGCTTGTTGTAATAGTGGCTCACCACCCGTAATGGTAATGCGATGATTACCTAAATTTTCAATAGCATCAGCTACCTCTCGGACAGTCATGTCTGTGAAAGTACTATCAACACCATAACTATAGGTAGTATCACAATATGAACAGCGTATATTGCAATCATGAAGGCGTAAGAATGTGGTTAATAGACCTTGTCGACTTCCTTCACCATCAATAGAAGCGAAGATTTCAATCACGTTCATAAATAGCTGTGTTCCCTTCAGACTCTTGAACCTCTACCTTGAAACATTTAGGGCCCAACTCATCGGCAATCCATTTTGCCATGTTTTCAGCAGTAGGATTGATATCGCCTAATACATCATTGATATGACGATGATCTAAGCGACCATGTATTTTTTCTTTAATAATAGTAAAGTCGATGACCATGCCATTATGGTCTAACTCTTCAGAACGAGCATGAACCGTAATAATCCAATTATGTCCATGTAGATTTTGACATTTACTTGGATAATCTAATTTCAATTGGTGAGACGCACTCACCTCTAATCGTTTTGTAACTGTAAACATTATATCTCCTAAATATTATATGAACTTTAATATTTGCTATGTATTACATTAAAAGGCTTTAACGTACTTTTATCACTTACGTTTACTATCTTTAATTATATCACAAAAGGGTTGCAACACAGCACAATAGCACTGTATTACAACCCTTAAGAGATTCAACCTCTTATAAGAAGTCTTTAATTTTATCGCGTTTACCACGATTGCGCAATTTAGTAAGCGCTTTACCTTCGATTTGACGGATACGTTCACGGGTTACATTGAAATGTTGACCTACTTCTTCTAATGTACGTGGTTTACCATCTTTCAAACCAAAACGCAAAATCAATACTTGTTGTTCACGGTCAGTTAAGCATGTAAATACATCTTCAATTTGTTCTTGTAATAAGATGTAGCTAGCTGCATCATCTGGAGCAATAGCATCTTGGTCTTCAATGAAGTCCCCCAAGTGAGAGTCTTCCTCTTCACCAATTGGAGTTTCCAATGATACTGGTTCTTGTGCGATTTTTTGAATTTCACGCACACGCTCCACCGTAATCCCCATACCTTCTGCAATTTCCTCTGGTAATGGTTCACGACCTTTATCTTGCAACAATTGTCGGGAAATACGAATCAATTTATTGATTGTTTCTACCATATGTACTGGAATACGAATCGTACGAGCTTGGTCCGCAATAGCGCGGGTAATGGCTTGACGAATCCACCATGTAGCATATGTGGAGAATTTATAACCCTTTGTATAGTCGAACTTATCTACAGCTTTAATAAGGCCCAAGTTACCTTCTTGAATTAAGTCCAAAAATAACATACCACGACCTACATAGCGTTTTGCAATACTTACAACGAGGCGCAAGTTAGCATCTACCAATTTTTTCTTAGCCTTTTTAGCAAGTTGAACGTCTTTATATGTAGCATCTTCTGCTGCGCCAGCTTCAATTTGCTTAGCTAAAACAATTTCCTCATCAGCGGAAAGCAATGGGACACGACCGATCTCCTTGAGGTACATACGTACAGGATCGTCAATGTTAACGCCAGAGTCTACACTTAAATTGATGGAGATATTCTTTTCACTAGAAGTATCCTCTTCATCCTCTTCTTCTGGCTCTATTGGGCTAGCATCAGCGTCCTCACCGTCGATATCAGCTACTACTTCAATGTTTACTTTACCAAATGTAGTATAAATATCATCTAATTGTTCTGCAGTAAGATCAGTCTGCTCATGAAGAGCATCTGAAATCTCTGATTGTGTCAACACACCGGTTTTCCGGCCTTTTTCAAGAAGTTGTTCAACAATCTCCTCTATTTGACTTTTTTGTACTTTCTTAGCCACAGCGCTCTCCTTTTACATTATATTACTTAGACCATTCTCTAATTAAGTTCTGTATTTCCTGACACTTATGTAATTCGCTAATAAATGTCGAATCTCCTGCCCGTTTTAGTTGATCCGCCATAATTGAATGCGCTTTATACTGTTCACGCAATGAATGAAGCCTTATTTTGCGGATTAATCCAGGCACTTGCACCTTATATTCATCGTCACTCATAACAACCAATCTAGAGTAAATATCATACTCCGATGGGGATAAAACAGACTGAATGGTAGTATCATCTAGACGACCTTCTTGTTTAAATAAGGTGAATATCTTTTCTATTATACCGCGATATTCAATTTTTTCAAAGTCCTCTAATGGCAAATAGCTCATCATATGCTGTAACACTTCACCATCTGTAAAGGCTAAGGACAGTAATTTTTCTGCATCGCCTTTAGGTAAATCCTGTGTTGGCAAAGGTGCAGATGCAGTATCTACTAATTCAATTTGTCCTTTTTTTACATAGTCTCTGAAATATCTAAAGATACTACTATTATCAAGCCACAATGGTAATGCCAATGTTTTTAATGCATCATCACGTTGTGTTTGACTATCTATATTAGCAATATACGGGAATACATCAGCCAATACAGCTTGCTTCCCTTCCGTATCATTTGTATCGTGTTTAATTAGGGACTCACTCAATAAATAATCAAGAGGCTTAACCGCTTTAGCCACCAAATCTTTAAATGCTTGTCCCCCATGATTGCGTACATAATCATCTGGATCTTTGCCATCTGGCATAGCGAGGACACGCACCTTGAAGTCCGTATTTTGCAATAATTCTATGGCTCTAGCCGCCGCTTGACGACCTGCTCCATCCATATCATAGGCCAGCACAATTTCATCGGCCTGCCTCATCAAGATATGCCCATGGTCTCGTGTATAAGCTGTCCCCAAGGATGCTACTACATTAGTAACACCATGGTTATGGGCAGAGATAACGTCCATGTAACCTTCCACAAGGATAGCCTGTCGTTCTTGACGAATGGATTTATAAGCCTTATCAAAGGCAAATAATAGTTTCCCCTTTTCAAAGATGGCTGATTCTGGTGAGTTCAAATATTTTGGCGTACTGTCATCCATGACACGTCCACCAAAGGCAACTACACGACCTTTACCATCCATAATGGGGAACATAATACGGTTTCTAAAGAAATCGTAAAACTGCCCCTTTTGATTCTTACGAACTAGATTTAACTCCAAGAGAATTGAATCATCGATGCCGCGTTCGTGAAAGGCACGATACAACTTATCCCAACCATCTGGAGCAAAGCCTAATTTAAATTTTTCAATCGTCTCTTTTGTAAGGCCCCGTTTTTTTAAGTAATCAAGGCCCACCTTACCAATCGATGTTTGAGTAAGGCAATTATGGAAAAATGTAGCCGCTAATTCTGACGCTTCATATAGTTTTTTCCGTCGTTCATCTCGAGCTCGTTGTTCTGGTGAAAGCTTAGCCTCTGGCAATGGAATATTAGCGCGATTAGCAAGGCGCTCTAAGACCTCAACAAAGCTTAAATGCTCAAGTTCCATAAGGAATTTAATGACATTCCCCGATGCATGACAGCCAAAACAATAATAAAAGCCCTTTTCAGGGGCAACACTAAAGGACGGCGTCTTTTCATTATGAAACGGACAACAACCCCAATAGTTCTTGCCCCGTTTCTTTAAAGCTACATGCTCAGATATTACAGATACAATATCATTTGCATCTTTGATTTGTTCAATCAATTCATTTTCAAAATATCGGCTCATAGCCAACGCCTCCTTCCCTTATATATATATTAATTCGATATACAAATAAAAAATCCTCTATTTGTAAAGTAATTTAATCAATTATCAAGTCAAACCGATTTAGTAACTGATACGAATCATAGGAATCACCATCTATTATGGATCAATACATGGTGATTCCTATACGCCGTATTCTTTAATAGTCTGCGAATAATAATTTGATAATAATAGGCTGCAATGAAATCATTGCAGCCTATACTTATCGCTTATAGCATATTATTTTGCGTAATCCACAACGCGAGTTTCACGAATAATTACGACCTTAATTTGGCCTGGATATTCAAGTTCAGACTCGATGCGTTTTACGATATTCCGAACGAGCAATGTAGACTCAGCTTCATCAATCTTATCCGGTTTTACTACAACGCGAATCTCACGACCTGCTTGAATAGCAAAGCATTTTTCAACGCCTTCGAAGGATTCAGCGATTTCTTCCAATTTAGATAAACGTTTCAAGTAGTTTTCTAATGTTTCTCGACGTGCTCCAGGACGAGCCGCAGAGATAGCATCAGCAGCTGCAACTAATACAGCTTCTACAGATTGGAACTCTTCATCACCATGATGAGCGCCAATGCAGTTAATTACTGCTGCGCTTTCACGATATTTACGAGCCACATCAACACCGATTTGAACATGAGAACCCTCAAGTTCGCGGTCCAATGCTTTACCAATATCATGGATTAAACCACCTCGTTTAGCCAATGTTACATCACAGCCTAGTTCAGCTGCCATCAAACCTGCTAAATGAGATACTTCAATAGAATGTTTCAAAACGTTTTGACCGTAACTAGTACGATATTTCAAACGACCTAAAATCTTTACAATTTCAGGATGTAAGCCATGAACATCAGCTTCAAATGTTGCTTGTTCACCAGCTTCTTTAATAGTTTGGTCAACCTCTTTGCGAGCTTTACCAACCATTTCTTCAATACGAGCTGGATGGATACGACCGTCTACAATCAATTTTTCCAAAGCAATACGAGCCACTTCACGACGAATTGGATCGAAGCCGGAAAGAATAACTGCTTCTGGTGTGTCATCGATAATCAAGTCAATACCTGTTAATGTTTCGAGTGCACGAATATTACGGCCTTCACGACCGATAATGCGACCCTTCATTTCATCATTAGGCAATGCCACTACGGATACGGTAGTCTCCGCTACATGGTCAGCTGCGCAACGTTGGATAGCAGAGGAGATAATTTCTTTTGCTTTTTTCTCCGCGTCATCCTTAGCTTGCTGCTCCATTTCCTTAACCATAATCGCCGTTTCATGACGAATTTCTTGTTCCACATTCGTTAACAAGATATTCTTAGCTTCTTCAAATGTCATACCAGAAATACGTTCCAATTCTGCCATTTGTTTTTCATACAAAGCTTCAATTTTTTCACGGCTTTGGGCTAAGTCAGCTTCTTTGCGATGTAAAGCTTCCTCTTTGTGCTCAATATTGTCTAATTTTTTATCCAAAGATTCTTCTTTTTGAAGAATACGACGTTCCATACGTTGAAGTTCAGAACGGCGATCTTTATTTTCTCGTTCTACATCAGAACGGAGCTTATGAATTTCTTCTTTCGCTTCTAATAAAGCTTCTTTCTTTTTAGACTCAGCTGTGCGTTCACCATTAGCGATGATACGTGCAGCCTCTTGCTCAGCTTGATTCAGTTTTCCTTCAGCAATATTTTTTCTTAAAAAATAGCCTACCCCTAGTCCAATCAGTACCATTACCACTGCAATTAGACTATACTCTAAAATTAGTCTCACCTCCTCTTAAATTCTCAAAATTGAGCTTTCATGCTCCTTTTTATGCCCTTCATGCATTAAAATTATCATTTAGCCATATCATCATATAAATAAATAAGGCTATTATTAATTTTAGACTTGAAAGCCCTTTCTGTCAAGATTTTACAAGCCTAGTAAGGCCTCTTAAAAAGCACTATTTATTCATAAAAATCATTGCATACAACTTGGATAGTGCTCGTTGAAAATCCTCTATATTTGAGAAAATTAAATACTTTTACACGAGGAGTGTCTTCTTCATTGAGAATGGAGCCAAATTTTTTCTCTACTACGCGATAAGCGGCTTTCACTTCATCATAATTAGAGATTTCCTGAGGCACTGTAAGACCTCGCAGCTTCATCTTTTGCTTAATCATATAGGCCCCGTATTTTTGTTCTTTCATCAAGTACGCCAATACTTGCTCAGATAAGCGCTCATCATTGATATAATCATAGTCTCTAAGGCGTTCAAGGACCCGCTCAATGATTGGGTCCTCGATTTGTTTACGTCTCATTTTTTGTGTCAGTTCATAGGAACTAAGAAATCGTTGAGCCAGGAAGCGATACGCTTGATCCATAGCAGCTTGCATCGTTTCGTCACTCATGATTATACTTCTTCAGTTACTTCTTCACCGATTACATCAATTTCTTCTGTACCAACAGCTAATGTATCGCGAATAATACGATCGATTTCATCAGCGATTTGTGGATTATCTAACAAATATTGTTTAGCTGCTTCTTTACCTTGGCCCATGCGTTCACCATTATAGGAATACCATGCACCAGATTTATTGATGATTTCCATATTTGTGCCAATATCGATAAGTGTACCAGCTTTTGAGATACCTTCACCGTACATCAAATCAAACTCAGCTGTTTTGAATGGAGGTGCTACTTTATTCTTAACAACTTTAACTTTAGTGCGAGCACCAACATTTTCGTTATTAGCTTTAATTAATTCACCCTTACGAACATCAAGACGTACGGAGGAATAGAATTTCAACGCACGACCACCTGTTGTAGTTTCAGGATTACCAAACATTACGCCTACTTTTTCACGCAATTGGTTGATAAAGATAACAACAGTTTTAGATTTGCTGATGATACCAGTCAATTTACGCAATGCTTTACTCATCAAACGAGCTTGGAGACCTACGTGAGCATCGCCCATTTCACCGTCGATTTCTGCTTTAGGAACCAAGGCTGCAACGGAGTCAACTACGACGATATCTACAGCACCACTGCGAACAAGGGCTTCTGTAATTTCAAGAGCTTGTTCACCATTATCTGGTTGAGAAATCAACAAGTTATTGATATCTACGCCCAAATTACGAGCATATACAGGATCCATTGCATGCTCCGCATCAATAAAAGCTGCAATGCCACCTTGTTTTTGCGCTTCTGCTACAGCGTGAAGAGCTACTGTTGTTTTACCAGAGGATTCTGGACCGTAGATTTCAATTACACGGCCACGAGGGAACCCACCTACGCCAACAGCGATATCGATTGCAAGAGAACCAGAGGAGATAACCTCTACGTTCATGCGATCTGCTGCTTCACCAAGACGCATAATAGCGCCTTTACCAAAGTCTTTTTCAATTTGTTTTAACGCGTTATCCAACGCTGCTTGTCTGCCATCTACAGCCATTATTTTATTTCCCCTTTTCTGTTATATAAGTATACACATAATATAGTGCTAGCTCTGCTGCACTTTGTCGAATATCTTCGCGATTACCAATTAAATTAGCCTTGTGAGCCACTGTTCCATGAGGTCCGGTAACCCCAAACCATACAAGACCAACAGGCTTTTCAGGACTACCACCGCCAGGACCAGCTATACCAGTCGTAGAAACGGCATATGTTGTTTGACCAACAGTTCGTGCCCCCTCTGCCATAGCCTTAGCAACTTGCTCACTAACGGCCCCATAGGTATCTAACATATCTTGAGGTACACCTAATACACGATGTTTGACATCATTGCTATAGGAAATAACACCGCCCATATAGTATTCACTGCTACCACTGACATTAGTCAATAACTTACCAACTAAGCCAGAGGTACAAGATTCAGCAGTACTAATCGTACTATGTTCCTCTAGTAAAGCACGCCCCAGAGTTTCCTCCATGGAAATAGATAAATCGCGACCTACCCGAGAGTCTAACCGTTCTCGAATGATAGCATCCCAAGGATTGAGAAGCTCATGTGCAGCCTCTAAGGTATCAGCCTTAGCCGTAATGCGCACCTCAATATAGCCTTTTTTGATTAATAACGCTATAGTCGGATTTGATTGATTCTTAATGAGATCCATCAAGGTATTTTCCAAATCGATTTCGCGAATATCATATACACCATATCGATAAGAGGTAACCACACCTTGTGAACCAAAGCGATCATGCAAATATGGAACTACACTATCTTGGAACATGCCTTTCATTTCACCAGGAGGTCCTGGCAAAAGAATATATGTAGTATCTCCATCTTCAACGACAACACCTGGTGCTACACCTACCGGATTATGCAGTACCTTTGCACCTTCTGGCAATTGTGCTTCTCGACGACTTGCATCAGGCACAGTACGTTTTACACGTTGGAAAAATTTTTCAACCTCATCCATCGCCTCTTGATTAAATATAATCTTTCGGTCCACAGAATCGGCCAATACATTCCGTGTAATATCGCCCTGTGTCGGGCCAAGCCCACCAGTACTAATAACAATGTCTGCCCGAGAGCTAGCTAACTGAAAAACTTCAGCCATACGCTTTGGATTATCTCCTACTACCGATTGATGAGCAATAGTATATCCTAATTTATTTAATTCTTGTGCTAACCAAGATACATTAGTGTTAACTGTATCACCTAGCAATAACTCTGAACCTGTAGAAATGAGTTCTACAATCATCAGATCACCTCCACAATCGAATGTATCGAGCTGTGTTTTATTCTACAACCGTAGCTACTACGTCGTAAGCAAAGCCTTGCTCTACTTGTACCTTAAGAATATCTCCAGGTTGAATCTCTTCTCCGCAGTCTTCAATGTACATATTACCGTCTACATCAGGTGCTTGAGATTTTAAGCGTCCTTTAGCGAGTAATGTACCATTCTCACCTTCCTCGATTTCTTCTACCATTGCATAGTCAATAGTACCTTCTAAATCGCGGTTATTTTCTTCAGAAATAGCGGCTTGGATGGACATGAGAATATGATAACGCTCTTCTTTTACCTCTTCTGGCACTTGGTCTTCACGCGCACCAGCTGGTGTACCTTCCTCTTGAGAATAAGTAAATACGCCCATATTATCAAATTTGATTTCTTTTACAAAGTCGCAAAGTTCCTCAAATTGCTCATCTGTTTCACCAGGGAAGCCAACGATAATAGATGTACGCAATGTAATATGTGTAGGAGCATTTCTAATTTTCTTAAGCAACCGTTCAATATCATTACGATCATCTCGACGATTCATTTGTTTTAAAATATCGTTATTAACATGTTGTAATGGGATATCTACATATTTACAAAGTTTTGGCTCATTAACGATAAGATCTAACAATTCATCGGAGAAGAATGTTGGATATAGGTATAACATACGAATCCATTCGATTCCATCTACCGTAGTTAACTCCTTAAGCAATGTAGTCAACAAAGGCTTGCCATCGTTAAGGTCAATACCATAACTAGTTGTATCTTGAGCAATCAGAACAACTTCCTTAACACCTGCTGCAGCTAATCGTTCCACTTCGGCCTTAATAGACTCGATAGTACGACTGCGGAATGCACCGCGCACCTTTGGAATAATGCAGAAGGTACAACCGTTGTTACAGCCTTCCGCAATTTTTACATACGCACTGTAACGAGGTGTTGTTTGAATACGAGGCATGCGTTCATCATAGATATTTGTAATATTTTCCATGATACAACTACGATTGCCATGCTCAATAGCATCAACAGCAACCATGATTTGGTCCCATGCACCTGTACCGATCAAAGCATCAATTTCAGGGATTTCTTTGAATAGCTCATCCTGATATTGTTGGCTTAAGCAACCTGCTACAATAAGGCCTTTACATGTACCATCTTCTTTATATTGAGCTACCTCAAGAATGGTATTGATAGACTCCGCTTTGGCTTTCTCAATAAAAGTACAGGTATTTACGACGATAAGATCTGCTTCGCTTAGGTCCTCTGTAATCGTATAGCCATTATCTTTCAATAAGCCTAACATTACCTCTGTATCTACTAAGTTTTTAGCACAACCTAGGCTAACATATCCTAATTTCTTACCCATTCTATATCCTTTCTTAACAAGATTATTTTCAATTTACTACCTTAATAGGATCTATATAACTGAGTTATTCCTTACGGAAACGCACTTGGCTAACCCAGTGATTTAGTAATAATTTTTTACCATCAATGGTGTAACCGCCATTTACAGGCCATAAAATTAGCTCATGTCCCAATGAGTCTTTTGGCTCATCCATTTCTGGGTTTGTAAATATATAGGTGAAGTTATTTTCAACCATATACTTTGCAGTCTTTGTAGATAACAACCAATTAATAAATTCGACGCTATCTGCTTTGTGTTTTGAATTTTTTAATACGGCCACCCCAGTTACATAATAAGAGGTCCCATCTGTTGGGTAAATGACCTTAATTGGATATCCATGACGCGTATATTGGGCCGCATCAGATAAATTACCAATGCCGATATTAGACTCTCCAAGCGCTGTTAAACGAACTGGGGTAGACAAGAACTTAGCATGTTGTATTACATGAGGTTTTAAGCTATATAGATAGTTTAATGCTTCAGGCTCTCCTCTATATTCCACCATGTTATATAACAAGTTCGCCGCATTCTGAGAGGCTACAAAATCGGTCATTACAATGGTCCAATCCCCTTGTTTTGCCAAGGTATCCCATGTAGTAATATATTTACCAACCCCATTGTAGAAGATATCATTTTGAACAAATACGATAGGATCATACCAAAGGCCTACCCAATATCCATTTGTATCCTTTAGATTGTCACGCACCTCGTCAATTTTCTCATTAACGATAGGTGCATATTTTCCAGTATTGGCACCTACAACGAGGTTATCCTCAGAGGTAAGTACAATATCACCAGATGTATCAGCTACATTTGAGGCCGAACGTTGCGCCATTTGCTCCTCTGTAAGAGGCATAACTGTAACTTTTACATTCTTCTCATCTTCATAACGATCGGCAAGCAATGTAGTTATATTATTTGGTAAGTCTGTATAAACTGTAATCTCACCACGAACAGGCTCTTTTGCATGTTCCAATTGTTCTTGATGGTAAAAGTTTACGCCATAGGTCAACATTCCTACCACAAAAAGGGCTAAAATGCCCGGAGCAATCCATCGTTTCATATATGCCTCCTATAAGACATAAAGTATCCCCAAATGAGATTAGTAAAACCAATCTCTATAATTAACGACCACCACGGCTTTTGTTAGATGGACGACCTTTAGTCATACCATTGCGGGATGATCTCCCCTTACTAAAAGCAGCCTGTTGGTTAGAGCGCGTGTTTCCCTTACTACGCTGCTCACCGGACTGACGTCCGCTGCGACGATTATTAGCTTGTACACTATTGCGGTTTCCACCGCCCGTACCAGTACGATTACTATTGCGACCAATTGGGCGTGGTGGAATCAAACATTCTGGTCCAAATCCAATTAAATCACGCCGATTAGCTTCAATGAGTGCTTCTTTTACAAGATCATAATTTTCAATATTTTTATATTGCATTAAAGCCCGTTGCTTAGCTTTATCTCTACCTTTTTTTGCTACATATACGGGCTTTCCATCTAGAGGATTAATACCCGTATAATACATACAAGTCGATAGGCTGCCTGGTGTAGGAATAAAATCCTGTACTTGTTCCGGATACATATGTTGATCACGCAAGAACTCTGCTAATTCAATAGCATCCTCCAAGGCACAACCAGGATGAGAACTCATAAAGTATGGCACTAAATATTGCTTCTTACCAAGCTTTTTATTAGCCTCTTCAAACCAAGATTTGAACGTGAGAAACTCTTCCTTACCAGCTTTCCCCATCATATTTGTAACCCGTTTAGATACGTGTTCTGGTGCTACCTTCAATTGGCCACTAACGTGAAACTCACACAGCTCTCGTACGAAGTCTTTATTGTTATCTGCTAGAACATAGTCATAGCGCAAACCAGAGCGAACAAATACCTTTTTTACCCCTTTTAGCTTACGTAATTTACGGAGTAGTGCAATATAATCATCATGATTTGTATTAAGATTTTCACAAGGCTCTGGAGCCGCACAGGTACGACCTTTACAAGCGCCATATACAGCTTGTTTATCACATGCTAAATGACGGAAGTTTGCCGTAGGGCCCCCAACATCGTGAATATAGCCCTTAAAATTATCCATCTCAATCATAGTTTGAGCTTCGTCAATTAAAGACTCATGACTACGATTTTGGATGATACGACCTTGATGATTGGTAATGGCACAGAATGAACAGCTACCAAAGCATCCGCGTTGACTAACAAGGCTAAATTGTACTTCACTTAACGCTGGTACGCCACCTTTATCATCGTATTTAGGATGCCACTTACGTGTATATGGCAAGTTATATACACCATCCATTTCCTCCTGAGTCAAAGGCAAAGCAGGCGTATTTTGAATAAGATATCTGTCCCCATGCTTTTGGACTACCATACGACCATAAAATGGGTCTTGTTCATCATATTGAATACGAAATGCATCAGCAAAGGCCATCTTATCGGCTTTAATTTCCTCAAAAGACGGGCATTCAACATAATCTATAGTAGGAATTTCCTTTGCCATATAACAAATACCGCGAATAGATGGCAAGGACTCTTTAAAGCGACCTTGATCTAGAGCATCTGCTAATTCCACAATTTGAAGTTCACCCATACCATAAACAAGTACATCAGCCTTAGAATCAACTAAGATAGAGCGACGTACAGTATCTGACCAATAGTCATAATGACCAAATCGGCGCAAGGATGCCTCTATACCACCGATAATAAGCGGCACATCACTATATGCCTCTTTCATGCGGTTCGCATATACCAAGGTAGCCCGATCTGGACGATGACCAGATTCACCTCCGGGAGAATAATCATCTTGACGGCGAATCTTCTTTGCGGCTGTAAATTTATTGAGCATTGAGTCTAGATTCCCTGCTGTAACAAGGGACGCTAGACGCGGTTTACCTAGTTTTTTGAAAGCCTCTACATCATTCCAATCTGGTTGATCTATAATGCCTACACGATAGCCTTTGGACTCTAGGTACCGTCCGATAACGGCAGGAGCAAAGGACGGATGGTCTACATAGGCGTCCCCACTGATGAGGACAAAGTCTAATTCGGCCCAGCCACGTTCCTTCATATCCGAAGGTTCTGTTACTAAAAATCTATCCATCGATTGAGTAAATGCCTTTCTTTCCTTTAATCAGAAAAGGAATAACCATAGTAAAAATAATGCCATACAGAATAAAATTATGCCTAAAATAATACGTTCTTGAACGATAGAACGTTGACGTTTACGTTGACGCGTTTCTAAGGACATACGCTTTTTAGATGTTTGATATTCAACGAATTCACTTTGCACCAAATTTGGTGTCGCTTGCGCTTTCTGCCGTGTAACAGAACGCAAAGAAAACGTATCTATATCACCTACCTGACTTTGATAAGCTTTCACCAAGCGATCACCATCAAGATCTAAATAATTACCGTAATTACGAATGAAGCCTTTTACGTAGACCTGACCAGGAATGATGTCATACTTACCATCTTCGATAGCTTCCAAATAGGTTGTCTTAATGTGAAGTACTTGCTCCACATCTTTAAAGGTTAGATTACGTCTTACCCGTTCACGTCGTAATTCTTCGCCTAATTCAGCCATTTTCGTTCCTTTCTAACTCTACATACTACTCAATCGTAATCATTCAATTATTGTTCATCATTGGAGTCCGAGAAATAGCGAGCCTTTGCTTGTTCAGGGCTCATTAAAATTTCTCGAGCTTTACTGCCCATGCTAGGGCCAACGATTTTAAGATCTTCCATCGTATCTACAAGACGAGCCGCGCGAGTATAACCTATGCGGAATCGACGTTGCAACATGGATACAGAAGCTTGACCAGATTCCATTACAAGATTAACAGCACGCTCTAATAATTCATCACGGTAAATATCATTTTCTTCAGATGATTCTTTCTCTGTTTCCTTTTCAGCCTCTTGCGTAACAGTATCATCATATTCTGGTTCTCGTTGAGCTTTTACAAATTCCACAAGATGTTCCACTTCATCATCAGAGATGAATGCACCTTGTACACGAATTGGTTTATTCGCCCCGATTGGAGCAAACAACATATCACCTTTACCAAGTAATTTTTCTGCCCCTGCCATATCGAGGATGGTACGGGAGTCAATTTGAGAACCTACGGCAAAGGAAATACGGCTCGGTACATTGGCCTTAATAGAACCAGTAATAACATTAACAGATGGACGTTGTGTAGCAAGTACCATATGAATACCCGCAGCACGCGCCATTTGTGCTAAGCGGCTAATAGATTCTTCAATATCATCAGGAGCTGTCATCATAAGGTCAGCTAACTCATCGATGATTAATACAATCAACGGCATAGCCGCCTTAGGATGCGCTTCGTTATAACTCTTGATATCACGCTTACCAGATGCTGCAAAGGCTTTATAGCGAGCCTCCATTTCACGAACGGCCCAACGCAATACAGCAGCTGCTTTTTTCATGTCTGTTACAACTGGCGCCATCAAATGAGGAATGCCGTTATAAATAGACAATTCAACCATCTTAGGGTCGATTAATAATAACTTGACCTCTTCCGGTTTACGACTAAAGAGAATACTGGAAATCAACGTATTAACACATACAGACTTACCAGAACCCGTAGTACCAGCTACGAGCAAGTGAGGCATCTTCGCAAGGTCTGTAATAACAGGTTTCCCTGCAATATCTTTACCAAGACCAACAGGAATGCCACCACGCGCATCCTTGAAGTCACTGCAATCAAGAACATCGCGCAAATGCACGGCCTCTGTTGTCTTATTAGGAACCTCAATACCAATAGCGGATTTACCAGGAATTGGAGCCTCCATACGAATATGTTGAGCCGCTAAATTAAGGGCAATATCATCTGTTAAATTAACGATCCGGCTAACCTTCACACCTGGTGCAGGTTCAATTTCATAACGTGTAACAGTTGGGCCTTGCGTTGCATTAACGACCTTAGCAGTAATGCCAAAGTTGCTCAATACATTTTCAAGCATTATTGCATTTTGTGCTACTTCTTCACCATTGCTTTGACTCCCCTTCCCTTTCGCCAAAATATCAAGGCTTGGGAAATGGTAAGGTCTATCATAGGTACGGTGAATTTGACCCTCTTTAGACACTGCCACTTGTGCGGTATCTTCTGTAGTACTAATGGTAGACGGTACTTGCAAGCTCATGCCATTCATACCTGCACCAGCACTTACAGAACTTGCAGCAGCACCTGTTCCAGGTACAGCAGAAGCTATCGCAGCGTGATTAGTTTCTAACGGACCAATCGTTGTATTTTGATATGTGAACTCCGGATGTTCCACATGAGTATTGTCTACTGATTCAGAATCATCTGTATACCCTTCATCTGGAGTATATGTATAATCCTCATCTGGAACATATACATAATCATCACCTGTAGATCTACTAGCATCAGAGAATTGATCGAAATCATCTGCATCATAAGACTTAGCATCACCAGAAGCTTCAGAAATATTCGCCAATTGTTCCGCTGCTCGATTGCGGGCCTCTATCTCAGCTAATTCTTTCCAAGATGTAGGAGCCTTTGGTGTTTCCACAGTTGTCACTGTGTCTACCATAGGTTCATGGTCTACAACCGTACTAGGTTCAACATTATCTCTATCGGTAGCTATGCCGCGTTTTTCCAATGTATCTAGCGCTTGATCGGCAGCATCAGCAAAGCGTGTATCCTTTTCCCTGTTATACGCTTTACGTTGCTCTGCTGCTTCTTTTCGTTGTTCGTTCCAGTCTTCAAAGACCTCTTTAGCTACAGCCACCTTTTCAGCAGCCACTTCTTTAGCTACATCTAATCCTACTTGAGTTTTATCCGCCGCTTTTTGCAAGCCACTGCGCAAGGATAAACGGGTAATTAGAATACCAAAGGCAAGTAATAAGAACACATCTAAAATGATAGCCCCTAGTTCACCTAATAATGTGCGAAGGAATGTAGCGATGGCGCCACCTACAACACCACCTTGATTAGCTAGTTGTGTAGTAATGAGTTCCTGCCCCTCAGGAACGCGCCACAATGGAACGAGAGCTAACAAGAATAAGAAAAACAAGGTCATTACAATGCCTCGTTTTGTAATGGAAATAAATGTCCCCTTATACAATAATCGCCAGCCTACCCAGAAAACACACAAACAAGGAATAATCCCACCTAGGCCGAAGCCGTAGCGGAATATACCTGTTAAGATTTCACCGACAAGACCGAGTTCAAAGCCAAAGAACCCGAGCAGGGAAATAACTGCAAAGGCAATGATAATTAAACCTTTAACTTCGCTACGCAAGGAAAATCCTTGAGATTTATTTTGCTGTTTTGTACTAGTTCGCTTTCGTCGTGTATTGCGTTTTTTGGTGGAAGTTTTTTCTTCTGCCATAAATCTATACAAACCCCTTACTATATAACACTACTGTAAATTAACTTATCATTATATTATAGCATATATCGAAGTATTTAGTTAGCTTTTACGCCGTTCCTCCCAGTCACGAAGTAACTGTTCTTCTTTCCCTCTCTTAATACCATTGTAGTATGTAGCATCCACAAGAGGTGTTGGTAAATACTGCTGCTTTACATAGCCATTTGGATAGTTATGAGCATATTTATAGGTGTTCCCATGGCCTAATTTGCTAGCACCACTATAATGACTATCTTTTAAATGATCTGGCACCTGACCACATTCCTTGTGGCGCACATCGGCAATGGCTGCATCGATTGCCATATAAGCAGAATTACTTTTCGGAGCTAAGGCTACATAGCAAGCCGCTTCAGATAATATAATGCGCGCTTCAGGGAAGCCTACCATATGAGCGGCTTGAGCGGCTGCATTGGCGAGAATCAAAGCTTGAGGATCTGCTAGACCTACATCCTCAGCAGCACAAATTACGATACGACGAGCGATAAAGTTAGGATCTTCGCCAGCTTCAATCATACGTGCCAAGTAGTGCATCGTCGCTTGCACATCAGAGCCACGCATACTTTTAATAAACGCAGAGATCGTATCGTAGTGGCTATCACCTTTTTTATCGTATGTATAAATACGGCGGCCTACGACCTTTTCAAGGACCTCTATAGTAATAGTCCCTTCATCGGGTACCATGGCTGCAGCCTGCTCTAAAATATTTAAAGCCATACGCCCATCGCCATTGACGAAAATCCCCACATCTTCAAGAACCTCATCGGTCACCTGTAGATGACGTTTACCAAGACCTACCTCTTCATCTGTAATAGCACGACGCAAAATTTGGCCTATAGCCTTTGGTGTAAGCGCCTCTAGGGTAATTAATCTTAGACGAGATAAAAGTGGTCTATTTACCTCAAAAAATGGATTTTCTGTGGTAGCGCCAATGAGGATGATGGTACCATCCTCTACACAAGGTAATAGTACATCTTGTTGGCTTTTATTAAAACGATGAATTTCATCGAGGAATAAAATGGTTCGTTGTTGTAAAGAACGCACCCGCTTACGAGCATCCTCTATGATATTACGCAGCTCACCTATGCCCGCATTAGTAGCATTTAAATTTACAAAATGACTATTGCTAACCTTCGCAATAATACCTGCTAGTGTAGTTTTACCCGTTCCACAAGGGCCATAAAAAAGCATAGATGGAATTGTATCCTTTTCAACCATGGCGCGCAAGAAAGTCCCCTTTCCTACCGCTTTTTCTTGACCATATAAATGGTCTAATGTGGTAGGACGCATACGCACCGGTAACGGTTCATACGTATTGGTAGGCGCCATATCAAATAAACTATCCATTCTATCACCTCAATTCATAACATCTTATCTATTGACTCTAAAATTTTATAAATCGTACAGTCCAGCAAATTCTATTCATTAAGAATAGAATTTATATATCAATAGCCCATAATAGCGATATTGACTGGTCTTTTCTATATATAGTATATGACATTACATGCCATTTTTACACGCAAAAAAGCCCCACCATGCCGTAATGTACCGCGTTTTGATCCTGCTTAGGGCAGGTGGGTGTCCTCCTCATCCTTCAGTTGTCCCGTAAGGGCGTAACGTTCAGACGAGAGTTCGGACTCCCGAAGTAAATGTGTTGGCTCAAAACTGCGATATCACACGCACATGGCAGGGATATCTTATACATAAATAGTATCAGAAAGATTCGTAATTAACAAGTCTTGACATTTCAAATTTAATCAATTCTTGCCTATGTTTTTACACCAAAGATTGCTCTTCTTCTTCCTCGATATCTGGTTTAATATGCAACTCTTTTAATTGCTTAGGTTCTACTTCAGATGGAGCTTGGCTCATTACATCAGAAGCAGATTGAGTTTTAGGGAATGCGATTACGTCGCGGATAGATTGACGTTTTGCCATCAACATAACAAGACGATCAAGGCCGAATGCACAACCAGCATGAGGAGGTGCACCGTATTGGAATGCATCAAGCATGAAGCCGAATTTAGATTTAGCTTCTTCTTCAGATAAACCAATTGCTTTGAATACTTTTTCTTGTACATCGGATTGGTAAATACGCAAGGAACCGCCACCGATTTCAACACCGTTCAATACCATATCGTAAGCAATCGCTTTTACGCTGCCAGGATCAGATTCCAATTTATCAAGATCTTCATGACGAGGCATTGTGAACGGATGGTGCATTGCAACATAACGTTTTTCATCTTCGTTATAT
>UPXS01000007.1 GCA_900538355.1 uncultured Veillonella sp.
TATGTGGCCGTTAATCGCAAGGGGAAGGTAGAAATTTATAGTTTACCTACATTACCATTTTCAGTAAATGCCTAGATTTTATCTATGTTTTATCCACTTTAAGAGTGTATAATATAAATGTTAGGGTAATTTAGGAGTTATTATGAAATTAGGGAATGATATTATTGAAATTGACCGTATCCGTTGTGCTATAGAAAAATCTAAATCATTTCGTGAACGCGTGTATACGTCTCATGAGATTGATTACTGTGAAAGCAGAAAAAAAGGGCGTTATGAGTCTTATGCTGGCATATATGCTGCTAAAGAGGCTTTCATTAAAGCATTAGGAACGGGAATGCGTCATGGTTCATGGCAAGATATAGAAATTTATCATGATGAATTGGGGGCACCCTTAATTCGTCTACAAGATACTTTCAAAGAAATCTATGAAACATTAGGTTATACTGATATACATGTGTCGATTAGCCATTGCAAAGAATATGCAATGAGCACGGTTATACTTGAAGGAGTATAAGATGCAAATATTAACAACTGAAGATGCTCGATATATAGATCAAGAGGTACCTAAGCAGTTAGGTGTTTCTTTGGAAATTCTAATGGAAAATGCTGGACGTGGCATTGTAGATGCTTTATGGGGACAATATGACTTATTTTCCTTAGATAATGCACGTTCTATCAATAGTTTTGTGCTATTTATCTGTGGTACAGGAAATAACGGGGCAGATGGACTTGTAGCCGCTCGTCATCTATTAGAACAAGGTGTACCTGTACAAATTGTACTTGTCGGTGATACGAGCAAGTGTAGTGACCTCTTTGCAGTGCAACTTGAAAGATGTGAAGCAATGGGGTGTATCATTGATATGTATGACGAATTCAATGATTGGTCCAATGTGGCTATTGCTGTTGAAGGTATTATGGGCACAGGCTTAACAGGCCGATTGCGGGATTTAACCATAGATGTTTTGCATGATATTGATACTATACGTAGTCAATATAATTTTGATTTGTGGGCTATTGATGTACCGGCAGGGCTAGATGCTTCTTCTGGCCAAATTTCAGAAGGAACATTGACTTATGATTATACGGTTACCTTTGGGGCTATTAAACAAGGTTTATTGTTATATCCTGGTAAGGCCATAGGGGGCACAGCTATTGTTGCACCTCTAGGAGCACCTTGGCAACACGTATTGGTTGATCGAGATAGTACTATAACTATTGATTCGGATTTAGCAGAAACGCTAATTAATTATCGGGTTCCTATGGCACACAAAGGTGTAAATGGGAATACATTAATCGTTGGTGGATCTAGTGATATGGTTGGAGCCCCTATGTTGGCCGCAGAAGCTGCTGTTCACAGTGGAGCCGGTAAGGTTACATTAGGCGTTCCAGATACAATTAAACATGTTGTTCAAGGTCGTATCATACCGGAGGTAATGGTAACATCTATCGATGAAAATGAATCCCTTTATGACGGACGTCAAGTAGTTGCTATTGGTCCAGGTTTGGGGCGCACTACAGATATTCCAGATGTAGTAAATCAAGCTATTGATTCCTATGAAGGCGCTCTAGTCATTGATGCAGATGCGTTATATGCATTGGGGCATGTAGGGTCTGTAGATAAAGATGCTTTGCGTGACGGCAATATTGAGTCTGTATATAAGGCGCAAAAAAATCTGCCATACTGTGTAATGACGCCTCATTTAGGTGAATTTAGTAGACTTATAGATTTGCCAATAAAATGGATTGAACGTCATTATATTACACTGGCTCGAGCATTTGCTAAGGCTCATCAAGTAGTGTTAGTACTTAAGGGGATTCCTTCTGTTGTGGCACTACCTGATGGTACAGTATATGTTAATACTATCGGAAATGCAGGTATGGGAACTGGCGGCATGGGGGATGTGTTAACAGGTATTATTGCAGGTTTTATTAGCCAAGGTTATTCCTTACAAGATGGTGCCATTTTAGGCGTCTATGTACATAGCCGCAGTGCAGATATACTAAGTGATACTAAAACTTGGGGGTATACACCTAGCGATGTAAGTACATCGATAGGTTGTGTCATTAGTGAATTATTGGGAGAATAAGAATGACAAATAAAATACAGCGATTTATAGCCTTTTTATTAGTGCTATGTATTCCTATCTTTGCCATTGCGGGATGTACGAATAAAGATGTAGCTAATGCAGCATCTCAGAATAGCACTAGTGTAAATGAAGGCTATTCCATTGATACGAAACAAACTAATCCTGAAGGTCATCTAGACGTATATATGCTTGATATTGGTCAAGGCGATGCCATATTACTCAAGGTTGGCGATGAATATAGTATGATCGATACAGGTGACATTGAGCATCGTGAGAACATTGTGGCACAGTTAAAATCTATGGGTGTTACAAAGCTAAAAAATGTAATTATCACACATCCCCATGCTGATCATATGGGTGGTTTCTATGCTATTGCAAAAGCTATGCCTATTGAACATGTGTATGATGATGGCATTTCTGTTGATAATAATATGTATAAAACCTATGAAAAATGGATTGATAAAAATAAAATCCAACGGTCTACATTGCGTAGTGGTGATGTAGTAGATTTTGGTCATGGAGCGGTATTTGTTGTATATGCACCTTGGACTGAACCTTTAACAGATAAAAAAGGAGCGCCAGATCTTAATAATAACTCTATTGTAGGTAAATTAATTTTTGGTAAATTCTCTATGCTCTTTACTGGTGATGCAGAATTACAAGAAGAGAAAAAACTCATAAAAGAGCAGAACTCTAGACTGTTTGCCCGTGTTCTTAAGGTAGGTCACCACGGTTCTCGCACAAGTAGCTCTGAAGATTTTTTGAAATCTATTAAACCAGAAAGTGCATTAATTTCAAATGGCATGTATAATAGTTATGGTCATCCTCACGATGTAACATTACGTCGTTTGCAGGAGAACAATATTGCCATTTACCGTACAGATACGATGGGACGTATTCACATTAGTACGGATGGGAATGAATGGCAAATTACAACTGAACGTTAGCGTCGATTGCATAGCACAAAAAATAATTTTAAGCAACTAATTTTTGTGTGTACTGTATAAAGACTTTATATAGTAATATGTATAATCGGCATACTAATCTTCATGTTTGTATGAAATAATCTATCTATAATCTAACATTAGTTTATGGATAGATTGGAACGATGAGACTTTGATTCACAAAGATATCATCGACTCATCTCTATGGTTTGGACACTACGTATGTCAGTTAGATTGGAGTGAATGTATTGCGTAAACTATTTTTTATGTGCCTTGCTGTCTTGATGGCGATACCACTATTCTTGACTCAAGCAAAGGCAGCTAATCTTGAAGATGCTCGATGGGTGACACGAACTGATGCACCGGTACCATATGTTCGTATGGTTATGGATTTGTCAGCACCGGTAAAAGCGTCTGCATCGATTAGCAAAGATGGGAAAACGACGACTGTTACCTTAAAGAACACAAAGCTAAAGACTGCTAAGGCGAATATCAATATGGACTCTAGTATAGCTAGTTCTGCTAGACTCACAGAAGATGGCAGAGATGTGAAGGTAACAATCAAGACACCTTCATCTATCGATACGAGTGATGTAAAGGTATTTTCTCTAAAGAAAGATACGGTTAATAAGAAACCGTATCGCATCGTTGTAGATGTACAGAAAAAAGGTGTGGCACCTAAACCTGCTTATTATGGCAAACGTCCATCTCCTTCTGTACATCCTGCGAAAAATATGCCCACAGGATCTGGTAATTATTCTATTAGCGGTGGTCTATCTGGTAAAACAATTACGATTGACCCAGGTCATGGTGGTAGTGACTCTGGTGCCGTTGGACCGCATGGTGTACAAGAGAAAAATATTACACTACCGATTTCTATGTACTTGAAAAAAGCTCTAGAAAATCGTGGCGCTAAAGTACTTATGACTCGTACTACAGACGTAGACGTATACGGTCCTAATGCAAGTGGTGTTGATGAATTAGGCGCTCGTGTTAACGTAGCAAACCGCAGCAATTCTGACGCACTCATCAGCGTGCATATTAACGCATTTAACAACCCAAGTGTTGGTGGTATTGCAACATACTACTATACTAAAACAGGTAATGATGCTCGTTTAGCACAAAAGGTACAATCTCAAATTGCTAGCGTTCCAGGTTTCAATGGTGACCGTGGCATTCAAGAAGGTAACTTATATGTGTTGAGACATTCTAATATGCCTGCAGTTCTTGTAGAGCTTGGTTTTATTTCCAACCCTAATGAAGAACGTGTATTGCAATCTCCTCAAACACAAGAAGACTTTGCAAATCGCATTGCCAATGGTATTGCTAGTTACTTTGGAGGTTAATCGATGAAATTACGTAAACAAGTTCTGTCGATCCTCTGCGTAGGTTTGCTTGTATTTGCAGCAGGTTGTACACCTAATCAAGCACCTACAACAGGTAAAAGTGAACCTGTGCAAGAGACGAAAGTCAATAAGGATGCAGAAACAACAAAAGCATCTCAAGAAATGGTTAAGATGGCCTTCTTTGTTCCAACAGAGGATGGCTCAGGGGTAAAAGAATCAACAGTTGAGATGGAGGCGGACAAAGTAACGCCTAAAGCAGCTCTTCTAGCGATGTTAAAAGCTGATAGAGCACAAAAATATCCAGTATTCTCCAAGGATATTGAAATTATATCCGTTACTGTAAAGGACGGCATTGCTTCTGTAGAAGTGAATGACGCTTTCGTAAAAGGTAAAGGTGGGGACTTAACTGTTAAATTACAAATGGCTGCCATTGTAAATACATTGACATCCTTTGATAATATTAATGGTGTTCTCTTCGTTAGCAATGGTAAAAAGGTACCTACTGTAGGTTCCTTTGATACGAAAGATCCTGTTAAACGGATGACAAACCTAATTAAAAAATAATTAAGTTAGGCTCATTGATAGCAGATAGTTGATATATCAACTATCTGCTATTTTTGTTGTCTTTTATATATGTTACAATACAATATGTATACTAATCGGAAGCCAGGTGATGAGATGCAATTAAAAGATGTAGGGGAATTTAATTTCATTCGCCACATTCAAGATAATACGATATATGATCAAAGTACTGTGATTACAGGAATTGGTGATGATTGTGCTGTATATAGTGCTAAGGAAGAAACAGATCAATTAATTAGCACTGATACGATGGTGGAAGGGGTTCACTTTAGTTTTCACTATATGAAGCCCTATGATGTAGGCTATCGTCTCATGACGGCCAATTTGAGTGATATTGCTGCTATGGGTGGCACTCCTCGTCAAATTGTGCTATCTGTGGCTGCACCTGAATATGTTGATACGGCTATTCTTGATGAAGTTTATAGAGGCATAAAAGATCAATGCGCAAAATATCATCTTAATATACTTGGTGGGGATACGGTGCGTACGGAAGGGCCCATGGTGTGGACCGTAACAATTATCGGTGATGTTCCCAAAGGAACTGCTGTTATGCGTAGTGGTGCGCAAGTAGGTGATATTGTGGGCATTACAAATTACGTAGGTTATGCTGCTACCGGTTTGGGCGCCTTATCATATAATTTAGTTGGTTATTATATGACCAAGGTTGGTCATCAACGTCCAGATCCACAAATAGAATTGGGCCAACAATTGAGACAATTAGGTATTCATAGTATGAATGATATTAGTGATGGTCTCGGTAGTGAATTAAATGAAATTGCATCGGCTAGCAATGCATCTATTGTTATAGAGGAAAAAGCTATTCCACTACATGAGGAGACTTATGAATTAGCTAAGTATTTGCAGACTAATCCAGTAGATTATGCATTGTATGGTGGCGAGGACTTTCAACTACTATTCACGGCTCCTAAATCATTGCTTCCTAAATTAGAGAATTTAGCAGGCATTACAATAATTGGTGAAGTTGTGTCTGGACCAGCTGAGGTTCAGATGGTAACACCGGATAAAACGATTAAGACCATAGAAGCGAAAGGATATAATCATTTTCATGAATCATAAGGCACAGGTTCAATTAGAGACTCATACAGTTGAAGATACACAACAATTTGGACAACTATTAGGCAAATGGGTCAAACAAAGTGGAGACCCTTTATGTATTGCCTTAATTGGTGATTTGGGGACTGGAAAAACACATCTATCCCAAGGCATTGCGAAAGGCTTTGGCGTTACAGAGGAGATTACTAGCCCTACGTTTGCCATCATGAATACTTACGATGTTGATAGAACACATTTATATCATTTTGATGTATATCGGTTAGATGATATAAGTGAACTAGAGAATATTGGCTTTTACGAATATACAGAGGACTGTGTATCCATTGTGGAGTGGGCTGATAAATTTTCTGATGAATTACCAGATGAAACATTATGGATATATCTGACTCGTATTGATGATACAAGCCGATCCATTACGTTAAGTAGTGATTATCTTACAAAAGATGATTTAGTAGATATAGGAGGCCCATATGTGGTTGGGAATTGAGACAAGTTCGCTCGTATCGAGTGTGGCCTTAATGGATGAAACAAACTTGATTGGTGAACTAACCATTCAAGCGGGATTAACTCATTCTGAGCAGCTAATACCTCATATTGACATGTTGTTGCGAGCCTCACAAGTAAAAAAGAATGAACTAAAAGGTATTATAGTTAGTATTGGTCCTGGTTCATTTACGGGATTGCGTATAGGTATGGGGACTGCAAAAGCTATGGCTTATGCCTTACAAATTCCATTGTATGGTGTGATGACCATGGATAGTTTGGCTCATAATGTTTCATATACAAATAGAACTATCTGTACTGTTATCGATGCTCAAAAAAAGCATGTCTATGCTGGTCTGTATCGATATGAAAACAATGAGCTAGTATGTAAAGAGGAACCGTTTGTTATTGCGGCTAGTGATTTATTAGAAAAGTTCCGAGAAACAAAGGAAGAGGTCTTATTCTTAGGTGATGGTATCAAGCGCATTGAAAAGCTTTTAGACGAAAACGATACTAATTTGACTATTCTAGATATTTCACAACGCATTCCAAAAGCCAGTTCTTTACTTTTAGCGGGACGCGAGTTAGTTATCCGTAAAGAGATATGTGATCCAATGGATATGGTTCCTTATTATATCCGTCGTTCTGAAGCAGAGGTTTTATGGGAGGAACGACATAAGGATAATCCAGACATGTTAAACCAAAATCCTACGGTTGTTGTCACCGAAGCGGCAGGAGTAGAATAATGGAGATTCGGTTAGCTACGGTAGATGATGCTCAAGCCATTTATGATATAGAACAACAGTCCTTTTCTGTTCCATGGAGCTTGGAATCTGTACTTGCTGAACTTGAAGGGGCCCATAATAAGTTATATATGGTTATTTGTGAAGAAAATCATATTGTGGGCTATGCTGGTGCTTGGCTCGTATACGATGAAGGACAAATCACGAATATTGCCATTCTACCTTCCGCCCGTGGTAAGGGATATGGCTCAAAACTTACTAAAGAATTAATAGATGAATGTTTGAATAGAGGGATGCATGAAATCTTCTTGGAGGTACGTATATCTAATTTACCTGCCTTGGCAATGTATAGAAATCTAGGATTTACTGTTAAAGGAATTCGCAAAGATTATTATTCAGAGCCAAAAGAGGATGCTTATATTATGTCTCTCGTTTCAGAGGAAATAGAATGAGTATTTACACATTAGCCTTGGAAAGTAGTTGCGATGAAACATCTGCATCTGTCCTAAAGGATGGGCGTACTGTTTTATCTAATGTAATTTCTAGCCAAGTGCCTATTCATAGAAAATTTGGTGGTGTTGTACCGGAAATCGCATCACGCCATCATATTGAACAAGTTATACCGGTTATAGATCAAGCATTGCGCGATGCAAATGTAACCTTACAAGATATAGACCATATTGGCGTTACCTATGGCCCAGGTCTAGTGGGCGCATTATTAGTTGGTGTAGCTGCTGCGAAGGGATTATCCTTTGCTACAGGTATTCCTTTGGTACCAGTTCACCATATGGAAGGTCATATCTTTGCTAATTTCTTAGCTAATCCAGAATTGGAGCCTCCATTTTTGAGTCTCGTCGTGTCTGGTGGTCATACCATGCTAGTGCATGTGAAAGGCTATGAAGAGTTTGATATCCTTGGACAGACTCGCGATGACGCAGCGGGGGAAGCATTTGATAAAATTGCTCGTGTTATGGGGTTCCCATACCCAGGTGGCCCTCATATCGATGCCCTTGCAATTGAAGGCAATCCAGATGCTATTGAGTTTCCAAAGGCTTTGAGTGAGCCAGGTAATTTCGAATTTAGTTTTAGTGGATTGAAATCCGCAGTGTTAAACTATTTAAATAGTAAGCAACAAAAGAATGAACCTATAAATCAAGCAGACGTTGCAGCGTCCTTTCAAAAGGCTATTGTGGATGTATTGGTTGAGAAAACACGAGATGCGGCTCATACATTGGGGGAAACTCGTATTACCATAGCTGGTGGCGTTTCTGCTAATAAAGGTTTACAAACAGCATTACAAATAATGTGCGAAAAAGAAGGATTTACCTATTACAAGCCTCATAAAATTTTGTCCACTGATAATGCAGCGATGATTGGTTGTCGTGCTTATTATATGGCTCAAGCTGGTAAATTTGCAGATTTAACATTGAATGCAAAACCAAGTGTTGAAATTGGTCATGTATCTTGGAAAGAGGATTAATCGTGGATATCGGTCAAGATATTTTAAATACAACACCATTAGGTCCATTACAAACCTCATTATTAGAGCATATTAGTAAACTCATATCCTTTGGCGAGTCATTGACCCGTCAAAGGATACAGATTTTTACCCCCCTTCTAGAGTCCTCACAAGGTACTATGCATCATCATGCTGATATGCTGTGCATTGAACGGAGTGACCAAGGTGTTATTACTCGACAGTTAAGAGGCAATAACACATGGCATTCTATGATGGAACATGGACAACCGCTTATTGGGGTAGAACATGATCAACGACAACATGTTTTTCCTGTTGTAGACAATGGTGGGCGTATTATTGGAGGCATAGCTTTTACCGTGTCTCCGTCTATTAAGATAGAGCAATATGAGCAAGAGTATACCTTGTCAGATACGATGCAACGGCTTATGCTGACTGCTACGGATGAGCAAATACAATCATACGAACCGATTTCTTACTTTGATGGTTTAATCATCTTTGATGATTCTCATAGAATTCTGTATGGTAATGAGGCGGCTGTACAACTAGTAGATTTGCTAGGATTTGACCGACGACTTGTGGGCTCATCAATTTATAGCAGTACCTTAAAAGTTTCAGCCATCCAACAAGTGTTAGAGGATAGAACCATATATACTAGTGAAGAAATCTATCAAGATATGGTCATTCGTCAACATATGATTCCTATTGCTATGGGGCGTAATGAAACACGTTGTTTCCTCGTCCTTCACGATTGTACTCGTGAAAGTAAGCAGCAACAAGAATTACTGGTAAAGAACTCGATTATTAAAGAGGTTCACCATCGTGTAAAAAACAATTTACAAACCGTAGCTGGATTGTTGCGTATGGAGGCTAGACGTTCTAGCTTACCTGAGGTTAAACAAGCCTTGCAAGAGGGGATAAATCGTATTGAAAGTATGGCATTAGTTCATGATATTGTATCCCATTATGACGAGGATTATATAGGTATCCGATCAATTTATGACGAGCTATGTCGCTTATTGCGTATGAGTATGGTTCGACAAGACCAAGATGTTACCTTTACTTATAGTGGAGAGGATATGTTGATTTCCTCTCATATGGCAAGTTATGTATCCCTCATAATTAATGAGCTAATTACCAATAGCCTTGAACATGGCTTAGATGGTAAAAACGGAGAGATTCGTTTAGCTGTTACAGAGTCAGAGGAATATATTGTATTAGCTTTTTCTGATACGGGTAAAGGGTTGCCTCTAGAGTTTTCTATTAATTCCAACAAGCGATTAGGACTAACTATCATTAATAATTTAGTTACCCATGAGCTAAAAGGTAAATTATCTGTAGAAAATACAGATGTTGGTGTACTAGTAACAATACATATGAAGAAGGAGAAGTAAATGCGCGTTTTAATAGTGGATGATGAATCCCTTATACGTATGGATCTACGCGATATTATTGAATCCTGTGGTCATGAAGTTGTAGCAGAAGGCACTAATGGAGTGGAAGCCATTAAACTTTGCAGAGAATATAAGCCTGATATTGTTCTAATGGATGTAAAAATGCCGGAATTAGATGGCATCGAAGCAGCACGTCAAATTGGATTTCACCATGAAGCACCAGTCGTACTATTAACAAGCTATAGTCAACAGGATTTAATTAATAAGGCTAGAGAATCTGGCGTTTATGGCTATTTAATAAAACCTGTACGTGAAGAGCAATTGGTTCCAACTCTAGAAATGGCCTTAGGACGTTATAATAGTGATATTGAGTTGCGCGAAAAAATGGCTGAATTAGAACAATCATTAGAAGATCGGAAGATCATTCAAAAGGGGACCGGTATATTGATGGAGTTATACTCTATATCTGAAGAGGAAGCGTATAATCGTATTCGCGCCCTAAGTATGAAGAAACGAGATAGTATTGTTAATATCTGTAAGGCATTAATTAATCAAGTTTCTAAATAAATGAAAAGACTAGTATAAGGATAAAACTTATACTAGTTTTTTGTGTCTAACATCAAATAAAAACTAAAAAGTCAAAAAATCAAAATTTCTGCTTGCATTTATTTTGACATCGGTTATAATAATACATGTAATTAGCACTCGGTAACTTAGAGTGCTAATAAATTGTAAATAATAACTAGTAAATAAGGAGTGACATCATATGTTAAAACCATTAGCTGACCGCGTTCTTATCCGTTTAGAAGCAAAAGAAGAAAAAACTAAAAGTGGTATTTTCCTTCCTGATACAGCAAAAGAAAAACCTCAAGAAGGTGTAGTAGTAGCTGTAGGTGCTGGTAAAGTTTATGACAATGGTCAACGTGTAGCTCCAGAAGTTAAAGTTGGCGATACTGTTATGTTCGCAAAATATGCTGGTAGCGAATTAGAAATCGATGGCGCTACTCATTTGATCATTAGCGAACGCGATATCTTAGCAGTACTATAATAGCTAATTTATAGCTGTATAGAGCTAAACATACTATTGATACATTCTATATTGCCTACGGGCATATACATTCCCTTACATTAGATACTGTTATTATCTAGGAGGTAATACATATGGCAAAAGAAATCTTGTTTAATGAAGAAGCTCGTCGCGCTTTAGGTCGTGGCGTTGATCAATTGGCAAATGCTGTAAAAGTTACATTAGGACCAAAAGGTCGTAATGTTGTATTGGATAAAAAATTCGGTTCCCCAACAATTACAAACGATGGTGTAACTATTGCTCGTGATATCGAACTTCCAGATCCATTTGAAAACATGGGTGCTCAATTAGTTAAAGAAGTTGCTACTAAAACTAACGACGTAGCAGGTGACGGTACTACTACTGCAACTGTATTGGCACAAGCTATGATTCAAGAAGGTATGCGAAACGTAGCAGCTGGTGCAAACCCAATGATCTTGAAAAAAGGTATTGAAACAGCAGTTAAAACTTTAGTTGAAGAAATTAAAAAACGCTCCATCAAAGTTTCTGGTAAAGCTGAAATCGCTCAAGTTGCTAGCGTATCCGCTGCTGACGAAGAAATCGGTGGTTTGATTGCTGAAGCTATGGAAAAAGTTGGTAACGACGGCGTTATCACTGTTGAAGAATCCAAAGGCTTGCAAACTGCATTAAACGTAGTAGAAGGTATGCAATTCGACCGCGGTTACATTTCCCCTTACATGGTAACTGATCCTGATCGTATGGAAGCTGTTATGGATAACCCATACATCTTGATTACTGACCGTAAAATCAGTGCTATCGCTGATATGTTGCCAACACTTGAAAAAGTGGTAAAAGTAGGCAAAGAACTTCTTATCATCGCTGAAGATGTAGAAGGTGAAGCATTGGCTACATTGGTAGTAAACCGTTTGCGTGGTACATTCAAAGCTGTTGCAGTTAAAGCGCCTGGCTTTGGTGACCGTCGTAAAGCTATGCTTGAAGATATCGCTATCTTGACTGGCGGTACTGTAATTACTGAAGATATGGGTCGTAAACTTGATTCCGTAGAACTTACTGACCTTGGTACAGCTCGTCAAGTTCGCATTACTAAAGATGAAACTACAATCATCGATGGTGTAGGCGATAAAGATGTAATTGCTAAACGCGTAAGCCAAATCCGTGCACAAGTAGAAGAAACAACTTCTGAATTCGACCGTGAAAAATTACAAGAACGTCTTGCTAAATTGTCCGGTGGTGTTGCAGTTATCGAAGTAGGTGCTGCTACAGAAGTTGAAATGAAAGATAAAAAACTTCGTATCGAAGACGCATTGAACGCAACTCGCGCTGCTGTTGAAGAAGGTATCGTAGCTGGTGGTGGTACTACATTCATCGACATCATCCCTGCTTTGAACACATTGGAAGCTACTGGTGATGTTCAAACTGGTATCAACCTTGTTAAACGTGCAGTAGAAGAACCTCTTCGTCAAATCGCTTACAATGCTGGTCTTGAAGGCTCCGTTGTAGTTGAAAAAGTTAAAAATACTGAAGCTGGCGTTGGTTTCAATGCTTTGACTGAAGAATACATCGACATGGTAAAAGCTGGTATCGTGGATCCTGCAAAAGTTACACGTTCTGCTCTTCAAAATGCTGCATCCATCGCATCTCTTGTATTGACTACTGAAACAATCGTAGCTGATAAAGTAGAAGAAAATGCTGCAGTTCCTGCAATGCCTCCAATGGGTGGCATGGGCGGTATGATGTAATCAACTGCTTAGCGTATAATCTATAAGATTTAGAATAATCCTAATGAATTAGGAACTATATGTTCACTTTTTCATTAGGATTATTTTTGTATATATCTAAATCAGCTATATGAGGATTATCAAATCGATAAAATTGATTTTGTATACAACATATGTTATAATTCTATAGAATTTAATATTGAGTCTAGTTTGACACAGTAGTTACTGACCTTTATAATATGGTTATCGAATTATTTCGATGTTGTTTAACCTGAAAGAAGGATTACTATGTTGAGCTTTATTTTTAAAAGTAAACCTAATTATGTTAATTTTGGCCTCTTAGTTTATCGTTTAGCACTTGGTATTTCCATGTTTTATCATGGATATTTAAAGTATTTGAGCGGTGCTGAAGGCCTTTATAAAGTTGGAGCTATGTTGGCGCCATTAGGGGTACCTGGTGGTTATGAAATATTAGGCACTATGGCAGCATATGCAGAAATGATAGGCGGCGTACTTATAGTAATTGGTCTATTTACACGGATAGGATCTTTGTTACTTATTGGTACATTAGCAGTGGCTACAACATTAAGTCTTAGTGGCAGCTTCTTTAGCTGGGACTATCCATCTCAAATGGGCTTTGGTGCACTTATGTTATTCTTTGTAGGTGCAGGTCGCTATAGCCTAGATAAAGCTTTATTTAAATAATTAGGATAATAGACTCGTCGCTTGATGAGTCTTTTATTTGTGTAGCGAGGTTATTATGAATACAAAAACAGTTCCGTTTACAGCTGAACAATTAGAAAATATTATTGCCCAATATCCAACACCATTTCATATTTACGATGAAGAAGGTATCATTGAAAATATGAAATCTTTTATTGATGCATTTTCTTGGAATAAAGGGTTTAAACAATATTTTGCTGTAAAAGCGACTCCAAATCCATATATTATGCGTGTGTTACAAAAACTTGGGGTAGGTGCAGACTGCTCTTCCTTGGCAGAGTTGATGCTATGCGAAAAAGTGGGCATTACAGGTCATGATATTATGTTCACATCTAATGACACACCATATGTGGAATATAAAAAAGCACTAGAAATGGGTGCTATTATCAACCTAGATGATATTACTCATATTGAATATTTAGAAAAAAATCATGGTTCTTTGCCTGATACGTTCTGCGTTCGTTATAACCCAGGCTCCTTAAAAGAGGGTGGCAATACAATTATTGGCCTTCCTGAAGAAGCTAAATACGGTATGACTCGTGAACAAATTTTTGAAGCCTACAAACAACTACAAGCAAAAGGTGTAAAACATTTTGGTATCCATACAATGGTTGTGTCTAATGAACTTGATATCGATGGCTTAGTTGGCACGGCTGAACTTTGCTTCAATCTTGCTGTAGATATTAAAAATGAGCTTGGCATCAATGTTGAGTTTATCGATCTTGGTGGTGGCGTAGGTGTTGCTTATAAACCAGAACAAACACCTGTAGATTTCAAAGCGCTTAGCAAGGGTGTAGAAGAGGCTTACAATAGAATTCTCGTAGCTAATGGTCTTGGTGATGTAGCATTAGCTTATGAATGTGGTCGTATGGTTACAGGTCCTTTTGGTTACCTAGTTTCTACAGCAATTCATAAAAAAGATATTTATCGTCATTATATTGGTCTTGATTCTTGCATGGCAAATCTTATGCGTCCAGCATTATATGGTTCTTATCACCATATTACTGTAATGGGTAAAGAAAATGCGCCTAAGGACCATGTATATGATGTAACAGGCTCCTTATGTGAAAATAACGATAAGTTCGCAATCCAACGTGAATTGCCAAAAATTGATATTGGCGATCGTATCATCATTCATGATGCTGGTGCACATGGGCATTCTATGGGCTTTAACTATAATGGTAAATTGCGTTCTGCTGAGTTGTTATTACATAAAGATGGCTCTGTTACACAAATTCGTCGTGCTGAAACATATGATGATTTATTTGGAACTCTTGATTTTTCAAACCTATAATTTAATATTGAGAATCGAATAGGATGAGAATGAATATTATTAAAAGCCTATCAATATATGTAATATATGATATTCTTTTAATTCCTGTATATTTTAGTAGGAATATCTTGCTATCATTTAGATAAGAATGTATAATAATTGTAGATTGTTATGCACATACTTGCTAAGTTGGCGAGAATTACGGCGGTATTCACGTTAGTGCGTACCGCCTTTTTATATGTGTCAGTATATACGTTTTACATATAACGATTGTATGCCTCGATATTGAGGATACATAATAAAAAGGAGTGAACATTTTGGCTGAATTACTTCAGATAAAAGATTTAAAGGTATCCGTTGAAGATAAACAAATCTTGAAAGGTATCAACTTAACAATTAATAAAGGTGAGATTCACGTAGTAATGGGTACAAATGGTGCAGGTAAGTCTACACTTGCTAATGCTATCATGGGTAACTCTACATATACTGTAGACAGCGGCTCCATTATTTTTGACGGTAAAGATATTACAGAAGATGCAGTAAACGATCGTGCAAAAGCTGGTATTTTCATGTCCTTCCAAAACCCAATTTCTATTCCTGGTATCACTGTAGAAAACTTCATTCGTACAGCGAAATCTACAATTACTGGTGAAAATGTACGTGCCTTATCCTTCAAAAAAGAATTGAAAGAAAAAATGGATGAATTATCCTTTGATTTGTCCTATGCACAACGTTATGTAAATGAAGGTTTCTCCGGTGGTGAACGCAAGAAAAATGAAATTCTTCAAATGTCCATTTTGAATCCTAAATTGGCTATTCTTGATGAAACTGACTCCGGTCTTGACGTAGACGCGGTTCGTATCGTATCCGAAGGCGTACAACGTTTCCACAACGAAGACAATGCTGTATTGATCATCACTCACCACAACCAAATCTTGCAAAAATTAAAACCTGACTATGTTCATGTATTGATCAACGGTAAGATCGTTAAAACTGGTGATGCTTCTCTTGTACGTGAAATCGAAGAAAAAGGTTACGACGCATACAAAGCATTAGCATAGGAGGCACAATGGAAGAAAGAAAGAAAACCCAAGTCGCGGATATGGACCGTGGTGTCTATGATATTAAGAATGACTTTGAATATTCTTATATTTCTGATGCCGGTTTAACAGAAGATATTATCCGTGAAATTTGGTCTAATAAAAATGAACCTGAATGGATGCTTGACTTCCGTTTGAAATCTTTAGAAATCTACAATCGTATGGGTATTCCAAACTGGATTCCTGATATTTCTGGCTTAGATATGGCTAATATCCATACGTATGTTAAGCCTAAAGTAGATATGAAAGAAAACTGGGACGAAGTTCCAGAAGAAATTAAAAGCACCTTTGACCGCTTAGGTATTCCAGAAGCGGAAAAAACATCTCTTGCTGGTGTTGGTGCGCAATATGACTCTGAAGTTGTTTACCACAGTATTCAAGAAGATCTTGTTAAACAAGGTGTTATCTATACTGATATTGAAACAGCATTACATGAGCATGAAGAAATCGTAAAAAAATACTGGATGACATTGATTCCACCTACAGACCATAAATGGGCTGCTCTTCATGGTGCAGTTTGGTCTGGTGGTTCCTTCGTATACGTTCCAGCAGGCGTACAAGTAGAAATTCCATTGCAATCTTACTTCCGCTTGAATGCACCAGGTGCTGGTCAGTTTGAACATACTATGATCATTGTAGAAGAAGGTGCTAAATTGCACTTTATCGAAGGTTGCTCTGCTCCTAAGTATGATGTATCTAATCTTCATGCAGGCGCTGTTGAATTGTTCGTTAAAGACAATGCTACATTGCGTTACTCTACAATTGAAAACTGGTCTAAAAATATGTACAACCTTAACACAAAACGTTGTGTAGTAGGTAAAAACGGTACAATCGAGTGGGTATCTGGTTCCTTTGGTTCCAAAGTTTCTTGCTTGTATCCAATGAGTATTCTTAACGGTGAAGGTGCGCATGCTGAATTTACAGGTGTAACATTCGCCGGTGAAGGTCAATTCCTTGATACAGGTTGTAAAGTGGTACACAATGCACCATATACAACAAGTAATGTAAACTCTAAATCCATTTCTAAATCCGGTGGCGCTGCAATTTATCGTGGCCTTTTGAAGATTGGCCCTAAAGCTGAACATTCCAAAGCAACCGTTTCTTGTGAATCCTTGATGCTTGATGCTGAGTCTCAATCTGATACAATCCCAGCAATTATCGTAGAAAACGATAATGTGGATTTAGGTCATGAAGCAAAAATCGGTCGTATTTCCGATGAAGCAATTTTCTACCTTATGACTCGTGGTATCAGCGAAGAAGAAGCCCGTGCTATGCTTGTTCGTGGCTTCGTAGAGCCAATCTCTAAAGAATTGCCACTAGAATATGCAGTAGAAATGAACAATCTAATCAATCTTGAATTAGAAGGTTCTATCGGTTAAGGAGGAATTATGAGCGAATTACTATTTAATGAACTCCCTAGACCGACATTCAGATGGTTACGCGTTAATCATACTGTAAGCTCTCTAGCTGGAGAAGATGCAGCGGTACAATCCATCGCTGTAGAAGCGAATAAAAATATACTTTCACCATTACCTGCTGGTGCAGCATTGCTAGATGGTAATTATGAAGGTGCTAATAAAGAAGCTGTTCAACTATTAGTGGAAAAAGCAGAAGGCTATGCCATCAATGTACCTGCTAAAGCAAAAGAAGTAGTAGGTATCCGCATTGATGCTAATGCTCGCGTGGCAAACCGTTTCCAATTTATCGTTGGCGAAGGTGCTGAATTAGAAGTACAATTCTATGTAACTGGTTCTGGCGATGTATTGACAAATGTTAGCTATTTAAACGAATACGATGTTAAAGAAGCTGGTAAAGTTGTAGTGAAAAAGGTAAATCTTTTACCTGAACATGTACAACATATCGAGCATCGATACACTAAATTAGAAGATAAAGCAGATGTAGAATACATCAATATTGAAATTGGTGGTAGTGAAAACATCTTGAATTACTATCACGATTTAGTAGGTCAAGAATCTCGTATGATTCATGATATTGCTTATCTTGGTAATAAAGAGCAAAAATTTGATATTTCTATGGTTATGAGTCATGGTGGCAAAAAGTCCTTCAGTGATATTCATACCTTAGGTGCTCTTAGCGGTAATTCTAAAAAATCCTTCCGTGGTACTCTTGATTTTCTTCATGGTGCAACTGCAGCTGAAGGCGCGGAAGAAGATACTTGCTTGTTGTTAGACCCTACTGTAAAATCTATTTCTTTGCCACTCTTATTGTGTAAAGAAGATAATGTAGTTGGTAACCATGCAGCAAGTGCAGGCCAAATTGATCATAATAAATTGTTCTACATCATGAGCCGTGGCTTTAGTGAAGTAGAAGCAAAACATATCATTGTTGAATCTATGATTCGACCTATTATTGATCGCATTGGTGATGAAACGATTGAAGAAGCAGCATTAGCAGCTGTACGTAATAAAATTTAAAGAGGCGTTTTTATGAGACCAATTGCAGAAGCATACAAAGACTTTCCTATATTACATAAAGAGCATAATGGGCACCGCGTTATCTATTTAGATAGCGGTGCTACTGCACAAATTCCACAGTCCGTAATTGACCGTGTTGTGGAACATATGACACAACGTAATGGTAATCCACATCGTGGTTCTCATATTTTGGCTATCGAAGCATCTGAAGACTATGAAAATGCACGGGATCGCGTAGTTGAATTTATCAATGCTCGCGAACGTGAAGAAGTCGTGTTTACACGTAATAGTACGGAATCTATGAACTTGATTGCCCATAGCTATGGTCTTCATAATGTGAAAAAAGGTGACAAGATTGTCATTACTGTTGCTGAGCATCATGCAAATCTTGTAACATGGCAATATGTGGCAGAACAAACTGGGGCAACTTTAGAATACATGTACCTTGATGAACATGGGCATTTAAAAGACGGTGAAATCAATAAAATTGATGAAAATACTAAAATCGTCGCTTTTGCTCATGTTAGTAACGTGCTTGGTATGGAATTCCCAGTAAAAGAATTAACTGAAAAGGCTCACTCTGTAGGCGCTATTGTTGTTCTAGATGGTGCTCAATCTACACCTCATAAAAAAATCGACGTTCAAGCATTAGATTGCGATTTCTTCGTATTCTCTGGCCATAAAATGTGTGCATCCCAAGGTATTGGTGTACTCTATGGTAAACGTGAACTATTAGAAGCTATGCCTCCATTCCTATTGGGTGGTGACATGATTGAGTATGTAAAAGAACAAACCGCTACATTTAATGAGCTTCCATACAAGTTCGAAGCTGGTACTCCAAATGCTGATGGTGCCGTTTCCTTGCATGCAGCTATTGATTATTTAGAATCTTTTGGCATGGATGCTATTGAAGCCTATGAAGAGGAACTTGTAGCATATATTCTTCCTAAGATTGTTGCATTGCCACACGTTCACGTAATTGGCTCCCAAAATCCTAAGGAAAAACATGGCGTAATTGCATTTACAGTAGATGATGTACATCCTCATGACGTAGCTACAATTTTGGATTCCAAGGGCATTTGTGTTCGTTCTGGTCACCATTGTGCACAACCATTAGGTGCATTCTACAACGTATCTGCATCCACGCGTCTAAGTATGTACTTATATACTCGTAAGGAAGATTTAGATGCTTTCCTTGAAGTATTAAAGACAGTTCGTTCTGTAATGGGTTTTAAAGATTAGGAGATTTACCATCAATGGAAATGGATCAATTATATACGGAACTTATTTTGGAACATAACCAAGATAAGCGTAATAAACATGAATTAGCTCATTTTACAAATTCTGAGCATGGCCATAACCCAAGTTGTGGTGATGACCTAACATTGCAACTCAATGTGGAAGATGGCATTATTAAAGATGCTGCATACACAGGTTCTGGTTGTGCTATCAGCCAAGCATCTGCATCTATGATGATTGATATCATCAAGGGCAAATCCGTTGAGGAAGCTCTTCGTTTGGTAGAAATTTTCTTAGGTATGATTAAAAAAGAGATTACCGATGAAAATGAGTTAGAAGAATTAGAAGATGCTATGGCATTACAAAATATTTCTAACATGCCAGCACGTGTTAAATGTGCAGTTCTTGCATGGCATACATTGAAAGAGGCTTTAAAGAAATAATATGAAGAAAACTATATTATTTGATTTAGATGGAACTTTAACGGATTCTCAAGAAGGTATTCTTAAAAGCATTAAATTTGCATTGGAACATTTTGGTTATGATGTACCTGATGAAGAAACATTACAATTATTCTTAGGACCACCATTGGTAGATGCGTTCCAAGAACATTGTGGTATGACCTTTGAGCAAGCGGAAGAAACATACTTTAAATTCCGTGAACGGTATGGTACCATCGGTAAATTTGAAAATAAAGTATATCCGAATATTGTAGACTTATTAGCTAAATGTAAAACTGAACAATATACTATAGCTGTAGCGACTGCAAAACCAGAACATTATGCTAAAGATATTCTCGATCATTTTGAATTGACACCGTACTTTGATGTCATTGTAGGTGCCAATTACGAGGCTGGTTTATTGCACAAGAAAGAGATCCTTGAAAAGGCTCTTACCCTTTGTGGTAACCCATTGACCGATGACAATGGTCGTCGTTTGGCATTTATGGTTGGGGATCGCAAGTATGATGTAGAGGCAGCTAATGAACTTGGCTGTATCTCTATCGGCGTTACTTATGGTTATGGTACAGAAGCTGAACTAAAAGAAGCTGATGCAGAATACATTTGTGATGATGTTGATGAAATTGCTGATGTTCTTGACCTTGAAGAAATGATGGTTCGTAGATAAGCTATTATAAATAAAATATCAACCTTAAAAGGGCTAGAGGAATTTCCTCTAGCCTTTTCGGAGCTATAAAAAAGGACTAACCTATAGGTTAGTCCTTTTGTATTATTTTTTTAGGCCGCTTTTTTTTGCTAATGTTTTGATAACCTTAGCACTTTGTTTTTTCAACTTGCCGCCTGTTTGTTTGAGTTGGATGCGTGTACGAGAGACACGACCGAGTGTAGTAATCTTAGTTTTGCGACGTGGCTTCATATCACGTTCGTTACCAAAGTCGCCACGTTGTACACTTGTTGCTTTTACCTTTTCAGCTCTGAAAGATTTACGTAATGCTTTCATAATCAATGTAAGCGGTAAGGATTGCTCAAAAGAATACAAATCAACAGCCACATAGCCTAGAGCAGGATATGTGTGCAATGTAAAGTGAAAGCCTGGTGCAACAGATAGGAGGGCGATCTCCTCGTCCATAACTTGACAACTGATTTCATCAACATCAAGGTCAGCTAAATCAAATGCAGTTGCTACACTTTCTTGTACAGCTGTAGCGGATGAGATTGCATCTTCATCGCAGGAATACAAATCAATTAACAGTTCTTGTCCTAATGCTTCTGCCATAACAACACCTTCTTTCATAAAAATATATCTCATTTATTATACCTAGAATTTAAGATTAAGTCCAATTATAAGAGATTGTATTAAAAGGTCAAAATTATAATATGAGAAATTTGACCTTTATATTGACTAAAGTCAAAAAGTCAAATATAATAGATATATGTAAAAAGCAAATAGTCAAAAATATATTAAATAAAATGTTAAAGAGGTGTTTTTTATGAGTATGATAGCTGATAAAATAGAAAAGTTTATATTAGATCGTATGCGTGAAGAACAAGAGAAATTAATTTTAAAACGTAACGAATTAGCCGATGAATTAGATTGTGCACCATCGCAAATTAGTTATGTACTAAGTACACGATTTTCTAATGAACGCGGCTTTGATGTTGAATCAAGACGTGGGCTAGGTGGATATATTCGAATTACTAAATTAAATCCAGAAAGCTCAGATTCATTACCAGCTGTAACAACCTATCGTATTTATGAAGGTCAAAATACAGTAGATCGATTGATTGATATTAAAGATGTAGACCAATCGTTGTTCCAATTACTACAGGCTGAAAAGATTACTCGTCGTGAAGCTCAATTAATGCATAATTCCTTTGCTACATTGATTGAGAATACCGATATTGAACATCGTAATGAAGCAATTCGTCAGCTTTACGCAACAATGGTGGATACACTACGGAAGGAGTGATGATCAGTGATATGTGATCATTGCCATAAAAATGAAGCTACTATCCATATGACAAATATTGTAAATAATCAGAAGACGGAACAACATTTGTGCAATACTTGTGCAACTGCATTACAGCAGGAGGGAAAATTATCCCCTTACAGTTCCTTTATGAATGATATGTGGGATGATAGCTTCTTTACTAATGATTTCTTTAAGAATATGGTCTATCCTGATAGTTTATTAAAATCACATCAGTCTAAACGTTGTCCTCAATGTGGTATTACTTATGATGAGTTTAATCGTGTAGGAAAGTTTGGTTGTGATACATGTTATGAAACCTTTGCTAGTGAAATAAAACCATTATTACAACGATTACAAGGTAGTTCTGAATATGAAGGAACTGTTCCTAGTCATGGTCATAATATATTTAAAGCAAAGTATGAACTAAAGCGATTACGACATCAATTAGACTCCGCAATTCAAGCAGAGAACTTCGAGGATGCAGCCATTTTAAGAGATAAAATAAAAGAATTAGAAGCCATCATTGGTGGCGATAAAGAGTAGGAGGTTCTTATTATGTTAGATACTATATTAGATTCTCCTCTAAGCCCATGGCTACAACACGATACGGATGCAACCGATCATATTGTCATATCTAGTCGAATCCGATTAGCTCGGAATTTTGATGGAATATTGTTTACAAATCGTAATGATAAGTCATCTTTAGAAAAGGTAAATACCATTTCTAGAGGTTTGCTTCAATCTTTAAAAGAAGCAGATGGACATCAATACTCCAATATTAATCTTGAACAATTAAGCGAGCGTGAGCGAGCTATATTAGTGGAAAAACATTTGATGAGTCCTGCATTGGAGGAAAAACTGCCATATCGCAGTTTAGTAGTATCTGATGATGCATCTATTGTAATTATGGTGAATGAAGAAGACCATTTGCGGATTCAATCTATGGTTTCAGGCTTGCGATTACAGGAAGCTTATGAACAAGTTCAAAAAATAGATAAGGCAATTGAAACAAAATATCCATATGCTTTTGATGAACGGTTTGGTTATTTAACGGCTTGTCCTACTAATGTAGGTACCGGTTTGAGGGCATCTGTAATGTTACATTTGCCAGCATTAACCATATCTGGACGAATTACACGCCTTATTCGTAGCATTATTCAATTAGGTTATTCTGTACGTGGACTATATGGGGAAGGCTCCGAAGCGTTAGGAAATATTTACCAAATTTCTAATCAACGTACTATGGGTGTCAGTGAAGATGATACCATCGAGCAATTGACGAAGATTGTAGAAGGTATCATTGCAGAAGAGAGAAAATCTCGACAATCCTTATTACATAATGATAAAGAAGGTTTAGAAGATGTATTATGGCGCTCATATGGCGTTTTACAATATGCGCGTCGTGTAAATGGTAAAGAGGCCTTAACAAAACTAAGCGATATCCAATTAGGCGTTGATTTAGAGATTTTACCTCCATGGGGTAAGAATTCATTTAATGAGTTAATCGCCATAACTAGACCTAATTTTCTTTCAAAATACGCAGGAAATGATGATCTAACAGACATCGAGCGTGATAGCTATCGGGCGAAGATAATCCGCCAAAAGCTTTCACATTAATATAAATTTGCACAAAATCAATTACATATAATAAATTTACACATAATCATTTTATAACTATGTGTTAATAATAGATGGCTTTAATCGGATTTGATTAAAGCCAATATAATATATTCAATTTGACTGTAGAATTTGTTTGTTTAGTTAATAGCTATTCCAATGGTATGTCCTACCATTGTTTACATATATTTGAAGAGAAATAATTATAATTTACATAGATAGATGAGGTGATAGTATGATGCAACGGTTTACAGATGATGCACAGCGTGTCCTTTCCTTTGCTCAAGAAGCTGCACTGGAGTTGGGACATGACTATGTAGGCACTGAACATGTACTCATCGGACTAACAAAGGTTAAAAATGGTGTTGCTGCTAAGGCATTAGAAGAACTTGGTATTCTTACAGAAGATATTTTTGAAGCTGTAGAAAATCAAGTGGGCCGCGGTAATAAAAAAGCGACATCTATATATATGACGCCACGTGTTAAGCATGTACTTGAGTTAGCTGTTCAAGTAGCTAACCGCATGAATCATAACTACGTTGGTACTGAGCATATTCTACTCGGTTTACTCAGCGACGGCGGTGGTGTAGCAGTTGGAATTTTACGGGCTATGAATATTCGTACCGACGATATAGTAGAAGCGATTCGTCATATTCTTGGCTCTAGTACTAATGGTAATGATGGTAGACAAGAAGGAGTAAATAACAATGGCGATTTAGGTGACTTAACTGATTTTGCTACAGATTTAAATGAGTCTGCGAAACAAAGTAAAATTGATCCTGTTATTGGTCGCGATACTGAAATTCAACGAGTTATTCAAATTCTTAGCCGTAGAACTAAAAATAATCCAGTTCTCATTGGTGAACCTGGTGTAGGTAAAACAGCCATTGCGGAAGGTTTGGCTCAACGTATTGTTACCGGTAATGTGCCAGAGATTTTGCGCAATAAACGTATTATTTCTTTAAGTATTAGCTCTATGTTAGCTGGTGCAAAATATCGTGGTGAATTTGAAGAACGGTTGAAAAAAGCTATCGATGAAGTTCAACAACATGATGATATGATTATCTTCATTGATGAAATTCATACTTTAGTTGGTGCCGGTGCCACTGAAGGGGCTATGGATGCGGCTAATATTTTGAAGCCTGTCTTAGCACGTGGTGAGTTCCAAGTTATTGGTGCTACAACACTTGATGAATATAAAAAACACATTGAAAAGGATGCCGCTTTAGAGCGTCGTTTCCAACCTGTTCAAGTAGGAGAACCTAATGAAGAGGATGCTCTTGAAATTCTAAAAGGCTTACGAGATCGTTATGAGGCTTTTCATAAGGCTAAAATTACAGATGAAGCATTAAAAGCTGCTGTTACCTTATCTAGTAGATATATTACAGATCGATTTTTGCCTGATAAAGCTATCGATGTGGTTGATGAGGCTGCATCTAAGGTTCGTATGAAGGTATTCTCGGCGGCACCAGATGTTAAAGCTTTAGAAGATAGACTCAATACCGTTAAGAAGGAAAAAGAAGCGGCTGTTACATCACAAGATTTTGAAAAGGCAGGCAAGCTTCGTGATGAAGAGCAAGCTCTAGTTAAAGAAATCGATGATAAAAAATCTGTAGCTAAAGAAGAAAGTGATCAAAAGTTAGTAGTTACGGAAGATGATATAGCAGCAGTAGTGGCACAATGGACGGGGATTCCAGTGGCTAAAATAGCAGAAGAAGAATCCCAAACTTTACTCCATTTGGAAGAAGAGCTTCATAAACGTGTAGTAGGTCAAGATGATGCTGTTACTGCAGTAGCTAAAGCTGTGCGCCGTGCAAGGGCTGGATTAAAGGATCCGAAACGTCCTATTGGTTCATTCTTATTCTTAGGCCCAACAGGGGTAGGTAAAACTGAGCTAGCAAGAGCACTTGCATCCTCCTTGTTCGGCGATGAATCTGCTATGATTCGACTTGATATGTCTGAATATATGGAAAAGCATACTGTATCACGCTTAGTTGGTGCCCCTCCAGGCTATGTGGGCTATGAAGAAGGCGGTCAACTAACAGATGCGGTGCGTCGTAAACCATATAGTGTTATTCTTCTTGATGAAGTAGAGAAAGCACATGCAGATTTCTTTAATATCTTGTTACAAGTTCTTGATGATGGTCGCCTTACTGATAGCCAAGGTAGAACTGTAGATTTTAGAAATACAGTTATCATCATGACGAGTAACTTAGGTGCTAAAGCTTTACATAAGAACTCTTCAGAGCTTGGATTCTTAGCTCCTAAAAAAACTGAATCTTCTACAAATCAATCTAATAGTATAGATTTTAAAGAAGCTAAGAAATCTGTTATGGATGCTGTAAAACGTCATTTCAGACCTGAGTTTTTAAATCGTATTGATGAAATGATTGTATTCCATCCATTAACTGAAGAGGACTTAAAACACATTGTTTCTATCTTGATGAGTGATGTTACAAAACGCCTTAAAGAGCGTGAGCTTCAATTAGAAATCACATCTGAAGCGATGCAATTACTCGTTAAGGAAGGTTCTGATTTTACAATGGGGGCTCGACCACTAAAACGAGCTATTCAACGATTAATTGAGGACCCTGTATCAGACCTTATTTTGAAAGGAGATGTTACAGAAGGAAAAACTATAAAAGTAGATGTCAAGGATAACGAGATCGTTGTCAGCGTATAAAATATACAGTTATAACTTTCATATAAAAAATATGGGTTAAATGGTATACTATAGAATAGTGATAGTTAACCATGTAGTAAAATTATGCATAAAAGGTCATGAATGGTTATCATTCATGACCTTTCTTTTCTTATTAAAATATTTTGAGGCATTATGGGAAAAGCAAAATCAGTATTCTTCTGCCAAAACTGTGGGGCTGAGTCTTCTAAGTGGATGGGCCGATGCCCACAATGTGGCGAATGGAATACATTAGTTGAAGAAATTATTAAAGAAACTAAACATAGCCGTACACCTTCCCGTGGTGTAGGGAATCAAACGACTAAGCCTACAGCTTTACCAGATATTGAAATTTCGTCTATTGCCCGTGTATCTACAACCTTTGGTGAAATTGATCGCGTATTAGGTGGTGGCATAGTGCCTGGTGCATTAATGCTGTTAGGTGGCGATCCTGGTATTGGTAAATCTACACTATTATTGCAAGTCTCTCAAAAGGTAGCAGATACTGTAGGTACAGTTCTCTATGCATCAGGGGAAGAGTCTCAGTTACAACTTAAGATTAGGGCAGAACGATTACATATTAATAGTGAACGTTTACAAGTTATTGCAGATACAGATTTAGATCATATCCTTGAACAAGCTGATGCAATGACGCCATCCTTACTTGTTATTGACTCTATTCAAACCATGTATACTGGTGATATCGATGCTGCTCCAGGCAGTGTTAGTCAAGTTCGAGAATGTACCTCTCGACTCCTTCGATTTTGTAAAGAACGCAATATTCCTACTGTTATCATTGGTCATGTCACAAAAGAAGGCAATATCGCAGGCCCACGTATGCTAGAGCATATGGTAGACGTAGTGCTTTACTTTGAAGGGGAGCGTTCTTATCAATTCCGTATATTACGGTCTATTAAAAACCGTTTCGGCTCAACATCTGAAACTGGTATTTTCGCCATGGTTGAAGAAGGTTTACAAGAATTATCCAATCCTTCAGCGTCCTTATTGGCAGAACGATCGGATGAGGAAAGTGGCAGCGCTGTTATGATTTACCTTGAAGGGGTTCGTCCTATTCTTGTAGAGGTGCAAAGCCTTGTTGTTACAACTGCTTTTGGCATGCCACGACGGACTGCCATAGGGTATGATTTAAATCGTCTAATTGTGCTATTGGCAGTACTAGAAAAACGCTGTGGTTTTACATTAGGTAATAAGGACGTGTACGTTAACGTTATTGGTGGTCTCAAGGTGAACGAACCAGCTTGTGACTTGTCTATGGCAGTTGCCATCGTATCTAATTTAAAAAATCGCATCGTTCCTACTGATATGGTCATCTTAGGTGAGGTTGGCTTAACTGGTAATGTTCGTAGCATTCCACGTATTGAACAGCGTATTAATGAAGCTAAAAAATTAGGCTTTAAAAAGTTTATTATTCCTGAAGGCAATTATAAGCAGATCAAGGATAATGATAGTTCTATCAAGATTAGAGGCGTTAAATCTATTCAAGAAGCAATGCAACTGGTATTTTCTTAATTAGGAGGTGATTTGATGATTTATCGGATATTGCGCTATGTAATAGCCATTCTCGTAGGTACAGCGGCCTATGTTGGAATGGATAGCTTAGCACCTATTATCGACCCATATTTGGTCTCTCAATTCGAGTCCTTTGGGGATATGTCATTGACCATTGCACGTATTTCAGTATTAATTCTTGGTACTTTAATTGGCGTTATTATTGGTTATTTAATTTCTTCATTCATTTTAAAACAAGGTTTAGTGATTGCTAAACGATTAGAACGTATTCTCACTCATATTCCAAATCAAGAATTGATTGCAGGCACCATCGGTTTATTATTCGGTCTTATTATTGCAAATTTAATTGGTGTTGCATTCAATCAAGTACCTATTATAGGACCTTACATTCCTATTATTTTAAGTGCTATCTTTGGATATAGTGGCCTTAAAATCATGGCTCGCAAGGGCCCTGAAATGTACAATAATTATGTACAACAATGGGGCGGAGATGGGAATAAAAAGACTAGTCGTTTTAAAATGTTCTCTACTCATAAATCTGATAAAACTACGAGTACTCCAAAACTATTAGATACTTCTGTTATCATTGATGGACGTATTAAGGAACTATGTAATACAGGTTTTATTGAAGGTCCTCTCATAGTTCCACTCTTTGTATTGAATGAGTTACAAATTATTTCTGACTCTGCAGATTCTACAAAGCGCAATCGTGGTCGCCGTGGTCTCGATATTTTGAAAGAGATGCAAGATGCCAATAAGGTAGCCATTGAAGTGGTAGAAGATGACTATGATGATCTTACAGAAGTTGACTCTAAATTGATGCGCCTTGCTTTGGATAAACAATGGAAGTTGATGACTAACGATTTTAACTTAAATAAGGTTGCTCGTGTACAAGGTATTGAAGTACTCAATCTTAATGAGCTGGCTAATGTACTTAAACCAGCCCTCATTGCAGGCGAATGGATTCGCGTGCAAATTATGAAAGAAGGCAAGGAGGTACATCAAGGCGTTGCGTATCTTGACGATGGTACAATGATTGTTGTGGAAGATGGTAAACCTTATGTGGGCCAAACCGTAGAGGTTATGGTTACATCCATATTACAAACGAGTGCAGGTCGCATGATTTTCGCTCGTGTAGATGGAGGACAAAATGGACAAGGTAATTAGTTGTATTGTTCTTGCCGCTGGTGCTGGGCGCCGTATGGGATATAAAGAAAATAAGATATTTATCCCTTTAGGGAGATTCTCTATCATTCAGCGTACACTACAAAATGTAGCAAATATTGAAGGTTTGAATGAGATTATTCTTGTTGTAGCCGATGGTGAACAAGAGTTTATGACAAAACATATTCAAGAGTTAGATTTAACTGTTCCAGTTCACATAGTACTTGGTGGAAAAGAACGGCAAGATTCTGTAGCATGTGGACTCAAGGCTGTATCAGAAGATACTAATATAGTTCTTGTTCATGATGGTGCTCGACCTTTAGCTTTTACTAAGATGTTTAGTGATGTAGCTGAGGCGGCTAATATCCATGGTGCAGCTACTGTAGGTGTTCCGGCTACGGATACCATTAAACGGGTTGATACAGATCATAATGTTTTGGAAACATTACAGCGTAGTGAGTTATATCAAATTCAAACGCCACAAGGCTTTCAAAAAGACTTATTTGTAGAGGCTCATCAAGTGGCTTATAAAACGAAGTATCTTGGCACAGATGATGTATCTTTAGTAGAGTATGTAGGAAAGCCTGTACATATGGTTGAAGGAGACTATTGTAACATAAAGGTAACGACACCGAATGATATTGCAGTAGCTAAACGATATTTAGGAATTGAGGATACACGTATGCGCGTTGGATTTGGTTATGATATTCATCAATTAAAAGCAGGTCGACCTTGTATTCTTGGCGGTGTTCATATCGAATCTGAACTCGGACCTGATGGTCATTCAGATGCGGATGTTCTCATTCATGCATTGATGGATGCCATGTTAGGTGCTGCAGGTTTACGAGATATTGGATATTATTTCCCGCCTGAAGATGACCAGTATAAAGGGATTTCTAGTATGCTTTTACTAGAAAAGGTTAATTCCTTATTGAAAGAACGTGGGTTACAAGCCTATAATATAGATATTATGGTTATTTCGGAGACACCTAAATTAAAGCCGCACATCGATATGATGAAGGCGAATTTACAATCTGTTTTAGAAATACCATTAGAACGTATTAGTATTAAAGCGACAACAAACGAAATGCTGGGTGCTATTGGGCGCCGCGAAGGCATTGCTGCACAAGCTGTCGTTTCTGTATATGAAGGAGAGGTATAATCATGAGTTCCATGAAAGTTCGTTTTGCTCCAAGCCCTACGGGTCCATTCCATATTGGTGGTGCTCGTTCTGCTTTGTTTAACTGGCTATTAGCACGTAAGGAAAAAGGCACATTTGTATTGCGTATTGAAGATACAGATTTGGCTCGTTCCACACGTGAAAGTGAAGAAAATATCAAAGCTTCCTTACAATGGCTTGGCATGAACTGGGATGAAGGTATCGATGTAGGTGGCGACAATGGCCCTTACCGTCAAACAGAACGTCTTGATTTATATAAAGAAGTAACACAACGCTTATTAGACGAAGGCAAAGCTTATGAGTGCTTCTGTACACCAGAAGAATTAGATGCTGTTCGTCAAGAACAAATGGATCGTGGCGAAACACCTAAATATAATGGTCATTGCCAACACTTAGACGAAGAAACTAAGGCTAAATATATTGCAGAAGGTCGTAAACCAACAATTCGCTTACGCGTTCCTTTGAATAAAACATATGCATTCGACGATATGGTACGTGGCCATGTATCCTTTGAGTCCAACGGTGTAGGTGACTTTGTTATCGTTAAATCCGATGGTATTCCTGTATATAACTTTGCGGTAGTAATGGACGATCATATGATGGGCATTACTCACGTTATTCGTGCAGAGGAACATTTATCTAACACACCACGTCAAATGGCTATTTATGAAGCATTAGGTTGGGAAGTACCTAAGTTTGGCCACATTTCCTTGATTCTTGGTAAAGATTACAAGAAAATGTCCAAACGTCATGGTGCTACTTCTGTTGAACAATACAAACAATTAGGCTACTTGCCAGAAGCACTTGTAAACTTCTTAGCGCTTCTAGGTTGGGCTCCAGAAGGGGAAGAAGAGTTCTTTACACAAGATGAATTGATTCAAGCTTTCTCCATGGACCGCGTAGCTAAGAACCCTGCCGTATTCGACATTGATAAATTGAACCATATCAACTTCCATTACATGAAAAATTTGAGCGATGAAGAGTTGTTCCATCTTTGCTTACCTCATTTGAAAGAGGTTGGTTTGGCTCCAGATAGCTTGAATCAAGCAGATATTGATTGGTTGACATTGTTATGCTCTACATTCCGCGATCATATTAGCTATGGTGCACAAATTAAGGATCATGTAGGCATGTTCATGGGCGAAACAGTATTCCTTGAAGAAGGTCATGAAGAGGAATTGCGTGCTGTATTGAATGAAGAAACAGCACCAACAGTTCTTGGTGCATTCCGTAATGCATTGGCAGAACTTGATGAAATTACACCTGACGTTGTAAAAGCAACGATTAAAGCTGTTATGAAAGAAACTGCGTTGAAAGGTAAATTCGTATTCATGCCAATCCGCGTGGCTTTAACAGGTCAAATGCATGGTCCAGATTTGAATAATATCGTTACATTACTTGGTAAAGAAAAATGCTTACATCGCTTAGACAATGTTAGCGCTTTAACAAAATAGTAATAGAAGCTAATTTAAAAGCTCTCATAGCTGAGGTTATGAGAGCTTTTTTATGTATATTGAGATTATTCTATAGAAATGCTATAATAATCGGCGTCTTTTATTTTTATTTATTATGAAAGTGAGTGCTTTTATGAGTATTATTCGTTCTCTTAATCACTTATTCAATAGCTATCTTTCATGGATCGTGCTATTGATGGCAGTGCTAGCGTATTTATTACCAACTGTATTTTCTTGGATGACGCCGTACATTGCGTACATGCTTCAATTTGTTATGTTTGCCATGGGGTTAACATTAACGGCTCAAGTTTTCCTTGATGTATTTAAGCAACCAATGAAGGTTATTCTTGTATCTGTTATTCAATTCTTATGGATGCCATTGGCAGGTTTCTTGGTAGCCATTATTTTCAATTTCCCTCCGGAAATTGGTATCGGCTTCATCTTGTTAGGTGCATGTCCTGGAGGTACAGCTTCTAATGTTATGACATTCCTTGCAAATGGTAATGTTCCGTTATCTGTATCTGCAACGACTGTTTCTACATTATTGGCTCCAGTATTAACACCTTTATTCGTTGTACTCTATGCAGGTGCTACATCTTCCATTGAAATTCAATTTATGCCGATGTTTATTTCCATCGTAAAAATCGTATTGGTACCAATCATCTTGGGTATCGTATTGAATTACTTCATCGGTTCCAAAATCGAACCAGTTAAAGATGTATGCCCAACAATTGCGGCTATTGCAGTATTACTTATTTTGGCAGCTGTAACTGCAGTAAACCAAAAACAAATTGCTGAAACTGGTTTCATCATCTTCGTAGCTTGCTTGGTACAAAATGTGAGTGGTTACGTAGTAACTTACTTCATTTGTAAGGCCCTTAGCATCGATATTTCCTCTCGTCGTGCTATGCAAATCGAAGTGGCAATGCAAAACTCTGCATTATCCGTGTCTTTAGCACTTAAACACTTTACACCTCAAGCAGCAGTAGCAGGTGCAGTGTTCTCTATCATCCATAACTTTACAGGCTCTATCTTTGCAGGTATTTGCCGTAAACATGATGATCAAGAAAAATTGGAAAATGCTTAATCGGTAATTCCTTATCCTCATCTTTCAAATTCTATATCCAGAATATGCATGTTTAATAGGCTAATTGGATATGTTGAGAGATGAGGATTTTCTTGTTTTCATTGACTTTCTATAGGATAATTGATACAATATTTACATATCTGAATATAGATGATTACTAATAGCTAAGACTGAAAGAAGTACTCTACAACTAACTTTTTAGCGAGAACCGATGGTGGGAGGGTTCAAGAATAGGTAGACGAAATGCATTCACGAGCTGACACTCCGATTATAGGTAGGTTTGTCCGGTGACGCGCCGTTATGCGATGAGTGGGTACTGGATTGGTACCTAACAGAGTGGAACCGCGGACCATCGTCTCTGTATGAGATGAGAGGTCTTTTTTATTTTACGAATATGGAGGCATCGGTAACGATGAGAGAAATTACAGTTTATAATACTATGACGCGCCAAAAAGAGGTGTTTAATCCTGTAACACCAGGTGAGGCAAAGATGTACGTATGTGGTGTTACACCATATAATCATCCTCATATTGGCAATGCACGTCCATTCGTAACATGGGACGTAATTCGTCGCTACATGAAACATGTAGGCTATAAAGTAACATATGTACAAAACTTTACTGATGTAGATGATAAGATCATCAATACATCTAATGGTGAAGGTGTATCTTGGGATACTATTGCAAACCGTTATATCGATAGCTATTTTGAAGTAATGGATGCACTTGGTGTACAACGTGCTGATATTTATCCTCGTGTTTCTACACATATCGAAGACATTATCGCTATGATTTCTACATTGATTGAAAAAGGCTATGCTTATGAACTCGATGGTGATGTATATTATAGCGTTGATAAATTTGAACATTATGGTGAGCTATCTGGCCGTACATTAGATGATATGGAAGCAGGTGCTCGTATCGAAGTTGATGGCCGTAAGAAAAATCCTATGGATTTTGCATTATGGAAAGCAGCAAAACCAGGTGAACCATATTGGGAAAGTCCTTGGGGTAATGGTCGTCCAGGCTGGCATATTGAATGTTCTGCTATGAGCCAAAAATATTTAGGTACAGAATTTGACTTCCATGGTGGTGGTAGTGATTTGATCTTCCCTCATCATGAAAACGAAATTGCCCAATCTGAAGGTTGTTCTGGTCAACATCCATCTGTACGCTATTGGTTACATAATGGTTTCATTACCATTAATTCTGAAAAAATGTCTAAATCCTTGAATAACTTCTTCTTGGTAAAAGATATTTTAGAACAATATAGCCCAGACGCATTGCGCTACTTCTTGTTGAGCACACATTATCGTAGTCCATTAGATTTCTCTGATGAACGTTTAGAGGAAGCAAATAAATCCTTAGAACGTTTAAGCACTGCTATTGAAAATCTATTGTACCTTGAAAAATGTGAACCAGGTCCATGTGATGAAGCGCAACACTTATTAGAAAAAGCTAAAGAGTATGAAGAAGAATTCGAAGCAGCTATGAGCGATGACTTCAATACTGCGTTAGCTACATCTAGCATGTTCGGTCTTGCTAAAGAAATCAACATTTACTATCAAGTTGTAACAGGCCGTGAAGGTGTTGTTTGCCAAGAAGCTATTGCTGAAGTTAAACGTATCTTCAAGTTCATGACAGAAGTAATTGGTATTCTTGAAAAAGCATGGGAAGGCAACACAGGTGCTAACGCTGCTGAATATGAAGAATTAATGCAAGTGATCTTGTCTGTACGTCAAGCATGTCGCGAGCAAAAACAATGGGCATTAGCTGATTGTATCCGCGATCGTTTGGCTGAAATCGGTATTACCATTGAGGATTCCCCTCAAGGTGCACGGTGGAAAAAACGTGAAGTTTAAACAATTTCAATTCTTAAAGAATGAAGCAATAAAAAAGTTGACGGCTCTTGAACAAGAGCCGCTTCGTTTGCGTAAACGAACTATAGAGGAGTGCCTCAGTGCAGATGCAGTTATGCTCGCCTATATTGGCGATGCAGTATACTCCATGTATGTTCGTGAACGAGTAGTACAAATGAATATATCTAAGGTACAAGTGTTGCACACCATTGTTACTGAGTTTATTTGTGCTAAGTCACAAGCGAAGGTATTGCTTGAAATAGAGGATACTTTCACAGAACAAGAACAAGCTATTGCACGACGTGCTAGAAATAGTAATATAAATGTGCCAAAAAGTAGTTCTGTTCAAGAATATCGTAGTAGTACAGCTTTTGAAGCCGTACTTGGATTTCTTTATGAAACACGTCAAGATGAGCGCTTACAAGATATTATGAAGCAAGCCTTTTCAATAACTCTACGAGGTATGTAGTATGGATAATTATATTGTAGGTCGCAATGCGGTTAAAGAGGCCCTTAAAAGTGGTCGTTCCATCCAGCGCATTATGGTCAGTGAAGATAAGGTTAAAACAGGTCTAGCTGATATTGTTGGTCTTGCTAAATCTCAAGGCATTGAAGTGCGTCCAACACCTATCAAACAAATGAATAAATATGATTTAGAGGTGCCACATCAAGGTGTTATTGCCCTTGTTTCTGCTGTTCAATTTAAAGAAATAGGTGAAGTGCTGCAAGAGACGAATCATGATGTACCTTTGCTTATCCTAACAGATGGTGTTGAGGATCCACATAACATGGGCGCAATTATCCGTACTGCGGAATGTGTAGGGGCTACGGCCGTTCTCATTCCTAAGCGTCACAATGCACCTATTAATGCTACCGTAGCTAAAACATCGGCAGGTGCTATTGAGCAAATTCCACTTGTGCAAGTTGGTAATGTAGCCCAAACCATTAAACAACTTCAAAAACAAGGTTTTTGGGTCATGGGCGCTCATATGGAAGGGGATCGTACCTTATACGAGGCGGATATGACAATTCCTACAGTTATCGTTATCGGTAATGAAGGTAAGGGCATTAGCCGCGTTGTGAAAGAGGCTTGTGATTTCCTTGTTACCATCCCTATGTATGGGAATTTAAATTCTCTGAATGCATCTGTGGCAGCTGCCGTTCTTATGTATGAAGCGGTTCGTCAACGTCAAGCGAAATAATTATGTTAAAAGATATCTTAATTGTAGATGGATATAATGTGATATTCGCCTGGACTCATCTAAAGAAATTGGCTCATGAGTCATTAGAACATGCTCGTATGGAGCTTAGAGATAGATTGTTAAATTACGGAAAATTCAAGGGATACGAAGTTATCCTTGTATTTGATGGTAAATATACAAAATCTGGCGGCTCTGTAGAGGCTATTACGAGTGGATTTCTAGAAGTCTATACTGAGGATGGAGAGACGGCGGATTCCTTTATTGAACGAGAGGTATTTTTGCGGAAAGGCAAATATACCAATGTATATGTTGTAACCTCTGATGGAGCTGAACAAAATCAAATTCTCGGATCTGGCGGACTACGTATTCCAGCTCGAGAATTGCAAAATATGATTCGCATGGCTAAGGAAGAGGAACGACTACAATACGCTCATGAACATAGACGAGATCAATTTAGCTTGCGACGTAATGAAGTAGGAGGTTTATTATCTCCTGAAGTAGCTGAAAAGTTAGAGAAATTACGGCGTGGCCATTGATAGTTGAAAATCACATATACTTCCAGTATAATGAATATATTGGTTTTTCTGCTCAATTGTAAGGAGGAGCATATGAACAGTATTCATACACGCAAGTCCGATTACAATTTCAAAGAAATGACTGATGAGCAAGTTGTGGTCATAGCTCAAGAAGAGCAAAATGAGTTTGCAATCGATTATATTGTTAATAAATATAAAAACTTTGTTCGTGCAAAGGCACGCTCTTATTTTTTGGTAGGTGCTGATCGAGAGGATATCATTCAAGAAGGAATGATTGGCCTATATAAGGCTACGCGAGATTTTAAACATGATAAATTGGCGTCCTTTAGAGCTTTTGCAGAGCTTTGTATAACTAGACAAATTATTACGGCTATTAAGTCGGCAACAAGACAAAAACATGCGCCTTTAAATTCTTATGTATCGTTAAATAAACCGGTATATACAGAGGAATCAGAGCGTACGTTGATCGAGATGCTATCCTCAGCAAAGGTTACCAATCCTGAGGATCTTATTATCAGCCAAGAGGAATTGGATGATATTGAACGCAATATTGGTCATATTTTAAGTGAACTCGAGTGGGAGGTCTTGGAAGGATACCTAGACGGACGTTCTTACCAAGAAATGGCTGAGGTCACAGATCGCAGTGTCAAATCTATAGACAATGCGTTACAAAGGGTTAAACGTAAATTAGAGAAGTATTTAGAACATCGGGTTTTGGATTCTCCCAGAGCCACACAGGAAGGATGACAGTCGTGACAAATTTCTTAATGATTGTAGAGGTTATCGTATCTATCTTATTAATCGTAGTAGTGGTTGCACAGAATAGCAAAAACGCAGGCATGGGTGGTGCTGTTTCTGGTGCGGCAGACTCTTCTTTTGGTGGTAAGCAACGCGGTTTGGATGCGTTCTTATCTAAATGTACGATTATATTGGGGATTATCTTTGCTGTGTTGAGCTTAGTGTTAGGGGCAATGATTAATCAATTCTAATGATGAAAGCCTGCTTTGCAGGCTTTTTCTTTTTTCAGAATAAGGAGGTGAAGATTTGAAGAAGAAAGTATTAGACTTTTATAAATCTATACAACCACATGCATATCATATTGAAGATGCTGCTATGGATAATCACATCCGAGGTGGTAAGGATCTTGAGATGTTTATTCGTTCAGCAAAAATGCTTGCTCGAGAAGGGGTGCTAACATCTTCTCGACCTGATGTATATCAATATGCAGAACAACAACATGAAGAATTTGAAGGTATTTATAAGGGCTATCGTAAGTCGTATGGCTTTGTAATTATGCCTGAAGATGAAGATATATATGTAGCAGAACAAAATAAAGGGACTGCTATGCACAATGATAAGGTTCGAGTTCGCGTTGTACCATCTAACTATACAAAGCATAAACGAGAAGGCGTCATCGTTGATGTGATTGAACGAGCCAATGAAACCGTCGTAGGTACCTATGACCGACAACAACACTTTGGCTTTGTTATCCCTGATGATGAGCGTATAGGGACCGATATCTTTGTAGATTTAAAAAATACATTAGATGCACGTAGTGGCGCAAAGGTACTAGTCAAAATTACAAAATGGCCGGAAGGCGATAAAAAGCCAGAAGGTATTATTACGGAAATTCTTGGCTATAAAGGTGATGTAGGTCTCGATATTAACTGCATCATGGCGAATCATAAGATTCCATTTAATTTCCCAGACGATGTCATTAAAGCTAGCCAGAAAATTGATACGGTGATTCATGAGGATCCTGATCGTTGGGACCTTCGTGATGTACAGATGGTTACCATCGATGGGGAAGATGCAAAAGATTTAGACGATGCTGTGAGTGGTCGTAAATTACCAAATGGTAATTATGAATTAGGCGTACATATTGCAGATGTTAGTCATTATGTAACATCTGGGCAACCTATTGATAATGAAGCTTATAAACGTGGTACATCTGTATATTTAGTTGACAGAGTAGTACCGATGCTACCTGAGGTTTTATCTAATGGCATTTGTAGTTTAAATGCTCATGAAGACCGTTATGCTATGACGTGTATGATGGAAATTAATAAAGATGGTAAGGTTGTACATTATCGCATTCGACCATCTATTATCCATGTAGGCCGTCGTTGTAGCTATAAAGAAGTGTATAAGGCGCTGGAAGAAAATATTATTCCTGACGATTTACAAGACTTTATGCCTATGCTTCGTGATTTGGCAGAAATCTCTAAAATTCTTAATGCAATGCGTCGCCGTAGAGGTGCATTGGACTTTGATTTTCCTGAGTACAAGGTATTACTTGATCATGATGGTACACCGTTGCGCATCGTAAAACGAGATCGCACCATGGCGGAACGACTTATTGAAGAATGTATGCTCATCGCCAATGAAACAGTGGCTACACATTTAGAACATACACACCGTACATCGGTATATCGTATTCATGAGAACCCTAGTGTAGAAAAACTAGATTTATTCCAAAAGGTGCTTAATTATTTAGGTCAAAACTTAGTCCTTAGTACTGATGGTGTAACACCACGGGATTTCCAAAAAATCTTAGATGTAGTAAAAGGGCAAGATATTGAGCAAGTAGCTCAAATTATGACCTTGCGCTCTATGCAGCAAGCTAAATATAGTACCAACAATGTGGGACATTTTGGCTTGGCATCTACATGTTATACGCATTTTACATCTCCTATTAGACGATACCCAGACTTAATGGTTCACCGCCTTTTAAAAGCGGATATGCATTGGAAAAATGGCTATTCTAAACGCGATGTAGATGAAGCCTTTTTAGTGGGGGCTGTAGAACATTCTTCTATACAAGAACAAGTTGCCACTGAGGCCGAACGAGATACGGTAGATCTCAAAAAGACCCAATATATGGTTCCATTTGTGGGAGAAGTCTTTGAAGGAACTATTTCTAGCATTACATCATTTGGGATGTTTGTAGAGTTAGAAAATGGTATCGATGGTCTCGTGCATATGAGCATGATGAATGATGATTACTATTTCTTCGATGAAGAACATTTTGTGCTTGTAGGTAAGAGAACCGGTAAAACTTATCACTTAGGTGAAAAGGTAACCGTTACATTAGTAAAAGCTGATGTAGAGAAGAAACAAATTGACTTTGTACTAGGTGAAGTTAATAATTTAATGGCTATTCAAGAACAATTGCGCAATGGTTCTGACTATGTAAGTAGTCGAGATAGCTTTGGTAGTCGTAAAGGTCGTAAATCTTCAAGCAAATCTAGTAAAAAATCTTCACGACATGATAGCAGTAAATCTGGCCATTCTAGATACGATACTTTCAGTAAAAAATCTAGTAAGAGTAAATCAAGTCGTAAGAAATCTAATAAAACATCGAAGCGCAATCAATCTAAGAAATCTAAGAGTAAACGTAAACGATAGAGGTATATATGGCGAAACAATCTAGTCCATCTCTTATTGCTGATAATCGTAAGGCCCGTCATGATTTTAATATTCATGAAACCTATGAAGCCGGTATTGCTTTGACAGGTACTGAAATTAAATCTATACGCCAAGGTAAGCTGAACCTAAAAGATAGCTTTTGTCGCATTGATAAAGGTGAGCTCTTATTGTATGGCGTTCACATTAGTCCATACGAACAGGGGAACCGCTTTAATCATGAACCTGAACGAACTCGCAAATTGTTGATGCATAAATCTGAAATCAATAAACTGCATGCTCAAGTTAAGGAGAAAGGATTCTCTTTAGTGCCGCTTAACTTCCATTTTAGTCATGGTTATGTAAAGGTGACTGTTGGTCTTGTAACTGGTAAAAAGCTATATGATAAGCGTCAAGATATGGCAGAGCGCGATGCTAAGCGAGACATTGCTAAGAGACTTAAAGAACAACAAAAATATTAAATTAAAAAGATCGAGTCATAATGGCTCGATCTTTTTTGTGATATTTGTCAACTTATTCTGTATTTTTAGTTGATAAATATGTATATTGAATTTATAATGTAAACAAAGAGTTGTGTTTGTGGTTGACATTTTTCTAAGTAGAGGAGAAACATCATGAATCAGAACATTCGGTACATTACTGAGATCGCTATTTTAACTGCTATGATTACTGTATTAGGGGCTATTAAAATACCTAATGTTATTCCAGGTATAGAGTTTCAATTATCGGCCCCGTTGGCGGTAGCAATATGTGCCGTATTCGGATTTAAAAAGTATATTATTAGTGGATGTTTATCTAGCTTAATTGGCCTAGCACTAGGTACTCAAACTATTTTAAATGTTATGATTGCTATGCAATTCCGTCTCATTGTAGGTCTAATCCTTTGGATGTGCCATAATCACTTGATCGGTATTATGATTTCAGGCCCAATTGCATCTGCCTTAGCGCGGTTAACCTTGTCTGTATATATTGGTAAAGCCGCATTGCCTATGGTTGCATTAGCTGTGCCAGGCATGATTTTTACGGTTATTATGGCTCCTGTATTTGTAAAGGTATTCCGTAAAATCCACAGTCAAGCACATCAAAATCATGTAATAAAAGGCAAGGTATCATAATGAGTGAATTATATAGTGTACGCATGCGTGCAGCACAAGGTGGTCCCCATGAAAAAGGGGGCCACCATATTTCTGGTGCAGAGCGTATTGTAAAATTAAAGGAAGTTGGAGCTATAGCACAATCGTTGGCTGAACGTGCACTGCATCACAGCAAAGGAACTGCTGATTTTATAAATATTACAGTAGATTTGATTCCACAGGAGAAGATTACATATATAGACTGTCTAAAGGTAGAGGAACATAAAACTGGTAGCATTCCTGAATCCCATCAATTGGCGACTGAACTATTAGATGGTCCTGCTATTAGTAAGACGGCTGTTTACAAAGCTATTTCTATGTTAAAAAGTTTAGATAGATCCCTGCGTGGCGCTATGTTAGTAGATGCTATTACTGGTGAGCGTTTAGATACAGGCAATCGTGGGGTGCGTGTAAGTCACATGGACTCCTTTGACTCTTATGCATTAGGCGATAATGAACATATGAGAGAGGCCTTAGTATTAGCCTCTAAGGTGCAATCCGCTGATGGTATTGTGGGAGAATTGTGCTGGTCTGATGATCCAGATTATACAGTAGGCTATGTGGCATGTAATGGTGTATATCATCGACTTCCCAATATGAAAGAATTAGGATCTGATATTGGGGGACGGGTTTTCTTTGTACGGTCTGATATAGATCGTGAAAGTGTAATTGAGTATTTGGAGAGTGCTCCTGTACTTGTTCAACGGAGATAACATGTACGAATTTTTTAAAGAACAATTAGACACTAAGGTACAGAATCATAATCTACGAACCTTAAAAGAATACTGCCCTATAGATGCAGTGCGCGTAAAACGAGATGATAAAGAATATTTAATGATGGCTTCAAATAATTATTTGGGCTTAACTTTTGATCCTCGTGTAATAGAAGGGGCCCTGAAAGGGACTCAACAATATGGAACAGGATCTGGTGGATCGCGCCTCGTATCGGGTACGTTTCCATTATTTACAGATTTAGAAAACGCATTAGCAAAATTTAAGAATACTGAAAAAGCCCTTGTATTTAATACAGGTTATATGGCCAATGTAGGAACTATTTCTGCTATAGCTGATAAACATACTATCATTTTTAGCGATGCTTTAAATCACGCTAGTATTATTGATGGGTGTAGATTGAGTAGAGGGGTCGTAATGGCTTATAACCATTGTGATGTAGACGAACTAAAGTATTTATTAAAGCAAGTAGATCGAAATACACGAAAGCTTATTGTTACAGATGGTGTATTTAGCATGGATGGAGATATTGCACCGCTTGATAAATTATATGAATTAAGCCGTGACTATAATGCGTTGCTCATGGTAGACGATGCGCATGCAACGGGAACAATTGGTAATGGTCATGGTACGGCTGCTTATTTCAATTTAGAGAAAGAGATAGATATTCAACTCGGTACATTGAGTAAATCCTTAGGATCTGTTGGGGGTTATGTTGCCGCTGATAGTACTATTATTGATTATCTAGTTAATACGAGCCGCAGCTTCATATTCTCCACCGCATTATCTCCTGCTGATATAGGGGCGGCCCTAGCTGCACTACAGGTTCTTGAGACAGATGCATCTGTTTTAGGGCGTTTACAAGAAAATGTAAACTATATGGCAGATCAATTAATTTCTATGGGAATTGATGCTACCAATGAAACGCCAATTTTCCCAATTCTAATCGGAAGTAATGAAGATACACTTGCAGGATCTGATTATCTTTACGAGTCTGGGATTATAGGCACTGCTATTCGTCCGCCTACAGTACCTATTGGTGAAAGTAGAATTCGATTGACCGTTACAGCTTCTCATGATAAAGAACAAATAGATTATGTGTGCCAATCACTGCATAAAGCTATGAAACAATTAGACTCATGATAGTGTATAATATATCTAATAAGGATAGAATTGAAAGAAACCGTTATTTGTTTGGTTAAGTCGTCGATATTAGGTAAGTAGAGTAGTCTACCGATAGTGAATATATCTGGGACATAAAGGTTTGATATAATTGACACTCATACTAAATAGGCTTATAATTATTAGACCGACGCACGGGGATGTAAAGGTTTCGACAGGGGTGCGTGTGGTATAGATAGCGAGTCGGCGTTCCATGAGGCCGTTAAACGGTGGGAAAACATTTAAACGCAGAAGAAAATTTTGCATTAGCTGCATAAGCTACGTCCCTCATACTTGTGCCTACCAAGTGTGAATGGACGTCAAACCGTAGGCTGGCTTAATTTAGTTGTTCATATGAATTAGGCGAGACAATATGAACTGGGGTTGTGTAGCTTGTCTGTGAGCGGTAGCAACCTGAGATCTAAATCATAGACTGTGCTCGGAGAAGTCTATATGGCAACACTTTTGGACAGGGGTTCGACTCCCCTCATCTCCACCAATATTCAAGCTAAAGCTAGAAGATACGTATTTACTGGATAAAATCAGTAGTTACCTAATCTTCTAGCTTTTTTTAGTGTTCCTATATGATCGCTTAAATACGCATTTGTTCGCTTGAAATTTCACCATGATTTCACCATGATTTCCCCACGGAGCATAGATATTTTATTAGAAAAATGTGTACACAAAGAAGTTAAAATGTCAATAATTTTTATCTTTTTTGTTGTATACAATTAATATGAATCTATTTAGATTTTATCTAGGTTTTACAAAGGTAGTAGGGTATCGAAAAAATTGACTTTTCCTATAGAATCCTGTAAAATATATAAAGATATTTATGTAATTATGACACATAGATGATTAGTTTCGTGTAAAGGAGTACAGATAATGAAGTTCCGTTATTCCCGTATGTTAGCGGCTCTCGTTGTATCCGCTGTAATGGTTGCTGGATGTGGCAGCAATCAACAGCAAGCAGGCGACGTGAGTGTCAATGCATACAAAATTACTGCAAGTGATGCACAGGTAAATCAAACCTATGCTGGTACTGTAGTTGCAGAAAACTCTGTAGCTGTACATGCTCGTGTAACTGGTTACGTTGTTGAAAAATATGTTAAAGGTGGCGAGCAAGTTGTAGCTGGTCAACCATTATATCGTATCGATTCTCGTCTTGCTAATGCAGAAGCGCAAGCTGCTCAAGCTAATGCGACTTACAAAAATGCTGAAGTAGATCTTAATCGTTATGAAACATTGGCGCAACAAGACGCGATTGCGCAACAACGGGTAGATACACAACGCAGTACTACAGAACAAGCTAAGGCAGCATATGAAGCATATCAAGCATCTGTAAAGATTGCTCAAGATAACTTGGGTGACACAATAGTATATGCACCATATTCCGGTACATTACGTATGGACGATATTGATATGGGCGCATTTGTACAAGCTGGTTCTACAACTTTAGTTACAATTGACTCCATTGATCCTATTTTTGTTGAATTTAGCATGACTGAAGAAGAATATCTTGACTTCATGAAAAATCCAACTGGCGATGATTCTAATGGTCCAAATATTCAGTTAAAACTCGCTGATGGTGATACTTATAACCAATTTGGTACTATTGTTCAAGCAGCAAAAAGTCTTGACCAATCTACTGGTAAGCTTTTGTTGAAAGCTTCCTTCCCAAATCCTGATCATTTGTTATTGCCAAATATGTTTGCTACAGTAATCTCTCCTGGTCAAAAACTTAAAAATGCTATTCTTGTTCCTAGTCGTGCTATTCTTCAAATCATGGATAAAAACTTTATCTTTGTTGTAAATGCTGATGGTGTAGTAGAACAAAAAAGCGTTGAAGTTGGCGGTACAAGTGGTAGCGATACAATCATCAAAGCAGGTTTAGCGCCTGGGGATACAATCATCGTTGATGGTTTAACTAAGGTTAAAAACGGTGCGAAAGTAAATGCAAAATTACTTTCAAAAGAACAATTAAAAGCTACAAAATAGAAGGGGGCTAGATCGTGTCGAAATTCTTTATTAATCGACCTATCTTTGCCATCGTAATAGCCATTGTTATTACTTTGGTAGGTCTCATTTCTATGATGAACCTTCCGGTAGCTCGATATCCACAAATTTCTCCACCTACAGTTCGTGTTAACACTGCCTATACTGGTGCAACGGCTCAAGTTGTAAATGATACGGTAGCCAGTGTTATTGAAACACAAATCGTAGGCGTACAAGATATGGACTATATGACATCTAGTAGTTCTAGTAACGGTAGCTACTCTTTGACAGTTCAGTTCAATCAAGGTACGGATGCTGATATGGATACAGTTAATACTCAAAACCGTGTTCAAGCAGCACTTGCTCAATTGCCTGCAGAGGTACAAGCAGTTGGTGTTACAACTACTAAATCCTCTGGTGATATGGCGATGGTATTCTCCTTGAGCTCACCTAATGGTACGTATGATTCTACATTCTTAAAGAACTATGGTACTAACTATATGATGGATGCTATTAAATCCATTAAGGGTGTAGGTTCTGTACAAGAGTTCGGTTCTGACTATGCTATGCGCATTTGGTTAGATCCTGCCAAAATGCAAAACCTTGGTGTTACTATTTCTGAAGTAACGGCAGCTATTAAGGGTCAAAACTTACAGGCTGCAGCAGGTACAGTAGGTCAAAATCCTACTAATGGGGAACAAGCATTCCAATATCCTATCAAAATTGACGGTCGTCTTGTGACACCTGAACAATTTGGTAACATTGCTATTAAAAGTTCCAATGGTAAGGTGTTACATTTAAAGGATGTTGCACGCATTCAAATTGGAGCTAAAGGCTATGACTTTATTGCTAAGTCCGCTCATAAAGAGGTAGCAGGTTTTGCTATTTCTCTTCAAAATGATGCGAATGCATTAGAAACAATTGCTAATGTTAAGAAGGTGTTGGATGAACAATCTAAATCCTTCCCACCAGATATGCAATATAACGTAGTTGTAGATAATACAAAATTCGTTAGTGCCTCTATCAATGAGGTAGAGCATACCTTTGTAGAAGCATTGCTACTCGTTCTTTTTGTAGTATATGTATTCTTACAATCTTGGCGCTCTACAATTATCCCGATGATTGCTGTGCCAGTATCTTTGCTTGGTACATTTGGGGCATTCGTATTATTAGACTTCTCCATCAATACATTAACTCTATTTGCCATGGTATTGGCTATCGGCCTCGTAGTTGACGATGCTATCGTAGTAGTAGAAGCGGTAGAGTACGAATTACAATATAATGGTTTGTCTCCTAAAGAGGCGGCTATTAAAGCGATGGAAAATGTACAAGGCCCTGTAATTGGTATCGCCTTTGTATTGGTAGCGGTATTCGTACCGGTTGCCTTCATGGGTGGTATGACAGGTATCCTTTACAAACAGTTTGCTTTAACAATCGCTGTATCTGTTGTTATTTCTGCGATTGTCGCTCTTGTTTTGACACCAGCCCTATGTGCTACGATGTTAAAACCTCACACACCAAAAGAACGTGAAGACTGGGTACATCGTCAGTTAAACAAATTTAATGCAGCGTTAGAGCGTTTTAGCAATTGGTATGGTATCCAATTAGCTCGTTTAAGCCATCGTTTGAGCTTAACTGTTATTGCATTATTAATCTTTGCTGGTGGTACAGGTTTAGTATTCCACTTCTTACCAACATCCTTTGTACCTGCAGAGGATAGTGGTTACTACATGATTGCTGTTAATGAGCCACCTGGTGCTACATCTGAACGTACTATGGCGACCCTTGAAAAGATTGCCTCTTTCTTAGAAGGTAAAAATGATCCTGAAAAGCCTAAAGATGAGCAATTATTCCAAGAGGTATTTACTGTAGCAGGCTTTGACCTCTTAGGTGGTGGTCAAAAGTCTAGTGCTGGTGTAATCTTCGCTACCATGTCCGACTGGAAGTATCGTACAACACAAGCTACATCTATCAAAGCTATGGTAGGTCAAACATTTGGCTTTGCCGCACAAGGCGTACCAGAAGCAACAGTTATTGCTATGAATCCACCATCTATTCCTGGTCTTGGTACTACTGGTGGTTTTAGCATGTACCTTATTAACAAAGCTGGTGACAGCCCTCAAGTTATGGCGGAACGTGCTAATGAATTTATTGCAGAAGCTCGTAAGAGTCCAGCAATTCAATCTATTTACACTACCTTCGATACATCTACGCCATCCTTACAATTTGATGTAAACCGTGAAAAAGCGGCTCAAGATGGTGTGGCATTAGCTGATATCTTTACTACATTACAAGGCTTCTATGGTAGCATTCAAGTAAATGACTTCACTACATATGGTAAAAACTATAAAGTAGTGGTTCAAGCTGAAGATGCATACCGTCAAAATGCTGATCAGCTTAATATGTTAGCTGTTCGTAATAGCAAGGGCCTCATGGTTCCAGTTTCTAACTATATTACGAAGGAACAAACAGGTACACCATCTAGTATTACTCGTTTTGATAATGCCATGGCTGTACAAATCGGTGGTTCCCAAGCGAATGGTTACTCCTCTGGTGATGCTATTAACGCATTGAAAGAGGCAGCAGCTAAAACATTACCAGCAGGATATACATATGACTGGGCAGGTCAATCTCGTGAAGAATTGAAAGCTGGTTCTCAAACTATGTTAATCCTTGGTTTAGGTCTAGTATTCGTATTCTTGATTTTGGCTGCTCTATATGAATCCTGGAAGGTTCCATTTGCCGTATTGTTCTCTGTACCATCTGGTATGATTGGTGCTTCTCTAGTACCATTCTTGTTGAACTTCACAGGCAGATATTCTTTAGCAAATGATATTTACATGCAGATCGGTCTCTTAACCTTGGTTGGTTTGGCCGCAAAAAATGCGATCTTAATCATCGAGTATGCTAAGATTCGTGTTGACGAGCGTGGTATGAACGTTGTTGATGCCGCTATCGAAGCTGCAAAAATTCGTTTGCGTCCAATCTTGATGACATCCTTTGCGTTTATCCTTGGTGTATTACCACTAGCAGTATCTACTGGTGCTGGTTCTGGTGCTCGTACTTCCATGGGTATTACAGTAGTAGCAGGGATGACCACAGCTACATTGTTTGGTATCTTTATCATTCCAATGTTGTTCATCATCATTGAAACACTTGGACCTGGTTTGTTGACAAACCGCAAAAAAAATCACAACTAATCATCTACATTCAATAAATTTGTAGAATGACAAAAACACGTCACTACTTAGTAGTGGCGTGTTTTTTTGTATAATTTATGATATAATAATAGAGTTAAAAATCGGATTGACGTAAGTCGATATTAAGTGTGAAATTAATATAAAAAGAGGTATATTATGAGTGACGTAAAAACATATGTAGCAGGTCATAAAAGCCCTGATACAGATTCCATTTGTTCTGCTATTTCCTTTGCTAATTTGTTAACTCAAATGGGCACACCAGCAACTCCAGTATGTGCAGGTGAAGCAAATAAAGAAACAACATATATTTTGAATCATTTTGGTTTTGAACACCCACAAATCGTTAAGAACTGGGAAGAGTTTGCTCCAGAAGGTGGCAACTTATATTTAACAGACCATAACGAATCCAAACAAATCATCGATGGTTACAAATCCATGAATATGTGTGGTGTTGTAGATCATCACCGCATTGGTGATTTTGAAACTGATGGTCCTGTATTCATGCGTTTAGAACCAGTTGGTTGCTCCAATACAATTCTTACTAAATTGTACATGGAAAACAATCAAGAAATTCCTAAAGGCATTGCTGGCTTGATGTTGTCTGCTATTATTTCTGACACTGTATTATTCCGTTCTCCAACATGCACAGAAACAGATAAAGAAATGGCCCATAAATTAGCTGAAATCGCTGGCGTTGACATCGAGTCTTATGGCCTTGATATGTTAAAAGCTGGTGCTGATATTTCTGATTTGACTAACGATGATATCGTTCGTACAGATATGAAAGAATTCTCCGAAGCAGGTAAAACGATTTCTATCGGTCAAATTTCCGTTATGGATACAACAGATGTATTGGCCAAACAAGCTGAACTTGTTGCTGCACTAGAGGCTCTTCGTACTGCGAATAACTACGATGCATCTTACATCATGGTTACAAATATTCTTGATGAAAGTACTACATTGTTATTCAGCGGTGATGTTGAAGCTGTCGTAACAAAAGCATTCGAAAAAGAAGTTAAAGACAATGGCGTATTCTTGCCAAATACTATGTCTCGTAAAAAACAAATCGTACCACCAATTCTTGGTGCTATGAAATAGTATAGTAGTATACAAAGGGAAAAGAACGTTGCTTGCAACGTTCTTCTTCTCTATTTATATGATTATGAAACTATAGTATATGTAAGGGCGATAGGGGTGTTCCGATGAATTCATTATTAACAGGTTTAAATAAAGAGCAACAACAAGCCGTTCAACATACGGAAGGCCCTTTATTGATTTTAGCTGGTGCCGGATCTGGTAAAACAAAGGTTTTAACTGTTCGTATTGCACATTTATTGGCTCAAGGTGTCAATCCTTATGAAATCTTAGCGATTACTTTCACCAATAAAGCAGCTAAAGAGATGAAAAGCCGTGTGGAAGGTCTTGTAGGTGATGTAGCTAACCGAATTTGGCTCAGCACATTCCATAGCTTCTGTGCGAAATTCTTGCGTTTTGAGCTAGATAATTTCTTAGGTTATAACAGTAACTTTACAATCTATGATACATCTGACTCTCAAGCAGTGATCAAGGCTGCCTTAAAGGCATTAAACCTCGACGATAAATACTATCCCGTAGGTGCTATGATTGCTGCCATTTCAGATGCAAAGAATAAATTATTATTCGCCTCTGATTTTAGAAAGCAAGCACGGGACTTTTACCAACAAAAGGTAGCTGATGTATATGAATATTATGAACGGGAATTACGTAAAAATAATGCCTTAGACTTTGATGACCTTTTATTGGTGGCAGTAAAATTATTACAATCTAATGAAGCTGTGCTAGATAAATATAGCAAGCGTTTTCGTTATGTCATGATTGACGAATATCAAGATACGAACCATGCTCAATATTTACTGGCTAAATTATTAGCATCTCATTGGAAAAATATTGCCGTTGTAGGTGATGCTGACCAAAGTATTTACGCTTGGCGTGGCGCAGATATTCAAAATATCTTAGACTTTGAAAAGGATTATCCGAACTGTACATCCATTAAGTTAGAGCAAAACTACCGTTCTACAAAGATTATTCTTGATGCAGCCAATGCGGTAATTGAAAATAACGAAGGTCGGCCAAAGAAAAACTTGTGGACAGACAAGACAGAAGGCGCTAAAATTCAGCATTTTACGGCACAATCTGAACATGAAGAAGCGGCTTTTATCGGCGATACTATTGCTAAAAAGCACGATATTCATGGTGTTCCTTATGGCGATATGGCCATTTTGTACCGTACAAATGCTCAATCTCGTGTACTTGAAGAAGCACTAATTAAACGAGCTTTGCCATATACGATGGTAGGTGGAACGAAGTTCTATGATCGTAAAGAAATTAAGGACGTTTTAGCTTACTTACGCGTACTATATAATCCATTCGATGATTTGAGCTTATTGCGTATCATCAATGTACCAAAGCGCAGTATTGGTGCAACTACAGTGGCAAAACTACAAGATTATGCTCGTGCAAACGGCACATCCTTGTTCATGACACTCACACAATTGCATCTAGTAGATACGATTAAGGGTAAAACAAAGGAAAAGTTAGAAGAATTTGGTATCCTTATCTTTACTCTTGTAGCTGAAATGGAAGATAAAACGGTACTCGATATTTTAGAAGCTATTCTTGATAGAACAGGTTACTTGGCACAATTGGAAGAAAGTACAGATCCACAAGACCAGGCTCGCGCTGAGAATATTGGTGAACTTTTATCTGTAGCTAAAAATTTCCAAGATACTAATCCAACGGGTACTCTTGAGGATTTCTTAGAGCAAGTAGCCCTTGTTAATGATGTTGACTCCTTCGAGCAAGAAGAGTCTAAAGTAACATTAATGACATTACATGCTGCCAAAGGTTTGGAGTTCCCAATCGTATTCTTAGGAGGCTTAGAGGAAGGCTTATTTCCTCATAGCCGCACCTTGATGAACCCTGAGGAAATCGAAGAGGAACGTCGTCTTGCCTATGTAGGTATTACTCGTGCTGAAAAGGAATTATATATTTCTAATGCTACTACGCGTACCGTATTTGGTCGTACTAGTAGTTATTTGCCATCTCGCTTTATCGACGAAATTCCTGAAGAGTTAGTAGATGGTTTGCGTGCTAAGCGTAAAGTACCTGATGATATTAAGCGCCATGTACCACAACATATGAGTGTTACTAGCCGTCCTATCACAAAACCAATTGTTCGCAATGAAGTGATTGCTGATTGGAAAGTTGGCGACACAGCTATTCATAGTAAATGGGGCAATGGTAAAGTTATCAATGTTGCTGGCGAAGGGGCTGGCATGAAGCTAACAATTGAGTTTCCAACCCAAGGTGTACGTGTGGTAATGGCTAAATTTGCACCTGTTAAAAAGGGGTAATTGTTTTCTGTATAAAAGGATAGAAGATGAATCCGAAAGATAGAATTAAAGAGTTACAACAAGAGCTGACTCATGCGCAGTATTTATACTATGTAAAAGATGCTCCTACTATGAGTGACTTTGAATACGATAAAAAATATCGAGAGCTCGTTGAATTAGAAACAGCTCATCCTGAATATATTGTGCCTTCTTCTCCAACACAACGGGTGGGGATGAAGGTGGAAGGCTCCTTTGAAAAGGTTGTTCATGGTCGCCCTATGTTGAGCTTGTCTAATGTATTCAGTGCTGATGAAGTGCGTGCATTTGCTAGTCGTGTAGAGAAGGAATTAGGTCATAAGCCTTCTGCTTATGTAGTAGAACTTAAAATCGATGGCTTAGCGGTCAATTTGCACTATGAAAATGGCATGTTTGTACGTGCTGTAACACGTGGTGATGGCCGTGTTGGTGAAGATGTTACGGCCAATGTGCGAACAATTAAATCCATTCCTTTATATCTCGAAAATGCACCTGAATTTATTGAGGTGCGCGGTGAAGCTTATATGCCTCATAGCGAATTTAAACGCATTAATGAAGAACGCGATGAAGAGGGTTTACCAACCTTTGTAAATCCTCGTAATGCAGCAGCTGGTTCTTTACGCCAACAAGATCCTGCTATTACTGCTAGTCGTAATTTAGCCTTCTTTGCCTACGCAATCGGTTCTGAAGTGGGTGCCAATATTCATAGCCAAGAGGAATTATTACAAAGCTTAGAAACATTTAAGTTTTCTGTGAATTCTCATTATCGTGTATGTAAAACGATTGATGAGGTAATCGAGGCTATTGAATATTGGGATGAAAAGCGCCATGAGTTGCCTTACGATACTGATGGTATGGTAATTAAGGTTAATAGTTTTGATGACCAAGAGGTACTTGGTAGTACTGCTAAGGACCCTAAATGGGCAACAGCGTACAAATATCCTCCAGAAGAAGTGGAAACAATCCTTAAGGACATCACCATTAACGTAGGACGTACAGGTGTTCTTACGCCAACAGGTGAGTTGGAATCCGTATTTGTATCCGGTACGAATGTAAGTCGTGTTACATTACATAACCAAGACTTTATCAATGAAAAGGATATTCGCATTGGTGACCACGTTATCATTCACAAGGCAGCAGAGATTATTCCAGAAGTTATCCGCGTAGTTCCAGAAAAACGTACTGGTTCTGAGGTGCCTTTCACCATTCCAAATCGCTGCCCAGTATGTGATTCCCCTGCAGTTCGTCGTGAAGGTGAAGCAGCTGTTCGGTGTACTAATAAACACTGTCCTGCCATTGAAAAAGAACAAATTATCCATTTTGCATCTCGCGATGCAATGAATATAGATGGCCTTGGTCCTAGCATTGTAGAAAACTTAATCAATAACAAGTTAATTGCCAATGTGGTTGATTTATATCATTTAATAGTAGATCAATTAGTTACTATGGACCGAATGGGTAAGAAATCTGCAGAGAATTTGGTGAAAGCCATCGCAGACTCTAAAACTCGTGGATTAGACCGCGTATTGTATGGCCTCGGTATTCGCTTAATTGGATCTAAAGCAGCCGGCACAATTGCTAATGTTGTGAAATCTATGGAACGATTCATGACAATTACTAAAGAAGAATTAGTGGCTGTAGAAGAAATCGGGCCTACAATGGCTGATAGTATCGTTGAATACCGTCAAGATCCGGCTCATGTTGCCATTATTGAAGGCTTAACACAAGCAGGTCTTAAAATGACCGTAGATGTTGTTGAAGCTGCTGGTAACCAAATGGATGGAGAAATCGTCGTTCTTACCGGTAAGCTTGAGATTATGGGTCGTAGTGAAGCAGGTAAAATCCTTGAAGCTCATGGGGCAAAGGTTACAGGTTCTGTATCTAAAAAAACAACCCTTGTTATCGCTGGTGAAGATAGTGGTAGCAAGCTGACTAAAGCAAATGAATTGGGTATACGAGTTATGAACGAAGAAGAGTTTGTAGAACTCCTACGCGATCTTGGTGAAATCCAATAGATATACATTCTTACAATGTTTTGAAAATATATATTATTTGCTTTATAATAAGTAATTATGAAAGGATGTGTTCCGATGAAAATCAGCCAAGAGGAAATTAGAAAAATCGCCTGGCTTTCACGTTTGGAAGTTAAGGAAGAACATATGGCACATGTAGAAAAAGAATTATCCGATATCTTGACTTATGTTGCTGAACTAGATGCATTAGAGCTTAATGATGTAGAACCAATGGCTCATGCAGTACCATTGAACAATGTATTTAGAGAGGATGAAACAAAACCATCCTTAGACCATGATTTAGCTTTGTCCAATGCTCCAGAAGCAGAGGATGGGTACTTTAAAGTACCTCGCGTTGTACAAGAATAGGAGGTTTCGCTGTGACAACAATTCATGAATTACACAAGAAACTAGTGAATAAAGAAATCAGTGCCGTTGAATTGACGAATGCTGTTATTGCACATAAAGCGAAAGTGGAACCGACTGTACATGCGTACTTATCCGATTCTCATGAACGCGCTTTAGCTACAGCTAAGCTTGTAGATGAAGCAATTGCTAAAGGCGAATCTATTTCTCCATTGGCAGGTATTCCTGGTGCGATTAAAGATAATATTTGTATTAAAGACGAACCTGCAACATGTGCATCTAAAATGTTAGAAAACTTTGTACCTCCATACAATGCGTCTGTTATTGAACGTTTACAAGATAATCAATTTGTTAGTCTTGGTAAACTAAATATGGACGAATTTGCTATGGGTGGTTCTACAGAAAACTCTGCATTAGCAAAAACGACTAACCCTTGGAATGCTGATTGCGTACCAGGTGGTTCTTCTGGTGGTAGTGCAGCAGCTGTATCTAGTGGCTCTGCTATTTGGGCTCTTGGCTCTGATACTGGTGGGTCTATTCGTCAACCAGCGTCCTTCTGTGGCGTTGTAGGCTTAAAACCAACATACGGTAATGTATCTCGTTATGGTTTAATCGCCTTCGCATCCTCTTTGGACCAAATTGGACCTGTTACTCGTGATGTAACAGATGCTGCTTTAGTATTAAATGCCATATCTGGTCATGATGCGAAAGACTCCACATCTATTCCAGGTGCTCGTGTAGACTACACTACAGCTCTTGTAAATGATGTAAAAAATCTTAAAATCGGTGTGCCAAAAGAATTCTTTGGCGAAGGTCTCAATAGCGAAGTTCGCAAAGCTATGGAAGAGGCTATCGAAACATATAAAAAATTGGGTGCTGAAATCGTTGAGGTTTCCTTACCTAACTCTAAATATGCGTTGTCTGCATACTATATCATCGCATTGGCAGAAGCTAGCTCTAACTTGGCTCGTTATGACGGCGTAAGCTATGGTATGCGCGTACCTGCAGATAATCTTGTAGATATGTCTACTAAAACTCGTACAGAAGGTTTTGGTCCTGAAGTACAACGCCGTATCTTGTTAGGTACCTATGTATTGAGCGCTGGTTACTATGATGCTTACTATTTGAAAGCATTAAAAGTACGCCGCCTCATTAAAAATGAATTTGATGAAGCATTCTCCAAAGTGGATTTGATTTTAACACCAACTGCACCTAATACATCTTATAAATTTGGTGAAAAAGCAAATGATCCATTGGCAATGTACTTAGAAGATATCTGTACAGTACCAGCAAACCTTGCAGGTATTCCAGGTATTAGCATTCCAGCAGGTATGAGTAGCAGCAATTTGCCAATCGGCTTACAATTGCTCGGTCCTGCTATGGGTGAAGAAACATTGTTACGTGCCGCTTTCACATTTGAACAAGCACGTCCAGACTGTCAATTAGTAGCACCAACTGGGGAGGTTTCTCTATGAGTAGTAAATACGAAACAGTCGTTGGTTTAGAGGTTCATACAGAGCTTAAGACTAAGTCTAAAATCTTCTGTGGTTGTACCACTGAATTCGGCGGCGATCAAAATACACATGTATGCCCAGTATGCCTAGGCTTACCTGGTGCTATGCCTGTGTTAAATAAACAAGTAGTAGAATTTGCTATCAAAGTAGGTTTAGCATTGAACTGTGAAATTCTAAACTTTAACAAATTTGACCGTAAAAACTACTACTATCCAGATTTGCCTAAAAACTATCAAACATCTCAATACGATTTGCCAATTTGCTTGAATGGTCATTTAGACATCGAAGTAAATGGTGAAACTAAACGCATTGGTATTACGCGGATTCACATGGAAGAAGATGCTGGTAAACTAGTTCATAGTGGTAACACTATTTCCGATTCTAAATCTTCTAATGTTGACTATAACCGTACTGGTGTACCTCTTCTTGAAATCGTATCCGAACCAGATATTCGTTCCGGCGCAGAAGCGAGAGCCTATGTTGAAAAACTACGTTCTATCTTGCAATACTTAGAAGTATCTGACGGTCGTATGGAAGAAGGTTCCTTACGTGGTGACTGTAACGTATCCGTACGTTTGCGCGGTACTAAAGAGTTTGGTACACGTACAGAAACTAAGAACGTTAACTCCTTAACAGCTATCCAAAAGGTTGTTGAATATGAAGCATTGCGCCAAGCTAAGTTGATTGAAGCTGGCGGCAAAGTAGATCAAGAAACACGTACTTGGGATGATGCTCAAGGCATTACTATTGGTATGCGTAAAAAAGACGAAGAAAACGATTACCGTTACTTCCCTGAACCTGACTTGGTACCAATTGTAATTACAGACGAAAAAATTGAAGAAGTACGTCGTGCGTTACCAGAATTACAAGATGCTAAGATTGAACGCTTTGTATCTGAATATGGCTTGTCTCGTGAAGATGCTACAACCCTTACTGTATCCCGTAAAACAGCAGATTTCTTGGATGCTACTGTAAAAGCAGGTGCCGATGCTAAGACTGTTGCTAACTGGATGCTTGGTGATTTGTCTAAGATGATTAATGAAAGTGGCTTAACATTTGCTGAATCCAAAGTAAGCCCTGAAAACTTGGCTGGTATGATTGCTCTTATCGATAAAGGTACAATCTCTGGTAAAATTGCGAAAAAGGTTATTGTATCCATGTGGGAATCCGGCAAGGATGCAGATACTATCGTAAAAGAAGAAGGCCTTGTTCAAATCACTGATACTGGTGCTATCGAAGAAATCGTTAAGCAAGTTATTGCTAACAATCCACAACCAGTGGCAGACTTCAAAGGTGGCAATGGCAAAGCTATTGGCTTCTTAGTAGGTCAAGTTATGAAGGAATCTAAAGGCCGTGCTAACCCTGGTATGGTAAATGAATTGCTTCAAAAATACTTGAAAGACTAATTTGTCCGTTAGTATATAGTCGCATAAGCAATACAAATAAAAATATCCCCTAGAGATATATGAATTTATATCTATAGGGGATATTTATTTGCATTTTTATCATAGAAATATGGTATAATAAGTTGTATAAAATTAATTATTATTTTGGTCATATAAAGGACGTAACGATGTCTGATCAACACAATACAAATAACAATCAAAATACATATAGAAATAATGAACGTAGCGATAGCTTTGGTAGTAATGCTCACTTCGGAGAGCCAAATACACGGGTATTATCTGATGATGAACGCCGTGACTTTGATGGTGTAACCATTGAAGAGGTAGGAGACTCTGTTCATGTGGACTCTACACCTAGTAATATGAACGAAGACTATCAACGCGGTGAAGAGTACAATCAATATGGCCCTCATGTTAAGGTGTATAGCTTTAATAGTACGAGTTGGCTAAGTCGTATTGTTTTAATTATCATTCTAGCAATTGTATTAGCAGCTGTAGTATTTTTTGGTGGCATTATCCTATCTGTTGTAGGGGTTGTCATTTTAGTGGGAGCTATTGTTTCCTTTATCTTTGGCCTCTTTTAATGGTATAATACATATATTATAAAATAAAGCTATAGAACACATTGATAAATAGGGTTTTATAGCTTTTCGTCATATAATCGTCAAAAATAATTAACCAAATATATTTGCCACGTTATCCGCAGCATTTTTTCTCATTTCATCTGAAAAATGGATATATGTTTTAATAACTGTATTTATATTATCTCCAAGTAAACTGGCAACAGTCTGTATGTCTACATTATTACCTAATAATGTAGTAGCGTATGTATGTCTAAACATATGAATTGATTTTCCGGGAAGGAACCGTTGAATCAGTTCATTTACTTGACTGCTTCGACTGGTGCGAAATGGAAACAATCTATCCGATCCGTTACATTGATACTGTTTTAATAAATTAGAAAGTATAGGCGGAATAGGAATTATACGAATACTATTTTTACTTTTTGGTAATTTAAAGCCATATTTATTACGTTCACATTGTGCCCATTGTTTAGAAATTGATATAGTATTATTGTCAAAGTCTATATCAGACCATTGTAATGCTATAATCTCACCATACCTAGCGCCTGTATATCTTGCTATATTGCATAACAAATAATACGTTGGGTGACTATGTTCGATATTATGTAAAAGCATGTCCATATCTTCTATTGGAATTGTTGTGATTGATCGTGTACTTTGTTTACGATATCTCTTAATGGCGGCACATGGATTATTGCGAATTAACCGATATGGATTGATAGCATAATTAAAAACGGCACGTAGTAATACAATACACAAATTTTTACTTGCCGCTGATTTTGACAAATTAGAAATCAATGTAAAAATATCGGAATGGGTAATATCACGCATTCTTTTGTCATGTAAGGGCTTGCAATATTTCTCCATGATATTATTGTAGATCAGTACTGAATTGGCGGATATATTAATCTTTTCCCGAATGTAAATCTGATAAAACTGAATAAGCGTTATATCTTTTAGACTGTCATCAAGTGGATTGGTGACAGTCTTTTTTAATTCCTCAATAATTTTTTGCCCATAGAGTTTTGCTTCTCTTTGAGTAGCAAAACCCTGTTTGGATTTTTGCCTCCATTTTAGGCCATCTTTATAGCTGACAATAATTTGGTAACCTTTGTCTTTTTTACGAATGGTAAAGTTGTATTGCATGGTTACACATCCTTGCTATTAACCACGTGATAAAAGAATTCCTCATCGATATCTTCATCTAATTCTCTATCATGAGCGATCCGTTCTATTAAATTAATATGTTTTTCAGAATGAAAGTCATCATGTTTAATATGTCCTAATTCGTGTAGTACACTAACTCGCTGTGCATCAAAAGGCTTATTTAAATTAACCAGTATAGAATGACTGCCATCTTCATTAAGACGTACTACTGCTGTTTGTGTTTTCTTTAATTGCGTATAAATCAAATTAATAGACATAACAACACTCTCCCCAGATAAAATTAATTAGATAAAGGTTCGTTAAAATACATATTATATGATTTATGAAATATATACATTGCAACTTCATAACTCGGAGAATATACAGGTGCTTTACCAGAAGGGGCTTTCCCAAATGGGAAAGAGGCTATAGAGGAAATTTTATTTCCATTTAAATCATATCGAATTAAAGTATTTATTTTAAACTTTACTCCATTATCATTTGTAAATTCCCTTGCTAAATCATTAACTTCTTCAAATTTAAGTGCTAACATTTTTAAACTTCTATCATAATTAAAAAAAGAAGTCTGATTCGCTTCTACAATATTGTTTTCATCATACCATATAGAATATACAGTAGCGTTAATGGCATAATATGGCGGATTATATCTTGATACAACAATCGTTGAGTTATCAACATACGCTTCATGCATTTGGTCTGAATACACTAATGTATACTGATTTGGATTGTTGCGCAATTCATTTAAAGAAATTGCATTACATGATAAAGGAATAAATAATATATAAATTAATATTAATAACTTCTTCATTCTACTTCCCCTCACGTTTCTTTAATCCCTCAATTAAATTAACTACAAAATCAATATCATCTTTTGACATATCTTCAGCAGCATCAAACAGCAATCGCATATCAGGATTGTCCTTCAATCTATTTGCATATTCAGCTACTTCGGGGTCTATGTAATATGAATCATTGTTTAAGCCCATTAATTCCTCTGGAGAAACATGCAAAGCTTCTGCAAATGCATAAATTTTAGATTGTGGTATATCAATTTTCCCGGCTTCAATTTTAGCAATGCTTGTTCTATCTTTATATCCTACTTTACGAGCTAATTCTTCTTGTGATAATTCTAATTTTTCTCGTAGAGCTTTGATATTGGCATATAGTTTCATAGGTTTTACCTTTCTTTTTAATGCCCCTTACAAAGTAAATATATTATATATGTGAAAAAAAATCAACATTTTTGTAATTTATTGTTGACACATAATCACCCATAAGGTATATTATAGATGTGATTAAAAATCACGTTATTAAAGGGGGTGAATAGATGAAGAATTTAAAAGACGTGATTATTGAAAAAGGATTTCGTATCTCGTGGATAGCAAATCAGCTTAATATTACAAGATACACACTATACAATAAAATCAATGGAGTAACCGAATTTACGGCATCTGAAATTGCAAAATTAACAGAAATCTTACATTTATCAAACCTTGAGGTTAAGTCTATTTTTTTTAAAAAGTATAGTGATTTAAAATCACATCAATAATATTTAAAAGGTAATGCAAAGGAGTGTGGACATGCTAGTACAAAACAAACAAGATTTATCCATAGCCAATAAAGTCTATGGAAACACAGCAACTGTATTCGGTTGGGCTGGCCGAAATGCTGAGTATGCCAAGTACTGGCGAAAAATCATTAAAGATTATTTCGCAAAGCGGCATACAAGCAAACTTTATAAAAAATCTATCCACGGCAAAATCAGAGAATGCCGTGAAGCAGATAGAATGGCAAAAATGGAGGCACATTATGCAAGAAATTAAAAAACAATTAAAAAAGCACATTCTGTACATTATGGAAACAGGAGCTACACCTCAGATACTTCCGGAATTAATCAGACAGTATGAAGTACTAGATGAAAAATATCCTGATTCCAAACAATCAATAGAATCCGCAAGTTTTGAACAGACTTTTGAAGACCAACTACGAGGCCCCATTAAAGTGATTACTGCACTTTTAAAGAATAAGGCGACTAGAGATGGAAATTATCGTGAAGTAACTATTCGTGATAATGAAGCGTTCCTTAGCGAACGTGATGCACGGCAACCTTTAGTAAGTAGTCATACAAAAGTTATTTATGAAGATAAAAAATAATGGATCCTGTTGTTTATACAATAAAGGACGTTGCTGAATTACTGCAATGCAGTGAAAGCAGCGTCAACAATTTAAGGGAACGTGGCGTCCTACGTGAAGTAAAAGGACTTCCGGGTGTCCGCTTCAATAAAAAAGAAGTTGAGTCCCTTGTAGGAATTGTGGACGAATACAGTCCACTACAATACAGGAAATTAGAAAAGGAGCGTGATAGCTTGCTTGAAGAAAACAAAAAACTCAAAAATGCTTTAAGAAAAATAACCAGTGATTTACTGGTTATGGTAGGAGGGGAGTTGAAGTTATGATTACTGCTTTAAAATGGGCCTCCTTTATATGGATTATCGGATCCATGGGGAGCCTAGAAATTGATAGGATTGGGTTTTTCCAGTTTCTATTACAAATCATTACAGGCGGACTCGTTTGGGTGTGCGCTGACGTATATGAAAAAGAAAACGCCCGCTAACCGGCAAGCTAAACGGGCGTAGGCAAATTATACCTATAGAAATTATAACACGGAGTACAAATGAAACGCATTGAAATCTTAATAGATGAAGCTAATCCAAATAAAAAGATAGGTATTAGCTATAACAAAGGCAGTTTTGAAAATAATGAAGAAGTATTAGCAGTACTTCTTGGTGCAACAATTGGATTTGTTAAAGAAAATGTACCAAATATTAACAAAGTTTTGTATCTTCAAGTTTGCATCGGAACAATGCAAACGTATCAAAAACAAATTATCTTTGACGAACGTTATAAAGATATGGATAGCAAAGATCCTTTTTATGACATTATTCAAATTTTAAAAAGTAAGGAGAAAACAAATGAATGAAAAACAACAAGTCTTAAATCTAACTAATATTTGTGATGGAAAGCTAGAAGCTGAATTTGAGGAAATGTACAAAGATGCATTACGAAAAATTTCAAAAGGTCAGAAAGCTAAAATCACCATCAATATTGAAATGTTACGAGTTCCAGATACTGATACCATCGTAGAACTTGGTTACAATATCAAATCAACGTTACCAGCTATCTCACGTCGTGCTATCGGTTCTTATGCAGATGATTTCACTGTAAAAGTCGATGTCAACGAAAAGCCGGAATTGGAAGTCTTAACATTTAATAATTCAACTACAGAAAAGAGAGGTTAACATAATGGAAGAAAAATTTAACTTAAATGTACAAACAGAAAACGGTGAAGTAATTATTCGTCATGGTGAAGCCAATGAGGTATTCCAATATCACGGATTCAGATATGAACTTAGTAGTGCTGAATCATTCGTTAAAGGCGTAAAAGCTAAAGGCGACCCTAAGAAATCCGTTATTACATATTCAGATAGAAAAGTTGTAGCCGTAACAGACTGCACCGTAATTGATCGTACGCAAGACAAAATTGTATACGCATTTCAAAAAAGCGAACAGTTTAAAGAATGGGATTCCATCTTTGATCTAAGTTTAACGCAAAAGGAAATGCTTGATTTACTCCGAATTCATGAACATGAAATCGAAGATTACGAAAAGCTTTTAATTGCTGTTAGAAACTTCAAATACGTAACACAAACGGAAGGCGATTTTACTCGAACTGATGATGATAACTATGTTATGAGCATCAAAGTAAAAGAAGCGGAAGGTACGTTAAAGATGCCTCGCTTTATCTTCGTAAACATGGTCATTCTTAATGAAAGCCAATTCACTCAAAAAATTGAAGTGCAATTAGACATCATTAAGCCTAAAGACGAAGGGGATAAATTATCGTTCAAGTTATCTTGTCCAATTATGAATCGTTATATTAAAGATGCTATCAAAGCTGAAACTGATTCAATTAAATCTGAATTAGCCAATTACTTGTTATTGGCTGGTACTCAAGAATAAGGAGCAAATGCATGGGAGAATCAATCAAAATTAATTCATTTGAATTAGAAAATGTAAAGCGTGTTAAAGCTGTATCTTATGAACCATCACCTAATGGATTAACCATTATTGGTGGGAAGAATGGCCAAGGGAAAACATCTATCCTTGATGCCATTGCTTGGACCCTAGGCGGTGCAAAATTTGAACCATCTAGTGCAGTACGTGATGGAAGTTACAATCCACCTAAATTAGAAGTTAAGTTGTCTAATGGACTAGTTGTTACACGTAGTGGCAATAGCAGCACATTAAAAGTCGTTGATCCAGAAGGTAAGAAATCTGGCCAACGGATTTTAGATGGGTTTATTGGACAATTAGCCTTAGACCTTCCTAAATTTATGGAAATGAGTGACAAAGAAAAGGCCCAAGAATTATTAAAATTATTGGGCGTAGAAGACGAATTGAACAAACTCGAAGGTAAACACCAAGAGGTATATGCAAAACGTCATTCTATAGGGCAAATTGCCACTCAGAAAGACAAGTACGCTAAAGAATTAGTTGGTTATGATGATGTACCACTTGAACCAATTAGCGCATCGGAACTTATCCAACAACAACAAACCATCTTATTGAAAAATGCAGAGAACCAAAAAAAGCGGAACAATGTGTCGGCCATTCAAGCTCAAATGGTTACTGTTAATAACTTGGTTGATGAAGCACAAAAGAAACTCGAAGAATTGCAAGCTAAACAAGCACAATTAGCGGAAGATTACGACATCGCAACAACGGCAGCGAAAGACCTCGAAGATGAATCTACGGCTGAACTCGAGGAGCAAATCAAAAATGTTGATGCCATCAATCAAAAGGTACGTGCTAATCAAGAACGTGCAAGAGCATTGCAGGAAGCTGCTGATTACAAAGCAGATTATGACAACTTGACTGGTGAACTTGAAACTATCAGACAAGATAAAAATAAGCTGCTTGAATCCGTACAAATGCCTTTGCCGGGATTATCAATCCAAGATGGCGTTCTTATTTATAATGATCGTCAATGGGACTGTATGAGCGGTGCTGAGCAGCTCAAAGTGGCTACGGCTATTGTTAGAGCTTTAAATCCTAAGTGTGGATTTGTGCTTATGGATAAACTTGAACAAATGGATGTAGACACCATGAAAGAATTTGGCGCATGGCTTGAATCGGAAGGCCTACAAGTCATTGCAACTCGTGTTACTAATAACCAAGATGAATGCTCCATCATTATTGAAGATGGACATATTAAAGGTGAAGAGTACAGTAATGTGGCGGCACCAGTTAATGAAACTAAACCTGAAAATGAATGGGGTGATTTTTAATGAATATTACAACAGGTAAACGAAAACGAGCGCAGAAGGTCGTTGTGTATGGCACCGAGGGGATTGGTAAAACAACCTTCGCTAGTCACTTCCCTGCTCCTGTATTTATTGATACAGAGAGCAGTACAGACCATTTAGATGTAGCTCGTACCGATAAACCTACATCATGGCAAATGCTAATTTCCTTTGTTAAGGAATTTGCAACAATGCCGGGTTTCTATCGGACATTAGTCATTGACACTATTGATTGGGCAGAACAGCTATGTGTTGAATTTATCTGTGCTAAACATAATAAATCCGGTATTGAAGACTTTGGTTATGGTAACGGTTATGTATTTGTCCGTGAAGAAATGGGGCGTTTCCTAAATCTACTTGATGAAGTTATCAACGCAGGTATGAATGTAGTTCTTACTGCTCACGCTCAAATTCGTAAGTTTGAACAGCCAGATGAACTAGGTGCATATGATCGCTTTGAATTGAAACTTGGTAAAAAGACAGGAAGTCAAACCTCTCCACTTATTAAAGAATGGGCGGACATGGTACTCTTTGCCAATTATAAAAACGAAATCATTACGACTCAGACAAACAAAAAGAAAGCAACCAATGGTAAACGGTTGATGTACGCCACCCATAATCCTGCGTGGGATGCTAAAAACCGCCATGGATTACCAGATATGATGCCATTTGAATACAGTCAAATCGCTCATGTTATTCCAGATGATATTTTACCAACTGCTGCAGTACAAGAAATAGCACAAGCCGCTAATAATGAATATGCTCCAGAAGTAATGAACGCTACTAAGGAACAAGTTGGTGAAGTTACTACAACACAACCTGTAACAGTACAATCGCAGGAAAATGTTGACACCAACAAAAACGAAACACCATTAGTTGAAACGGCTATTCCTAAACCGTTAAAAGACTTAATGGTTAAAGATGGTATCACATTAGAACAAGTTCAATCGGTAGTTACTGCTCGTGGTAAATATCCAGCAGGTACGCCATTTGAAAATTATGATCCAGAATTTGTTAACGGATGGATTATTCCATTCTGGCCCAATATTGTTGAAGCAATTAAGAAAGGAAATTAATTATTATGAAAGCACAACAAAGCAATTTTGAAACATTCGGTAAAGCAGAAGAAGTATATTCATTTGACCAACCTATTTTAGCGAAAGAACGTGAATATACGTTACTTGAAGCTGGCACGTATCCATTTGTAATCACAGATGTAGCAAAGAAATTCTATGAACCTAAAGAAGGTAGCAAGTTGCCATCTTGTCCACAGGCTCAAATTACCCTCGAAGTAGATGGCGGTGATCAAGGTAAAACAAAATTGATTCATAACCTTTTCTATACGAAATCTACAATCTGGAAAGTTACAGAACTATTTATGGCTGTCGGTCTCGCTAAAAAAGGTGAAAACTACAACCCTGACCCTGACCAATTAATGGGTAAATCTGCTATGTGTGAGCTAACACAACAAGGCTATGTCAAAAATGACGGTAATAATGGTACTCGTAACGAAATTAAAAAATGCTTTGCAAACCCTAATGCTCAAGCAAATGGATATGGTGCATTCTAATGGAACTTAGACCGTATCAACAACAAGCTGTAGATTCGATATGGCATGAATGGGAAACGGTTAATAAGACATTATTAGTTCTTCCAACCGGTACAGGTAAAACGATTTGTTTTGCCAAAGTTGCTGAGGAAGCGGTTCGCAGGGGTAAGCGTGTTCTTATCCTTGCGCATCGTGAAGAACTATTGCAGCAAGCCTCTGACAAAATTATGAGTGCGTCAGGGCTTACAACTGCAATGGAAAAGGCTGAACATACATGCATAGGGCAATGGGACCGTATAATAGTCGGTTCTGTTCAAACATTGTGTAAAGATAAGCGATTATCAATGTTCAGTAAAACGTACTTTGATGTCATTATCATTGACGAAGCACATCATGCTGTATCTAGTAGTTATCAAGCTATTTTAAATTATTTTGACCAAGCAAAAGTATTAGGCGTTACGGCTACACCAGATCGCTCGGACATGAAGAATTTAGGGCGTGTATTTGAAAGTTTAGCATTTGAGTACACGTTACCTAAAGCCATTCAAGAGGGTTTCTTATCTAAGATTAAGGTGCAAACATTGCCGCTTACATTGGATATCTCATCGGTTAAGATTTCAACTGGTGATTTTGCTGTAGGTGATATTGGTAGGGTGTTAGAACCTTATTTAGAGGAAATCGCCAATAAATTAATGGAATACAGAGATAGAAAAATCGTCGTATTCTTACCATTAATTGCTACCAGTCAACGATTCTGTGAAATTCTAAATGAGCGAGGATTTAAAGCGGCAGAAGTAAACGGTAAAAGCCAAGACCGTACTGAAATTACACAGGCATTTGCTGAAGGTAAATATAACGTACTTTGTAACTCAATGCTGCTCACGGAAGGTTGGGATTGTCCAAGTGTTGATTGTGTCATTGTATTACGTCCTACTCGGTCTCGTGCCTTGTATTGTCAAATGATAGGACGTGGTACACGTCTTTCACCGGGCAAAGACCATCTATTAATTTTAGATTTTCTATGGCATGTAGAACGTCACGAATTATGTAGACCGGCTCATCTAATCGCTAAATCAGATGATGTGGCCAAACGCATGACGGAAATTCTTGAAGAAAAAGGAATGGACCTTGAAGAATGTGAAAAAGATGCAGAATCTGATGTATTGGCTCAACGTGAAGAGGCTCTTGCAAAAGAACTCGCTGCTATGCGTAAGAAAAAAGCACAACTTGTTGATCCATTGCAATTTGAATTTTCTATTCAAGCGGAAGACCTTACTCATTACACACCAGCCTTTGGTTGGCAAATGAGCGCTATTACTGATAGTCAAAAGAAAACGCTTGAGCAATTTGGCATTAATGGTGACAACATTGAAGACGCTGGCAAGGCATCTATGCTCATTGATAGATTGCAAAAACGTCGTGAAGAAGGCTTGTCTACTCCAAAGCAAATTAGATTCCTTGAAAACAAAGGTTTTAAAAATGTAGGAACATGGACCAATAACCAAGCCTCTAAGATGATTAGCCGTATTAGTGCTAGTGGCTGGCGCATTCCTAAAGGTGTAGTGCCTGCTACATACAAGCCACCTGTAGAAGAATTCGTTCCTCAATGGTAATGGTAAGGAGTAAACATGGAAAGCAAAATTGATTTACGAGAACTACTCGAATATATAGACCCTGCTCAATGCTCCTATGAGGAATGGTTAAACGTAGGACTTGCTCTCCATCAAGAGGGCTATCCTATGTTTGTATGGGAGGAATGGTCTGCAGATGATGGAGAACGATTCCATGAAGGCGAATGTGCTGCTAAATGGGAGTCATTTGGTAGGTACACCGGAAAGCTTGTTACCGGAGCCACGATCACTCAAATGGCAAAAGAAAATGGATGGACATCAAAACGTAAACTTGAAAATAATGAGGCATTAAGTTTTGACTCCATGGTATTGGCCACAACTCCGGAACAATATCAAGTTGTTGATAAGAACTGGATTGAAGAATCAGATGTTACAATTCCTAAATCTTATCCTTTAGAGCAACGTAAGCGAGATATACTTACCTATTTGACCACGTTATTTGAGCCAGAGGAGTATGTTGGATATGTCGTTAATACATTTGCCTTACCGGACGGTAAACAGTCCCCTGCGATGGGAAATTATAGTCGTACGGTACAACAAATCATAGATGGTATTAACGGTACGACACAATTAGAAAACGTGTTCGGCAGCTTTAATAAAGAAATGGGTGCATGGATTCGGTTTAATCCAATTGATGGTAAAGGCGTTAAGAATGATAACGTAACTGCATTTCGATATATGCTCTTGGAATCTGACAATATGTCGCTAGGAAAACAAAAAGCCATTCTTGAACAATTAGAATTACCAATTGCAGCCATGGTATTTAGTGGCGGTAAATCAATTCATGCCATCGTTAAAGTTGATGCTTACTCGTACGAGGAATACAGAAAGCGTGTTGACTTTATATACTCTATTGCTCAAAAGAATGGTTTTAAACCGGATAAAAAGAATCGTAACCCTAGCCGATTATCTCGAATGCCGGGGGTTATGCGTGATGGCAAACCCCAATTCCTTATGGCAACCAACATCGGTAAGGAAAACTATAAAGAATGGGAAGAATGGATCGCATCTGTTAATGATGATTTACCGGAACCAGAAGAACTTGATGCATTATGGGATAACATGCCAGACCTAGCACCGCCATTAATTGAAGGGATTCTCCGTGAAGGTCATAAAATGCTCATTGCCGGACCATCTAAAGCAGGTAAATCATTTGCGTTAATTCAATTATGCATTTCCATTGCCGAAGGTAAGCCATGGTTTGGATTTGACTGCACGCAAGGCAAAGTTCTATATGTCAATTTGGAACTTGATAGGGCATCCTGCTTGCATCGATTTAAGGATGTATACGAGGCCCTTGGACAGTTACCAACAAACATTGGGAACATATCCATATGGAATTTACGTGGTAAGTCCTTACCAATGGACCAATTGGCTCCTAAACTTATCCGCAGGGCTCAAAAACGTAACTACAAGGCTATTATTATTGACCCTATCTATAAGGTCATAACTGGTGATGAAAATAGTGCTGATCAAATGGCGAATTTCTGTAATCAGTTTGACAAGGTTTGTACTGAACTTAAATGTGCCGTCATTTATTGTCATCACCATTCAAAAGGTAGCCAAACCGGTAAACGGTCTATGGACCGTGCGTCAGGTTCTGGTGTATTCGCTCGTGATCCAGATGCATTACTTGATTTACTAGAGCTTGAACTAGAGAACATGAACGAGGATAAACTCCAAGATGCGCCTATTGATACTAGCCAATGTACTGCATGGCGAATGGAAGGAACACTCCGAGAATATCCGAAGTTTAAACCGGTGGACTTATGGTTTGAGTATCCGATTCACAAGGTGGATACCAATGGGTTTCTTGCTATGGCTCAATTTGATAGTCCGCAACAAAAAGGCGCTAATGTTATAAACAAACGCAAAAAAGCTGCTAAGGAAAAGAAAAAAGAGCAATTGGTAGATGCTTTTAATATTGCTGCTGCTGAAAATGGGTTTAACGGTAGAGCGGATATTAAACGGGTAGCCGAAATTATGGAAGTTAGCGAAATGACTATTCGTCGATATTTAAGAGAAACACCAATCTTAAATGTTGATAAAGGAGAGTTATTTAAACCAGAAGATTGTTAATCTATAAAAATAATTTTAGGTTAACAATAATAACAACAAACGCTCTTATATATATAAGTGTATGTTGTTATTATTTTGTGTCCCAATGTAAGGTGGATTCAAGCTAAGGGGGTAAGAAAAAGGATTTCTAAAATCATCCTTTTTTTACCTCTTCCCCTTAGGTTGAACCCTACATTACAAAAGGGCTTTGAAAAATTGTATTGGTTATTATCAATTAAATTCTCAATAAAGGAGGATTGGTTATTGATTATTGAATTTTTCATTCCTCTTAAACAGGTTCCTACTGTTACACATCAAACTAAACAGGTGAATACACAACATGGTAAGCCTATCTTTTATGAATCCGATAAACTGAAGCAAGCTAAACAAATATTCTTAGCTGGTTTAGCTGATCATGTTCCTAGTGAACCTTTAGAGGGACCGATTCGATTGGTTACCAAGTGGTGTTTCGGTAAAGCGAATTGTAAAACACCACATTGGAAAACCACTCGGCCAGATACAGATAATCTTATTAAATTGTTTAAGGACTGTATGACCAAGTTGAATTACTGGAACGATGATGCTCAAGTCTGTAGTGAAATTACAGAAAAGTATTGGAATCCAGTCACAGGGATTTGGGTACATATTGAAACGTTGAAAGGTTGATGCTATGAAGAAAAAATTAGTTTATATTGCACATCCGTATGGGGGCAAGGAAAGCAATCGCAAAAAGATTGATGTGATCATGGGGGATTTAGTTTTAAATGATACCAGTCATGACTATATTTCTCCAATTCATAACTTCGGTTATGTATATCTAACTGGCGACGATTACCAAAGGGGCTTAGATATCTGTTTAAGGCTACTTGGACATTGTGACATTTTAGTGTTGTGTCCAGAATGGCAATCTAGTCGTGGCTGTAAAGGTGAATTTGAATATGCCAAGAAACATAGTATTTCCACTTTTATGTTGAATGAGTGGAAAGCGTTAAATCGGATTTGATAAAGGAGATTAAAAATATGTACGAATTACAAACAAAAGCAATTGAAGCAGCTCGTAAAGTGTTGATTGAAAATTTAGGGTATCAAACTGTTAATCCAGAAGATATGTTCATTGTTTGGTTTTGTAAAACCTTACAGAATTGGAAAGCCATTGTTAGTGGACGTACTATCGAAGAATTTATCGAAGTTACACACAATGGTGATCGCAATGAAACATATGTTGATGTGTATTGCAAAACTAAAAATGTGTGCATTAAAGATGAAAGTGAATTAAAAAAAGCTTATTTTAAAGGTAATAAAAAATGAAACAAATTTTATATATAATTTATTGCGTGTTAATTGTATTCTCTTTTATTACAGCTTTCTCATTTGCACTTGCAACTGTACTTTGGTTAGTTGGCATCTTAGGCATAAGTGCATGGGCAGTAGCTAAAACATTTTTGGTTCTTGCAATAAATGTGGTGTCAATTATATTAACAGAAAATAGGATAAACCAATATGAATAAGTTTGGACAGAATTTTAACAATTATTCATTTGATGAATGTCAAACCGTTGTTAAAAAAATAATCGAAAAGGATTTTGAAGAACAACGACGTAAAGCAATTGCAAAATTATTTAAAATGTCTTTAGGTAGTAAAGATGTCATTCCTGAAATTTGTATCCATAAAGGCAATATAAGATTTTCCTATAAAACAAAAGTGGCAATCATTGAATATCAGGAACCAATATGTTTGACTGTTGAACGTGTATTATCTGATTCAATGTCATTGGCTAGATTTGTTAGCGATGTAACAAAAGAAATTGGCCGTTTATATGAAAAAGCAATATATGACATAAGGAAGAGGTAGATAAATGTATAGGATTATACGTCAAAGCGAAAGAGTAAGACTACAACAAAAAATCGATGTATGTGGTGCCATTATTGGATTAATGGCTATGGGTATTTTACTATTGCTTGGTTTATTAGTGATGTTGGTATATTTGATTAAGTAATGTATGGGCGGTGAAATATCCGTCCTATCATAAGAGGTGAGTAAAATGAACGAAGAAAATAAAAATGAATTAAGTATTAGTGAACCAGAATGGCATGGTAGATTTAGATGCGAATACAAAGACTTGAAATATCGTTATAACAAACTCCACAGAATGATTGTTAAATATGATGCTGGAACTTTAGATTTTGAACCAACTTGTCCTATTGAACTATTGCGTAGACAAAAAGCTGCTATGGGTGAATATCTAAACATACTTGAAATTAGAGCGGAAATTGAAAATGTGCGTGGTTTAGATAATGATGATAAACCTAAATTAAAAAGCTATATAGTGGAAACTGGAGCATGTGGGTAACTAAGAGGAAGAAAGGGTGAATAGGAAATGGTTAGGAGATATGCAAAAAGGGTTAATGAAATTCAAGCTGTGCAATATAACGGTACTAATACTATGGAAATAGTTGATTTTATTGGTGATGTAATTGGTATTGATTGGTATGAAAACACATCATTAGAAATCACAACAGATGATGAAAAAATCGAATGTTTTAAAGGTGATTATATTGTTAAAGATCATAAAGGTAAAATTAAAGTTCATGAGGTAAATGAATTCGAAACGACTTATAGAGAGGTAGAAAATTATGATTAGTGATGAACAAGGGAAGAAATGGCTATTGCAAAAGCTATATGATGATGGGTGGCTATATTATTATAAAGCAGGTAATGGATGTATGTACTTATCCAAAAAAAAGCCTGCTTTTCGTATAGGGAGTAATGAAATAGACCCAAACAGTGGTGGAACAACAAAGTGTACTGATGCTTTTGTAGGGTTAATTCCTGAAATGCAACTTAATGAAGTGCTGGATATCACAAAATGTTTAAATATTGTTAATTGGTCGGAAGTAACAATTGATACGCCTATAATCGTTACTACATCATATGGTGATGTTGTAAATATGCACTTTTCTAAGTTTGAAAATGGCTTCATATATTATTACAGCGGTGGACGTACAAGTTGGACGCAAATAAAAACAATTGGAATGTATAGAACCACGCCTGAATATGTAAAACTAGCAGGTGATACTGATGAATGAAATGATTATTATAAACATTCTACTAGCGATTTACCTTGTGGTTATTTTTAAAATGTCCTATTACTCTTATCGTGAAGCTGCTGCATTAAAGCGCTTTATGGTTTCTGATACATATAGAATGCAACTACAAAAAATTGTTAGATCTCAAATACGGGATATGGTAATATGTAGCATTCTGTTTGTTTTAAATATTGTCTGCGTGGTGGTCCTATGGTAGAACTTAGCAAAAAGGAATATCGTGAACTGGCATATGAGTATCTACACGAAGCGAGTAAGGCAGCATTGAGGATTAAATCATTAAAGCGTAATATCCAACGTATTAAAAACGATATCACGTCATTGCGTGCCGTAAATTATGGTAAAGAACGAGTAGACGGCGGCGAACCATCTGGTATTGAAGATGATATTAACCGGTTACTTGAGATGGAAATGAGGTACAAACGTCAGATTCATGAACTACTTACTAAACGTGATGATGCTTGCCATATGATAGATTCGTTAACGAATACATTTGGATCCATTATTCTCATGCAACAATATATTAATGGTATGTCGGCTAAAGAGGCTTACGCATTTGTGGGATATGGTGAATCTCAGGGAAAAGAATATAAGAAATTGGCTCTTCTTGAATTAGGTTATAAACTCCGCCTTAAATCGGCTTAAATCGGCTAATTCCGACCTTTTAAGCCCCCTATATCTATGATATATTGTATGTGGAAGAACATGAGTTCATCTCCTAAGCATTTAGAGTACCAAACGCAAAAAGGCGCATCGTAATTGATGTGCCTTTTTTGCTACCAAAAATAATTATGACACAAATACACTGCATCAAGCACAAATGCTTGAATAATAAAAATGGAATATGTACGGCCAATGAAATATTTTATGATGGCCTATGTCAATCCTATATTACGCATTCAAGTGCTAGTAAAAATTCATGTGGATTATGTGTAAGAAAAAATGGGAAGATGATTCGCAAGGGCGGTAATACATTAAAGTGAGGTGATGATCCATTGCGAGTAAATAAAAAGAACTGGCTAACTGACCCAGATAATTTATTGCGTGCAGAAGGTTGGGCTCGTGATGGCCTTACTGATGAGCAGATAGCAAAAAATATAGGTATTTCAATCAAAACTTTGTATAACTGGAAAAAGGATTCCTTACCTTTTTTACAGTCCCTTAAAAGAGGGAAGGAAGTTATTGACCTTGAAGTCGAAAATGCATTACATAAACGTGCTATGGGTTACGAATATGAAGAGAAAACATACGAGAATGGAAAGCTCGTTAAAGTTGTAAAGAAACAACAGCCCCCAGACGTTACAGCTCAAATATTCTGGCTAAAGAACCGCAATCCTGAAAAATGGAGAGACACGAAGAACATCGATGTCAAAGGTGAGCTTACAGTATCTGCTATGGATAAATTGAAAGCTGCACGGGAGAGAGCTAATGGAAAAACATGATGAGTTAATTGAGGCATTAGGCGCTCTTACACATGATCCGTTAGCATTTGTATACTTTGCCTACCCTTGGGGAGAGCCGGGAACTCCATTAGAGAATATGGAAGGGCCCGATGAATGGCAAATACAAATTTTAAAAGACATCGGCGAACAATTAAAGAAAGGTAAGTCATTACAAACCGCCATTCAAGAGGCGGTAGCATCTGGCCATGGTATCGGTAAGTCTGCACTGATATCATGGCTTATTCATTTTGCCATATCTACTCATGAAAATACTCGTGGCGTAGTTACTGCTAACACAGAAGGTCAGCTCCGAACAAAAACATGGCCAGAACTTAGCAAATGGCACAATATGTTCATTGCTAAAGAGTTGTTTACGTATACAGCCACAGCAATTTTTTGTAGTGATAAAGACTATGAAAAGACATGGCGCATCGATGCCATTCCTTGGAGTAAGAACTCCCCTGAATCATTCGCAGGTCTACATAACCAAGGCAATCGGATATTAGTTCTATTTGATGAAGCCTCGGCGATTGATGATGTCATTTGGGAAGTTACTGAAGGGGCTCTTACAGATGCTAACACTGAAATCATTTGGTGCGCATTTGGAAACCCTACTCGTAATAGTGGGCGGTTCCGTGAATGTTTTCGGAAATATAGGAAGTTCTGGAATACATATCAGATTGATAGTCGTACCGTTAAGATTTCTAACAAAGCTAAGATTGAGGAATGGTTAGAGGCTTACGGTGAAGATTCTGACTTCTTTAAAGTTCGTGTTCGCGGTGTATTCCCTTCCGCATCAGATTTGCAGTTTATCTCTACTGAAATTGCGGATAAGGCACAAAAGCAATCGTATAAGCCGGGAGCATTTGACCATTTACCTGTAATCATTGGTGTGGATCCTGCATGGACCGGTTCAGACTCTTTAGAAATAGTAATGCGTCAAGGCTACTATATGAAATCGTTGGCGTCGATTCCTAAGAATGACGATGACTGGCGTATGGCTCAACTCATCGCTCAGTTCGAGGACGAATATAAAGCTGATGCCGTATTCATTGATATGGGATATGGAACAGGTATTTACAGTATCGGTAAGCAATTAGGCCGCAAATGGCGGTTAATTGAGTTTGGCGGTAAGAGTAATGACCCTGTATACCTCAATATGAGGGCTTACATGTGGGGCCAGATGAAAGAATGGCTTCGTGAGGGTGGTTCTATTCCACCAAATGACCAAGCCTTATACGATGATATCGTAGGGCCTGAAGCGATCATTGATAAAAATGGTCGCATTCAGCTTGAAAGTAAAAAAGATATGAAAGACCGAGGGTTACCATCTCCGAATAAAGGGGACGCCCTCGCCTTGACCTTTGCTGCGCGGGTCGTTAAAAAAAGCGAAACAGGCAATAGGATTGTAGCTAATACGAGTTACAATCCTTTTTAATTGTAGAAAGTGAGGGATAAAGATGTGTATGAAAGGTGCATCTGCTAACTATACACCACCTGCTCCGGCTCCGACTGTTCAAGCGAATATGAGCAATCAGACTGGTGAGGAAATGGCAGAAACTAAACGCAAATTTAAACGTGGCTTTGAATCTACTATCTTAGGACCAACTGGAAGTGGTCAAAAATCAATTTTAGGGGGATAGCATGGCGGAAATGGAATCTTTACTGGCTAGACAACCTACAGAAGGTGTTAAGCCTGTTAGGCGTGATTATACGAAGTTGAGAAAGAAATTTTCGCAACTATTTAATGCGCAGCAACGATACATAAATAAGTGGAAGCAGTTACGTGACTATCAGTTGCCGTTCATTGGTCAGTTCGATGGTGAAGAAGACCAGTCGGAACCTTACAACGGTAAAATACTAAATCCTGTAGCTTGGGAATCCTGCCAGATATTCGCCAGTGGCGTCATGAGCGGCTTAACGCCTCCGAGCCGTAAGTGGTTTAAGCTAACGATGGAAAACATCGACGTAGCAGCGAATAGCCAAGTTGCGGAATTATTGGATGAACGTGAAGAGATCTTGTATGCGGTCCTCGCTAAATCCAATTTCTACAGCGTAGTTCACCAAGTATACATGGAGTTAACCATGGGGCAAGCTCCTATGGGGATATTCGCTGATAGTGAATCTGGTGTTCGCTTCACATCGTATCCAATAGGCACCTATGCCATTAGCACTAACAGCAAGGAAACCGTAAATATCTTTGGCCGTAAATACAAAATGACAGTTGATCAGATTGTCGAACAATTCGGATATGAGAATTGTCCGGATAACATAAAGAATATTTACGACAATGGAAATAGCTTGCAACAGTCATTCACAGTCAATTGGTTGGTTGAGCCTAACAAAGACCGTAAGGATAAGTTAGGACGTCGCAATATGCCGTATTCGTCCATCTACTGGGTTGAAGGTAGCAATAGCGATGAAGTTTTGTATCATGGTGGCTTTGAAGAGTGGCCAATTCCAATTGCTCGGCATACGTCAATGGACTTGAATGGTTACGGCAAAGGGGCCGCATGGTTCGCTCAACCAGATTCACAAATGCTGCAGAAATTAGAATTTGATTATCTAACAGCCGTTGAGTTAGGGGTTAAGCCTCCTATGCAAGCACCATCTGATGTCATTAGTACGGTTAACTTATATCCGGGCGGTATTACGGAAATTGAGGGACAACATAAAGTTGAACCGATGTTCGCAGTTCAATCCAATCTTCAAGATATTCAAAATAAGATTGCAGTAACAGAGGATTCGATTAAGAGAGCCTATAGTGCGGATTTATTCTTGATGCTAGACCAAATCGACAAGGGCCAGATGACGGCTCGTGAGGTAATGGAACGCACGCAAGAGAAATTACAGCAATTAGGCCCTGTGGTTGAACGGTTACTATCTGAGTTCTTGAATCCAATTATTGAACGTGTGTATGCGGTCCTAGATCGTGCCGGTGTGTTTCCACCTGTTGAGGATGAGGAACTTCTAGACCAATTAAATGGCCAAGAGGTGAAGATTGAATATATCTCGCCACTAGCGCAAGCGCAAAAGATGAGTTCATTGGTTAACATTGAACAGTATTTTGCGTTCATCATGTCTTTGGCACAGGCTAATCCTAACATCGTTAACAAATTCAATTTTGAGGAAGCGGCCAATACATACGGAGTTAACTTGGGCGTACCTGCTAAGATTATTCGCTCGGATGATGAGTATCAAGAAATCTTGGCACAGCAAGCACAGGCACAAGCTGAACAGGAACAGCAACAACAACTTATGCAAGCGGCCCAATTGGCACCGGGAATGGCGCAAGCGGCCAAGCAAGCGACAGACGCCGCCAATGATGGCAATCCTGCATTACAGAGTTGGCTAGGAATGGACGGTGTTTAGATGAAGACAATTAAAGATTATATGCGAGAGCGTGATATTAAAGCGCTTAACCACGTACTTAGCACAGAGCTAGGTAGGTGGTTTTTTTGTTGCTTGATGGATCGCTCAGGCATATTAAAGCAATCGTTCACTGGCAACAGTGAGACATATTTTAACGAAGGAAGACGCAAGGTAGGGCTGTTATTCCATGGGGACCTAAACAAATTAGGCGTCGATGGAGTTAAACAGTACCACCAAGCACAGCTCGAATATATCGGGCAACAAGAATATTTTAATAGTTTAGTCGAAAAGGAGAAACAAAATGGCTGATGACAATATGGGTGCTAACAATAACATGACTGGCAATGAACCGGGCGCAAATCCGGACCTAAACAATCCTACGCCACCTACTGAACCACCTGCAGAACCGAACAGTGAAGGTAATACGAAATCTGTTTTAGGCGGTGATAATACACCATCTACTGAACCAACGGTTTATGACTTCAAAGAGGTGTTCCCTGAAGGTACTGAGCTTGATGAAACTGTATCTGCAGATTTTAGTAAATTGCTTAACCAAGTCGGTGCTACACAGGAACAGGCCGTTGAACTAGCTAAGTTTGGCAGTCAATACGCACAGAACATCTTAACTGCTTATCAAGAACAGCAAGAACAAGCGCTTGTTGAAAAACACCAAGAGGATTATGAAAACGCCAAAAAAGAATTAGGCGGCAAATTCGATGAAACTGTAGCTTTGGCAGGTAAAGGCATTGAAGCACTAACCAAAGCGGTACCTGAATTACGTCAATTGTTGGTTGATAGTCATATCGACAACAACATCAACATGATTAAGGTATTTGCTGCTGTTGGTGAAATGGTTCAGGAAGACCCGGGTGTGGGCAATTCTAAAGGCAGCCACGAAATTACAAACGAACAACAATTGGCTGAATCTATTTATGGCGATATGAAGAAATAAGGAGAAATTAAATGGCAATTGGAACATTAAATCCTACTCTACTTGATGTAGCACAACGTGTAAAAGGTGATGGTCATCTCGATAAAATTGTTGAAATGATGAACCAAACAAATGAAATTTTAACTGATATGACAATGCTTGAAGGGAATCTTCAAACTGGTAATATGACTACTATTCGTACTGGTTTACCAAAGGCAACTTGGCGGTTATTCAACAGCGGTGTAAATCAAGACAAATCCAAAACAGCACAAATCACGGATGCCTGCGGTATGCTTGAGGCTTATGCAGTTGTTGACCGTAAATTGGTGGATATTTCTAACAATGCTGCTGAATTCCGCTTGCAAGAAGATCGTGCATTCTTGGAATCTATGAACCAAGAAATGGCATCTACTTTATTCTATGGTTCTAAATCTGAACCTGAAAAATTTATTGGGTTAGCACCACGTTACAATGATAAAACTGCTCGCTCCGCTGAAAACCTTCTTGATGCAGGGGGTACCGGTAATCAATTGACTTCTATTTGGCTTTGCGTATGGGGCCCTAATACTATGTATGGGTTCTATCCTAAAGGTGGTAAAGCTGGCTTCACAATGGAAAATGATGGTGTAGTTGATGCACTTGATGGTGAAGGCAAGAAGTATAAAGCATATCAAACTCATTATTCTTGGGATTTGGGTTTAACAGTCCGTGACTGGCGTTATGCTGTTCGTATTGCGAACATTGATGTATCTAAACTTACAAAAGATGCATCTGCAGGCGCTGACCTTATCGACTTGATGATTGATGCGGAAGAAAAAATCCCTAACCTTGGTATGGGTCGTCCAGTTTGGTACATGAACAAAACTGTTCGTGGTTTCTTACGTAAACAACTTAACAAAGGTCACCAATATCAAACTGCAGCAGGTAAAGAACCGGGGAAAATCGTTGTTGATTTCAATGACGTTCCAGTACGTCGTACTGATGCATTAATTATTGGTGAGCAACAAGTTAAATAATAGGGGGTAACCAAGTCATGATGATTGATAAAGAAAATGTATTTTTCTGGAAGAAGGCTATTACAGCTAACACAAACTCTGAAGTAGTAATGAATGGTGAAGGGGGCGACGCTGTTGTCGCTCCTTGGCTTGTCATTCGTATTGATGCAGACGTAACCGGTACAGGTTTATTCAATGTCTATACTTCCGATAAGGAAAATATGGCTGATGCTAAATTGTTGACCGGCGTTACACTTCCTGCTAATGCTAAAGCAGGCGAAGAACGCGTAATGCGCATTCCAGCTGGAGCGAAAAAATTTATTCGCATCAATGCTAATAATATGACTGCGGGTACTATTACCGCATTCCTTACATTTGATACGAATATTGCTCGATAAGGTGGTGTAACAATGTTAGTAACAACTAAACAAAAAATGTATCTAACGATGCACGGCCTTGTTGATAAAGGTGAAACAATTGATATTCCGGAAGATGTGATTAATGATTTCGGAAAAGATTGTTTTGAATTTGTAGGTGAAGTAAAGCCTAAAGGTAATGAAACTAAACCTACTGATGAAAATACTGGTGACGAAAATCCACCAGATGAAAATACTGGTGACGAAAAGCCTAAGAAAACAAGCAAAAAGAAAACCGATACTACGGAAGAATAAGGGACAATATGAGGGGTGCTTATGCATCCCTCTATTACCATATAGGGGGAACCATGACACCTACTGATATTTGCAATCAAGCACTCGCATTAATTAATGCAGGACTACTTTATTCGTTTGAAGAAGAAACAGAGCAAGGCCGTCAATGTCGTATGCAATATGACCCAACTAGACAGTTGGTATTACGGCAATTTGAATGGAATTTTGCTCGAAAAAATGAAAGATTGGTATTATCCGCACATAAAATTAATGGGTGGAATTATGTATATGCGTATCCGGAACGATGCATTCGGATATTAGGAGTTATTCCACAAGGCGATCGCTTCCATGCGGAATCGCAACCGGAATATAACATATTTAATATTGGAAATAACAAAAAATGCATAGTGAGCGATGTGCCACTAGCATTCATTGATTATATATATGATGTAACAGATTTAGACGTTTGGGATTCCATATCTTTGTATATGCTGCAGTGTAAATTGGCTAGTGCATTAGCTATGCCACTTACTGGTGATAGAGGATTATTTGACCAAGCATACAAATTGTATCAAGCTGCAGTTCAAGAGGCAAAAGGTATGAACGCCAAGGAACGTAAGCAAGATACAGTGTACATATCTAGCTATGTGAAAGCGAGGGATTGGTAATGGGTAATCCTATCTATATATCACAATTGGCATTTACAACTGGTGAAGTATCACCGGATGTATCGAGCCGCTTTGATTTAGAGCAATATAAAAGTGCTTTATTAGAGGCGGAGAATGTAGTTATTCGTCCATATGGAGCCGTTGCCAAACGTCAAGGAAGCCAATATGTAGGGCAAGTTAAATATAGTGACAAGCCAACACGATTATTTGAATTTACTACAAATACTAACAATTCCTTCATGCTCGAGTTTGGCGACAAATATATTCGTGTGTGGAACTACGGAGTTTATACAGGCATTGAAGTTACAACTCCTTTTATTAGCGATATATTGTTTGATTTGAACTGTAGCCAATCTGGTGACGTTATGTTCATCTGTAGTGGGAAATATCCGATACAGACACTATCTCGGTATAGTGATACTGATTGGCGACTTGAAGCCTACAAGTTAACTGAACAACCGTATGACACAATCAATACAGACGTTAACTCTAACGTAACAGTAACGGGTGATATGATACGTTCAAGTAAAGATCTATTCAATGCTGATATGGTTGGAATGGTTATGCAACTAGGCTATTTTGTTGCGGCCGTTCATACTAAAAATACTGGGACAGTAGTTGAAAAGAAAGAAAAACGTTCATTTATGGGCGGCTTTAATAAATGGAATGAGTACAACAACATTAATTACAATGTAGAATCCTACTCCACAGACCAAGACCTAGCTTGGAAATTTACAACGCATGGGACATGGACTGGTACCGTAAAACTACAAATCACCACAAATAATGGGACGACTTGGAAAGATTACCGTACATACTCCTCTAACAATGACTATAACGTAACCGATGCCGGAAAAATTGAACCGAATGCAAAGCTACGCATTCAATCAGATATTAAAAGCGGTGAATGTAATGTTGACCTTTCAATTCTTCCATACACCACATGGGGCATTGTCGAATTTAAAGAATTTGTAGATGCTAAAACCATGAAGATTAATATCTTGAATGGTATCGTTGAAAACGAAGCTACTTCTAAATGGAAGATGGGGAGTTGGGGCCGTAGCAACGGTTATCCTAAATTGTGTACGTTTTATCAAGACCGCTTTGTGGTGGCCGCTACCAATAAAAACCCTAATTATATTTGGATGAGCCGGACTGGTGATTATCCAAACTTTGGCGTTGAAAAGGTAGAAGGTACTATTACAGACGATAGCTCAATTACCTTACCGGTGATTAATCGCAAAATGTACGAGATTCGCCATCTTGTACCAGCTAATGATCTAATCATTCTTACAAGCGGTAATGAATGGATTGTAAGCGGCGATAAAACGATTACTCCTACCAATTGTAATTTAAAAACACAGACGCAACGAGGGGCCTTATCATGTGAACCACAGTTCATAGGTAACCGCTGTGTATTCGTACAGGAACGTGGCGGCACTGTTCGTGATATGGGGTATAGCTATGAATCCGATAACTATACAGGGCAAGACCTCACGTTATTTGTTAAAACACGTGTTAGAGGGTATTTGACTATAACCAGTGCGTATGCGCAGGACCCGGACAGTATTATTTATTACATCAGAAATGATGGGGAGATTAATTGCTTAACGTATATACCAGAGCAAAAGGTATATGGTTGGTCACATTTTGTGACCAATGGTAAATATCTATACTGTGAATCCGTGTCTGAGGGTGAACAAGATAGCTTGTATACGCTTGTTGAACGTACATTACAAGGCAAGAAGGTAAAATGTATCGAGCGTATGGTGCCGCTATATTCTGATGATGTGAATGTATTCCTTGATTGCTATGTAGAATTTAAGTCGAGTAATACAATTGATAGCATTAACATTCCTCATTTGAGTGGTCAAACTGTGCAAGTAGTGATTGATGGTAAACAACAACCGGATGTGGTTGTACCAGATGATGGTTTATTACAATTAAACGTCAGTGGTAGCAATATTAAAATTGGATTACCGTTTACCTCTAAAATTCGTGTGCCATCGGTAGAAATGCAAATGCAAGATGGAACATTACAAGGGCGTGTAGTAACTGTATCAAGAGTAGTATTGCGAGTTTATAAATCCTTTGGTGGTAAAGTTGGCCGTACATTTGACAAAATGGATGATATTACATTACCACCGAATGAACTATTTACTGGCGACAAGCCTGTAATTTTACCTAAAATGGGGACAAATTATTCAACAGATACATCGATATGTATTCAGCATAGTGATCCATTCCCATTTAATTTATTGTCAATAACTCGCATAGTTGAAATTGGGGGAGGATTAAGGGATGTTCCGGGATTATAAAATTGATGAAATTGAGCCTACACGGCGAGTTAAATTAATTCATGACCTAGAAGTCAACCTAAGGGCAATTGACGCCATAGAAGTCCAAGAGGTGAATCGTTTATATCCTTTTAAAGATTTCTGTTCCGAGATTTGTAAATCTGATTATGATAGCCATGTCGTCGTAGAAGACGATGTGGCTATTTGTGTATATGGGATTGCAAAAGAGCCGGTTAACGGAATGTATGGAATTTACTTTCTTGGTAACAAAGTATTAGAAAACGATATGCGGTGGCAGATGCGTTTTATCAAGTTAAGCAATCAAGTCATCGCTGAATGGTTAGAAACTCGTGAATGGCTATTCAATTACGTTCACACAACAAATATTAAAACGAAACGATGGCTCGAATCGATTGGGGCCGTGATTCATCCAACTGTAAAGGTTGGTGATTTAGAATTATTTACTCTCAAGAAGGAGGACTTTATATGTGCTTACCCGCAGCGGCAATTTTAACCGCAGTTAGTACGGGCGTCGGATTGATTGCTCAGAACCAACAAACAAAAGCGCAAGCTGCTATGTATAACGCGCAAGCACAGTCGGCGGACGCTAATAAGCGAATATCGGATCGCAAGCAAGAACAAATTGCCATGCAGCAGTTGCAAGAGCGTGACAAAATGGATAATCGTATGCGCCTTGTAGCCGGAACGAATGCAGCTGAAGCAGGAGCAGGCGGATTGCAAATGGCAGGGTCCCCATTACAGTTAATGGCTAGTAGTTATGATGAGTATAACAAAGACGTCTATAACTGGGAACAAAACAAGAATAATGCTATTTACAACGAATACTTGAATGGTATGAACTATCAGAATGAGGCTAATGCCGCACGTGCTTCTGCTAAAAATGCACGAAGACAGGGCAACTTGGCAATGGTAGGTAGTATTCTTGGCGCCGCATCATCCATGTACAGTTTGAAACAGCAATATGCAGGTGGCAAGATGAAGACTACATATGGTGGTGACCCTGTAGGATATACAGATAGGGGTCCGGTAGTGACTGTTAAACGTGATTACAAAATGAGGTAGGATATGAAATTTGTTAATTATGATCCAACCCAAAAATTAAATACAATTCAAGGCGGTACACAAGCTACCGGAAATGAAATGGCATATGGTGGTAATCAGCAAGGATTATCAAGCCTTGGTAAAGCGATTGGCGATTTAGGCTCAACTATGCTACAAATCCAAAAGCAAAAAGAATTGGTAGACGTAGTAAATGCGACTAATGAATATACTGAAGCCATGAACCAAGCTATGTATGACCCCGATAACGGCCTTATGAATCGCAAGGGTGAAAATGCATTAAATATACCTACTGATTATAGTGAGATTGAATCCGTTAAACGAAATGAAATCATAAGAAAATATGGTTTCAAAATGACCGATTCGATTAATGCATTTAACAAAGTTGTTGATAACGACAGAATAAATACAATTAATACAATTAATCGATATGTTCGTGGCCAATATGAGGATAGTGCCATGAAGGCATTGAATATGAACATTCAAAACATCGCTAATAACGGCGTTGTAAACAGCAATCCTGATTCATTTGGACAAACTATGCAACAAATAAGCGGTAGCGTTCATGCTCAACTTGCTAATCTTGGATATGACGATAATACGATTAATCTTCAAGTTAAAAAGGCGCAGCAAGATACTGCAGTTACCATGATTGAAAAGAAAATCTCTGATGATGATTTAGACGGTGCAAATAAGATGATTAACGCCGTCGCCGAATCCGGATTGGTTGACGAAAAGGAAATCATGGGGTATCGGCAAAAGGTACGTAAAGCCAGTATGGTATTAGCGACAGGCAATGAAAAGACGATTCGTGATGTTATTGGCGAATTTGACCCATATGATCCGGACCTTTTAAATAAAGTTACCAATAAATTATTTGAAAGTGGATTTGGTAAAGTAGCCGGGAGTACTGGCGAAGCAACTATTGAAAATTTAAAAGCGGCCGTAATGGGTCAAGAAAGCGGCGGTGATGCTGGCGCAGTTAATGGTCGAACAGGTGCATATGGGTTATTCCAAATCTTACCGAGTAATTGGCCACAATGGAGTGAACAAGCGGGTATCCCGGGTGCTGATATGTCTGACCCGGAAGCGCAAAAAAAGGTTGCTGCATTTAAGCTAGGTGAATATGCACAGAAATACGGTGTAGAAGGTGCCTTTGCTGCATGGTATGCGGGGCCTGTGAATGGGCAACGTTGGAAAGATGGCGCACCGGATGCCATTGATAGTGATGGTAATCATTATTCTTGGGATGCACCACAAGGAAACGGTGATGAACCTAGTGTTCGCCAATATATACAAGAAGTTAAAGCGCGTCTATTTAATGGACAAGCCCAAGCGGAAACTCCTGCGCAGGCTCAACAGCGTAAAGAAATGATTCAACGTAATGTCGCTACTCAATTGCAACAAATTGCACATAGTCGGGCTGTGATGCTAGAAAACCAAAAAGCAGAAGTAGAACAAATGGTTGCTGCCGATGCTAAAAACGGTGGAACTGATGTGACAGCGCTAAAGATTAGGCAGGATTATGCCGCTACTCATCCAGAATATGCAAGAGCCATGCAAGGACAACTAAACCAAGCACAGATATCTGTAAATAAAGCTGCAGCAAAAGCATTACAGGCTAAAGAGGTAAATGTACTTGGTGTAAAAACTGCTATTGCTAACGGTCAATTTAAAAGCATGAATGACCTAAATGATTTTATAGGACAAATGGGCGTGTATTTTAACCCTCAACAATTATCGCAAATTAATAAGGAATTTGATGAGTACGCTAATGGTACCGGCAAATACTCTCCTAATATGAAAGGTATGAAAAGTAGCATAGAAAGCCTAGCCGGTAGGAAGATTGATGGTGTTGAATGGCAAGGCGTATCTGCTGCTGTATATCCAAAGGTTCAAGAGTTCAGAGAAAAGAACGGATACGATCCGTCACCTGCACAAATGGCGCAATGGGGCGCAGAAGAAGTGGCACAACAGGCAATTGCATCCACTAAAACAGGTGAGTTCTGGGGTGCGGGAAAAATGGCAAATTTCTTTGGCGGTAAAGGTTCTGCCGTTAAATATACAAATGCGCAATTGGCTGCTAACGGTATGTATGGGCTATACAATACTACAGGCGATGATGGACAACCTTATTATGTTTATAAAGATAGTAGCGGAGATACACATACAATTACACCTGAAGAATTGGCAGAAAGGTTAGGTCAATAATGGGTAACTATAAAATTACACCTGAACAAGCGACGAATGGTACTTTTGGTATTCAGTCTAATGCACATACGCCATTTGAAGGTGCTGTGCAACAAGAAACCACGGACAATTCGTATGGCAAAGCCATAAGTAATGCTGCTAGTGGATTCAATAACTGGTTACATAAAGACCCGTCACAAGCTACAGTAGATACTGATAGCTTAAATACATTAGCACAAACTGATGTTACACCTGAGCAAAGTGAAAACTTTGTAAATAAGGCTAGCGAAATATTACAACCGGCCATGCATCGTGCTGAACAAATCTATCTATGGAATAAAGAGGATTGGAGCCGGTCTGCTATTGATAGCGGCGAAAAGCTAGGTATTAATCCTGATTTGATTATGGCTAGCGGTCAAGAAGGTATCAGACGTGCTGAATTGGCTGCAGCACAAATGGATAGAGGTAAAACTATTCAAGAAATCCGTGATATGTATCCGGAACTTAATACTATAAATTATAAAAGTTCTGCTGAAGCTATTACTGCATTACGTAATCTTGAAGCTATTAACAATACTCATGGTGTATTTGATGCGGTACAGCAAAATGTTTGGTCTATGAATGACCAAATCTTGCGTGCACAAGCCGGTTATAAATTATCTCAGGAAAATGACCCTAATAAGATTGCTGAACTAACAGCAGAAATTAATCGTTTAGATGAAAATTTATCTAAATATAGACAATCCGATGGCAGTAGTATTTTAGAAGCTGTGATTGGAGAAACTGCAGCGCAAGGGTATATGATGGCTGTACATGCTATCAAAGGGTCAAATCGTGCCGCAGAAGGCATGGCGTTAGGTGCAGCTGCTGGTGCTGCTGCTACTGCGCCAGTTGGTGGTGAAGGTGCTATTCCGGGTGCATTAGTTGGTTTGAAGACTGGCACACAATTAGGTATGGCGGAACAGATGTACCAAATGTCATTCGGAAGTAAGTATCTAGAGCTTATCAACAAGAAAGATGCAAGTGGTAATCGAGTATATTCTAATGAAGAAGCAAAAGAGTATGCTATGTCATTCGCTGCAATTGATGCGGGGATTGAATTTGTGGCCACTCGTGCTATTGGTAAAGCGGCATCTAAAATCGCTCCTAAGTCCGCACTTGCTAATGCAGTTTCAAGAGGGACTACTAATGCGGCTGAAACATTCAATCGTGGTATTGGCGTAACTGCTGCACAAGTGGCTAAGTCTTCCATTAAAGCTGGCGCTCCAGAACTATTTGAGGAAGGCCTACAAGATGTCAATGAAAAGTTGCAACATAATTTGTGGCGTAAATCGAATGATCAAGAGGGTCCATATTCTGTAGGTGATATGTTCGTTGGTGCCGGTGAAGCTATGTGGCAAGCATTACCGGCTGTTGTTGGTTTTGGTGTAATTGGTGGCGGCATCAGTGGTGCTCGTACCATGAAAGCTTTTAAAGATTTTCAAAAGTTATCCCCTGAAGAACAACATATGGCTGTTATGGAAGAACAAAACCGTAATGGTCATGTCATTATGCAGAACCTTAAAAACGATGCTGCAGCTAATAATTTGGCAAAAGAAAACCCTGAGTTGTATGGGAAAATTGTACAAGCTCAGGGGGACAACATAGGCGTGTCTACTGCCTATGTAAATGTCAATGAAATGGCTGAAACCGAAGAGGGACAAGCGGCTATTCGTAATATGGTGGATGCAGGACTTACCACTCAAGAGGAAGTATCCAAGGCAATTACTGCAGATGCACCGATTGAAATTCCTATAGGTAGTTATGCTCAGTTAAGCGGTGGCTTATCGGAAGAAACAGTTAAGGCATTGGAAGAATCCTCTTATTTTACACGTGGCGGATTATCCATGAAAACGCTTGAACGTGCAAAAGAAGAAGTCCATGCTATGAAAGACCTTGTTAAGGATGATACTGAAAAACGTGCAGAGCGTGTAAAGAACGATATCATTCATTCCTACTTTGATGAAACATCTGATGTCGATAAGGAAATGCTTGATATAGTTCTTGCGGATCCAACACATATTAAACAAACCTTTAATAATGTGTATAAGGAATTAACCGAGCAATACCGAGAACAATATACAAGCGATTTCGATGCTATGGATACTGATTTAGAAACCGCACGTACTAGTGGTGTTAATCCTGCATGGTTAGGTGATAGCAAAGTACCACGTTCTAATTCCGAACGTAGACGAATGGCATATCAATCTAGCCTTGCTCGTACGCAAAATGCACTAGCGGATAATCCGGAAGCGCTCAACCAAGCAGGGACCCATTATGCTGATATGGAGCATACCCTTAAACAAATTGAATCGCTAGAATCTATGCGAGACAAGCTATTTGAACTTGCAGATAATGACATCGCCTTACGTATGCAGTTATCTAAATCTGGTTATGAAGTATATCAATCACTTAAATCCATAATGAGTGATGAAACTGTAGACCGTAAACAACGTGATACGGCGGAAGCTAATGCATTGCTTATGGCCCAACATGCTGATGTTATGGCAGATATTATGCGACGGGCAGGACGTGGTAACTATACGGCAATGGATTATTTCAATACTGTTCGTGTACAAATGAACGGCGGTGCATATAATAATGGGTATGCACAACCATTACAAATGCAGCAAAAAATAGAAACGGATATAAAGAATTGGGGACAAGTTGTTGATGATCAATTGAGTGGAAAACAAATTAATCGAACTGTTCAAATAATGGATTCTCCACTCGTATTACAAATGTTAGGATTTGACGGCGATGTCATGATTGATCCGAGCATAATTCATAAAGTAATTACTGGGAAACACGCTAATCAAATATCAATTGATGACATTAAATTATTACCTAAAAAAATAGCAAATCCAGTTGCTGTATTTAAAAATTATAATGGGCGTTCACAAAAAGTAGTTCCTGATGAAGCAATCCTTGTATTAGATATGTATGCTAAAAACGGCAACCCAAATATAAATGCAAGCGGTGAGAACATCCAAGTTGTCATTACATTTACTAAAACTGCTAATGGAACGAATATAAATAAAATTAAAACCATTACTCCAAGACGTAATATTAATTGGTATAATCAACAAATCGCAAATGGCAACTTGTTATATGCGAATACAAAAAAAATAAACCGTCTAGTAACGGGTAGCAGGCAACAAATGGCCCAACCGATTACTAAACAGTTTATTATTAACAATAGTATACCAAACGAAAGCGATTTAGACAAGCTACGAAAACAATATAATTATCAATACTATCAAGCTGCATGGCATGGTTCACCATACAATTTTGACATATTTGATTTAGGAAAGGTTGGAGAAGGTTATGGCGCACAAGTTCATGGATGGGGGCTATATTTTGCTGAAAATGAACAAGTCGCAGATATCTATAAGGACCTAAAAGGTAATAGAATTTCAGGCATAAAAATTGGTGATGATATATATAGGATAAAAAAAGATGTACTGATTAATACGAAAACACGTGATGAAATACATGATTTTAATAACGATGCATATTTCTTACGTGAGGTATTTGAAACCTATGAGGGTGATGTAGAAGATATAAAAAAACAAATACAAAAAGAATTAGATGATAATTACGATGCAGATTTGGATAGGGCATTAAAATTACTTAACAGAAAAGATGTGCAAGTAAACGTAAACGACGTAAAACCTACTAAATTTAAAGTTGAAATACCTGATGAGCATACTTTGATTAGTGAGACTGACCAATTTGACAGACAATCCGAGCTTGTTCAAAAAGGTTTGAAAGCTATATTTGAGGAACAACATCCGGGTAAAACATTTAAAGATGTTTATTATGAAGATAATCCTAGAGCTTATGATATGATTGTTGATTTACAAAAAGGATATCCTAAAGACTTTGCATTACGTGCCAATAAAGAGGGAATTGAAGGGATAGAATTTAATACACCACAAACAGGGGTAGCATATGTTATTTTTAATGACAAAGCAATCAAAGTCATAGAAAAATACAATCAATCTATCAACGGTATGACGCAAATTAATAGTCCTACCGACCGCCTTATTCAAATCTTCAAAACGGCTGACCGTTCAACGTTCCTACATGAAATGGGACACGTATTCTTTGACGACATTAAGAACCTAGCTGAAATGAAAAATGCACCAGAGCAACTTGTAACGGATTGGAACAAGTTGAAAGAATGGTCTGAATGGGATGATATGCAAGGCGCTGATAATACTAAAGCACATGAAAAGTTCGCCCGTGGATGGGAAGCTTATTTACGTGAAGGTAATGCACCTACCAAAGGATTGCAACGTGTATTCCGCATGTTCTCGAAGTGGTTAACTCGTATCTATCGTGCAGTGACACGACTAGGCGGATTGCCACCTAAGGAAATCCAAGACATTATGGCACGCATGATCGCTACCCAAGAAGATATTGATGCTTACACAAAAGAACAAGCACTTGAACAATTTGAATCTAGCAAGTTATTTAAACAGCTCGATGAAGCTGAACAAGCAAAGGTTCAAGGCTATATTGCCGACGTCGGGGAAATGGCGAAAGAACGTGTCATGAAGCGGTATATGAAAGAATTAGAAAGTCGTCCAATCAAAGAATGGAACGATGAAAAAGATTCTATTCAAGCTGATATTGAAAAGCGATTAATGGAACAATACCCAATCTATAAAGACCATCAACGCTATAATGCATTCGGTAAAAATGCATTAGCCAATACTCGATACGGCACGCTAAAAGAATTAGAAGCTGCTGAACGTGAGCAAACCGGATTCACATTTAATGAAGCTGTTAATCAGGCTATGGAATCTGCAGAACAGACATTCATTGAGGATAACCATATTGGTAAATCTAATATAGAAATCGCTGAGGAATGGCTATTATCTTCAGACGGTCAAATGAAATTGACTGAAGAGGAAGCTAAAATCATTAAGTCACAAACCAATCGTGACCTTGCGAAGAACTGGGAGCTACTCGATAAGTTAAATCGACTTGACCCTAATTCAGAAACAATCGAATCTGATTTAGAAATAATCGAAAAAGAGTTAACAAAAGAGCAAAAACTTCGTAAAGAAAAAGTAAAGGTTGATAAAGAGCTTGGATCTGTTTCTAAAGAGTTGGATAAAGCTAATGATGAAATCGAGCGACTAAAAGAACAACAAAAAGAATTACAGGAACAAGCAAGTAAAAATCAAGCTGAACTTAAAGATGAGAAGAATGAGTTAAGTAAACGTCTGACAATTGTTACTAATCGACTTGATAGGATAATCGAACAAAAAGAGCGATTAGAAGAGCGTATGTTAATGAGATTAGACAATCAGTCATTAAGCTCACAAGAACGTATAGAACAATTAAAAGACTTACTGCAAGACCGCATTAATAATGTACGTGCTATTCGTGATAGCGGCGTAGGTGTGATAAGTGATTATATGAACCGTGCTAGACAGGAATTAGGCGATTTGACCTTATCCCAAGCTAGTCAGTATAAGAAATATCAAAATCAAGCCATTCGTGAAGGTAAGCGTGCTGATAGGGCATTGGCAGTCAATAAACTAGAAGAGGCTCTACAAGCTAAACAGTTACAACTTCTAAATCAAGCTCGAGCTCGTGTTGCGTTTGATAATGCACTCCGGATTAAGAAATTACGAACTAAGTTACTTGATAATCTAAATAGAATGACACGACCTAAGAATCCTATTGCTATTGAGCCTAACATGCGTTACTTCTATGCACACATGGCATATCAAATGGGGTTAACTAAATATGATGGACTAGAACCAGTAGATGGTTTTGATATGAATGCGGTAATTAATGCATTAGATCCTGATGCGGATATTCTAGGTGACCAAAGCATTACATTCCTTGACCCATGGATAGTGCAACTATTCTACGGTAAAACACCTATGTCATTTAAGAATCTTACAATGAGCCAATTAAATACATTGGAAGAATTAATGACAGGCATGTATAAGAATGGCCGCAATGCCTATGAAGGCTCTACTATTCTTAATGATAAAGGTGAATCTATTACATTTGACGATGCGGTGGATGGCATATTAACGGAAGCAATAGATACCTTTGGCAAAGTTAATGGGAATGTATTTAATGCACAAAACAATCAAACTGGTTTGGAAGCCGTTGCAGGTCTTATTAATAAAGGAAATTTATCCTTGCTCAAAGTTGAAACATTCTTGCGCCGATTAGGGCCTAATGCTGTGAAATATATCTATGATCCGATTAGCCGTGCAACGCAAGAGTTCAATGAACGTAAGGAAATATCCATGCGTAGATTGGCCAAAGATGTATCCTCTGTATATGGAAAACGTGAATTATTTAACATCCGAAATAAGCATATGTACGATGTTGGGGAATTGCGGAATCTAACCAAAGAACAAGTCATTGCATTGGCTTTAAACTGGGGTACAGAACGTAACCGACAACGGGCAATGGAAACGGCCAAGATAACTGAAGTTGAAATGGAAAAAGCCTTTCAAGAAATCCTTACTGATAAAGATTGGGAATTCATTATCAGAACATGGGATCATATTAATTCGTTCTTTACTGAACGTAGCAAAGTTCAAGAGGAACTCTATGGTAATCCATTGAAAAAGGAAGAAGGCATCACATTCACTATTGGTGGTAGAACTATTGTTGGACAGTATTACCCAATTGTGTATAATCCGGAAGTCAATGCTAGTATATCTGACAAAGAAGTGGAAGACATCGCCAAGACTATGGTTAGTAGTAATGCTATCTTAGGGACTGGCATGAGTGCTACTAAAAGCCGTTTAGATGTGGTTAAGGATAAATCTTTATTGCTTGATTTTGACGTTATACTAAATTCGATTATAGAAGCTATTAATCACGTTACTATGCGTAAAGCTGTGACGGATGTAAATCGGTTAGTAGCCAATCGAGAGTTTCAAAACTATATTGTTGAGAAATTTGGAATTAATTCCTATCAATTCTTGCGGACTTGGGTTCGTGATAATTGGAAGGATGAAGCGGCTAAGCTTGATGCATTTGGTAAGATTGTTACAGCATTAAAGAGAAACACATCTATGGCTATCATGGCTGGCCGTGTATCAGTTGCCATTCAGAATACCTTGAATATTCCTGTTGCTGCATATCGTATTGGTGCCGGTAATGTACTTCGAGCCGTTAATCATGCAGGTGTAGGATTCTATGGCCACGGTACAGAGCTTTATAACAATACCCGTGATTTTGTTATGGAACAATCCATATTCATGAGGGAACGTATTCAAACTTTGGATAAAGATTTGAAGAAGGGATTAAACATCCAAGGAAAGGGGCTCCGTATTAATGATAAGAATATCGGCGGGTACAAGTTTGAAAAAGGTGCTGAAATCCGTGATGAAATTAATAATATGGGATTCCGACTGCTCACGGAAACAGACTTCGCATTATCCATACCAGTATGGAAATTTGCGTATGATCAAAAGATTGCTGAACTCCAATCCAAGGAAGGGTTAAGTACTGAGTGGATTAATCAACAAGCAATTGAAGCAGGTGACCGAGCAATACGAGATATATTCGGAAGTGGCGATACTAAAGACGCTGCAGCTATTCAACGAGCAAGAAATCCATTAACGCAGTTATTCGTTCCATTTTACTCATACGCAAACACTCTATACAACATTATTGCTGAAGGGTGGTATGCAGGAAAAGATAAAGGGGACTGGACACAATTTGCTCGAATGCTATGGTGGACAGTTGTATCACAAGCAATTGGCATGGTAATTTATAAATCGCTGACGAATGGTGACGATGATGATCCGGAATCTATCGCCAAGTCTTTTGCCGAAGAATTTGTACAACAAGGAACCATGGGTATTCCGTTAGTGAGAGATATAGCCACTATGGGTATGAAATTTATTTTAGGAGAACGTCCATACAATAAAGGTAATACCGTAATGGGATTAAGTATCTTTGAGAAATTATGGGATACCGGTCAAGCTATCTCAAGTGACAATAAAGATATCGTTGATGTAGGCCGTTCGCTCAGTCAGGTTTCTAACCGTGTAACTGGTTTTAGTGATACCGTAACCGATGCTTTCTGGACATTGTTGCGTGTAGGGCTAACTGATACGGATGCCAAGATTGAAGATGTATTCATGTCAATTTTGTTAGACAAGCGTTTAAAGATTAAAAAAGAAAAGAAGAAGAAAAAATAAAAGTAAGGACTACCTAATTTCAGGTAGTCCTCTTTATATGCAGCAAAGAAAGGCGGGATATTGTGATTCCACAAGTCAACAATCCAGTTGTTCAATATCAATGTGATGGAGTTAACAAGACTTATATTTGGCCGTATGACTTTAATAATATTAAAGACATTAACCTTATTTTAGTTGATGAAAATGGGAGACATACGGAGCAAACAGGGAACATCTTATATGATGCGCAAAATAAAACTTTAACGTATCCAAGTATTGGTGAACCATTGCCGGCAACTTATAAAGTTGTTTTAGTTAGACAAACTCCAATTTCACAAACTACAGAATTAGCTAACAAATGGCCATACAATCACATTGAAGATATGGGTGATAAAGTTATTTTAATTCTTCAAGAAATGAAAGAACAGTTGGATCGCACACTACAAATTAATGTAGGCGCTGATGAAGACCCAAATCAAGTTACACGTGATATTGTAGATAACTCCATTGAAGCTGCTAAAAAAGCAATTGCAGCTGCATCTACGGCAGAGACAAAAGCCAATGAAGTGCAAGACAATGCGACAAAACTAACAGCCATCAATGATAATATCAATGCATTATCTCAAACAGTAGACGATAAATTGGCGACTGCAAATACGGCTCTTATCCAAAGTGCTGATACATTTGAGAAAACACAAGCATTAGCAGATAACACAAAGGCATATGCTGCACAAGCAGAAACCGACAAGAAAAACATTAATGATTTAGTTACAAAAGCAGATGCTATTAAGACCGATATTAACAACAAACAAATTGCTAGTGTAGGCAATGCTAAGAAAGCAGAAGATGCGGCTAAACGTGCAGAGGTAGCAGCTGCTAAAGCTGAAGAAATAGCAATACCCGGTGGCAAAGGAATTGTAACCAAGTCTGAAGCTGATGCTAAATACATTGGAAAAGAATCACTTAATGGTATCGTATCGGTTAAAGACTTCGGAGCCGTTGGCGATGGTGTAACTGATGATACGGCTGCATTTAAACGAGCTAATGATAATTTGGCTAATAAAATTTTATTAGTGCCAAATGGACAATACAAACTAACTGAACACTTAACCTTTAATACAGTAGGTTCTGTAATGGATATGGGTGTATATAACAATATCAAGCCGTATTATCCAACAGAAACACCAATGCTAAAAGGGGCATCCAATATCGCATTTGTGAAAAACATTCAATATGGCGAAGAGGTTAACCAATGCCAAGGGTTTACTTACAATTCTAAAAAGAATGTATTTGTACTTGCCTGTATTAATGGTGAAGGTACTAATCAAATTCTTTACGAGCTTAACCCAGATACTTTTGAAAAAGTAGGTACTTATAAATTCACGGATTCTGAGCGTCTAGGGCATTGTAATACTATGACGTACAATCGATACACCAATAAGATTTACATCGCAAATGGGCTTAAAAACGGCAATAATTTGACGGTTATCAATGCCGACACTATGGCAATCGAAAATACTATTACATTGCAAGAAAAAGTATTCAACATTGACTATGATCCGATTACACGGACATATGTATCCATTGTACCTATCGCCGGCAATCAACGAGTACGGACAATCAATTTGTATAATGATGACTTCAAAAAGCTCAAGACTTATCAAGTCGATTATATCTATCCGGATATGAACAATAACGGAGCTTTCATGTTGAATGGTGCTATTATGTCCGCAACGCTAGGCAGCTTGGTTGAATGTACTCCGTTTGGGACGGTTAAACAGATTATTGAGATTAACCGTGAAACCGAAATCGAAGATATTGCTTACTATAACAGCAAGTTCTATTTTGCGGTACTAACTCAAAAGCCAAATAAACGTCACCAAGTAGATATTTATGTAGGTGACCCAAATTACGACTTTGAAAACTCAATCAATATGCAACGGTTGAAAAATCTTGATTATTTAGGCCTTGGTGGTGGCAAGATGAAAGGCCCAATCATCATGCCAAATAATACCTCTGTTCAAGTAACGGATACTAAAGGAAGCGCTCATCATGCCGTTAAGATGTCAACTGGTGATTCCATTGAGTTTGGTATGAGCGACAACCGAACTATATTCTTAGGAACCTCAATTGGGTATTACGATGCTAACAAAAATAAAACATTCAGAGTTCTAACAGAAGATGATATGTCAGATACTGGAACAGTTTTATCTAAAACTACGGCAGATAGTTCATATGTTAAGAAAAACGGAAATACAAGTATTGCTGGTGCTATTACTTCTAGCGGTTTTATGAGTTATCGAATGAATACTAACTCAGATTATACAAAAGACCCATCTTCATTGGGGTGTGTTGTATTTAGAGAAGTTAAACAAGGTGCGCTTAATGCGCCTAATAATGGCGTTGTTATGGAGTTTGGTAATTCTGAACAATGGCAAGGTAGATTATTATTGATTGATAATGGTTCTGATGGCCTATATTACGGAGGTATTTCCAATGGTACTGATACTGGTTGGCATAAGATGTATGGCGAACGGCAACAAAACAGAATTACATTCGCAAATGGTGCAGAATTGTGGGTGGAATAATGGCAGTTATCAAAACCAAGACGCCTAATGGGCAAATACAAACATACAATTTAACAGAAAATGCACAGGACACGGGTGGTAATTACATCCGTGTCCGTTTTAATGGACAGGATTTATATGCAAGAGTTTCTGGAAATGTAACTCCTTTAAATGTTGTTAAACCAAACGGTGATAAAGGGTATGTTCAATATGACCCAATTACATTCAATACATGGAAATGGGAAGCACGTAATGTTGAATCGTTTAATAAATGGTACGTATATTTACCAAAAGGAAAATATCGTGTTTTTATGGACGCATCTGATGCAGCAGAGAGGGAATTAATAATTCCTAACTCCAAAAATATTGAAATTACTATAACAACTAAAAGAGTGCCACCTAATTTGATTAAAATAATTTTCAATATAGATAATCAAATTTCAATACAGAAAAATATTAGTAAACATTTAAATAGGTTAATTATTGAAAGGACAGGGAACATATGATTGAAATCTTCGCTCCGCCACCACCTATTATGGTGGGATTAAATGAACATGAACTTGTACAAATATCATTAGCTATATTTTGTACTTTGATATTGGTATTTGTTGATACGATATTGCGCATCTTGGTGGAGGTGCGCAATTTTAATATTGCAACAAATAGACCTTGTACAGTTGCCAATACAATATTGGCCATTCTTTGGCGTGGATGGGGATATGTTGAAATCAACGGCAAGAAACATAGGTTCCTAGTTAGCAATAAACTGCGAGCCGATATGACGAAGAAACTTGTTAAATCATATCCTTGGTTATTTGTATTGTCGTTTATCTTACTTACATTGCCAGATGTGGAATTTATTTTCTTAGGTCGACTAGATACGTTTTTAAGCACAGGGATGTACCTCATTCCCATTGTGATTGAGTTAGCATCCTGTGTTGAAAATATGATTGAACTGGAGTTAGTGGAATCGAGGTGGTTTAAACGTGCGATCGGATTAGTCAAACAGTTAATAGCATTCATTAAATCTGTAAAAGAGGCGATTAAATGAAAATCAATTATGAGGACACTATCACCTTGCTTGCATTAGCGGCCGCCTTAATCATGACTATTTATCTTGAACAAAAAGACTTGGCAAGTGTAATAGTCGGTGTATTGGGCGGCTATATTGGTGCAACTGGCGGTGTTAAGCGTTCGCAGTACATGAACGGCGGAAGCAATGACAAAGAAAAGGAGTGATGAAAATGGCAGCAGAACTAGGACAACTAAGTGCGGCATATGAAAGTAATGGGGACCCAGCTATTGTATCAACTGGTGAGGGGGACCGTGGCGGTGTATCGTATGGCGCTTATCAATTAGCCAGCAATTGCGGGAGCGTGGATGCGTTCCTCGGTTGGGGCTTGCGCCAAGAAGATGGATTCTACAAAGACTATGCAAGGGCTCTTCAAAGTGCAGGCTCTATCAATTCCGATGAATTCATTAACAAATGGCAAGAATTAGGAACTATAGATCCTAATGGATTTATGGCAATGCAGCATGATTACATCAAATATGCTTATTATGATGTGGCGTGTAGCGAGCTATCTAATCAATTGTTTGATGTTAATATCCATAGTCGAGCATTACGTGATGTTGTATTTTCCGCTGCTGTTCAATATGGTCCCGGTGAAGTTGTTAATCTTTTTAAAGAGGCCATGCAATATGTTCCGGGTTGGGAGCCTGATTGGAACTTATCTTATGTGAACGATATTAAATTTGACTGGGATTTAATTAATGGGGTATATGAACAGCGCAAATTGCATCCATGGAACTATGATGGTAATCCAGATTGGTTACGTGAAAATCTTGTTGAACGGTTCGATGCAGAAAAAGCGCAAGCACTAGAAATGTTTTCACAAGAAATGCAAGAAAGGGGTCTATAATGAGCCTTTGGACTTTCAAGGTATTGTTTTACCTAAAACGACATAAAATCCTCATAGGGGGGCTAATTTTAATTATTTTAGCTATTGTAGGGGTGTCTATATATAATTCATATCAAGTCAAAAAGCCGATACTGTTAAAACAGGAACAAGTAAAGGATCCTGTCAAATTAGCTAATGCTATTCATATTACCAAAGATGAGGCTAAGCAAGTTGTTTCCAAGATGGAAACTGCTCAACCTGTAGCCACGTATTATGTGCAGGCTCCTACCATAGAACAGGCGGCCAAACAAACGCAACAGGCTATCAAACATGAGGACCCGGCATTACCTAAAGCCGCTACTGAAAAGTCAGATAGGACTGCTGTTGTTGCTAATACAGACCAGCAAAAGGTGGACGTTTATAAAATCAACCTAAATAAGACCCATAAGATTAAAGCTGGTGTAACAGTATTAGATAGTAAAGCTTATGAAACTATTGGCTATCAAGCAGGCAAAGTCGAAGTACTAACACACTTTGACGGACAGCATTTTGAAGGTGGCAGCATTCTATATACAGTAAAGGAATGGTGATCTAATTATCTCCGAGTTGCACGGTTTGCAACAGTCAACTAATAGTTTATTATTGGAAGAAAACATTATGAGTACGTTATATCTTGATGATGATATGATGCCATATGCTGATATATTTTTAAAAGCAATAGCTAATATTGAGGCATTGGGCTATTCTTTTAAATCCGATTTATTAATACATAAATATATTGGACGAAGTAAAAAGTTATTAGGCATAACATACTGGTATCATGATGATTCCTGCTTGATTGAACTGAGCAAGGATAATCATGATAAAGGCATCGAATTAAACACAATCTATCATGAGCTGGCACATGCTACTGTCGAGTGTCATTTCAAAGGTCATGGTAAAGAGTTTAGAAAATTACGAAAAAAGATAATTGACGCTTACAATATTGATATTGGTGGCGCAATATTACAATGAGGTAAAAAAAATATGGCAAAGACATTTGAATTTAACGGAAAGACTTACAATTTTGCAGAAGATATTCAAGTTCCTGAAGAAGGTTTATTTGAAGCAACACTCGTCGATGAAAATAACCATCGATGTGAAATGATTTTTAGAAACGGTAAGTTGTTTAGACTGACTGAATTAGATTAGAAGTAAAAAACGCAAATTTTACCACTAAACATAATATTGAATGGTAAATTACAACAAAAGGGGTACCCAAACGGTACCCCTTATTTTTTTGACGTCAAATAAACGTCAAAATCTATATGTTATTCTTGATGATTTTTGTATATAATCATTCTATGCAAAAACATGGCCACGATGATTATTACTGGAATTTAACTAAATATATGAAAATACTAAAAATATATGATAAAATACATATATTATGACTAGACGGTGGCTGAGCCATTCGATGATATAAAGGGGACCTATGAACGTAGTTTTATCCACATTAAACTCAAAATTTATACATTCCTCCCTGGCTTTGCGATATCTCAAAGCCTACGGGCAGGCTCACGGACAGGCATACGATATAGTAGAATATACTATTAATATGCCTGTTTTACATATTCTTAGCGATATTACAGAGCGCAATATAGATGTTTTGGGCTTTGCTTGCTATATCTGGAACATTGAAATGACCTTACATGTGGTGGACATGGTGAAAGCAGTTCGACCAGATATTAAAATTATCTTAGGCGGTCCGGAGGTATCTTTCACTGCCGATGAAATTCTAAATCGTTGCCATGCTGTAGATTATGTTGTACAAGGCGAAGGGGAAGAAGCCTTTTATAAACTCATTAGCGCACTAACAAATGGCAAGGATGGCCTTACAGAGGAAATTGCTGGCGTTCGTGGGCGCCATATTTCTGGACAGCTTATGGGCTCTACTGAGGCCGTAGAGGTTAAAGATCTTAGCACTATTCCATTTCCATATGTAGAAGAGGATATGATTGATTTAGAACATAAAATTATCTACTATGAGTCCTCTCGTGGTTGTCCGTTCTCTTGTCAGTATTGCTTATCTGGCAATAAGAATACAGTGCGGTTCTTCCCACAGGAGAGAACCTTCAAAGAGTTACAATGGTTTATCGATCACAAGGTAAAACAAATTAAATTTGTAGATAGAACATTTAACTGTGCACCACATCATCATCGCCCTATGATGGAATTTATGCGAGATGCTAATACAGAGACGAATTTCCATTTAGAAATGGAACCAGAACTCATGACGGAGTGGGAAACACAAATTCTCTGTGAAACACCGCCAGGACGTATTCAAATAGAGGTGGGCGTACAAAGTACACATAAGAAAACCTTGGATGCTATTAATCGTTACAATGATTGGCCATACATTCAAAAGGCTATCCGTCCTATTATCGAAGCCGGTCGTACACATGTACATATGGATTTGATTGTAGGATTACCATACGAGAATAAAGCGCGATTTGGATTATCCTTCAACGATTTATTTAGCTTACAACCTCATGCGCTACAAATAGGTTTCTTAAAATTACTAAAAGGCTCTGGTGTACGTCGCATGGAGGAATACCAATACATTAGTGATCCTTTAGCACCTTACGAGGTTTTAAGTACCCATGTATTGCCATATAAAGACGTTCGTTTCTTGAAGCACTTTGAAGATGTGTTTGAACGCTTCTATAATAGCGAGCGCTTTAGAACTGTCTTTGGTTATATTGGTAGTAAGCTTATTAAGGAACATACTGATACATCCATAACTGGTGAAGATACAGTAACAAATCATGTACCACCAATGAAAAAGTATGATCCTACCAATGTGGAGCCTAAAAAAGACGCTTTTTCTTATTTCTGTGAAATGACACAGGCTTGGCTTGATGCAGGCAATCACAAGGTTAATTTAAAAGACATCGACCAAATCGAGTTCTTATATAATTTCTTCTTGTCTAAAGGCGATAAAGTAGCAGCTGAATTATTACAGTACGATACACTTGTTAGCTATCGTGGTAAGGTCCGGAGCGAAGCCGTTGGTTTGCCGAAGCAGACAAAGGAACTTTTACAAGAAGGGGAAGCATTCTGGCGCAACGAAGAGCTTGCCTCTCAGTATATTCCAAATTATACATTTAAAGAATGGCGTAAGATTCGTCAACAATATGTGGAGATGCCAATGTCTAAAGACACGGCACATGTATTGGGCATAGATAATGTACCTAGTGCACCATTTACAGTTGTAATTGACGTTAATAAAGAGGTAAAACCTTTTATACGTCCTGAAATAGAGGCTTGTTAGTAATACAAAAATAATTTATCTAATTTTGGATAGTTGAAATATTACATAACAAGTGATGATTGGTTAGTTAAATAGGAGTGTTATGACCGATACAACGAGACCAAAACGATACCGCATGGTATCTAAATATTATAAAGAAACCTATGGGGAAAAGGTTTATAAGCTGCCTGTTGCCTTACCGCTAACGTGTCCAAATCGAGATGGTTCGGCTGGCGTAGGGGGCTGCACCTTCTGTGGTGAAATCGGTGCGGGCTATGAAAATCGTCCTGCTTGGATGACAGTGCGCATGCAATTAGAGGAAAACATTGCTCACATTGGCCCTAAGTACAAGGCGAAAAAATTTATACCCTATTATCAAAACTTTAGTAATACCTATTTGGGACTTGATGACTTTAAAAGCTATATGGAGCAAGGCTGTATCGACGAAGCTGTAGGTATTGCTATTGCAACACGACCAGATTGTATTGCCGATGAATATTTAGACATATTAGCTGATATTAGAGATCGCTTTCATAAGGATATTTATATTGAATTAGGTTTGCAAACTGTCAATTACGATACCCTTGAGAAGATTAATCGTGGTCATGATTTAGCTCAGTTTATTGATGCTGTATTGCGCATTAAGAGATATGGATTTAATGTCACAACCCATATGATTGTCAATTTGCCTTGGGATACTATGAAAGATACCATAGAAGGGGCTCGAATTTTGTCAGCCCTTGGCGTAGATCAAGTTAAACTGCATGCTTTATATATTGTGAAAAATACATTGATGGCTAAGTGGTATCAAGAGGGGCAATTCACCTTAATTAGTGCCGAAGAATATGCTGATCGGGTTGTGAATTTTGTACGTCACTTACATCCTGACATTGTATTACAGCGTCTTGTTGGGAGAGCACCTGAAGATAATACGTTATTTACAAACTGGTCTATGGGATGGTGGCGTGTTCAAGATTTAATTGATGATAAGTTAGACGAACTAGATGCTCATCAAGGTGATTTATGTGATTATTTAAACGGCAAAGCCGTTCGTAAGTTTATAGATTAGGAGGTTATATGAGCGAACAAGTTTTTACATTTCCTACATATGACCTAGCACAATCCATACTAGGTCAACATAATCGATATCTACATATGATGCTTGAAGTCATCTCTGCAGATGTAGTGGCACGCGGGGATACTGTTGTTATCAAGGGTGATGAAAAACAAGTAGAGGCCTTGTATCGCACATTAGAAGAACTTGTGTTCCTATACCGTGAAGGCAGTACCATCACTGAGTCTCAAGTTCGTATTGCCGCAAAACTCGTTGCTAATGGCAAAGCTGATGCTGTACATACTATGTTTGAAGATACCTTATCCGTTAATATGCGGGGGAAAAATATTACGCCTAAAACGGAAGGTCAGAAATACTATGTAGATAGCATTCGTAAAAATACCATTACCTTTGGCATTGGCCCTGCTGGTACAGGTAAAACATTCCTAGCCGTAGCTTTAGCTGCATTCTACTTGAAAAACCGCAATGTAGATAAAATTATTTTGACTCGCCCTGCTGTAGAGGCTGGTGAACGATTAGGCTTCTTACCTGGCGAATTACAAGATAAGGTAGACCCATATTTGAGACCTCTTTATGATGCTTTACATGAAATGTTTGGCATCGAGCAAGTACAACGTTTTATGGAACGCGGTACTATCGAGGTAGCACCACTAGCATATATGCGTGGTCGCACCTTAGAAAATGCGTTCGTTATACTAGATGAAGCTCAAAATACAACGGCTGAGCAGATGAAAATGTTCTTAACCCGTTTAGGTAACAATTCTAAAATGGTTGTGAACGGTGATAAGACACAAATTGACTTGCCACCACGTGTTGTGTCTGGTCTCGGCGAGGCTGAAAAGGTATTGCGTCATGTACCTGGTATTAATATGGTTTACTTTAGCGATCAAGACGTTGTTCGTCATGATTTAGTAGGTCGCATTGTAAAAGCTTACGATGCATATCACGAACGTAAGTTAGCTGGTGAGACTGCAGAATCTAGCGTAGTATTCAAAGAGAATGTAGCGAAAGGATAAGCATGTATATAAATATTAGCTATGATGAAGGAATTCAAGAGGATTCCAATATTGAGGCTGTTATACGCAAGGTCTGTGATGAAGTAAGTCGCGTATATGGTCTTGAAGAAGATGAAATGAGTATTTTACTCTGCGATAATGCTAAAATTCACGAGCTTAATAAGAAATATCGCGGCATTGATAGACCTACCGATGTATTGTCCTTTGCCCTAAATGAAGGGGATGATTACGAAGGTAGTGAAGAGGAACATCACTTACTTGGGGATATGATTATTTCCTTAGAGCGCACTCGTGAACAAGCTATTGAATATGGACATAGCTTTGAACGAGAATTAGCATATTTAACGACTCATAGCTGCTTACATATTTTAGGCTATGACCATATGAACGATGAAGATAAAAAAGAGATGCGTACTGAAGAGGAATTTATCTTAGGTAACCTCGGTTATGTGCGGGAGGATGCACCATATAATGAATAAGAACGAACATTTTAAATCTGGCTTTGTTGCCGTTGTAGGACGCCCTAATGTTGGTAAATCTACATTAATTAATGCCCTTATTGGTGACAAAATCGCTATCGTATCCGATAAGGCTCAAACAACGCGTAACCGCATTATCTGTGTATATACAGATGAAGCAAAACAAATTGTTTTCATGGATACGCCAGGTGTACATAAGCCAAAACATAAATTAGGTGAATTCATGGTAGACGCTGCCATTGAGTCCTTAAAAGAAACAGAAGCTGTTTTATTTGTAGTAGCAGGTAATGAAAAGCGCGGCCCTGGGGACAACTTCATTATTGAACAATTGAAACGTGTAAAGGTTCCTGTATTCTTGGTAGTTAACAAGATTGATACTCTCAAAAAAGAAGAGCTTTTAGAAGCCATTGTTTCTTATCAAGATGCATATCCATTTGCAGGGGTCATTCCTATTTCTGCAAAGGATAAAGAGAACCTAAACGAAGTTCTAAATGTATTAGAGGAAACATTACCGGAAGGTCCGCAATACTTCCCAGAAGATATGATTACGGATCAACCAGAACGCCTTATCATTTCCGATATCGTTCGTGAAAAAATCTTATTGGCTACTCGTGATGAAATTCCTCATGCTATCGCTGTAGACGTAGATGAAATGAAAACACGTGATGATGGTACAACCTATATCCGTGCTACTATCTACTGTGAACGAGATTCTCAAAAGGGCATTATCATCGGTAAGAAAGGTGCCTTGTTGAAACAACTCGGTGCTGAAGCCCGTGTAGATATTCAAAAACTATTGGCTACAAAGGTGTACTTAGACCTTTGGGTTAAGGTTAAAAAGGATTGGCGTAATAAATCTGGCATGTTATCTGAACTTGGTTATAGAAAATAAATTTTGTTATAATAAAGACTAACTTGTTTTCTCAATTGTATGAAAGGAATTAAGATGGATAGTGTAGATGGCCTGTTACCCATAGGGTTTGGTCTTGTATGTATATTTTTAATTAACTTTTTTGTGGTTGCAAAGTTCTCCTTTGCTCGTCTTCGTAAAGAGCATGTAGAGGATATGGATATTCTCTTGGAAAAGGATCGAGAGTTTTTATTAAAGCTCTATCAAAACCCTGAGTATTTCTTAAATACGACTCAGTTTTTGATTTTATTCTTTATTTTGGCTCTTGCTGGAACTGGCACTTATGTATTTGATAATATCGTAAATCAACTTGTATCGGTATTTAATGTACATAGTACATGGATGCACTTTGTACTAGATATACTTTTATTGCTATTTATTAGCTTAATTGTTCTTATCTTTGGTGAAATTGTACCTAAAGCATTAGGTTTATCCTTCCCAACAAAGTATGTAAATACCTATTGCCGTATCGTAGTAGCGGCAGGTCGCTTGGTATATCCGTTTATTTGGATTGCTAGCAAAATCTCCACTGTTATTTTGGGCTTTTACAAAACAAAATATTTAACAGAGCTAGACCTTGTATACTCTGAAGAAGAAATTCGTATGATGATTTCTCGAAGCCATGAAGAAGGTCAACTAGACCAAGTGGAATCCGAGTTGATCGACAATGTATTTAACTTTGTGGACCGTAGAGCCAAAGAGGTTATGGTACCACGTCAAGATGTGGACTGTATTTTCGTTGAAGACGGCTATGATGAAGCGATGAAATTTATTCGTTCTAAAGCACATACCCGTTACCCTCTATGTGTAGAAGATAAGGATCATATCATCGGTCTTGTTCATATTAAGGACCTCATGGAACGTCCTAATCAAGCGCGTAAAGATTTGCGTAATGTAAAACGAGATATTTTAACTGTGCCAGAAGTAATGAAATTATCTACATTACTACAATACATGAGAACTCGCCGTATTTATCAAGCTGTTGTTGTAGATGAGTACGGTGGTATGGTTGGTCTCGTAGGGCTTGAAGATATTATTGAAGAGCTCGTTGGTGATATACAAGATGAACATGAACCACATTTACCAGCTAAAATCGCTTATGCAGATGGGTCCTTCGAGTTTGATGGCAAGGTCCTTGTAGACGAAGTAGAAGAAATGATGGATGTTGAAATCGACGATTCTGACTCTGATACAATCGGTGGCTATGTATTTGGTCTCTTAGAACGGACGCCAATCGTTGGTGATACGGTCGATGCATTGGGATATACCTTTGAAGTAACACAAATGCAAGGGTATCGCGTTTCTCGTATTAAAGTAACACCTTTACCGGTAGAGGAAACAACGGAAGAAGAACATGAAGAAGCTTAATGGTGGTTTTAACACACCTGCCATCGTCATTAGTCGAAAAAAAAATAAGCTATACTCCGTATTTACTTTTATCACACCTAGCTTAGGGCTCATTCGTGCATCTATACCGCATAAGCGTATGATGACCATGCGTAACAGTTCCTATTTACGCCCCTTTAGTGCCATGTATATAACGGTCGTACCTGATGGTGAATATGTAAATGTTACACAAATTGATGGTTCCTATGTGGTAGAATCATTAGATGTTAATTTAGATAATATTGCTTATGCTGCAGTGGCCAGTGAGCTCATTCAAGAACTTTTTGCTATGTATGATGTAGATCGCAAGGTGTTTGATACCGTTGTAAACTATTCCAAGCAAATACGGCGCCGCAATGTACAGCTAGGAACGATAATGCTAGGATGGCAATTACTATCCCTCGCAGGTGTTGTGCCTAGTGCTAATGCTTTTTCACATCAAGATGGTATCGATCCATTCTGGATACAGGTGAAAGAAACGACAAATCTAAGTATTTCTCGTTCTGTAAAAGCTGGATTACCTCAAATTCTCGCTTACCAGTGGGGCGAAGACACGCCTATAGAACTTCCAAAAACAATTTGGAAGGAACTTGAAAAGCTACTATTTGCATACTGCGAGCAAGAAATCGGTAAACCATTACAAAGCGTTAAGTTTTTAAATTCCATAATTTAATGATAGTAAAAAGGCAGTTTGAGAGATCAAACTGCCTTTTGTTTATATGATATGAGGTGTTGAATGGAGAAATATTTTCTAGTAAGCATAACTAGTATAAATTATCTGTATCTCAAGATACGTATGAAAAAATTTAATACTAATAGACAAATGTACATCTGTAATTGACACTTTTAATAACAATTATTTATAATATAACAATATTATATTATATGTTTTTATAGGAGGTCATTATGCAGCTTTTGGGAAATCTCAAAATACATTTTCTAGCGCTCGTATTAACCGTAGTCGCTGAATTTATAGGCATAAAAAAACTAGGTCCTGTTGTATTATTGCCATTATTGTACACATTGATTCTTGGTTTATTAATTTCTATTCCTAAATTTAAAATTTTAACCATTAAACAGATGGAAAAATCTGCAGATTATATCGGTATTGCCGTTATGATCTTGATGGTAAAAGTAGGTTTAGGTATTGGTCCAAATCTTGGTATTCTTACAAGTGCAGGCTGGGCATTGTTATTACAAGAGCTGGGCCACTTCTTTGGTACTATTGTATTCGGTTTACCTGTAGCTTTATTAGTAGGTATGCGTCGTGAAGCAGTAGGTGCTTGTTACTCTGTAGACCGTGAACCGAATGTAGCGATTATTATCGACAAATTTGGCTTTAGCTCTCCTGAGGGCCGTGGTGTTATGGGCATGTACATCTGTGGCGTTCTTATCGGTGCTATGTGGTCCTCCGTATTGGCTGGGATGTTGGCACAATCTGGTTGGTTCCATCCATTGGCATTGGCTATGGGCGCTGGTGTAGGTAGTGCTAGTATGATGGCTGCTGCTACTGCTCCAATCATTGCAGTATATCCAGATTATGAACAACAAATTATGGCGCTTGCTGGGGCAGCAAACTTGTTGACTACTGTTCTAGGCGTATACTTTGGTCTATTTGTTTCTTTACCAGTTATGGAAAAAACATACAATTTCTTTACAGGTCGTACACGTGAACAAGATTTAGCAGAGGAGGCAGCAAGTCATGAGTAAAAGCGAAAAATTAACACAATTTGTCATCGTTATCTGTATTGCTGCTATCATCACTGCAGTAGGTAATGTAATGGATGGCAAACATCTATTTAGCGATAGTTTAGTTGGCGTAGCTATCTTGGCAGCCCTTGCTACAATTGGCGCTTTAATCTCTAATTTACCATATGCTAATAAATTGCCTATGGTATTCTGGGTATCTTTAGTTGGTGTTATTGCATCCTTACCAGGTATGCCTGGACAAGAATGGATTATTGCTAAAACTAGCCAAGTTACATTCCTTGCAACAACAACACCTGTACTTGCTTATGCAGGTTTATCCTTAGGTAAAGACCTTGGTGCATTCCGCCGCTTATCTTGGCGCATTATTCCTGTTGCACTAGCTGTAACAGCAGGTACTTTCATCTGTGCAACAGCATTAGCACAATTAGTACTTCATTTAGAAGGTTTAATTTAATACTAAATCATAATGTTAGATGTCTAAACTATGTTAAGATATAATTATAGATTTATATTTCATAAGATATCCATACATTAGGATTCCATGATCGACCGTATTTTATACGGTCGATTTTATAAAGGAGATATTATGAGCCGTATGACAAAGGAAGAAGTAAAACAACGTGTTTGTAAAGCTATTGTTGATGCACAACCACGTTTACGAGAATTAGCAGAATCTATTATGGCTGAACCTGAGTTGGGTTTTAAAGAGGTAAAAACCTCTAAAAAGGTTCAAGCTATGTTTGATGAACTTGGCATTTCTTATACTACAGGTCATGCACTGACAGGTGTAAAAGGTAGAATGAAAGGCCGAGATAGTAAATATACGGTTGCCATGGTTGGGGAATTAGATGCCATTCTCTGTCCTCGCCATCCTCGTGCTGATGATTTAACAGGAGCTGCCCATTGCTGTGGTCATAATGTACAAATTACTAATATGTTTGCCGTAGCTATAGGCCTACAAGCAGTGATGGACGAATTAGCAGGCGATGTTGTACTATTTGCTGTTCCTGCAGAGGAAATGATTGAGATTGATTACCGCAATAAATTGCGTGAGCAAGGTAAGCTTAAGTATATGGGCGGTAAGCAACAGCTCATCTATGAAGGTGCTTTTGACGATATCGATATGGCTATGCAAATGCATGTGGAGACAGCCAAAACTCCAGCTGGTGAAATGGGGCTAGGCAGTACCTCTAATGGTTTCGTATCTAAACTGATTGAATATCACGGCAAGGTAGCTCATGCGGCACAAGCACCTCATGAAGGTATCAATGCTCTTAATGCTGCTTTGATGGGTGTTATGGGGGTTAACTCCATTCGTGAAACTTTCAAAGAAAGCGATTATTTCAGATTCCATCCTATCATTAATCAAGGCGGTACACTGGTAAACTGTGTGCCTGATTATGTTCAAGTTGAAAGTTACGTGCGTGCTTCTAATATTGAAGCTATTGTAGATGGTAACCATCGTGTTAACAGAGCATTAAAAGCCGGTGGTGATGCAGTAGGGGCTACATGTATTATCAATGATCTACCAGGCTATTTACCGATGCGTAATGATGAATATATGAATGCTCTATTATGTGAAAATTCAAATCCTATCTTTGGTGAAGCCAATGTATACCAAGGTCCACATATTACAGCTAGTACAGACATGGGGGACGTATCTCACTTGATGCCGGTTATCCATCCATGGGTTGGCTGTATCAGTGGCGTATTACACAGTGCAGAATATGAAATCTCTGTACCTGATGTAGCGTATATTAAAACGGCACAAGCCTTGGCTATGACCATCGTAGATTTACTATACGATGATGCAGCAGGTGCTAAAGACGTATTAGACAACTTTACACCAGCATTAAATAAACAAAGCTATATTGAACTCTTAGATCGCATTGCTAAGGGTGAATAAAATAAACCACCTATTGAAGATAAATTGATTATCTTTGGTAGGTGGTTTACAATTTTATTAAATGATTTCAAAATAATTTACTGATTGTTGATTAATAGAAAGTATACGTTTATGTATAGTAATTTATTGTATTCGGATGCGACACTTTATATAGTTATTGGTTTATTGATAGGTAACTATATGTTATTTAAAAATCAATATAACAATCCTAAAAAGTTTATTCCTATATTTTTATTTACTAATATATGGGGAGGAATAAACCTCTATTCTATATATGATTACATTAGTATTATAGACCATGTTAATTTTGTAGTTACTTTAGTACTCGTTTTTCTTGGTGAATATATTTTTTATCGCCGATATAAAAATGGAACATTAGTGGGGGTATCTAAAACTTATTTTGATATAAATAATTCTTTGTCCGTTATTATAGTTGTATGCTTTAGTATTATTGGAATAGTTTTTCTATTATGGGAATTATTGAAGTGAATATAATGAAACGATTATTTTTCTATGCATTTGCATTATTTAATTTAATTTCGCTTATATATGCTGTGGCTTATGATTATATGACTGGTGCCGAAATCCACTATGATTTCTATGGAGCATTCTTTGTTTGTGGGTTAATATTCTTTGGTATATTGAAAGCAATTTTAGGTATATAAATAGTGTTAATTAAAAATTAGAGGTTTTATCGAATGATACAGCTAGCGTTTTATGTGATCTTTTTGATTTTATTATTCTCTATTATGGGAAAAATAATATATGACTATAGTAAAGGTCGTAAATTAAAATATACATCTTTATGGTATTGCTTTCGTAAGTTAGCTTATTATTTCTGCTTTATTAAAAGCTGTTTAGGATATGTAAGAGAATCCTTTAATTATACAAGAATTATTCAATGGTAGTTAGGAGATAAGTCTGATAAATGATAAATAAGATTGATTATACTTTCGGGATAGTATTATTTATTTTAATCTGGGATCTTCGTGCGTATTATAAAAATGTATTACAACAAAATTTAACTCGTAAGCAGCAAGAATGGGTAAATAATATGCGATACCCACAATTATATAAATTTACAAATTCATTAAGTATAGTAGCTGGAATTGTTTTTATAATATTCTATATGTTCTTTAATTCTGGATATGCTTATTTCTATCCATTAGGTGCAGTCCTAGTAATTCATTTCTTCAAAGATTTTATTAGAAATATACAAAAAAAGGAATCTAGTACATATAAAGATGGTCGTAATGAAAACTATATATACATAATTGGAATTATGTTTATTTTATGGGTTATATTGCATTAGCTTAATAATGTTATTAAAATACATTTTTATGGCCGGAATATTTCCTAAGGGAGAAAACGTGTGGAAAAACAAATAGTAAATATATTTTTACTTTTAGGTTTTAATTATTATATGATTAAATCCTGGGGTACACGGAAGGTTACAATTTTAACACTAATTGGCAACTATTTCTTAATCAATATTTTAATAGAATCGTATTTTGGTTTACCTAAATTCATTGAGGACTTTAATGCACTATTTATGCTTGGAATAGGTATGGTAGGTACTTATATCTTATGGCGTAAAAATAAAGCAGGAACACTTACTGATTATGAAAAAAGAGGATGGCGTGTAATACGCACTCTAGATGTCTTGATTATAATATCTGTATTATTACTCTTATCGTTTTTCCTATTTATAAAGTATTTTTAAGTAATATATTTAAAGTGTATAGGTGTATTGTGTTATAAGTATAAATTATATAATTTTGCTCTAGTCTTTAAAGCTATATTTTACTCTTAGACTAAATTTTTTAGGGGAAATTAAACTTATGCTTAGAATCAGATTAGGGTGACAACTTATAATACTTATTGATAATAGATTTTAATGTTAAGAAGACTGAGAAAGAACAATCTTAAATATAATTGGAGAATAAATTATGTTCGAGATATTAACAATTTTAAGTTTGATATATTTGTTATATCGTATTAGATTCTTTTATATAGAGGGAAACTATAATCAGGTAAAAGCTTTTATTTCTATAGCAATTTTTATAATAATCGTTTTGGGGTTGAAACAATTATATGATTATAAATTTATTACTTTTGAAACATATTATATTATTTCGATTATAATCGGATTGATTTTTTATTTATTACTAATGGGTAGCATTGTATATAAATATAGAAGTGTGGATGATCAAAAAGAAAAAAAGCGTTTAGTTAAAGCTTTTTTGTTAGGCTGTCTGCCAATTCTAATTTGGGGATTAATCTTCTTTCTTATTTTTTAATATAGATAGTAAATTTAGTATATAAGTGCTGTAAAAAATATTCTGGAATATAAAGAAGTAAAAATGAGGTGTAATAGAATTAATGAAGTTAATATATTATTTTGCTACTATATCCTTGTTTTTAGCATTTGCCTATAGTGTAATTCAATATATCCGTAGATCTAATGAGGATATAAATGAAAAATACAGACTGATTAGTTTTGGCATATTTTTATTTGTATTTTTTACGGATTTAAAGTTTCTGGATACTATAAATAAAGAATTTAAATACCTGGTTGAATTTTTATTGCTATCATTTAGTACATATCTGTTTTCACTAATTTTTAAAAATAGTGATAATAAATGGATTTACTATTTATTTTCTTTCTTTACTGTATTGTTATTTTTAATGTCTATTTTATTCTCAATCTAACTTCATATTAATCAAACATTGCTTATTAGTGTATTTATATATTCTGTATATTAAAAATATAATAAGCTTGATTGTATTATGAGGACATTGGTATGACTTTTATAATAAAAGAAATTGGATGATCAAATATAAATATAAAAAAGATATATCAAAGAAAACGAAAAGTATATCAAGAAGGAAGAAGACGAATGGAAAAACAAATAGCAGCTATATTTTCTCTCTTAAGTTTTAACTATCTTATGTTTAAATATTGGGGTACATGGAAAGTAACTCTTTTAGCATTAATTGGAAACTATTTCTTTATATGTATCCTTATAAAATCATATATTGGTTTACCTAAATTCATTGAGGACTTTAATGTAATTTTTATATTCGGAATATGTGTTTTAGGTGCTTATAATTTGTGGCGTAAAAATAAAGCAGGAACACTAAATGAGTATGAAAAAAGAGGATGGTTTTTAATGCGTATTTTTTCATTATTATTTATCTTAGCTCTATTACTATTAGTTTTAATATTTATATTTATGGAGTATATTTACGGGATATATATTTAGTGTAATGATATATTGAGTTCTAATTTGGAGATTTAGCATTAGATATTTTGAATAAATAGCTAGTCCGAAAAAAATTCATTTTCCTAAAGAATTTTATATAGGAGATATAAGTTTATGAAGGAGAATATTGCTTTATTTTTAGCAATCTTATATCTAATTTGTAAATGTCAATATAAGAATGTACAATTTTGACGATGTACAATGTACAGTTATT
>UPXS01000008.1 GCA_900538355.1 uncultured Veillonella sp.
TCATTCCCAAAAAGTAGCTTAATTATATCTGTCCAACAAAATGGGTGCAGATCATGAAGGGAGGTCTTTTGTATAAGTTTTTATAGGTCTGATAGTTTGTGTTCTATTTCTTAAGCGAGGTCATGCTCAAGAATGTCATTTGTATGTTCTGAAAGTTTGATCTATAGTATTTCCATAATGGAAGTACGAAAATTATGCTTTATCCAAAGCTTGTGCCAAGTCTTCGATGATGTCATCGATATTTTCAAGGCCGATGGATACACGGATCATATCTGGTGTTACGCCAGCAGATTTTTGTTGTTCTTCATTAAGTTGTGCATGTGTTGTAGATGCAGGATGAATAACAAGAGATTTAGCATCTGCTACGTTAGCGAGGTTGGAGAAGATTTCCAAGGAATCAACAAGTTTAATACCCGCTTCTTTACCACCTTTTACGCCGAATGTAAATACAGCACCAACCCCTTTAGGGAAGTATTTATCAGCTAAGGCTTTATATTTGCTGTCTTCTAATTCTGGATAGCTTACCCATGCTACTTTAGGATGTTTAGTCAAGAAGTCTACTACTTTACGAGCATTTTCTACGTGACGTTCTACGCGCAAGGACAATGTTTCAACGCCTTGCAAGATTTGCCATGCAGCAAGTGGTGTAATGCATGCGCCTGTATCACGAAGCAATTGAGCCCGAATTTTTACAGTGAATGGAATTGGCAAATCACCAAATACTAAACCGTTATAGTGTTCATCACCTTCGGAGAAGCCAGGGTATTTACCAGAACCTTTATAATCAAATTTACCGGATTCTACTACTACACCTGCCAATGTTGTACCGTGACCACCAAGATATTTAGTAGCGGAATGAACAACTACGTCAGCACCATGTTCTAATGGACGGAACAAGTATGGGGATGCAAATGTGTTATCTACGATCAAGATGATATTGTGTTTGTGTGCAATATCAGCTACAGCTTGTACATCAATAAGGTTGATGCCTGGGTTACCGATGGACTCGATGTAAACAGCTTTAGTATTGTCATCAATAGCTGCTTCGAATTCTTCTAAATTATCAGGATTTACGAATTTAGTTTCAATGCCCAAACGTGGCAATGTTGCTGTGAACAAGTTATAAGTACCACCGTATAATGTGGAGGCAGCAACGATGTTATCACCAGCGCTTGCTACGTTCAAGATAGAGTATGTAATCGCTGCAGAACCAGATGCTACAGCGATACCACCTGCACCACCTTCAAGTTCTGCTACACGTGCATCCAATACATCTGTAGTAGGATTGCCAAGGCGAGAGTAAATACCACCAGGATTAGTTAATGCAAAACGACCTGCTGCTTCTTCGGCATCTTTAAATACGAAAGATGTAGTTTGGTAAATAGGTACTGCACGAGAACCTGTTGGATCTACTGTATGACCCGCATGTAATTGTAATGTTTCAAATCTATATTGTTTGCTCATTATAACAACTCCTTTATATTAACTGTGAATTGAGTTCATTCTTTATACCTAGTATACTACTATGTTTTAAAAATTATGTCTACTATTAATTTATGCAGTTAGCCATAACTTAAAGCTATACCAAACATGTATTTACTCATAAAATACCCATCCAAAAGGTACCAATTACAGCTATATGCAGCTCATACACACAAAAAAGCCCCTAATTACTTCTCTAACACCATCTCACTATAGAGACCGTTAAAAGTAATTAGGGGTATTTCTACTGAACATAATTTAGATATAAGCACCTAAGTTTTTATCACGTTCAAATTTCATTTTTTGGATTTGTTCAATGATGTATGGTGTTTCTTGGTATACATAGTAGTTTAACCAATTTGTAAACAACAATGTACTTACAGAACGCCAACGTACAACAGGACGTTGTTTAGGATCATCATCTGGGAAATAGTTTTCAGGAACTGCAATATCCATCCCCTTCTTGATGTCTCGTACGTATTCACGATTGAGTGTATCCCAATCGTATTCAGCATGACCGAATACAAAGATATGTTTATTATCTAAGCTACGAACGATAGCGGCACCTGTTGGTTCAGAACCTGCCAACAATTCTAAGTTGCGATTTTCCTTAATTTGTTCTAAGGAAACGGTAGTATGACGGGAGTGTGGCATCCAGAATTTTTCATCAAAGCCACGCAAGAGCACTGGTCGATCGTTATAGATATCATGTTCATATACACCAAACAGCTTTTCATCCATAACGGATTTATTAATGCCGAAATGATGATATAAACCAGCCTGAGCACCCCAACAGATATAGAACGTAGAGTATACATGCTCTTCGCCCCAGTCCATAATTTCTACCAATTCAGACCAATAGTCAACCTCTTCAAAGGGCATCAACTCTACAGGAGCACCTGTAATAATCATGCCATCAAAGAACTCGTCCTTCACCTCATCAAAGGTACGGTAGAAGGTATCTAAATATTGCTCGTCCGTATTTTTAGCCTTGCGAGATGCGGTATGTAAAAGAGTTAAATTAACTTGTAACGGGCTATTACTAAGAGCTCGCAAGATTTGAGTTTCTGTAACTTCTTTAGTAGGCATCAAATTGACTAGCAATATTTGCAAAGGTCGGATTTGTTGAGTCTCCGCCCGTTCTGTATCCATAACGAAAATGTTCTCTTGAGCTAATTTCGTAATGGCCGGTAAATTTTTTATTACTTTAATAGGCATACTATCACCTCTACACACTAAACAATTTGATAACCTAATCTAAACATTCTAACCAATAGTATTAAAAGCCTCTAGCCTCGTAGGCACGACGCCACGCTTCAAGACCTTCTTCTAATGTTTTACGAGGACATGCTACATTGATGCGCTCAAAGTCTTCCCCATCAACGCCAAACATGGAACCTGTATCTAACCACAACTTAGCTTCATTAATAATCCATTCATCGCGTTCCTTAGGGCTTAATGGCAACTTAGAGCAATCCAGCCACATAAGATATGTCCCTTCCGGACGATATACGTGGATTTTCGGCATATATTTTGCTACATAATCAATGGTGAACTGAATATTATCTTGAATATATTCTTTTAACTCGTCGAGCCAAGGTGCACCCACTTTATAGGCCCCTTCGCAACCAACAATGCCCATCGTATTTAACTGACTATAACCAGCGCGGTCAATTTCTTTGATAAAACGACGACGTAAGGAATCATTAGGAATGAAAATATTACTTACTTGTAAGCCTGCAATATTGAAAGTCTTACTAGGCGCTGTACATACGATACAATGTTCTGCGTAGCTTTCACCAAGATCAGCAAAGACCTTGTGCGTATGACCTTTCCAAACAAAGTCAGCATGAATTTCGTCACTCACGATGAGTACGTTATGTTTAATACAAATGTCGCCAAGACGTCTTAACTCATCCTCAGTCCACACGCGGCCTACAGGATTATGCGGATTGCACAAGAGGAATAATGTTACATTTTCCTCCACGATAGCGCGCTCGATACCTTCAAAATCGATGGTATATTTGTCTTCCCCTTTAATTAATGGCACATTGATAAGACGACGGTCATTGTCATCGATAACCATACTAAATGGATAGTATACCGGTTGATTGATGAGTACGCCTTCCCCTTCATTGGTGAAAGCGTGAACCGCCATAGCCAAAGCAAAGACGATACCAGGTGTTTTAACGAGCCATTTTTGTTCTGGTGTCCAGTTAAAGCGCGTAGTGAACCAATTTTTCAACACTTTAAAGTATTCATCATCGGATTCTGTATAGCCAAATACACCATGGTTTACGCGGTCCAACAAGATTTGCTTCAACTCAGGTGGCACCTCAAAGTCCATATCTGCTACCCAGAATGGCAATACGTCCGCTGGTTTACCGCGCTTCACAGCAAAATCGTATTTCAAAGATTTTGTGTGAGTTCTATCTAAAATTTGATCAAAATTATATTGTCCCATAGGAACTCCTTTATTTATTGAAGGCTTGTTCCAAGTCTGCAATCAAGTCTTCTGTGTCTTCGATACCTACAGATAAGCGCAATAAACGACGTGTAATACCTTTACGCTCTGCATCTTCCGGTTTTAAATCCGGATGAGTTTGTGTTACAGGATATGTTAATAAAGACTCTGTACCACCAAGACTTTCAGCGAATTGAATAAGTTTAACACCTTCTAGGATTTGTTTAGCCGTTTCTTCGCTATCTACTTCGAAGGATAACATACCGCCAAAGCCTGTAGTTTGAGCTTTATTGATTTCATAACCTGGATGTTCAGGAAGGCCTGGGAACAACACTTTTGTAACTTTAGGTTGTTTTTTAAGCCATTCAGCAAGAGCAATGGCATTCTTTTGGTGTTGTTCCATGCGAAGTGCCAATGTTTTAACACCGCGGATAACGAGCCAGCTATCCATAGCAGATAAGCAAGCACCTACCGTTTTATAAGTTAAGCGCAATTTAGCAGCTAATTCATCATCATTTACAATGGTGAAACCAGAAATAACGTCATGATGACCACCGATGAATTTAGTACCGCTATGAACAACGATATCAGCACCTAAATTCAATGGTTTTTGGAAATAAGGGCTTAAGAATGTATTGTCGATAATGACTAGTGCATTGCGGTCATGAGCTAAGGCACACAAGGCACGAATATCAGTAATTTCCATCATCGGATTTGTTGGGGTTTCAATATAAACAGCCTTTGTATTTGGTTTGAAAGCTGCTTTCACCGCATCAAGATCGGATGTACCAACATAGGTGAACTCAATGCCGTTTTGTTCGTAAATATTTGTGAACATACGGATAGAACCACCGTACAAATCATCACCTAAAATGATGTGATCCCCAGGGGAGAATAGATGGAATACAGCGTCCACTGCGGCCATGCCAGAAGAGAATGCCAATGCATCCTTACCATCTTCAAGACCTGCTATCAATTGTTCCAAACGATCCCGTGTTGGATTAGACTCACGTGTATATTGATATCCTGTTGTATCACCCAACTTTGGATGGGAAAATGTACTAGACATATAAATTGCAGGGGAAATTGCACCAGTGCTATCTGGTTTACCGCTGCCATGAACGCATTTTGTATTAAATTTCATTCCATTCAACTCCTCATATTTGTATACAATATATTAATTATAAAAGTAGACAATGATTAAGGTCAACAAAAATGGGCACTCATACGCCATGAGTGCCCCTAAAAAGTCATATCTATTTTGAATGGCTTGCCATAACCTCAGGTTAAGTTAGCCTAATTTTTTGTACGTTTTGTAATAAGCAACGCCAAGATAATGCCTAAAGAAGATGTTACTAGCTGTGGCCAACTAGACACAAATAACATAGTATTTACAATCTTCGGTGGAAATTGGAATAGAGAAAAGAACAAAGAATATCCACCAAACAAAACGCCTGCTTTCACTAAAGCCGCCACAATGATAAGCAATGCCTTTGGTTTATGTTGTAACCAGTATGCTACGAATACATAGGCGGTCGTACCAAGAGCGGTAATTAAAATAAACGGTGGCAACGGCAACATACCTTGTAAATGCGCTACTACAGGCGCAATCCAAGCAATGACAAGACCATTTTTCCAACCATAGCGCCACGTCGCTAATACAAACGTAGCAGATGTAATAGAACCGATGAGGAACATACTCACCTGATTCGGAATAAATGGGAAAATGAGACGCAAGCTTTGCGCCAACAAGGCTACGGCCAATAATAGGCCTGTGCCCGTAATAGACTTGGTAGACATAAGAACCTCCTACTATACGATATAGATTTTACAAGAGGTACTTACCTCACATATTTAAAACTAAGCTTTTACAAAAAATAAGCGTACTCGATCATATACCCAATTATAAATATAGGTATAACCCAAGATAGCCAATGTCATCGTTATATCAGTCATAAAGGCCATCCAAAAAGTCATCTGCATCATGTACATGATGATCGGTACCGTTGCAAGCATAAATAGACCTTCAAACAATACGGCATGAATCGTACGGATTACAGGTCCGCGCTCTAATCGATCACCTGGTACTAGTTTATCAAAAATCCAGTTAAACACAAAATTCCAAACCATAGCCAGCAAGGAAAAAATAACCATCAATACAAAGGGCTGTCCATCATGCGGAACAAACAACATCACCAAACAACCGATTAAAATACAACCAATCTCATACAAAATCGACTGTACCACACGCTCTGAAGCAGACATAATAAACACCTCCATCAGAAACTAGACAAGAAATTTTCTATCACTCTACTATTATATTTATTTTTTTAGAATTGTCGAGTTTTGTGGAGTATTGCCATTTCAGGATAAAAAAAGCCGCATTGTATCTACTAAGCGATTTGCCCCTCGAAGTGAGTTATGCCATTTTATGATAGAAAAAGCCGCCATATGCCTGTCCAGCGACTTGCTCCTCGAAGTGAGTATTGCCATTTCAGGATAAAAAGAAGCCGCATTGTATCTTCTAAGCGACTTGCGTCAGAATGGAGCGCAAGGAGATACAATGCGGCGGAGCACTTTATCCTAAAAGTGGCATTACGAACTCAATCCATGGAATCCCCACCACGATAAAGATTGCGAGGTAGATAATCCCAAAGATAGCCCCTAATTTCCAGAATTCAGGACCTTTGTTGTAGCCACTAGCAAACCAGATTGGACTGTGACCTGTACCATATGGTGTAAGGATACCCATAATACCCATTGGTACTAAAAGAATTAACATAACTTGAGCTGGATCAACACCAGGAATTTGAAGAATTAAAGTAGCAAACAAACCTACCATAGCTGTTACATAAGCAGTGCCGGAAGCAAAGAAGTAACGAAGCAAGCAGAATGCTAGCAACAAACCAAGAACTGCCATTGTAGGATCTAAAGAAACTAAAGAACCACCTGCAGATTTAGCAAGCCATTCTAAGAAGCCTACGTTTTTAAGGCCAGAAGCCATAGGCACGAGTGTAGCGAACCAAGTCAAAACGTTCCATGCTGGTTTGTTAGCAAGGAAGTCTTGCCATGTCATAATCTTAGTAAAAATCATCAAGATAATAACAATTAAAGCCGTTGTAGTTGGGTTGACTTTGAATGTAGAAGCACCAATCCATAGTACAAGAGCCAATACAGAAATCAAGGCCATGAAGATTTCACTGCGTGTCATGGAACCTAATTTCTTGTATTCATCTTTTGCCCATGCTGCAATTTCAGGGGAACCTTTTACCTCTGGTTTGCAGAATACATACGTTAACAACGGAGTGATGATAAACAAGATGAGACCTACTGGCAAGAATGCAAGGAACCATGTGCCCCAGTTAGCTGCTACGATACCAGATTTAGCAGACAATTCTAGAGCCAATGGGTTTGGCGCTGCACCAGTCAAGAAAATAGAGCTAGATACACATGTAGTTGCCAATGCTACCCAGTTCAAATAAGAACCAATTTTACGAGGGTTCTTATCTGGATAGGAATCGAACATTGGACAAATACTAGATACGATTGGATAGATCGTACCACCGGAACGAGCCGCATTACTTGGAATGAATGGAGCCAACACAAGGTCAGTAATAGCAATGGCATAACCAAGACCTAAAGAGGACTTACCGAGCTTTGCTACCAAGAACAATGCAATACGACGGCCAAGACCAGAGTTTTCATAGCCAATACCAATCATGAAGGCTGCAAAAATCAACCATACGATGGCATTAGAGAAACCACTGAGACCCCAGCTGATAGCTTGTGCATCAGTAATCGCCTTTGCTACACCCGTTGCTTTATCTACAACAGGGGCAGGGCCTACTTTAAACAACATAGATACGGTAACTGCAATGATACCGATGAAAGCTGGTGGCATTGGTTCTAAAATCAAACCTACCACGAGGCCAGCGAAAATACTTACATAAATCCAAGAATTTGCGCTAAGACCTTCAGGAGCACCGATGAGCCATACAAGAATAGCTACTACAAGCGGTGCGAATAATTTCCAATTCAACTTCATTAGAAACTCTCCTTACTACTTCAAAACAAAAAATTGCAAAAAAATGCTTATCTAGTATATCAAAATTTTTAATATCAGTACATAACTTAAAACATAACAGTTATTAATAGATACTAAACTTTTTATAATAGTTTTTATTAAACTAGTCGTTTTTAATTTTATGCAATATAATATAAATATCGAAAATTATTAATTTAATACAATTTACTAAAAGGATTTAAATGAAACCATTTACACATTACATAAAACCGCTATGGTTTCCTGCCATTATCGTATCGATCCTTTCGTTACTCACTGTGGCAGGCACATTATATATACCAACGCTAACGGCATCTATCATCAATGATGGCGTACTCCGTGGCGATTTAGAAATGATCACTAACTCTAGCATGAACATGCTTGTTGTGGCGCTACTAACTGTATTATCCGCAATCTTAGGTGTTGCCATGAGCGCTCACATTTCTGCCTCTATGGGCAAGGAACTGCGCAAAGATTTGGTAAAAGCCTTACAATACTTCTCCCTTCGAGACTTCACGCACTTCGGTACTGGCACCATATTGATGCGCACAAGCCGAGATGTAGAGAAAATTCAATCCGTCCTCGGAGAAGGATTAAATATGATTCTCCCGATGCCCCTCATGATTTGTGTTGGTCTAGGACTTACCTTCTACAAAAGCTGGCAACTAGGCCTCGTAATTCTCGCCGTTATGGCTTGTATGATACTTACCATTATCTTTATTGAAAGCCGAGCCTTACCACTGATTAAGGCGATGCAACTTAAATTAGATGATATTACAGATTTAGTTCGAGATCACATCGTTGGTATGCCAGTAATCAGAGCTTTCAACAGAAGAACCTATGAAAACGAAAAAGAAATTAGTATTTTTACAGAAACAGCCCAACTCAATAAGCGGTTGCGCCAAACCTTTGCCATCGGTTTACCGACCATATTAATTCTATTTAATATGAGTACTGTCGCTATTCTTTGGGTCGGTGGCTATAACGTCAGTCTAGGTTCTCTACAAGTAGGTGACATCATTGCCGTTATCGAGTACGCCAATCTAATTCTCTTGAGCATGCTCATGGCCATATTCATCATCATCGACATTCCAGAAGCCAGCGTATGCTACACCCGTATTCGCGAGTTGTTAGAACACGAAAACACAGATACATTCCCTAAACCATATAATGACAATATTACCTCTTCAAATTCTCCATCTGCAAGGCATGACACTCCCCCAGAACAGAACCAAAACCTTGTGGAAAATCCAACAGCAACAGATAGTACACCACTTTTAGAGTTCCGCAATGTTACGTTCCGTTACGATAATGCGGAGTCGCCTGCGCTAGAGAACATCTCCTTTACCATCCACCACGGCGAAACCTTAGCCATTATGGGCGATATTGGATCTGGTAAAAGTACAATCACTAACCTCATTCCTCGCCTCTTCTCTATCGAGTCTGGAGACATTTTATTTGAGGGAAAGTCCATCTATGAATGGAATGTGGATGAGTTACGCGCCCGCATTGGCTATGTGCCACAACGAGCTTACTTATTCACCGGCACTATAGACATGAATGTGCGATATGGTGCAGCACCAAATCAAGAAATTACCACTCAGGATGTAGAAAATGCATGTCGCCTTTCTAGAGCAGACGAATTTATCAATCGCCTTGAAGGTGGTTACCAATATATGGTTGCTCAAGGTGGTACTAATCTATCAGGAGGCCAGCGTCAACGCCTAGCCATGGCGAGAGCTCTTGTGCGCAAACCAGATTTATTCATATTCGACGATAGCTTCTCCGCTCTCGACGGCACTACAGAACGTGCTGTTCGTACAGCATTGCACGAGGAGTTACAAAAGGATAACCGCCCTGCCCTTATTTCCGTAGAGCAAAAGGTAAGTGCTGCTAAAAAAGCAGACCATATCTTAATCATCAACCGTGGTCAAGTTGCAGGGTATGGCACTCACAACGAATTAGCAGTAACCTCTACAGTATATAAACAGATTTTAGCGTCTCAGGAGGTGACAGCATGAGTCCATTACGCCGTTTCCTGATGGAATCCAAAAGCCAATGGAGTTGGCTAGCACTACTCATCTTAGCACTTATTACAGCAGCTATGTTTGAAGTATCAGCGCCAGTATTACTTGGCAAGGTCGTAGATGCTATTGTGAGTGGCTTACAAACAAACCAAGATATTAATACAATTTTCGCCTCCATTGATACAATTATTCTCTGGCTTATTGCCATCTATGGTGGCCACGCCTTATTCACCTACTTTGGCGAATACATGATGGCCTCTATCGGTTCAAAAACAGTGCTCGCTTTGCGCACACGCATGAGTACTCATTTATATTCATTACCTATCGAATACTTTCACGATCACCAACGTGGGGATTTACTAAGCCGACTCACCTCTGACTTAGATGCCGTTGCTGAAACTATAGGTGAAGGCGTACCGGGCCTTGTATCTGCCATTATCGGTATTATAGGTGCCACGGCCATGATGATTTGGATCAGCCCGATGCTAGGCATCTCTATCATCGCCATTATATGTATTGGTATCCTATGTTTAACCTGGCTCTCTAAACGGGCTCGACGGGTCTACCTCAAAAACCAAAGCGCCTTAGGTGCTTTCAACAGTGGCATAGAGGAAATTGTAGTAGGAAAACCGATTATCCAAACCTTTGGCCTTGAAGACACTACGACTAACCAAGTAAACATTCTGAACGACAATCTATTTAAAAGTATGAGAAGCGCGGCTTTCACCAGTCAGCTCGTCGAACCGCTCGTTAAGTTTTTAAATCAAATCACCTATTGCCTCGTTGCGATTCAAGGGGGTCTCATGGTATTACGTGGTTCTATTTCCATCGGTGACATCCAGGCCTTCTTCCTCTATGTAGGTCAAGTTTCAGACCCTCTATCCCGCAGTTCTTATATACTCACCAAATTCCAAGAAACTGCGGCAGCCTTGGGCCGTATTTACGAAGTCATTGATACACCATCCGAAATCGATACAGGTAAGAAAACGCTAGGTAATACATCAACACATCCAGGCACTATAGATTTTGAACATGTTGATTTTGGTTATACCCCGTCCAATGTGTTTATGAAGGATATTAACATCCATATTCCTGGTGGCTCTATGGTCGCCATCGTAGGTTCTACAGGTGCTGGTAAATCCACATTGGTAAACCTTATTATGCGCTTCTATGACATTATAAATGGCCGTATCACCATCGATGGTGTCGATATTCGCGATGTGTCTCGTGAAAGCTTACACAACACGGTAGGCATGGTATTACAAGATGCTTGGATTTTTACAGGCACTATCGCCGATAATATTGGCTACGGCAAACCAAATGCTAGTCACGAAGAGATTGAATATGTTGCCAAACTCGCCATGGCAGATCACTTCATCCGTACCTTGCCAGATGGCTATGATACAGTTCTCAAACGAGGTGGCGATGACCTATCGCACAAGGTCAACGGCAATTAATTACTATCGCTCGTGCCTTTTTGGCGGATCCAACCATCCTCATCCTAGATGAAGCCACGGCTAACGTAGATACGCGCACCGAGGTAGAGGTTCAAAAAGCTATGAACACCCTCCTCAAAGGACGCACAAGTATCGTCATTGCCCATCGCTTGTCTACAATCAAAAATGCTGACTTCCTACTCGTAGTAGAAAACGGTACCATTGTGGAACAAGGAACACATCACGAACTAATCGAACGTGGTGGTCACTATAAAGAACTCTATGAAAACTATGCAGCAGGCATGACCGTATAAGGAAGTCTACCAAAGGTAACCACCCTACTTGCAGCAGATACTAATGAGCTCAAATTATTCCCTACAAACAAAGACCCCCTAATAAGTAAAAACTTATTAGGGGGTCTTTTATATTTCTATATTCTATTCACCTTTTGGTACGAACCATAGGCCGTTGTTATTTTTTTCCATGTAGTCTTTAAATTCTTGAGAATGGTAAGCTGCTACAAGGTCTTTTGCCCATTGTGCATCTTTGTTATTTTCGTTAACTACGACTTGTAACAACCATTGTGGTAATACATCTTCATTTGCTAATGCAGTTTTAGGATCAATTTTTGCATTATAGATGATAGCACCGGTAATAACAATATAGTCGAAATCAGTACGTACAGAAGGAATTGTAAGGGATTTCATTTCTGTAAATTTAAGATGTTTAGGATTTTCAATGATATCTGCTTGTGTTACTGTTGCTAAATCTTTGTTAGGATCAAGTTTAATCCAACCGATTTTTTGCAACAATGCATAGGCACGAGCCATGTTAGATGCATCATTTGGTACTGCAATAGTATCACCATCTGCCACTTGGTCTATAGATGTTTTAGAACCGCTAAAGATACCTGCTGGCACCGTTGGAATTGGAGTCAACGCTACAAGATGACCATTTTGTTTTTCGTTAAAATTTTTCATGTATGCTGTATGTTGTTCAACGTTGAAATCTACTTCACCATCGCTCAACACTTGGTCCGCTTGTACCAAATCAGACATATCTACACCTTTAAAGGTATAGCCTTGTTTTTCCAAAATTGGTTTAACACCTTTTTCAAATAATTCAGAGTAAGGGCCTTGAGACTTACTATAGGATAATTCCTTTTTAGCACCATTATCGCTATTATTGGAACCGCAGCCTGCGATAAAAGCTACGCTAAATACTAATGCCGCGCCAAGGGCAAGAAGTTTTTTAAATTTCATAGTACATTCTCCTATACTTTCACAATCAATATAACCAAAATCTATTTCATCAAATCAGGAACGACGCGCACGACGTGCAAAGTAGTTACCTATTGTTTGAATAATTTGAACAAAAATAATCAAAATAACAACGGTAAATAACATCAATGGGAAGTTCAACCGCTCATAACCATAGGTGAGAGCCAAATCACCTACACCACCTGCACCAATGGCACCAGCCATAGCAGTAGCACCGATAAGACCTATGGTACCTGTTGTAATAGATAGAATAAGCGAACCCTTTGCCTCTGGTAAAAGGAAATGCCAAATCACCTCAAAATGAGAGGCCCCCATTGATTGTGCAGCCTCGATAATGCCTTTATTAACCTCTAAAATAGAGTTTTCGAAGAGTCGAGCCAGATACGGCGCAATGAATATAACAAGCGGTACGATAGCCGCCGTTGTACCAACCCGAGTACCAACAATCATCTTAGTCAACGGTAAGATAAACACCATCAAGATGATAAATGGGACGGAACGCACAATATTAACAATTGTGTTTGTAATGGTGTAAACAATGCTATTTTTAACAATACCATTAGGATTTGTTACCACTAGTGTAACTGCGATAATCAGCCCTAGTACGGTGCCAATGAATAGAGATAGGAACACCATATATAATGTTTGTTCTGCAGCTAGTAATAACTGCGAACCTGGAACACCAAGTTCTTGCATGAAGAAGTCCATTATAGTGCCACCTCCTGCCATTCAATGCCTTGGCTCACAAGATATTCTTTTACCTTGCCCACCTCAAGATCATCACCAATAAACTGAACAATAAAAATACCAAGTACTGTATGTTCTAGCTCTGTTACGGTAGCAAATAACACACTCGTTTCTAAATCAAAGGTTTTATTAATATGATATAAAACATTATCGGTCGTATTAGTTCCTAAGAAATGCATCTTAAGAATTGTATATGGCCGTTTATCACAAGCCAAAGTATGTTTCACTGTTGATGGAATTTCATCAGGAATAACGGTCCTAACAAATCGCTTCGTTGTTTCATGTTTAGGTTTACTAAACACCTCAAGTACGGAGCCGCTCTCTATGAGCTTTCCATGTTCCATAACCACAACGCGGTTACAAATTTTTTGAATTACATCAATCTCATGAGTAACGATAACCACCGTTACCCCTAGTTCACGATTAACGCGCTCCAATAATTGAAGAATAGACTCTGTCGTATCTGGATCAAGAGCACTTGTTGCTTCATCGCATAAAAGAATCGATGGATCTGTAGCTAACGCACGGGCAATACCAACGCGCTGCTTTTGACCACCTGATAATTCTCCAGGATAGGCATTTGCTTTGTCCCCTAAATCAACAAAGTCTAACAAGGTTTTAACCTTTTTATCAATCTCTGATTTAGGAACTTTATTTAGAATTAATGGAATCGCCACATTATCATATACAGACTTAGCATTCAACAGATTGAATTGTTGAAATACCATGCCGATGCGCTTACGCACCTTTCTAAGCTCGTTAAAACTTAAGCCATTGATATTCACACCATCTATTTCAACATGACCAGAGGTAGGTACCTCTAAGGCATTAATCATGCGCAGCAGTGTAGATTTACCAGCTCCACTGAAGCCAATAATGCCAAATATATCACCTTTTTCTATGGTAAAGTTTACATCAGATAATGCAGTAACCTTTTGCTTATTAACGTCAAACTCTTTCGTTACATTTCGTATAGCAATCACTGTACCACCTCTTTCCCTACAGAGCTGTAGGAATTAAAATCTTTTTTAAAACATATCTTTAAGGTATGTTTTAATTATGTACTTAGATTACTACAATTTATAAGGACTGTCAAACAAAAAAAGAACCTTACCCAGCAATGGGTTAAGGTTCTCTTTTATATAACGCTTATATTATAAGGGTTTACATCCTCATATTTCTATTTTTCTATCTTTATATCTTTTACATCAAATCTAGATGATTCAGACTCTAACAAAATTAACTTATCTATATCGATTAAAGAGATATAAGGATCCTAAAATAACAGGTGCCCCAATATAGAGCCCCATGTTTGGTATTTCGCCCAATAAAAAGGCTGCTACTATAGCTGCCACAATTGGCGAGATATACATAAAATTAGTTACATCAGACACTTTTTCAGCATGTTCAAAGGCATAGCTCCAGAATACAAATCCTAATGCACTGGAAAAGAATGCTAAATACAGCATAGCAAGCTTTGCACTGATTGGCGCGGCTACGATCATTTCAATAGCGTGGTCTGCAAATGGTAATGCCATAATTGCACCTGTAAACATGGACCACATGGCAATAGTAATAGAGTTATATCCTTTTAAGCTTAGTCCTCGATTCAGAATGTTATAGATTGCAAACAGTACCATCCCTATCAACGTCCATATGGCACCCATAGGAATAGTTAAGGTTGAGTTCCAAAGAATAATAACTGCTACACCTATAAAGGCTGTTATAGTGAAAAGCCATCCAATAGGTCGTATTCTATCTTTATAAACGATCAATGCCATGAGCGCGGTTACCATTGGCGTCAATGCCATAATAATACTCGATGTTGCTGCCGGTATTGTTCGTAAGCCTTCGTTAAACACAACTTGGTAAATGAAGTTCCCTGTAGCGCCTAATAAAATATATATGCCCCACTCACGCCAAGATGTAGGAATGTGTAATCCTTTGAATACACCAATAATTAGCATGAGTATAGCGCCGCCTACAACCCTTGCTACAGAGAGTGTTAATGCGTCTACAGATTGTAATGCCACTTTTCCAAAAGGGAACGCCGTAGCCCATACAGCAATGGTAGCAGATGCCCCTAACACAGCTTTCATTTTATTTGTCATTAGCATCCACCTTTCTACGTAGTTCCTAAATCAATACTATCTAAATATTACCATATTAAGGCCCTACGATTCCAAGAATATACATCACACTATATCGAATACTTTCTATTTATTGATATAAATTTTCATTATTTAAAGAGAATACAAAAATTAAAATCTCAAGTGTATACATACATACAGTTCCTATTAAACGCTATAATTACTGCATTTTAAATGACAAATTCATTATTGCTAAACTTTAAATAAGAACTATTCTTACGAAAATCGCATAGCATGTATTGAAAATATATATCATCTAAAATTTGTTAAATCCGGACAAACATTGTACACTATAGGCATAGAAATCTATAGTTATATCCTTTTATGGAGGTGCAAAATGCAACATACTGCATGGAAAGATTTTAACACAGGTGTGTGGGATAAAGCCGTTGACGTACGTGACTTTATTCAAAGAAACTATATCCCCTATGAAGGGGACGATTCCTTCCTTGCTGGTCCTACAGAAAGAACGACAAAATTATGGGACCAAGTAATGAAGCTTTATGAAGAAGAACGTGAAAAAGGCGGCATGCTCGATGCCGATACTTCCGTGGCCACACACATTACTGCCCATGCGCCAGGATATATCGACAAAGACCTTGAAACAATCGTTGGTTTGCAAACTGACAAACCATTAAAACGCGCCATGTTCCCTTATGGTGGCTTGCGTACTGCGAAATCCGCTATTGAAGAATACGGCTTCAAAATGGATCCGCAAACAGAAGACTTCTTCAGAAAACACCGCAAGACTCACAACGACGGCGTATTTGATGTGTACACACCAGAAATGCGTGCCGCTCGTACAGCTCATATCGTAACTGGTTTGCCTGATGCTTACAGCCGTGGCCGCATCATCGGTGACTACCGTCGTATCGCTTTGTATGGTGTTGATTACCTTATCGAAGACAAAAAAGAACAATTCAGTATCACAATGGGCGATATGCTTGAAGATGTAATTCGCGATCGTGAAGAAATCCAAGAGCAAATTCGTTCCTTGAAGGAATTGAAAGAAATGGCTGCGTCTTATGGTTACGATATTTCTGGACCAGCTAAAGACGTTAAAGAAGCTATGCAATGGATTTACTTCGGCTACCTTGGCGCGATTAAAGAGCAAAACGGTGCTGCTATGTCCATCGGCCGTAACTCTACATTCCTCGACATCTACGCGGAACGCGACCTTCGCAATGGCACATATACAGAAGAACAAATCCAAGAATTCGTAGATCATTTCATTATGAAATTACGTATGGTTCGTTTCGCGCGTATCCACGAATACAATAACTTGTTCACAGGCGATCCTGTATGGACTACAGAATCCATCGGTGGTATGGGTACTGATGGTCGTACATTGGTTTCCAAAATGTCCTTCCGTTACCTACATACATTGACTAACCTTGGCCCTGCTCCAGAGCCAAACCTCACTGTATTGTGGTCCCCTCGTATGCCAATTGGCTTCCGCCGCTTCTGTGCAAAATTATCCATTGAAACATCTTCCATCCAATACGAAAATGACGACTTAATGCGACCTAACTCTGGTGATGACTACGCTATCGCATGTTGCGTATCCCCAATGCGTATTGGTAAAGAAATGCAATTCTTCGGCGCTCGTTCCAACTTGGCTAAATGCTTGCTTTACGCAATCAATGGCGGCGTTGACGAAAAATTGAAAAAACAAATTGGTCCTAAATACCGCCCTATCACGTCCGAATACTTAGAATTCGACGAAGTATGGGAAAAATTCGACGACATGATGGAATGGTTGGCAGGCGTATATGTAAACGCATTGAACATCATTCACTACATGCACGACAAATATGCTTATGAAAAACTAGAAATGGCACTGCATGACCGCAAGGTAACTCGTTGGTTTGCAACTGGTATCGCTGGTTTATCCGTAGTAGCTGACTCCTTGTCCGCTATTAAATACGCTAAAGTAAAACCTATTCGTGACGAAAACGGCATTGCTGTTGATTTCGAAATCGAAGGTGACTTCCCTAAATATGGTAACGATGACGATCGTGTAGATAGCTTGGCAGCAAAAGTTGTTTCTACATTTATGAACAAGATTCGTAAACATCCTACATACCGTCAATCTGTTCCTACGATGAGCTTGTTAACAATTACTTCCAACGTAGTATATGGTACTGCAACAGGTTCCACTCCAGATGGCCGTAAAGCTGGTGAAGCTTTCGCTCCTGGTGCTAACCCAATGCATGGTCGTGATACACACGGTGCTATTTCTTCGTTGGCATCCGTAGCAAAAATGCCATGGCGTGATAGCTCCGATGGTATTTCCAATACCTTCTCTATCATTCCTGACGCATTAGGTAAATCTGGTGAAACATTTGTGTCCCTCAGCGATTTTGATATTGAGTTAGATCCATCTCAATTGCCTAACTCTAATACAAACTTCGCTTGCAGTGAACCGAATGTTACTATAAAGGAAGATAAATAATATCTTCCATAGTATCGGAATGCTTTCACCGGCACCGATATGAGTGTTAGTCTTGGTTGAAAGGAGGCAATACCAATGAGCAACCAACAACAAATTGATAACTTGGTAGAGTTATTAGATGGCTACTCCCAAAAAGGCGGTCATCATTTGAACGTTAACGTGTTCACTCGCGAAACATTGTTAGACGCTCAAAAACATCCTGAGTTGTACCCTCAATTAACTGTTCGTGTGTCTGGTTACGCAGTGCACTTCAGCAAATTGACTAAAGCACAACAGGACGAAGTTATTTCTCGTACATTCCATCAACAAATCTAATCGAGGTTACCTATGACAGGACGTATTCATTCGGTCGAAACGATGGGTACGGTTGATGGTCCAGGCATGCGCATGGTGGTTTTTCTCCAAGGATGCCCCATGCGTTGTGCTTATTGCCACAATCCTGACACATGGAATGAAACTAGCGATGATGCTAAGTTCATGACCGTCGAGGAATTGTGGGACCAGTACGAACGTAACCGCCAATTTTATACTAATGGTGGTATCACCGTCACAGGTGGGGAAGCTCTTATGCAAATCGACTTTGTTACTGAGCTTTTCACATATTTCCGTGAAAGAAACGTCCATACCTGTTTAGATACAAGTGGAATTTGTTTTGATCCCCACCAAGAGGTGGCCTACCGTAAGCTACTCAGTGTCACTAGTCTCGTCATCCTAGACCTTAAAGAAATCGATTCTGATAAACATCTGTGGTTAACAGGCAAACCGTTAGAGCCCATTCTCGGATTTGCTAGATTAACGGCAGACGTAGAAGTTCCTATTTGGGTTCGTCACGTTGTAGTCCCTACCATCACAGATAATGCAGATCATCACTATCGTCTAGGCTTTTTCCTAGGATCCCTGAATAACTTACAAGCCGTTGATTGCTTGCCATATCACGTTATGGGTACTGCTAAATATAAGGAGTTAGGTCTTACCTATCGCCTAGAGGGCATACCGGCCGCATCAAAAGATATAGCGGCTAAAGCGACAAAAACCGTGGTGGAAGGTATCAAGGCCTATCGACGCCATTGGTGGAGTCCCATCAAAACACAACATCAATCATAATCAAGTTTGAGGATAACTACCTCCCTTGATATATATACATATATATACCAAGACTTGATCTATGATAGCCCTAAAACAATAGAGCCGCCCCCACACAACCGGGGACGGCTCTTATTGTATTTATAGACTATTTTAATATCTATAATTGGTACACTATTTTCACTACTATCAGTGCAGTGTTCAATTTGATATTCTATTTGTTCTAATATCTATTTTATTTAGATACTACATTAATAGGTTCACCTTTAAAGAAGGCTTGTACATTGTCACGAATAATGCCTACTAAGCGTTGACGTGTTTCAAGCCCCTTCCACCCCATGTGCGGAGTAATGATAACATTATCTAATGTATACAGAGGGCTATCCTCTGCTGGAGGTTCTACCTCTTGTACATCAAGGCCTGCACCTGCAATGCGTTTAGCCGCTAATGCTTCACAAAGGTCTGCTTCATTAATAAGAGGACCTCGGCCAGTATTTACAATGACTGCATTAGGCTTCATTTTAGCGATGGTTTCTTTATTAATCATGTACTTAGTTTGGTCATTCAATGGGCAATGCAATGTAATATAATCACTATTTGCTAGTAATTCATCAAGACCTACATAGCGAATGCCATCGCCATCAGCCTTTGGTGTACGCGTATGGATTAAGACATTCATACCAAGTGCTTTTGCTACTTTAATAACTTCCATACCGATATGACCAGCACCAACAACACCTAATGTTTTACCATTCACTTCTGTGTGGCTCACTTGCAAATATTTTGTAAAGTTGCTGCGATCACCTTTTGCAAGCATACCGATTTGTTTTTGCATTGTAGATGCAAAATTGAGGATCATCATGATTACCGTATGCGCTACACGCTCTGTACTATACGCTGGAATGTTGCATACAGTGATGCCTCGTTCCTTTGCTGCATTGAGATCGATATTGTTATAGCCTGTACCTGCTTCAACAATGAGCTTTACTGTATCTGGGAATTGTGAAAGTAACTCAGCATTAACAGGGATCTCTTTTGTTACTACTACACGAGCCCCTTGGATACGCCCAATAAGCTCTTCATTTGTACTATTATCATAGACCTGTACATCATTAGATAATATGGAGAAATCTAATGCATGGTCATAATTCATTTTACCTGCGTTTACTACTACTACACGTTCGCTCATGAGAACCTCCTACATAGATGCTATATTATATATTTATTAATTCCAAACCTACAAGTAATCTAGCTATGTTCACGATGTTAGATGACTACAATTTTGTCTAAATCATTCATAACCAATCTATTAGCTAGAAAAAGCATATATCATACCCTACTATAAATTATACTATTATTTATATAAATTTATACTATTAATATCACAGCTAACTATATTAATTAGTATACTTTCACAATTATTGTATATAATATATGCAGAAAAGCTATAAAATTCAAAATAACACCAATATTTCTGTATAAAACTTTCACAAAAGTATTGTTTAATTCCCCAAAAGGTATAAAATTAAAGTAATGTTATATAGAATTGAGGAATATCATGAGACCCACCTATTTGACCATAAATACAAGTCTCGTTCGCGAGAACTTGCGCAAAATTAAAGATAGTTTACCGGAATGGAGCACATCTACAGCTGTTATCAAGGCCAATGGCTATGGTCACGGCAGCGTTATGATGGGCCGTATTGCCGTTGAGGAAGGTTATGAATCCTTAGCCGTTGCCATTCCTGAAGAATCTGTGCCGCTTCGCAATGCAGGTATTATGGTACCAATCTACCTACTAGGTCTCACACGGCCACAATCATTTGAGCTTGTAGCAGACACGAATTCTATTCCTGCTGTATGCGAATCTACCGATTTAGATGCACTCGATAAAGTAGCGGAAAATCACGATATGATTATTCGTGTTGCTGTTGCTGTTGATACGGGCATGCATCGTATCGGCATCAAACCAGAGGATGCTGTGGAGTTCATTAAACGCGTTGAATCCTATGAAAATCTTGAAGTAGACGGTTTCTTTTCTCATATGAGTAACGCCGATGCAGCCGATCAAAGTCACGCTCATGGGCAGGCACAAAAATTCCATAAAATGGTAGATGAAATTCGTGCCTTTAGACCTGATGCGGACTATCGCTTCTCCCTTGCCAATAGTGCTGGATTGTTATCCGTAAAAGATAGCTTGTTCACCGATGCCCGTCCTGGTATTATTCAATATGGTATTATGCCATCCCTTGATGTACCAAATCGATTAGGTTTGAAACCAGTTCTCTCCTTCCATAGCGAAGTAGTACATGTACAGCATTTGGAAGCCGGCGAAGGTATCGGCTATGGTTCTACCTACGTAACACCTGAACCTATGACGATTGCAACCATCCCTGTAGGCTATGCAGATGGATATCCTCGCAGCTTATCTAATCGTGGTACGGTCCTCATTCATGGTACACGTTGCCCTGTAGTGGGCCGCATCTGTATGGACCAATTCATGGTGGCCGTGCCTGATACAATTACTGTACAACCTGGTGATAAGGTTGTGCTCTTAGGGTCCCAAGGTCATGAAAGCATCTCTGCCCTAGAGATTGCCGCCCTTGCCTCTACGATTCCATATGAAATCTTCTGTGGTTTCTCTGAACGCGTACCTAGACAATATATTTAAAACAATCATTTTAGACCTCATAGAGATTTAGATACATACAAAATGAGCAGATATATTTATATCTGCTCATTTATATTTCTAGAAAGTTTCAAGGCCTATATTTACTATTTCATATAAGAAATTTTTCAACGAAAAAAGCCCGTAATACGTGCAGCGGTCTACATGTATTACGGGCTTTCCTGCTCCCCTATACCTAGCGTACTGTAAAGCAGTTACGTTCTTATTGTGAGAGAGAGTATTATATACCAAGTATATAATCTTATGATTGGGAGGGAACCACAATGCATAAGGGGCCCCCTGAACGACAGACGGCATAGGAGAGAGTCAATGTTTGTCTATCCAATCCAGAGGGCTGCGTGTGTAATTGTTTATTGTGTGTGTAAGTGTATTGTGTATGTGTGTAAGTATGTGTGTGTATAGTTTTGTGTGTTTAGTGTTCGTGTATTAAAGGGGTTTGCTTTACAGTGGCATAGGGTATAGATTAGCTTATTTGACTGCCATACCTGTTTTAGCATCCAATACGATGGATACAGGTTTATTTTGTGCATCATGGAACTCTACAGTATAAATAGGTTTACCGTTTTGGTTTGCTACAGACCAAGAGTTAATACCAGTTGCTACATTGCCAGTTTGTGCGAAGGCTGCATTAATCGCCACATGTGGAGGTAACACAGTACCAGCATCAATAGCACTAGTTTCCATAGATGCATCATATGCTTTAGGAGTACCTTCAGTTACATTACCAGATGCCACATCTAGAGTCATGGAATGGGCACCACTAGTATTGAAACCGTCTACTTCATAGATAGCAGTTTTATCAGCAGCTTTGAAGGATACATTAGTAATCTTAGAGTCGCCATATTTATTTTCAAATTGGTCGATTAAATAATTCGCACCAATTACAAAAATACTATTTTGATCGACTACGCCTGCTTGCTTACTTGTTGTGCTAGGTTGTGATTTTCCACTTTTAGAGTTTTTTTTTCCTCTTTAGTAGTTTCTTTTTTGTCAGCTTTTTTATCTGCTTTTACTTCTTTAGTTTCTTTTACAGCTTTATCAGCTTTAACTGCTTTGTCAGCTTTTACTTTAGGCGCTTTGTGTGCTTGCGCTTTTTTAGTATTTTTTTCTTCTTTATTAGCTTCTACTTTTTTATCGGCTGCACGCACTACTTTAGCTTCGCTAGGAGCTTTCGCTACTGCTGCAGTTTCAATTGTAGGAGTTGCTGCTGCAGGGTTAGCTACCGCAGGAACTACAGTCTCTTGAGCTACTGGAGCTTTTACATCTTGAGTTGCTGTTGGAACTGGAGTAGTATTTTGAGCTGCTGGTGCAACTGGAGCTACTTCTGTTTTAGCTGCTGCTGGAGCTGCTGCTGGAGCTGCTTCTACTTTAGCTGCTGCTGGAGTTACTTCTGTTTTAGCTGTTGCAGGAGCTACTTCTGTTTTAGCTGCTGCTGGAGCTACTTCTACTTTAGCTGCTGGAGTCACTTGAATTGTAGGAACTACTTGATGAGTAGCAGGCTGTGCCACAGGAGCTGCAGTAGCTGCAACCTCTTGAGTTACAGGAACTGGTGTTGCTTGCTCAGCCGCTGTTACTACTACAGTAGCACCAAATACACCAGCTACTGCTAAAGCAATACTACTTTTTAAAATAGATTTTTTCATAATATCCTCCTTGATAATCCATATATATGCAAAATTACGCATATATATTTTAACCAACTCGGTGTTATCGTTACAGTTCCAAATCATATATCTAGCGTGGACTGTAGATATATAGTCTGGAACTTCCCGATATATTTGAGTTCTGTCCTTTGACTGGACACATATTATCCATAATCTATGAAATAAAAATGTAGAACCCATCGGTCTAGCTTAATTTGGCGTGAGTCTAAAATGAATTTATATGTAATTTCGATGAAATTCTATAGCATTCGATTTATAAGTAAGCATTCTATGAACCATATCTAAAAAGCTGTTTTGCCCATATATAAGGGAAATATGCCCTCTCATTTCAATTCTTACAATCTAAACAAAACTTTTCATGAGCAAACTTTCACAAAAAAACTCCTTAAAACTATCATTTACCAAAAAATAGATAGTTTTAAGGAGTTTAATTCTTGTATTTAAAATAATAAGCCTTTGATTAGTAAGTTGTATTTACTAATCATCGTAAATTTAGTCGTCAAATTTAACAGATAATAAAGTACCATTCATAGCATCAATACGTACATCAACTTCTTTGTCACCTTCTGTACCGAAGCTAACTTTGTATACTATTTTACCTTTATCATACTGTACGGACCACCCGTTAAGACTTGTCGCTTTGCCTTGTGTTTGAGCATAGGCAAAATTAACTACTGCTGCTGGCGGTAAGATTTCACGAGGATCAAAGGATTTTTTCTTTAAAGATTTATGGAAGTCGCCTTCACGTTTTTCAAAGATTTGATTTGTTGCATAGATATAAGTAAGCTCATACTTGCCGCTTTCATCAAAACCGTCTACATCATATCTAATTTGACCACCATCCGCATCAAAGGCGATTTCAGTGATAGCTGCATTTGGATGATTTTGAATAAATGCATTTAATAAACCATTGGCACCTACAATCGCTGCATGGTTTCCATCAACAACGGCAACAGTTGGTTCTACCGCTACTAAATGGGCTGCACTTGCATTTGGCATACCAAACACTGCTGCCAAGGCTAATACAAGGCTACCTTTTACAAATAAGGATTTCATAGGCTCCTCCATCTCTCAAACAGGACCATAGTGTGTATATATACAATTATACACTAAATCGATACGATTTATTAATCTTTATTTATAATATTAATGCATAGACAACTCCCCTATGATACAATGCACGTAGAATATTTTTTACTACAAGTGAGACGATTATGATTTCATTATATCCTACCATATATCACACATTTCAATGCAAGGCAGATCGATGTGAAAATACATGTTGTCAACTTTGGACCATCGATATCGACGAGACCACTGCTGAACGATATCACACCATGACAGGCCCTCTTGGTGAAAGCTTACGCCAAGCTATCACTGTGGATGATGAGGGCAGCCATTTCGTATTTTCTAAGGAACAACCAATGTGTCCATTGCTCAATGAAAACGGTCTTTGTAAAGTTGTACTCGAACTAGGTGAAGAAGGCCTATGCGATACATGCCACATGCACCCACGTTTTTATAAATACATTGAAGACCTCGAACTATGTGGGGTTGGTCTATCCTGTGAAGCATCAGTTGAACTACTCGCAGAGGATGCTCAATCTGATCAGGTAATCTTTACCATTGAAGACGATGATGGCGAGTTTAGTCCTGACGAACGTTTAACTATTCAGAATATATTTGAACTATTAGCACTTGATATAGATTCATCATACTTTCAATACAGCCCAAATCCTGATGTACAGTATTATGAAAAACTATTAACTCTATATGGTACAACAGAGCCTATCGATGAAGAATGGACTGCACAAATCAATGCATTATCTCATGACACAGATAAACTAATTACCGCTGTACAAACCTATATAGCAACTCACGATATGGGGCTATTCAACAAGGTGTTCCAATACATCTTATATCGTCAAATCGATATGCTAGCAGACTATTCTTTGGAGGCTATCCTTTCCTACGCAAAAGATAGTGTGGAATACATACTAATCACAAGTGCTATAGAAGGCTCACCGCTTAAACAAGTCGCAAGATGGTCCCAACAAATCGAATACGATGAAGACAATGTAGACTTACTATTACAACATTATGATTCTCTTCAATAATGACAAACTACTTTTACTAAAATTTCATTCAAAGCAATAAAAACCTCCTAGTATAAAACTAGGAGGTTTTATGTATTTACGCAAAGAGTATGCGCATAATCCAGTTATATAAAAGGTTAATAATATATAGAACTATATATACAGCGCCTACTGTAAGAGGTTCTACATTCATAATTCGAGATAAAAGCATGACAGCTACGTAGATAACGGCACCCACGTAAGCCAATGCTAAGGGAACTAATAGGATCATCAAAAATGGCGTAATATAAATGCAAATAATAGATACCAAAATTAATGCTAATCCAAGTGCTCCTGTATAGCCTTCCACATAGGCAGTGCCCATTAATACTTGCTTGAAATCAAAGTCACGCTCTAAAAGAACACTCAGTAATTTCCAAAGTATAAAGCTACCTACAAACCAATATATTCCAAGGCCTAAAATCTCTCTCAATATAGAAAATATGCCATATACAGCTGGTATAAAGCCAAATAAAAAACCACCAAAGGTCATGGCCAATGGTAATAGTATAATGCCTAAAGCAAATCCCAAAATATGGGTGGCACACCAACCGGCGAGGCCAGCTTTGATACCCTTTTCTAAGGTACCAAACCAAAAGATTTCATCGATTCCCTTCTTCGGTGAACGCACCAGCAGGGATATTTCTCGTAAAAATGTCGTATCCATAACTAACTCCGCTCTCAACTATACTACAACTTTAATTATATCATAAATTCCCAGATTTAAATTATATATAATTAATTTTAATATAAATTAAACCACAAAAAAACCACAAGACGTTCATCTTGTGGTTATACTGCATGATTACATTATATTATTTAACTAGGGTATGTACAAATCGAATCCAATGAGGCAATACTGACACTGATAGCAAGGCCACTACAAACATAATAATATACGTTTTTACGATACCTAGTTCCACATAACGACGCATGAGCTGGGCCCCAATAAAGACAGCATAATACTGACTAAACATGGTTACAAGATAGGCCATATCCCCTACATATTTCGGCATAGATAGATAAAATAATATGAGCCCCACTATATGGACCAACACTAATACTACGGCACGAAGTGCATTCGTATAAGCTAAGCCATAGATATAGTTTCGCATCACGCCCCTATAGGTCCCAGTACCACCTAGCAATACTAGTAATCGCCATATAACAAAGGCACCTATGATAATTTGAAAAATTAAAAATGATGCATTTGCCAAAGCACTAACCAGATCAAAATGTGTGAGACCAGTCATACGTTTTATGCCTAATACAGGAGCCACAGCTTTCACTATGAACGGCAAAGCATAGGTCATCACATATAATACAATTGTAGACATTATAAGATTTAGTATAGCTCGAGTATAGGTTCCATTTCTAATAATATTTTGAAAGGATCTGTCACTCAATTTTGTAAATAAATGTAATATGTCCTTATACCAAGTCATAATACTCCTCATATATTATCGAGTTAATGTATATAGCACTTCACATAATAGTGATGCTAAAATAGCGATTAACATAATGCTTAGTCCTTCATAAAAACTGCCATTAATACATGCTCCGGCTATACGCCCCATGGTCTGTAGTAGCAATACAGTACTAAGAATGCATAAAACAATCATGCAAAACCCAATAATGGCTTGCAATAAAATTGGTATGGACGTAAGGATCAACATAATCCCTGCCGTAAGAGTAATCATAGCTACTACTAGTTGAGCAAAGGCCATCATGTGTAAAACACCAGTTACTACGCCGCGAATGTAAAACTTACGCTTTTGCAACATAGCGTAACCTATCAAGATACCAGACATAAGCGCCGCTTTTAAAATCACCCACGTAAAACGACCTACATTCCAAAACTCACGAGGTTTACTTAGCTGCTCAAAAAAGACTTGTATTTCATGCTGCCCTACTGGAAGTGAAAACAATTGCCACTTTACCAAAAGTGATGAATTACGTATAAATGCGCGTATAGCGTCTAAATAGACGCTTTCACCAACGATGGTAAATTGATAACATATGAGGGACAATACCAGCATCCATACAAGCTGACCATAGGTAACATCATAGTGGTACATGCGCGGATGTTTTTCTTCAATGGGGTTTAATAAGCGATAAACGAACTCTAATAAACCTCCCATCATGCCTCTCACCACCTTTTACACAACAAGAATAGCACCATTCTATATAGAATGATGCATCACACAACACAACGATTACGAATTTATAACAATTATTTTATTTTTAATTCATACTCTGTTCATCATTATAGCACAAAAGCAAGGTATATTCATACCTTGCTTTCATATTTTTCATACTATGTAATTATCTAGATGTAGCAAGCATAACCATGCCTACTAATATGCCAATAAAGGCTACTGGAATTAAAGATGCCAAAAGCCCAATACCAAATGTTGCGAGTCGTCCCTTTTCAATTTGACGTGCCATAAGTGATAAGCTGACCCACAAAAACCAAATAAAAGTGCCTAGATTGACGATTTGGAAAAAATAATTAAATATAGTTAATCCAAGCGTTGATGATGCCTCATAAAAGCCTAAGCCCTTTGCTACGATAATCAGCACAATCTCAATGAGTCCTATCATTATTGATAGAAATTGAGTATATGCACTTTGATACCAACAAATCTTTAAAACAGATTCGTAATTAGTATGGGCCCCAAACTTATTAGCTACCTGACTAAAAATAACAGAATAAATTGCTAAAGTAGCAAACGTACCTATCAAACCAAGCGTTAAGGACATAATACCTTGACCAGCAAATTGGCCCATAACACTACCCAATCTCGCTATATGAACACCAAATACATAAGCCAATAGCAACTCTGTAATAGCAGAAAATACTAAAGCTATCGCAACCATGGCTACCGTTGCAGCAAAGCCTCGTTGAATTGTACCAAATTCAACAATCTCTGGGATGCCACGTTTAAAAGGCTCTCTAATAAGCGCCCAAAGATCTAAATACCATTTTCGTTCCATATGTTCCCCTCCAAAACATCTAAAGCACATATTTTTATCATTTTACCACAACGCACATTTAAAATAAATATAAATTTATTTTAAATCAAAATTTGATATTGAATAGAAAATAAAAAATTGATAGACACCTAAAAGGCATCTATCAACATTTCCATTACATATGTATTTAAAGAGACATAGACAACATAATGCCACCTATGCCAAAGACAAAGGATACGATATAAAATGCAATACCGGTTATCCAAGGACTCAATCCAAATTGCTTAGACATCAGTTGCGCCATGATAATGACATTAAATAGTTCTATGGTGCTTAATCCACCGGATCCGCCTTTAGTATGTAAATCCAAGAAAAGATAAATAGGCGCAGCAAAAAGTACGAAAATCAAATGAATCCAACTAGTAATACAACTATTTAAAAGCATGTCTGCCACAAGTTGCTTATATGTAACCTGCCCCTTAAAGACCTTAAAAATACCATATAAAATACCAGAAGATACAAGAACAAACGCTACAATTCCAAGCACATATCCTATAAGAGGAACTGCTTCAAGTTCTATAGGGCCTATAACCTCCCAAATAAATGTTTTAAAAAATGGACTCTTTGGGATAATTAGCGTTAATATATATAATCCCAAGTCAGTTATAATTGCTGATACCACAGCTAATAACAACATATTTTTAACAGTGATAAAACGCATCCATTTTTCTATATATGGGCCAAACATACCATTCATAATTCTATACCTTATAAGTCTTCACTTTTAAATAATTGATATCCTTCAAAATAATAACTATGGTCAAGGCCTTTCATAAATAGTTCTCGATTATTGATATCACTCGTAAGTGCCTTAGCTAGAACAGTTTTTATTTCTAGGTCATTTACTGGACTTCGTTCCATAGCAGACAAATATTGCTCTTTATCCACCTGACTCCAATCGATGGTCTTTTGTAATTCTGTACACAACATATGATCAAGCCATAATCGCATACTACGACCATTACCTTCTCTAAAAGGGTGCGCTACATTCATTTCTACATACTTTTCTACAATTTCATCAAAGGTAGATTGCGGCATATCTTCAATGGTTTTAACTGCTTCAGCAAGATACATGACAGGAACAAAGCGAAAGTTTCCTTTAGCAATATTCACAGTTCGCAATACACCGGCAAAATCATATATATCTTGGAATAATATAGTATGGATTCTTTGCAAGGTAGTCCACGTACCACTAGTTAGATCATTAAGTAAATTCTGTTCAAATAATGTAGCTGCTGCTTTTTTACTAATTCGTTCTTCTTCTCTAGCCAACGTTGGGGAATCGGTAATCCCCAATTTATTAGTGATAACCATGTTAGACCTCCTTTTTCTTTATTTACATTATATATTATACTATAGGTACAAAAATTATAGATATTATAACCTTAACTAGTAGAAATAATGAGTAGAACTAAAAAAGCAGCCCACGAGGGCTGCTTTTCCATTCATCTTATTTCAAAGATGCAGCAATTTTTGTAAGGTTTTCATCCATACGTTCTAAGTATGTTTTGTTATCTTCGTTGCTTTCGATTGTGTAAATAGTTTCTACCTTAGCACCAACTTCGCTTGCCAAAGTTTTAGAAACTTCTGGGCTAGCCATTTCTTCTGCAAAGATTGTAGTGATATTGTTTTCTTTACAATATTTGATGAGTTCAGCCAATTGAGCCGCATTTGGTTCACCTTCGGCAAATACATCTTCTACACTATTTTGTTCTAACCCAAAGTCACGGCATAAGTACGCAAATGCTGCATGACCAGTAACGAAGTTTTTATGAGGTGCTTTAGCGAATTGATCTTCATATTTTTTAATCATTGCATCTAATTTAGCAACATATTCATTATAGTTCTTTTCATAGTAATCTTTGTTTGCTGGGTCAGCTTTTACAAAAGCGTCTTTAATATTTTTCACTTCGATTTTCGCATTTTTCAAAGATAACCATGCATGAGGATCTTCAGCACCATGTTCTTTAATTTCTTCAGGATCAGTATTTTTGATAGCTTCTACACCATCTGTAGCAACAACAGTGATGAGTTTACTATTTTTAGCCGCATCAATCGCTTGTTGTGCCCAAGGTTCCATACCAAAACCGTTGTACACGAATACTTGAGCTGTTGCCAATTGTTTCATATTTTCAGGTTTCAACTCGAAATCATGTGGCTCTACGCCATCTGGAATAATAGTAGATACCTCTACCTTGTCACCACCAATAGCTTTTGCGAATTCAGCCATGGCGTTAAAACTTGTTACCACTTGGATCTTCTTACCTGCTTGTTCCTTTGGTGCATCATTGCCACAGCCTGCAAATAATGCAGCCATCATGATGCCTATCATTAACAAAACCAGCTTCTTGACCATCGTAGTCCTCCTTTGTGAAATCCTGATCGCTATGCTTTCATAGAATAGTAACCATTCTTTAGTTGCAGTTGCGACTCAGTTGCATTTGTAATATAGTTATAGTATAAACTTACTCAAGATTTTGTCAATTAGAAAAGTGGTTTTTATATGTTATCTATTGAACATCTTTATTTTTCCTATCAAGGTCAGCCACCTTATGTGTTGAATGACCTTAACTTACATATTCACAGTGGTGATTATATATCCATTGTTGGGGATAATGGGTGTGGTAAAAGTACCTTGCTACGTCTCATTTTAGGATTCCTGACACCTGTTAAAGGCTCTATCAAGCGAGATACAAACAATATTCGCTACGTGTCTCAGAAGAATGATTTCTCCCATGCCGGCTTCCCTATTACGGTAAAAGAAATCCTCGATTCCTATCGTAAATTACTAAAGATTAAAGACAAGCATGAAGTAGATCGCGTATTAGAGCTTACCAATATGACGGCGTTCAAAGACCGTTTAATCAGTAAACTGTCAGGTGGTCAAGCGCAACGCGTATCTATCGCGCGTGCCCTCATCGGCAGCCCTGACCTCATCATACTCGATGAACCATCTACTGGTATCGACCGGAAAAGCCAAGAAGGCATCTACGCCCTTTTGCGCGAGTTAAACCAAGTACACCACATTACAATTATCTCCGTAGAACATAACCTTGAAATGGCCCTAGCCAATTCAACTAATATCTACCACATCGCAAATGGCCAAGGTCACCTTTGCTCTCCTGAACAATACGCTAGTGAAATCATGCACAGCACAGGGCGCAATCCTATGGATCACGAAAATTGTGTTTGCTTTACAGATGTAACACCTCAGGCTCAGGCTCAGGCTCAGGCTCAGGCTCAGGCTCAGGCTCAGGCTCAGGCCGATGATACAACAGCTAAGGAGGTGCACCATGTTTAGTTATGAATTCATGCAAAATGCCTTCTTCGTAGCCATCTGCATCTCTCTACTCTGTCCATGCATCGGTATTTTCATGGTTCTACGCCGTTCTAGTATGATTGGCGATACCATGAGCCACGCATCGCTAGCAGGTATTACATTAGGCTTATTAACAAACACAAATCCTATCTTAGGAGCATTCATCTTTACCGCTATCTGCGGTGCCCTCATCGAGTTCTTGCGGAAATACTTCTCCCACCATCTCGATTTGATCCTAACCATCATCTTGTCACTTAGTATTGGTACCGCTATTACTCTTATTAGTTCAGGAAAGTTAAAAGCTAATGCTAATGTGTTCTTCTTCGGCAGTATCTTAACCGTAAACACAACAGATATGATTAGCATTGCAGCCCTAACTATTTTATCTGTTTTAACCTTATATTTCTTATATAACTCACTCCTCTACATCGCCTATGATGAAGAGGCAGCTCGTGTAGCCGGTGTTAAGGTTGATTTTATCAATTACATCTTTGCTATCTTAATGGCTGCGGCCGTATCTATTTCTATTAAAATCGTTGGTGTTCTCGTATTAAGTGCTATGATTGCCTTACCTGTAGCGTCAGCATTACAACTAGAAAAAGGATTTAGAACTACATTACTCTGTTCTATTGGATTTAGTTTGCTAGCTATGGTTATCGGCCTATTTGGATCGTACTATCTCAACGTAGCTCCAGGTGGTTTTGTATCTCTCACATCGGTGGCAATTCTACTCGCGGTTCTGGTCGTCAAAAATATCAGAACTATCCTACGCCGTATGCAATTTAGCAAGTAAACAAAGATAATCATCCATATATATATCTATTCTATTAGCAAAATAAGGTAGCTATCCTGTGCAAAATAAATTATCTACTTATACAAGTGTATAACAAGTTTAGTATTAAAACAGAATCGAAAGAGCGTTATGAATACAACAAATTGGCCAGAAGGCATAAAAAAGACCAAACAGCGTGAAGCCATTTGGTCCGTATTAACAACTACAGATAAACCCATAACTGCTATGGAAATCGCAGAGCGATTAGGCGATGGTAGCACCACATGGATGTCTACTATTTACCGTACCCTTGAGCTGTTAGAAACAAAGGATATCGTTACCCGTACAACACTCATGGGCAGCGATATGGCCTATTATGAGATAACTCCTCATACGCATCGTCACTATGCAGTATGTACTAAATGTGGCGCCATGATTCCGCTCCACACCTGCCCTGTCGTAGAAATGCCACAGGAACTAACAGATGCAGGATTTACAGTGACAGAACATCACTTGGAAATAGCGGGGATCTGTAAGGACTGTAAGAATAAAGGTTAGTAAAACTCTATAAGTAAATGCAAGAAAAAGGACGTACCATTAAAAGATACGTCCTTTTGTAATTTTATTATCTTTTATATTAGCCTTATTTAGCTTTCACCAATTACAACATCAATGGAGCCACTACAAAGCCAAGTGCTACAGCAATAGCGATGGCAAGTACGCCAGGGATGAAGAATGGATGGTTAAATACAAGTTTCCCGATTCGTGTAGACCCAGTATCATCCATTTGTACAGCCCCCAAAAGTGTTGGGTATGTAGGCAATACGAAGAGTGCAGATACGGCTGCGAAAGATGCGATAATGATATATACGGATCCTGGGTTTTCTGGAGTAATACCGAGAGCCAGAATTACAGCTGGTACCAATGCTTGTGTAGTTGCCGCTTGGCTATACAACAATGTACTAGCAAAGAAGAATGCTACAGCTAATAGGAATGGATAAGCTGTTACCAAGCTAGATGCTAGAGCTTTGATTTCAGGGATATGACCTTTTACGAAAGTATCGCCCAACCATGCTACGCCTAGTACGCAGACACATGCGGATAAACCGGATTTAAATGTGCTTGTATTAACAAGTTGTGCTGTATCAATCTTACAGAAGAATGTAATAGCCGCTGCAATAATCATCATGAAACCAACGATGGCATCATTTCGACCAAAGATAACAGGTTTAATAAGACCAATGTTCTTGGAGATAGCAGTTGCATAGAATACGATACAAATAATACCAATCAAGAAAATCAATACAGAAGTTTTCGCACCTGGTTTCAAGTGGAAATCAGCACTCTTTTCACGAGGTGGAGCCACATGACCTGCTGCCAAACGTTCTTGGTAAACCGGATCGGAAGACAAATCATTATTCGCAAAGGTAGACATGATAAACGCTGTAATCATAACCGCTACGAATGTTGTAGAAATACAGATAGCAAGCAATGTTGGATAGTTTACACCATATGGTTCAAGGAACCCACTCATAGCAACTACTGCTGCAGATACTGGACTCGCTGTAATACCGATTTGGCTCGCTACAACGGCGATGGATAATGGTACAGACGGCTTAATGTTTTCGCTTTTCGCCACCTCTACGATTACTGGAATCATAGAGAATGCTGTATGACCTGTACCTGCCAATAGCGTTAAGAAATACGTAACTGTTGGTGCTAAGTAGTTGATATGCTTAGGATTTTTACGCAAAATACCTTCTGCAATACGCACCAAATAATCGAGACCGCCAGCGAGTTGTAAAGCACAAATAGCAGCGATAGCAGACATGATGATGAGGATTACATCCCAAGGAATCTGCCCTGGGAACATCCCCATGCCAAGGCTTAACAACACTACACCAAGGCCGCCAGCGTAACCAATGCCCATACCACCTAGACGAACGCCGAGGAAGATGGCACCAAATAAAATAATAACTTGCATAATTACATAAATGTCCATACGATGACCTCCTTTATACGTATATAGTATCATAGATATGCAAAAATATCATCGAAATTTCACAATGTATAGTCTATAGTTTGAAAACTTAACGAAATATTATACGCTAAACATATAAAAAGCTATATATGCCGATGATTCTAGAACTGTAGAATCATGACATATATAGCTTTTACTTTTACGTTTACCTTAAATCTTTATAAAATACTTAGCCGTAAATTGTTATAGAATGATTGGGCGTAAATCTTCGAGAATCCCCTCTTCTTCGGTAGCGCGTTGGATGCTTTCACCAACAATGCGAACCATATCCTCTAATTGTTCCACAGTGGACGCCAATGGAGGCATGAGAATCACCACATCACCGATTGGACGGCAAATGAGCCCTTGTTCACGAGCAAGGATGGCCACCTTAGCCCCTACCGCATCATTTGGACGATATGCTTCATGAGTGGCTACATCTTTTTCAAGTTCAATACCTACGATGAGGCCTCGTTGACGAACCTCTTTCACATGTTTTAATTTTTCAATAGGTTTTAATGCATTGGTGAAAGCCTCGATTTTTTTAGGCAATCCTTCGATAACCTTTTCATCGCGGAAAACTTTCAACGAAGCCAATGCAACCGCACAAGCTAAGGCATTACCTGTGTAGGAGTGACCATGATAGAATGTTTTCTTTTCTTCAAAGGTGCCAAGGAATGCATCAAATATGCGTTGTGTAGTCAATGTGGCAGCTAGAGGCATATAACCACCTGTAATCCCTTTAGACAAGGTCATAAAATCTGGAGCCACATCTTCGTGTTCGCAGGCAAAGAATTTACCAGTACGACCAAAGCCTGTTGCCACTTCATCGACAATGAGAAATACGTCATGTTTCGCAGTCAATTCACGAACCCGTTTCAAATATCCATGAGGCATGACGAGCATGCCTGCTGCAGCTTGAACCAATGGTTCCATAACAAGAGCTGTGATTTCATCCCCCTCTTCATTAAGGATGCGTTCTAATTCAGCCAAAGACTCATCGAAAGCTTTATCTCGATCCGCTACGTCGCGATATACGCCAGGGCTTGGTAATGTCAACGGTTTGAATAATAGATTATGAAATACTTGGTGGAATAATTGAATACCACCTACAGATACAGTACCTAATGTATCCCCATGGTAGCCTGCATTAAGGGCGATAAATTTAGTTTTTTTCGTTTGTCCCACTAGTTGGCGGTATTGGTAGGCCATCTTAATAGCAACTTCAATAGCTGTACTACCATCATCAGACAAAAATACTTTATTTAAACCGTCTGGAGCGAGCTCTACTAATTCTTTACACAATTGTGCAGATGGTGGGCTTACAAGACCGAGCAATGTGCTATGAGCAATTTTATCCACTTGTTCCTTCAATGCCTGGTTTAATACAGGATGGTTATGTCCATGAATGTTAACCCATAAGGAGGACACGCCATCATAATACTTTTTACCGTTCTCATCGATAAGGTATACCCCCTCACCACGTTCGATTACGACTGGTTCTTGTGCCAACCAATCTTGCATTTGTGTAAATGGATGCCATACAAACTCATGATCCCATTGTGCTGCTTGTGAAAGCTGTTTCTCTGCCATTTCGTCACCTCATACGTACAATTTTACAAACTATAATTCCCTATCCCTATAAAGCTCTACTACTATAACAATCTATTATTATAAATGATTAGGCCAGATTAAATTACAATATCTAACTACTATATGCCTAATGCTATATGCCTAATACTGTATTCCATACCTTCTTAGAGTCCACAAAGGACCGAGCCCAACCTAGCTGAACCTTTTGGATATCCGGACCTTGGTATGGCGGTACAACAGCCACCACAGGAATACCTGTATATCGTTCCATATCTTCCACATTTGTTTTCAATAAGAACGGATCTACTGCAGTCGTATCATTGACAATGATGGCTTTCACCTCAATACCATGCATCTTCGCATATTCACAAGTTAAAATAGCGCGGTTAATGGAGCCCAACCGTCCATCAGCTACAACGATGGCTGGTAATTTAATATCTTTTATTAAATCCGTGAATGTTTTATCGCCGTAAAGAGGTGTTGTAATACCACCAGCACCTTCTACAAAGGTTAAATCATAGCGATTAACAACATCTAATGTATGAGCTACTACACCAGCATAATCGATTTCTATACCAGCCAATTCTGCTGCAAGACGAGGAGAAAAATCTCCAGCAATAGCATATGGATTAACCTCGTGACGGCGCGACTCAGGAATGCCAGCGGAACGCATCAAATATGTAGCATCCTTGCTTTCAAGATCCACATTATAATTATCCTCATCCATCGTTACACATTCAGGAAAAGGTACTGCGCTGGAGGACACCGGTTTAACCATACCAACCGCAAAGCCATCATCGACAGCCATAGCCCCTAACAACCCTGTCACAAACGTCTTGCCTACATCTGTATCGGTTCCAATTATAGAAATACCTAACTGCTTCATACACGTCTCCTCTCAGCGATACTTAACGCCGCATAGGTTAACCAATTTATGTGAGTAAGTTTACAATCTAATTACAATATACAGCCAAATGGAATATATAGTCAACCTATTATTATCGTTCAAGTTTACGTTGTTATAACTCTATGGGGCCCGGATACATCTCTACATTTTAACTAAAAAGCTGTGTCCCTAACCTCCGTGCTCCAAAGCGAGCTAAGTCGCACCTCGCTTAGGGACACAGCTTTTTATAACCTTATCGCCGTACTAGTCCCATAGAGTTATAGCCCTCCCCTTTGAATACGCTAATAATAGGTTGGCTGTATGTGGAAAGAGAAAGGAAGATGGCTAAGCCATCCTCCTTTCTCTTGATACGGCGAAATTACGCTATTTCGGTAATAGACATTCAGATTTGATGGGACTAATTCATAGGTACAGTTAGAAAAAGGACGATAACTAACCGATTAGCGACTTAGCTCGCTTTGGAGCGTAGAGGTTAGTTATCGTCCTTTTTCACTTAAATGTACAAATCAACTTGGGACCCATCAAATCAAAGGTTATATTTCGAGGTAGCGGAATTCGCCTGTATCAGGATCCATCATCCCTCCATAGAATCCCATTCCTTTTGGGAATAATGGGTGGTGACGCAAGAAGTTAACTGTATAGATTACATTGTCTTCGGAGATATGGAAACGATCCATCCAGTCAATAAGTCCTGGTTCGATCATGCGAATCGCATCTTCACTGATACCCTTTTCTTTCATGGACTCCATAAAAGTTGTAGCAGAGAAGTCAATCATGCCGCAGTTCTCATGGCCGATGACTAATACATCTTCAATTTCCATACCATACGTAGCTACTAGCAAGCTTTGTACGATATTATCGATAGGTTGCGTTACACTATTACCAGCTGTTTTAATAACGATGATTTCACCACGGTTAAAACCTAATGCCTCTTCTAGCATGCAGACTAAACGCGTATCCATACATGTGACAATACCTAGTTTTTTTGTAGGATGGCTTGTTAATCCTGCTTTTGGTAATTCTGGGTGGTTTTTCACATACTCTTTATTGGTTTCAATTATTTTTTTAATATCAATCATAAGGTACCTCATTTACATTTCTATCTATAAAATAGATTCTATTCATTATATACAATATATTCAATGAAAAACAAGAGATTTTCATCACATATAAATATTTATTATAACCTATATCCTTCATAAGAAATCCATAAAAATCGTATTTATTCTATATTTATAATTAATATTCATTTATTATACTTTTCAACCTTATACATTCACAAAAATAAATATACCGTATTTTTCTTACATTACTAGTAGATTTTAATTCCCCTAATGTGGTACTATTAAAACCATAGAAAAAACGCCACATGATACCACATATGACGTGAACTGTATGTACAGTAAGGAGGTTTTTTATTATGGGTATCAATCAAAAAACATTGCCAGGCATTCTGCTCTGTGCGGTCCTCGCTATTCCTTGTTGGCTATTAGGCCTAGAGTTTCATCTAATCGGTAGCCCGATCTTTGCTATCATCTTAGGTATAATTATTGGCTCTATATTCACATCTTGGAAACGCGAAAAAACTGGTGCCGGCATTGGATTTACATCAAAAAAGATTTTACAATGGGCCGTTATTTTATTGGGCTTTGGCTTAAACATTACACAAATTTTACATGTAGGTTGGATTTCATTACCTGTCATCATTTCAACCATCGCTACATCTTTAATCGTATCCTATATTATTTATCGCCTTACTCATATGGACTCTAATACGGCCGTACTTATCGGCGTAGGCTCCTCTATTTGTGGTGGTTCTGCCATCGCTGCAGCTGCACCAGTTATCAAAGCTGAAGATCAAGACATTGCACAAGCTATCTCTGTTGTATTCTTCTTCAACGTCGTAGCTGCCTTTGTATTCCCTCCATTTGGCGATGCTATTGGCCTTTCCAATATGGGCTTTGGTCTATTTGCCGGTACCGCCGTAAACGATACATCCTCTGTAACAGCTACTGCTGCTGTATGGGATAGCATGAAAGGTACTGGTACACAAGTTCTAGAATATGCAACAATCGTTAAATTAACACGTACCCTTGCAATTATTCCAATTTGCTTAGGCCTTGCTAGTTACCAAGTATATAAAGCAAAACAAAATGCGGCTCAAACTGATGGTGGTAGTGTTAGTATCGCTAAAATTTTCCCTAAGTTTGTTCTATACTTTGTAATTTGTTCTTTAATTACTACTGCATTATCCTATGCAAATATAGATATTCAATTCTTAAGCGTCTTCAAAACTATTTCAAAATACTTTATTACAATGGCCATGGTTGCTATCGGACTTAATACTAATATCGTAAAATTGATAAAATCCGGTGGTTCTGCCCTTGCATTGGGTGCTTGTTGCTGGATTGCCATCACAGCAGTCAGCCTAGCTACACAACATATGATTGGTTTATGGTAAGAAATATACATACCTATTTTAATATGATATAATTGTATATAGTTAGAATAGTAATAACCCCTCCAGTAATGGAGGGGTTTCGTGCTACTATTCACCTTATTAGTACTTTATCATACTATAGTTAGGAGGGTTAACATGTACTTCTTACAAGGACTTCTTGTCGGTCTCGCAACATTTGCCCCTGTTGGCATGCAAAACCTCTTCATCATCAACACAGCATTGGTACAACCTATACGTCGTATCATATTGACCCTTATCATATTGGCACTATTTGATATGAGCCTCAGTACGGCAGCCTTCTTTGGTATCGGCGCCATTCTTGAAATGTGGCCGCTTACAAAGCTTATCGTACTCCTTTTTGGGGGCCTACTGATTGTGTACATGGGCTTTAATATATTCAGAACTGAACCAGATATGCACAATGTAAATACGAATATTCCAATTCGTAAAATTATCCTATCCGCTATCGCTGTATCCTGGGGGAATCCTCAAGCCGTTCTTGATGCAACTATGATGCTCGGCGCCTTTCAAGCTAATATACCTGAAGAAGGTATTTATTATTTCTTTGGAGGCTTCCTAGCTATGACCCCAATGTGGTTTGGAGCCTTGGCTGCCACCATGCATTTATTAGCTAAAAAAATCAAAATTACCCATATGGCTTGGATCAATCGCTTCTGTGGTGCAGTACTCGTCATTTATGGTATAAAATTATTCATCGATGGTGTTACAATGCTCTTGGAATATGTTTAATTAAACGATCCTCAATAAAGCAATATTCAAACAATAAAGCCGTTAGCATATGCTAACGGCTTTTATATTGTAATTGTTTATTTGTTATATGACGATTAAATTTATTTTCCATAATCCGTCTTTGATACGTTAAAACTCTGCTAAAACTTGTTTAAACATTTCTCTAAAGGCTTCTACATAGGTGTTACTTTGATTTTGTTGCGATACAAAGTAGTAATTGCGCTCCATCGATTTACCATGGTTAGTTAATACCTTGCGCTCAATACCTGGCATGGAGTCGGTTAAATATTTAAAACGATCAAGCAGCAATAGTCCTTGTTGACCTGCTACTAAATAGCGAGCCTCCTCTAATGTACGAGCATATGCAAAGGCACCAGCATAACCAATGGCCTTACGATAATGTTCTTCCTCAGCTAGCGTATACTTACCGCGACAAACTAAGATAAGTGGTAAGTCATCAATAGTTTTAATTTCAACGCTACCTTCCTTTGTATAGCCTTGTGGCACCTCGATTACTGTGGTCGCCTTATCAATCAAATGACTTTCATAATCATCAGATAAAATCTGCCACTGATCATTAAATATTACATCTACACGACGATCATCTAACATGCCATATAGTTCCTCATGACTGCCACTATACATGCGAATATCTAGGTTTTTATAGCGTTTAGCCATGCGAATGACCGTTTGCTGCATAGCCATCCCACTATAGCGATTTAAATAGCCAATTCGTAAGCTAACACGTGCATCTGTACCAATGCGGGTTGTTTCTACCTTAATATCGTGAAAGCGTTCTAGTAATTTTTTACCAGATCGATATAAATATTGCCCCGCTGGTGTTAGGTAAAAGCTTCGTTTTTCTCGTACCATCAGCTCCACGCCTAAACTCGTTTCAAGGGCTTTAATTTGTTGTGAAATAGCAGATTGAGACACATACTGCTCAGTCGCAGCTTGAGTAAAACTATTATTATCAACTACACACACAAAATACTCTAATTGTTTCAACAACATAACGATACACTCTCATCTCTCTTATAATTAGTAGCCTTACTCTATCTACTAGCCCACTACACAACATACACCAACCCCTCTCATTGGTATTTGCTACTCACATAATATGTTTCTCTACAACTACAACTACAACTACAACTACAACTACAACTACAACTACAACTACAACTATTATATTTCATTGAAAGTAGATTCACTATGATGAACTGCTTTCACGAGACATAACTAAATTACGATATACAAACCAGGACGCCACAAAGAATATTGTCGCCGTAGACCAGAACACAGCACCATATCCAAAAGCGCGAGCAATAACACCACTTATAACAGGCCCTAATACATTACCCATCATAGCTACGCTAGATACGGCGCCAAAGACGATGCCTCGTCGCTCAATAGGGACGGCCTTGGATATCAGCGTATTTGCAATGGGCGTAATAAAGCCCATAAAGAATCCGGCTATAGCACGGAATACGCCAAGTCCCCATATACTAGGCATTAAGTATTGCAAAATAAATAAAGATCCCACCGCCCATGTAGCAGTAAAGATAATACGAGGCATGGTCACACACCTGGTTACCTTACTAATTGAAATCGATGCTAAGGCACTGAATACACCAGCACCGAAGATAATAATACCAACAATAGTCGCCACAAACTCGTCAGTCATATGCATATAGTGCTTAATATATAACGGTAAAATAGGACCTATACCTGTAATACCAAAATTACACAAGAATAGCATTCCTACAAGGAGACGTACACGAGGTATAGATAAAAAATATTTAATCAGCGAAATTTCTGATACACTTTCATCCACCTTATGTTTGAACTGTAAATTGGGCATTAAAAAATAAATCCCTAACATACAAATCCCAGTCAATGCAGAAAATACCAAAAATGGTGCACGATAACCTAAGAAGTCGGCCACAAGGCCACCCATGAGCGGTCCAAAGACGAGGCCCATAACCATAGACGCTTGGTATAAGCCCATTGCCCAAGGCACTTTATTCTCAGGTGTTATAAGGACAATAATAGCTAATCCTATCGGCACATAACCACCCACAACACCTTGCAAAATACGTAGAATCAATAATTGCATTGGCGTCTGTGTAAAAGCACAAGCTCCAACAGTAATCATCAGAATAAACAAAATGAGCATCATTACCTTACGAGGGCCCCATTGATTTGCCTTACGAGACCAATAAGGTGCACTAAGTGCTACCATTAAAGGCGTAACCCCAGATACAATCCCTGCCCACATAGCCGCCTGTCCTTGATCATGAAGTCCCAGCTCAGTCAAAAACAAAGGAATAAACGAAACCACCCCTATAATGGTTATACCGCCACCAACCTGTATGGTACAGATTAGGTATATAATTCGTTTCCAAGAAGAATCCATAATGCCCTTCTTTCTTATTTGAGATTATCTAGAAAGGTAATATATACATATTAATAATGTCTAAAAATAAGCTAAAACATAATAAATGTTTATAATACTAATTTACCCTAACCCTCACAATAACAAACAGCATATACTTACACAAATCCGTAAAGTATATACGTATACTCCTATTGTATCGTAAAGAATAAAAAAAGACCATCTCTTCCACATATAAAGGGTAGAGATGGTCTCTTTTTAGTTCTATTATTATACGACTTTTATAAGAATAAAAGTACGTATACATCATTTATTTTTGTTTGAACATCCAATAGATGTAGTAAATAACAAGTGCATACGTCACTACATCAAATACAGGTAAGAATGGTACCATTTTAGACAAACGTCCAAAACCATGAACATGAATATTTGCTGCAATGATAGCAATAAGGTTCAAACGATGAATCCAGATTGCTTTTTTACGAGATACAGATTTTGCCATATTGCCTACCCAAGGCGTTAAGTACAATACGGCAAAGATAAGAGCAATAAACATGGCTCCAAGGGAGATATAACCGCCCCAGAATCCTAAGAAGGACTTCAATGCTTTCAAGAAGTATACATACCAATGTGCACATACAAGAACAACACTAACGATACCTACGATGCGATGAACTTCAAACATTTCTTTTGGATTATATCGTTTGATAAACCATTTTGGTTTTGTTGCAATATATGTTAATACAAGCCATGCAACATAAGGAATAAGACCTAAGTGAACCTTCCAGTTACCAAATGATCTACCTCCTGTTACATAACCATATTCTACCATTCCCATAAATATTAGGGATAAAACCGCAATCCATATTAAAATATGGTATTTACTCTTAAACTGTTTTTTTACTACTTCTGCCATATAAACCTCACTATTTCTTATACAAACTACTAGTATATATCTAGTTGGCCTAATGTAGCATGCTAACAATTTCAATCCACATAGCATTCTACTTAGAACTTAAAACTAATTAGTTATTAAATCCAGATCCATCCTAAAATTAGAACTAGAATTTGAAGTTGAGGTCTGCACGGTAGAAATCATTTACACGGTTACCATCTTGTGTTTTCGCATGGAAGCCATAGTATGCATTAATACCAATATTTTTCTCTGGTGCGTAAGATGCACCTAATTGCCATGCTTTATAACCTTCATAACGTGTTTTCTTCAATAAATCATTAGATTCATATTTTTGCGTTTTAAATACAGGTGCATTTTTGGCTTGATCAAAGTAATCTAAGCGGATAACCCAAGAGTTCTTCTTGTTAATTTTATAATCGCCCCATTTAACGCCTACGTTCCAAACATCGGAATCACTCAAGCCAGATGCTTTTACCCACTCGCCATCAATACCGAATTTACCAACATTATATTTAGCATTAAAGCCATATACATTATCGAATTCGTTATTTTTCTTGCCATTACCCATACGTACATTTGTTGTACCTACATGAGCAAACATACCGCCAAAGCTAAAGCGATCATTAACAGCTACATGGGCATTAACAAGACCTACATCACCGTTATCTTCTCTGCTAGTCTTAGCAAAACGGCCTGCTGTCATATAACCATATGCACCATTTAATGTAACTTTATCACCTAGCTTCGCTGTAGCGCCTACACCATCAAAGTTAGAGCTATAAATCAAGCCACCACCAAATTTTTGGGTATAACGACCAGCATCAACTACAACATTTTTACCGAATTTATGCTCTACATATGCTAAATCCCAATTAGCTTGAGCATCTTTAGAACTATCACCTAGTTCAATAGAGCCTGTTGTAATACGAGCTTTTACAGATGTATTTTTATTAACCTTTGCATCTAGGCCTAAACGTACACGGGCTGTAAGTTTATCTTCGTAATCATAACCATCGATCCCCTCTCTACCGATGTAGTTGATACGAGCATCACCAGTAACCTTTACATTGCCTACGCGGTCTTCCAATTTAGCTACACGCACACCAAGTGTATTCAATTCATTGGAAAACTCATCGGCCAAGCGGTTCAACATAGCTTGTTGTTCTGCATTAGCACGATCTTGATTAGCCATGCCTTTCGCAATCATTTGAGCCATTTCGTAACGAGTAATGTTATTTTGGCCTTTAAAAGTACCATCAGGATAACCATTGATAATACCAGCTGTAGCCAATTGATCTACTGCTTGATATGCCCAGCTATCGGACGGAACATCGGAAAATGGATTAACAGCAAACGCTGTAGCCACACCCATCATGGCTGCCACTGCAAAAGCACTGGTCATTTTACGTTTAATCATAATAAACCTCACACAATAAATAATGATTAATAAAAAATGAAGAAACAATGAATTATATGACTATAATTATCATTATCATATTTAACATACAGATAATAGCAATTTTCATCAGGTCAGTAAAGAGAGAATGTATATCAATCTCACAATCAATTATGCATCAAACTGATAATATAGAATATTTTATTTCTTGGAAAATAAAAATATAACTAAAAAAGTCCCTTCTGTACTATACAGAAGGGACTTTAGCAATTCATATTATTTCTTTTTAAACATCAAGTAGATGCAATAAATCACAAGACCATATGTAATGATATCAAACACTTGAAGGAATGGTACCATTTTGGAAATTCGCGTAAAGCCATGGATATGAATATCTGCAGCAACTAATGCTACAAGATTTAAGCGGTGAAACCAAATACCTATTGTTCGACCAGATGCAGTTACCTTTCTCAACTTTGGTGTTAAGAATGCAAGACCAGAAATTGTAGCAATACCAAAAGAAGTGAGGGCTACATAGCCACCCCACCAACCGAGGATAGATTTAGCAGCTTTACCGAAATAGAGGTATAAATGGAATGCAATAACAGCCACAGTTGCTATACCTAATGCACGATGTACCTTATACATATCACCTAAATTATAGCGGCTTGTAAACCATTTAGGGCGAGTTGCTAAATAGGTCATAACAATCCATACACACCATGGCACAAGACCAGTATAAACTTTGTAGTTACCAAAAGCACGACCGCCTGCGATGTAACCCCACTCTAATAAACCAATCATAATTAAGGATAATACAGCAATCCATATAAAGATATGGTAAATACTTTTTTGCTGTTTTGTTGTAACTTGATCCATCATATACCTCTCGAAAACATCATCTAAAAATTAATCTATACGATATAGTTTATCATTTAAATCGAATTTTGTAGATTACTTATATTCGATAGATGGTATTTATTATAAGAATAATTCTAAATAGCGAATTATATAGTATCAAAATTATACAAAAAGCCCCTTGTAGTAGTGAGCATCAGCTTTCACTATTACAAGGGGCTACGATTAATTTGTTATATCATGAAGGGTATACAAATCAATCATCATCCTAATTATTTTTCGTCTCGTTTACGATATACAATGAACGGACGTGTTAAGTAGTTGAGTGGAACACTCAAGCAGTGTACCAAACGGCTGAATGGGAAGATAATAGCTACCACCATCCACGCTAACATATGGAATTTAAACATGAATGGTACGCCTTCCATCAAGGATGGATCAGGCATAAAGGATAATAAGCTACGGAACCAAGGACCGATAGATACGCGGTAATCAAAGAAACCAGATGCATTAAGCAATGTACCAGCCATACCGCTGAAAATGGCTAATGTTAAGAACAAGTATAACCATTTATCAAGGCCAGATGTGTTAACTTTCATAGCAGGCACAGTAAAGCGACGTTTCATCAAGAGCAAGAAGCCTACGATAAAGATAATACCAGCTACAGCACCCATGTATAACGCACCTTCATGGTACATATGGTCATTAATACCGATTGCAGCAGTCCAAGTTTTAGGGATTAACACACCTACTACGTGACCACCGATAACGCATAGCAAACCAAAGTGGAACAATGGATTAGCAATGCGCAATTGTTTTTTCTCTAAAAATTCACTCGATTTTGTAGTCCAGTTTCTTTCAAAGTAGAAGAAACGAACCAAAGTACCTACGATTAAGAAGGTGAAAGCGATGTAAGGCAAAGCGCCCCAAAGGAATAGATTCATCGTGCACCGTCCTCCAATCCATTTGCAACAGACAAGATAATATCAAACAAGAATGCATAAGGCAATTTAGCCTCAATGAAGCGTTCTCTAATGTATTCCAATTTTGGCTTACAATAGTCGTAAATTTCTTTTGCTTTTTCATCATCGATAACGGCACATAATTCAAGAAGTGCTGGAATATAGTCTGGCATTTCTTTTGGTAAATCATAGTCGTTTTCTAGGAAGAAAGCTTTAAATTTAACGAGTTCTTCTGCTTGTTCCCCAGTACCTTGTAATTCATAAGTCGACAAATACATAGTTGTATTTTGACTAAAATCAAAGGTACGAACATATTGGTCTTCAAATTCTTTTTTATTGGATTCCTCTACATAGTCGAAGAATTCTAATAAACCTTGGCGAAGTTGAGGATGCCCAACGGATTGGGCGTCCTCTCTCCATTCAGGTAGTTCGTTATACCATTGTTCATCAGGATAGCGTAGAAGAAATGACGCAATAAGAGCGATTTTCTGAGCATCCTTCATTATTGACATCCCCCTGTAGGGCAAGCAAAACCGCGATTATGTTGCATTTCTAGGCGACCTTCGCGAGATACTTTTACATCAGATGGAATAACAAAGCGATCATTGTATTTGGACAATGCCAACAATTTGTACATACCGTACATTTGATCCTCTGTTAAATCAACTTTATGTTCAATAGGACCGTCACCTGTTTCACGACGACGCATATATTCACGCATGTCGAGAACACGTTGCAATGTACGAGCTAAAATTTCTGTATTACCTGCTGTAAACAAGTTAGCAAGGTATTGTACAGGTACGCGCATTTCATGTGCATCTGGCAAGTATACATCAGATGTTACACGTTGCAAGATTGGGCTAAGTGGTGGCACATACCAAACCATTGGTAATGTACGGTACTCAGGATGCAATGGCAAAGCCACACCCCACTCTTTTACAAGTTTGTATACAGGAGATTTTTGAGCTGCTTTAATCCATGCATCAGAGATGCCTTCAGCACGAGCCGCTTTGATAACCTCTGGATCATGAGGGTCCAAAATCAAATCTAATGTATTTTCGTAAATATCTTGTTCATTTTTTGTAGCTGCCATAGCTTCTACTTTGTCCATATCGTAGAATACAACGCCAACATAGCGCATACGACCTACACAAGTTTCAGCACAGATTTGAGGCAAGCCATTTTCTAAGCGTGGGTAACAGAATACGCATTTTTCAGCTTTATTAGTTTCCCAGTTATAGAAGATTTTTTTGTATGGACAAGATGGAACGCAATGTCTCCAACCGCGGCATACATCTTGAGATACGAGAACCACACCATCTTCGTCGCGTTTATAAATCGCGCCGGATGGACATGCAGCTGCACATGCAGGGTTCAAGCAGTGGTTACAAAGACGTGGTAAGTAACGCATGAATACTTCTTCGTAATCAAATACGATATCTTCGCCCATCTTAGCCAAGTTCACATCGGAACGAGCGTGTTGACCACCTGCTAAATCATCATCCCAGTTAGGGCCCCAAGTAACTTCCATTTTTTGTTTAGTCACAAGGGAACGAGGCCGAGCAACTGGTTGGTTGTTTTTACGACCACCATGAATCAATGTTTCATAGTCATATGTCCAAGGTTCAAAATAATCTTTCAATTCTGGTTGTTCAGGATGGAAGAATAATTTCATCAAACGATTTGTTTTAGAACCTGTAGAAAGAGCTAATTTGCCAGAGTTATCTAATGTCCAGCCGCCTTTCCATTTTTCTTGGTCTTCCCAATGACGTGGATAACCTACGCCTGGGCGAGTTTCCACGTTATTGAAGTACATATATTCCGCGCCTTCGCGGTTCGTCCATGTATTTTTACAAGTGATAGAGCATGTATGACAACCCAAACACTTATCCAAATTTAGGACCATAGATACTTGAGCCTTAATCTTCAAGCCAATCTACCTCCTTCATTTTACGAGCCACAATTGTCATATCACGTTGGTTACCAGTTGGGCCATAGTAGTTAAAGCCATAGCTCAATTGGCCATAACCGCCGATCATGTGTGTCGGTTTCATGTGAATATGAGTTGGTGCATTATGCGTACCACCACGTTGTTTCTTAACCTTCGCACCAGGAACGTTAATGTGACGGTCTTGGGAATGGTGCATATAGGAAATACCGCGAGGAATACGTGGGGAAACTACAGCACGAGCTGCAACGATACCGTTTTTATTGAAAGCTTCTACCCAATCATTATCTTTAACGTCAATTTCTGCTGCATCATCTTCGTTGAGCCAAATTGTTTGACCACCACGGAACAATGTCAACATTTGTTGGCTATCGAAATACATACTATGTGTAGACCACTTATGATGTGGTGTTAAGTATTTCAATGTGATTTCAGGGATACCTTCTTGTTTGTAGTCACCTTGTACAGGTTTATAGGACAATACAGGTTTGTACAACGCCATAGCTTCACCGTAATCACGCATCATTTCATGGTCGCAATAGAAGGATTGACGACCTGTTACGGTACGGAATGGTACCTTATCTTCTGTAGATGTTGTAAATGGAGAGTAACGACGGTTTTTATCGTTCTTACCAGTACTTGTTACAGAGCTAATAATGAAGCGTGGTTGGCGAACCATGTCATCGAAAGTAATTTTTTCTTGTTCACGGCCTTTTGCATTCTTTTCAAGACCAGAAAGACCTGTTTTTTCTTCCATTGCTTTCCAAGAGCGAACAGCCAATTTACCGTTTGTACAAGAGGACAATGTCAATACAACATTACAAGCTTCCTTACATTCGTAAATGCTAGGGCGACCATGAGAAATGAATTCTGGATTATCGATTGTACCATTTTGATCATATAATGTCTTATATTCATCAGATACATCCCAAGCCATGCCATGAGCACCCATTTTATTTTCAATATTAGGTCCCAATGCAATGTATTTTTCAAAGATTTTACTATAATCGCGTTTTACATGAACGAGGTTCGGCATTGTTTTACCAGGAATTGGTTCACATTCGCCTTTGCTCCAGTCGAGAACCTTACCTTCTGGTTGAGCCACTTCACCTGGGCTATCATGACCAAGAGGTAATGCTACGATATCTTCGTATTCTGTGAAGCCAGACTCTTTCGCTACGCGAGATACTGTTTCTGCAAGGGTACGGAATGTATCCCAGTCAGATTTAGTTTCCCATGCGCAATCAACAGCTGCTTGGAATACGTGTACATATGGATGCATATCTGTAGAAGACAAGTCTTCTTTTTCATACCATGTAGCCGCTGGGAATACAATATCAGAGTACAAGCCTGTAGAAGCCATACGGAAGTCGATATCGATTAAGAGGTCAAGCTTACCAGCTTCATCTGCTTCGCGCCATTTGATTTCTTCTGGTTTTACTGGTGCATCATCATCTTCAAGAACACCATGTTTTGTACCAAGTAAATGTTTCAAGAAATATTCGTGGCCTTTAGAGGAAGAACCGATAAGGTTCGCACGCCATACAAACAAGTTGCGTGGATGGTTTTCTTTAGCCGCTGGATCTTCTACGCAGAATTGTAATTCTTTGTTTTTCAACGCTTGCGCCACATATTGGTTGATTTCTGCTTCTGTACTAGCACCCGCTGCACGAGCGTCGTTAATCAAGGCTTGACTGCCTTTATTGAAAGTAGGGTAAGATGGCAACCAGCCTAAACGTGCAGCCAATACGTTGTAGTCACCAGGGTGACGGTAACGAGGCTTAGCTAATTTAGATACGCGGTCTGCCAAATCGATGCAATCAGAACGGTATTGTTCTGTAGCAAAGTAGAACCAAGATGTACCATTTTGCAAACGAGGAGCTTTACTCCAGTCGTTAGCTGTCATGATGCCGCCCCAGCCTTCAACAGGACGAAGTTTTTCTTGACCTACGTAGTGAGCCCAGCCACCACCGTTAACACCTTCTGTACCACAGAACATGATGAGGTTCAAGATTGTACGGTAAATGATATCTGCATGGTACCAGTGGTTAATACCACCACCCATGATAATCATGGAGCGACCTTTAGTTTTTTCTGCATTATCTGCAAATTCACGAGCTGTGGCAATAGCGATATCTGCTTTTACACCAGTAATTTTTTCTTGCCATGTAGGTGTGTAAGGAGTGTCATCTGTATAAGATGTTGCCACTTCACCACCGATACCACGGTCGATACCATAGTTAGCAAGAATAAGGTCATATACAGTAGTTACTTTTACAGGACCATCTACAGTTTGTACTGTAATTGTAGGAATAGCACGTTCAATTACGCCTTCGTGCTCTTCATCGCCAAAGTATGGCAACTTAACAACAGTCACATCTTCACGTTGATCAAACACGGATAAGCGAGGATCGATTTTAGCCCCTGTATCGCGGTTTTCAAGGCGTAAATTCCATTTTTGTGGATTTGTGTGACGTTCGCCCATTGTACCATTAGGAATAACGATTTCATTTGTTGTTTCATCGAGCAATACCATTTGGAAGTCAGCGCCTTCTTCTTGGCGACCCAAGTCCTTAGCATTCAAGAAGCGGCCTGGTTGAACTGTGCCGTTGATTTCTTCAACGCGCACAAGGAATGGCATATCTGTGAACTCTTTAGCATACTCTTTGAAGTATGGAGTTTCCTTGTCGATGTAGTATTCTTTTAAGATTACGTGGCCCATTGCCATAGCAAGAGCCGCATCAGTACCGGCTTTTACATTGAGCCAAGCATCGGAAGAAGTTGTAGATTCCGCATAGTCAGGGGATACGGATACTACTTTAGTACCTTTGTAACGAACCTCTGTTAAGAAGTGAGCATCTGGCGTACGAGTCAACGGTACGTTAGAACCCCAAGTCATGATGTAACCAGCATTGTACCAGTCACCAGATTCAGGTGTATCAGTTTGTTCACCCCAAACTTGAGGGCTAGAAGGTGGTAAATCGGCATACCAGTCATAGAAGGACAATGGTGTACCACCCATTAAGTTAAGGAAACGAGCACCTGCTGCATAGGACAACATGGACATCGCTGGAATTACAGAGAAGCCTGCGTTGCGGTCAGGGCCGTATGTTTTTGCAGTATATAATAAGGATGCGGCAGTAATTTCTGTCGCTTCATCCCATGTGGAGCGCACAAAGCCACCCATACCACGGGCAGATTTGTATTTCTTCGCTTTTTCAGGATCTTCTACGATAGATTTCCAAGCTTCGATTGGGTTCTTAGCATGTTTTTTAGCTTCTCTCCAAAGCTCAGCCAATTCGCCGCGCACATATGGATATTTTACGCGCAATGGGCTATAGAGATACCAAGAGAATGTTGCACCACGAGGGCATCCACGTGGTTCGTAATCCGGCATATCATCTGGTGTTTCAGGGTAATCAATCGCCTGATTTTCCCACGCTACAACACCATTCTTAACGTAGATATTCCAGCTACAAGAACCAGTACAGTTTACGCCATGCGTTGTGCGGACAACTTTATCGTAAGACCAACGGTCACGATAAAAATTTTCCCACTCGCGACCGCCATCTTCAGTTATTTGATGGCCGCTTGGAGATACGTTCTTCTTCCGAAGAAACTTAAACTTTTGAGACAACAAGCTCATCTCGTGTCCTCCTTCAAAACTACAAAAAATCCCTTGTGCTAGCTGAGCTAACACAAGGGAGAAAATCCTGTTATTCGATATTACTAATATTAGGGTCTATATTATCAACCTCTAAATCAAGCAATCCGATTAAAGCATCAAAATCACAGATTACTAGATGGTGTTTATCATAGGCTACATAGCCCAACTTACGCAACTCACTTAGCATGCGATTTAAACTTTCTCTTGATGTGGCAGCAAATTCAGCTAGCTCTTGATTTGTTAAAGCGATATCGATAAAGATACCATCCTCGCGCTTCACACCATAACTATTGGCTAAGCGCAACAAGGTAGAATAAAATGCTCCCTTCTTGCCGTATAACAGCAAGTCTCGGTATTTTGCCTGTTGACGCCGCATATGTAATGTATAGATTTTCATCATCGCAATAGCCAATGAATGATCTTTTGCAATGGCTGATTCTAACAAATCATAGCGAATGGAATAAACAGTGCAGTCCTCCCGAGCGATGGCGTTGAACACGTATGTTTTTGTGTTCTCCTCATACAACGGAACCTCACCAATTACATTATTCGGTCCTACTAATCGTAGCGCAAATATATGCCCACTAGCTTCAAACTTCTTAATGCTCATTCTGCCTTTTACTACTACGTAAAAGTGTTCTGCCTTGTCCCCCTCGTGGAAGAGAAAATCACCTTTTTTAAGATGGAGTTCCTCGCCCGGCAAAGCAAGTAATTGGTTAATTAAATTTTCATCCATACCTTCACCACTCCATTGTACTTTTAAAATAAAATCCATTAGTTATACTAATCTATTTATAGTAAAAGTACATGTATTATATACTTTTTTGTATATATATGATTATTATAACTTATTAATTTCAGAATATGTGTGTTTTATGTCACATTCACAAAAATTTTTACAATATATAATATATTTGTGATATAAGACATTGCAAATTTAGTTGATACAATAATTATAACTCAGTTCTCTAAGTAATTCGAATACTTTCTATAAAAATTCTATAGATTGCAATATTCATATACATTGACTGATAATTGTATCCTCCATGTCTTCATTACATGTATAGTTTTTCAGTAAGGAGAAGTTCAAAATGAGCGAACTAAAAATGCCTCAAGTAGGGGCAAGCCGTAGCGAAATTGTGGCTAATTGGCAGCCAGAAAATCCAGAATTTTGGGAAAAGTTTGGTAAAAAAATCGCTAAACAAAACTTGGTTATATCCACAATTGCATTAACCCTTTCATTCTGTGTATGGTATTTATGGGCAACCATTGCAGCACAACTAAATGGCGCTGGCTTTAACTTTACAACAGATCAATTATTTACATTAGCCGCATTACCAGGTCTTGTAGGTGCTACATTACGTTTTGTATATACCTACATGCCAGCCTTAATCGGTGGTAAGAACTGGACATTTATTTCCACACTTATTTTATTAGTTCCTGTTGTATGGCTTGGCTTTGCTGTTCAAGATACAACAACTTCTTATATGACATTTATGATTTTGACTGCCCTTATCGGTTTAGCGGGCGGCAACTTCTCGTCCTCCATGGCGTACATTGGCAACTTCTTCCCTAAATCTGAAAAAGGTACAGCTCTTGGTATCAACGGCGGCGTTGGTAACCTTGGTGTCTCCGTAATCTACTTCTTAGCTCCATTCGCTATGGGTTCCGCTGCATTAGGTAGCGTATTTGGTGTAACACCAGCTATCATCAAAGGTAATGCAGTATACCTTGCCAATGCGGCTTTCATGTGGATTGTACCACTTGTTGTTATCCTTGCACTTATGACACGTTTCATGGATAACTTACCACTAGAAAAACCAAATCCTAAAAATCTTGTACAAATCTTTGGGAACAAACACACTTGGGCATTTACATTGCTATACACATGTTCCTTCGGTGCCTTCTCTGGTTATGCGGCAGCACTCGGCCTACTAGTAGGCAAGGAATTCCCTGAAATTCCATTTGCATCCATTGCATTTGTTGGTCCCCTTGTTGCAGGTGCCCTTCGTCCTGTAGGCGGTTGGTTATCTGATAAAATTAACAGCGGTACAAAAGTTACCTTTGTAAGCCTTCTCGGTCTATGTGCAACAACAGCACTAATTGCAGTTGGCGTAGATATGCACAACTTCCCATTCTTCTTTGCTATGTCCGTGTTGACATTCGTATGCTGTGGCTTCGCAACAGGTGCTACATTCCGTATGATTCCTCACGTATTCGGCAATCCATTGCTTTCCTCTTTAATTACAGGTTTCGTTGCTGCCGTAGCTGCATACGGTGCCTTCATTACACCTAAAATCTTCGGCTTTGTATATTCCACATTCGGCAATATTCACCCAGCCTTTGCTGTATTGTTAGCCTTCAACCTTGTAACTGTAGCAGTATGCTACTGGTTCTACGTACGTAAGGCAGCAAATATGAACGTATAATTTTCTGGAACAGAAAATTTACGTTCACTGGACCGTACAACAAAATATAATTCACTTTTCTTAACTAAGTGATAAAAGAAACCCCGTATCTCTCCTCCATACTTATCAGGTCTGCGGCCTAGGGCCTTGACCTCGTAAGTCGGATTGATGCGGGGTTTTCTTTTATGAAAATATAGTTATGGATAAGCTACTCAAACATAGTGAATTATATTTTACGCAGTACAAGACGTTAACAAATTTTCTGTTCAAAATTATAGCCTTCATTTCGAGGGAAGAAAAGGGACTGCTAGGCAGTCCCTTTTTTATCATTTAATTCATATATATCAATAAATAGTTACTTATTGTATCGTATATTTGTTCAGCTTATAATGTTCTTAAGGTAGTCAGCGAGGTTGGGTCTCTCTTCGTTATAGAAGGGGGTGAGCTTATGAGTGACTTTGAACTTATTACAGTTATCATTGGAATATTGACATTAGTCATTTCCTTTGGTGCACTTATAGCGCTTATTTGCCTCACAAAAAGCAAATAGCCCTCCGTTACCATGCGTAATTAGATAAACAGAAAGGCCATTTCCTAGATAATTAGTTTTTGAGATGCGCCTGACGTTCCTACTCGTCTGACTATCTATTTATATTATAGAGTTTAAGACATATATCGTCAAATTCGAATAAAGGGACTGCTAGGCAGTCCCTTTTATTATCCAAAGATTTCTTCTAGTAGTGCATCGTCGATGATGGTACCAACGTAGAAGTCGCTGAAGATGCCGTATTTTGCACTGGCGATTTCAAAGCGCATATCGTATACGATTTTTTTGAATTGAATGTCGTCGTTACTGAAGATGGTAATGCCCCATTCCCAGTCGTCTAAGCCACAGCCACCTGTAGTGAATTCAGATAGAACGTCTAAATAGGTTTTACCAAGTTCGCCGTGAGATTTCATTAACATACCACGTTCTTGAGGTGGTAGCATGAACCAGTTGTCATCGCCTTCACGTTTTTTGCTCATGTTATAGAAGCAAATGTATTTATCGCGAGGTACGTGAGGGTATAGTTTTTGATTAACTTCTTCTGTATCGAGTTTAGCTTTAACGTAAGCACTTACTTCTGTTACAGATGTATAGGAATATGTTTGAACTAGTACACTTGCAATAGCAAGGCGACGGAACTTGCGTTCTACTTGTGCCAAATATTCAAGGGATGGACCAAGGATCCATAAGATCAAGTCCCCTTTTGCGCCATTGCAATCATAGAATGCATAGCTTCCTTCTTTAGCTTGATGTTTAGCCTCAAGGTCCGCTAAGAATGCTTTTAATTCATTGCGCGCTTCTGCTTTTTCTTCAGCTGTAAAGCAGTTCCATGCGCTGAAATCCATGGCAAATACCATGTGTTGGCTATGCCAACCTTCTACTGTAGGGATTGCTTTCCCCATTGTGATCACTCCTATCTATGGTGATTATATTAAAATGATATATTTCTATTACTATAAGAATCGAAAAGACTCCATATACTATTATAGCATATGGAGTCTTTTCTTATAATTATTTATTAATATCAATTTTCATTACTATCCACAATAGTCTGTACGAGTTCTTTCGCCTGTTTTACACCATCAGGAATACCAATACCATCAAATGGCGTACCAATGAGGTGTAAGTTTGGATAATGTTCAACTACGTGTTCACGTACAGCTTTAATGCCGGCCCGATGGCCCACATTATATTGCGGCATGCAGTGGATGAGACGATTAATACGAACCCATTCAGGTTGCGTAGAGAAATTCATAATACGTTGTATTTCTTTTACTGCTAATTCTGAAAGTTCCTCATCATTGAGATGTTCTACCACATCATTGCCAGGTTTACCAATAAAGACGCGCAATATGATTTTATCGTCAGGCGTTGTTTGAGGCCACTTTTGATTAAGGATAGTACATGCCGTAAGCGGTGTATCTGTATTACGTGTAATCAAAAGGCCAGAACCTTTTAAATCACCATTAAATGTAGCTTTATCAAAGGCCATGATAGCAATAGCGCAACTCGATTGTTCCATAGAACGCAAGAAATCAAAACCTTCGTCATCCTTAAACCATTGATTATATGTTGCCGGTGGTGTACAGATAATGACCTGATCTGTATGGGCAGTAACACTATTACCAGTGGTTTCCTTAACGAGACTAGATTCTACATCAGAACACTCATGACTAATTAACTGACCATTACAGTTACAATCCTCAAAATCTTGTTTTACGATGTCTAATACATATTGACCATCGGTGTAGCGAATATCAGAGACTAATGCACTGGTATGTAGTGATACATTGCTAGGCATGGCTTCAACGATGGCAGTTATAACGCTTTCAAGGCCACCTGTCAATTGACGGAACATGCCAGATTGAGCAGCAGTGCCCTTGCGGCTTGCCATATCAGCTTGTGCCTTAGTAGACTTCGCTTCATGACTTTCAAATTGACGGTCTGTCATAGTTCCTTTACCAGCACGCGGTACGTCACCTTCAGCAACAGCACCTTTAGCCGCTTTAGTAACCCCCGCTTTGGAGTGGCCCATCTTAGCAGCCATCATACCTTTTACCATATTCCCATATTTTTGTTCTACTTGAATAAAATGAGGGAACGTAGACAATAAACTGATTTTATAGATATCGCCACCATAGATACCAGCTAATAGTGGTTCGATGAGCTTATCCATCATTTCTTGTCCCAAATGGTATTTAAAGAAATGACCAATGGATACATCACCATTTTTATCGAGCTGATAAGGCTTTTTAAAGTAATCTAAACCAGCTCGCAGTTTCCCAGGCCACGAAATGAGCGTCGCTTTCACAAAGGGCATCATTTCCGTTGGAATCCCCATAATGGAGCCACCTGGAATGGGATGTATGGAACCCTTGTCATATACAAAGGCTTGCCCTGTTTCATTCGACACAAGGGTATCACCTAAGCCGAGATCATAAATTAGGTCCGTCATTTCTGTTTTACGGCCTAAATACGAGTCGGGCCCTAGTTCCACTACGAAATCATCAACCCGTTGTGTTTGTATTTTCCCACCAAATCGTGGTGCTTGTTCGTAAAGAATGATATTCCAGTCCGGCTTTGCATGACCCAAATAATAAGCCGCTGTCAATCCTGTTAGGCCACCGCCCACAATTGTTACATTCACGAATGAATCCTTTCTAATATTGCACTCGCCATAGCTTGTAAGAATGTTTTATTACAATTCGGCATCTGTGCACGCATATATACAGCGCCGCCCGCATCAACGAGTTCTTTACACTCCACATCATTATCGTACAACACCTCTACATGATTGCTGACAAAGCCAAATGGTACAAAGGCGATATGTATCGCACCATTACGTAGAGCTTGATTGATGGCCTCTTCTACGGTAGGACCTAACCATTGACCATGTGGGGCCGCGCTCTGCCAAGCCACAGACCAATTAGATAAACCACAACGTTCTGCGATTTCTCGGGCACTTTCCTCTAAGGCTAACGCATAAGAATCTCCATTATGGCTATTAATAAGCGGTATACTATGAGCACTAAAAATTACAAATACATCTTGAGTAGCATTGATACAATCCGAAACAGCTTTTACCCAATAGTCCATAAACGATGGTTGATCCCACCAGGAACGAATCACATCAAAGGTTACTCCTTGATGGTCACCAACGGCAGCTTGTACTTGCTTCTCATAGGCCCCTGTACCAAGAGATGTAAAGAATGGAGCCGTTACAATAGCAACGATGTGTTCTACACCTTGTTGGACTAAAGCATCTACCGCATCAGCAATAGAAGGTTTCATATGAAGATAGCCAATAGCTGATGGCATAGATGGTAACAATGTAATCAATGTTTCATATTGACGCTCTGCCATTGTCTGTAATTCTACATTAGACCATTGCCCAATTTCATCATAGCGACGTGTAAGGTTAGCAACCTCAACATCTGAAGGTACACGGCCATGACGAATGCTCGTCATATATGGCACTAAATCATCCTTACTTGAAGGGCTACCATAGGATAAAAATAATAATCCTTTTTTCTCAATGTTCACTAGTTTAACCCTCTTGAGCCCATAGTTCACGACTGCGTTCATGTACATAGTCTGTGAGCCAATGAAGCTTCTTAGGGTCCGCTTCTGGGAATACGCCATGACCTAAGTTAAAGATATGGCGACCGTAACGAACACCATCAAGTAAAATACGATCCACTTCGTGAGCTAGAGTTTTTTCATCAGCGAATAGATACGCTGGATCTAGATTGCCTTGTACCGTTTGAGTTACACCACGTTCATTAGCCATAACGATGGAGCTACGCCAATCAAGAGCGATTACATCCAATGGCAAATGAGACCAAATTGATACGAGATGATCGGTACCAACACCATTCATAGCCATAGGTAAATGAGGGTATCGATCTTTTACAGTCTTAATAATCCGTTCCATATGAGGATAAATACCTTGTTTGTATTGGTCTGCATTCACAGCGCCTACCCAAGAGTCGAAAATTTGTAGTGCGTTCGCACCAGCTTCGGCTTGCATAGACAAGTACTCAATGGACATATCCGCTAACTTTGTCATCAATGCATTCCATACATCAGGCGCACCGATGAGCATGCCACGAGTTTTATTGTAATTCTTTGTCGGGCCCCCTTCGATGAGGTATGACGCAATCGTAAATGGTGCGCCACAGAACCCGATGAGCGGAACGTCGAGCATACCAGATGTTAACAGTGTAATTGTTTTTCCAATATAGTCTACCTTTGTAGGATCAAAGGTATCTAATTTATCTACATCAGCCATGGATCGAATCGGTGTATTAAACACAGGGCCCACACCAGCCTTGAGTTCTACCTTTACATTCATCCCCACCATAGGACTCATAATATCCTTGTAAAGAATTGCAGCATCCACACCGTATTCTTTCACAGGCAATTCCGTAACGCGAGCGCATAACTCAGGCTCTTTTGTAATCTCAAAGAGCGTATATTTTTCCTTAATTTTGCGGTACTCCGCTTGGCTACGACCAGCTTGGCGCATATACCATACAGGTGTTACACCAGGGTTCTTCCCTTGGATCATATCTAAATATGCTGTATTCAAGTACTCAACCCCTTTCTTTCTTTCTAATCTATACTAACACACTATGATAACTAAAACAGTTACTTTAGTTACATCACATATATCATCACTATGAATATTCCCTGTGAAAGCTAAACACCTTCACAGGGGTTCAATTTAGTTGCGACTTAATCAGTGGCAATCAATGTTTAATTGCGACTCAATCTGTGGCAATCAATGCCTGTAATAGATTGAGCCATATCAAATACAGAACGTTGACATGTAAATAACCAGATTTGTTGGTTCTTTCCAATTTCAGCTAATAGTTCTAATGCGCTCCGTTGACGGTTTTCATCAAAGCGTACGAGGATATCATCCAAGATAATCGGCAAGGATTCAACTTGGTAAGAGAATACCTTAGCTAGTGCTAGTCGCAATGCCAAGTATACTTGGTCAGCCAAGCCGCTAGACCAGTACTTAAGCTCTAATCGCTCTCCATTGCCATTAACCAAGGCTACCCCTTCATTGATACCGAGAACATCGAAGGTATAGATACCGCCAGTCAAACGTTCTATATAAGAAGATGCAAGCTCTAACATATGAGGCTGTTTTTCTTGCTCATAGGACTGTTGAGCCTTATCCATGCAGTGGCTCATCAACACTTGGGTAGCCCAATCTTCGAGAGCAGATTCTAATTCATTTTGCAACGCTTCCCGTTCTTGAAGCATTTGGTGTTGCTCTTGGTCAGAACCTAGGGCACGCATAGATTCTACAATTTGACCACGACGTTCATACAAGATAGCCAACTTATCTTCAATAGAAGCTATTTCTCGTTCAGAATGGGCTAACTCATCTAACCAATTATCCTTATTGCCTTCACGCAAGCGACGATAGAATAAATCTTTATTCTCCGCATCAGGAGCTAATAAATCTAACTGTACCTGACTTTGCTTATAAATGGTTTGCCATTGCTTGTATTGGTCTTCATCGATAAGATGTTGACGATACTCGTTAGAGCTTTCCATGCCAGCCTTGTGCAATAGCTCTTGTTGACGAAGTAGCAATTCTTTTTCTTTGCGGTGCCAATTATCGTATTCATTGCGGAAGCTTTTACGTTGTGCTTCCTTTTGTTCCCATACAATTTTATTTTGTTGGAAGTTTTTATATTGGTTATAAATACGTTTTAACTCTGTAGGCGATACAGGAGCCTCAACACCAAGGTTATACCACAAGGTCATGGCTTGGTCTTCGATAACACGTAGGCCTTCTTTATGCTCTGCTAAGCGCTTTTCATAACCTTCAATAGTACGTAACTGTTCATGGTACTGATCGTACTCTTGTTTGAGACCGAAGAAATCATCTTCGTTAAGGCTCTTCGCCGCACCTTGAGGCAACCAATTCTGCCAAGCTGCAAGGGCTTCATCATAAATAGCTTGCAACGTATGACCTTCTTGGATCCAACGATCAAGATGTGCTGCACCCTCTATGGATGGAATTGGGCTCACCACAGGTGTTGCGGCTTTCACAAGTGCCTCTAACTGATGTTCTACATCAGATTTACGAGATGACAAGATTTGTAACTCATAATTCAGTTTAGATACATCAGAATTGCCGTTATGACGTCTCCATGTAGCATACCAGAACAATGCCATAGATAGGATTAATAGTATAAAGCCGCCAATCGTATAGAGTACAGACTCTAATACTAATAAGCCTGCTAATACGAGTAAAACGCCAATCACTGCAGCTACGCCACTAATGCGTTGTAACCACTTTGGCAAATTGGTCGGTTGTGCATCAGGACCATAGCTATCCCGTTTTTCCACAACTCGATCAATATCCATCAAGATAAGCTCTAGTTCACGTTCAAGATGCTCTTTTTTCGCCAAATCCTCTTCGCTGTAATTTGGTAACGATGCTCCGTCGAGATTGGCTGCTGGCAAATCATCAGATGCCTCAGCAGGTTTGCGATCTTGCCAGTGTAATAATTGATCTTTAGCAGTGCGCAAGCGACTTGCTAAGCGCTCACCTTCAAACCAATTCACATCGTCAGCCATCGGCTCATCATCACGCCATGCAGAATGCATAGAACGAGAAAACTCTAATTGTTCTCGTACTTTAAAAATGTATGCATCCCCTTCTTCACACTCCCGGCGCAATTGTTCCCACTTGGCACCTTGTTGGATAAGGTCTTCAATATCTTGACCATACGTACCAAATGGACTATCCGGGCTAAAGTTAGCTGGCATCAAGGCAGCTTCCTTTTCCTGCCACAACTGCATATTGTCTCGAGCTCGTTTGATTTCCTCATCGATACGAAGGAACTCATCACGACTCAAGGCAAGCTCACTATTGTACTGTTGCATATGCATACGCGCTTCTTCGCTACGGCGATACGTATCCCATGCGCGCAATACGACGTCTATACCATCGCGGTATTCCTTCCACTCTTGCAACTGACCTTGTAATTCTGCCTCAGTCTGTTCCGTGCTGTGAAAGACTTTTTGCAATTCTACATATTGCGTTTCATGCTCGGCTAAATGGCTTAACTTTTGACGATTTTCTTTAAGCTCATCCATCAACACATTGATGCGGCGTTTACCATTGGAGGATGCTACCAATAAATCGGTAGCCCCTTTTTCAACGTCTTTTACAACAGAGCCTAAATGTTCGCCACCTTCAGCGCCGAAGAAGCGAGACCGAACCTCTACCTCTTGCAACACATCGAGGCCTTGTAAATCATCTAGAGTTAACCCGAAGATACGGTTATATGTTTTTTTATCGATACCATGCCACCAATGTTGAGCTGGCTCCTCATGAATGGCAGGATGTCCAGGACTGTAAAAGTCTAGTTGTTTACCCTTACGACCGATGTAGTAGCTTTCACCATTACGATCCACATCGAGGGCACCAGTCATAGGGCCATAAGCCTTATGTGTGCCGCCGAATAAAAGAGTTCGCATCCCTTCAAGAAGAGATGTTTTACCACTTTCATTAGGACCATACATGAGCTGAACCCCATGTTCACCAGTAGTGAAAGACCAGTCGCGATACGGGCCAAATTCATCAAATCGTATGCGTTTAATGTTCATCGTTAGCCCCCATCAATACAGTAACACCTTCAATTTCACAGCGCTTCAAGGCACGCAATAATAACTCATCACTCAACAAATCGGCATATACACCTAAGCGTTTAAATTCAGGACGTTCTGCCAAAATTTGACGTGCTGTCTGTACTGCATTGCCGTCAACCATATCGTCATAGGCGCGCAAATAATCACCTACCACATCAGATAACAATCTACGCTCAGCTAAATTAATACTAGGACGCGTATTACACATCATGCGGTACGGCATAACGAATATAGATTTACTCTTCTCTTCACTTTGAGACTCTTGCAACCATAGCTTACGCACCCCTTCTTGTGTACATAAACGATGCAATGGTCCTGTGCCTACGAGAACAATAGAAAGCAAAATGTTTTTCTTATACTGTTTACGCAAATTCTCTTTTTTATGGCGTAAAATTTCTAAGAATTCTGCTTCCGTTTTCATGCCTGCAATATCAATTTTGATTTCTTCAAAACGGATAGCACTGGTTTCAATAAATCGAGGTTCACAATGACCATTATGAGATACAGAAACAAGATAACACCCCTTAGGGCCTATTTCTTTGCGGTGTAACCCTTGAGGATTGCCAGCATAGACAACGAGAGGTTCCTCGCTAAGAACTTGAGATTTATGAATATGTCCTAACGCCCAATAGTCCATAGCAGCCTCTGCTAGGTCTGTTAAACTACATGGACCAGTTACATTATGATTTTCAAAGCCCGCACTAGAACCTACCGTACCATGCATAACAGCAAGAGAAAACTCATCACGTTCAAAGGCGCGATATTGACGCGCATAATTGTCGCTTTCATTACCATGGCCGCAACTAATACCGTAAACGCCACCAATTTCAATATTGTTAACAATCAATGGAAAACGTTGTACTTGTTCACTAGAGAATACATGTACATTGTCAGGCATCTGCAATTGAGCCTTCCAGCTTTCAGCCGGGTCATGATTACCTTGCACCATATAAACTGCAATGCGATGCTCTGCCAAGCGATACATGGCACGTACAAAGCGTACTTGAGCCTCTAAATTATGATCTTCGCTATTATAAATATCACCAGCTATGACAACAGCATGAACATGCTCATCAATAGCAGTGTCAATAATTGTATCAAAGGCTACATAGGTAGCTTCACTCACGGCGCGATCAACGGCGCGGCTAATACCTGTAGCATATTGGAAGGGTGCCCCTAAATGCAGGTCACCACAGTGTATAAATCGAAATGGCTGCATCTATATCCACTCCTTATATTAGTACTTTTATTATAGTTATATATAGTAATTACAATTCTCTATTATACTACAAAACCCTAAAGATTACTTAAAAATAACTATCAATAATACGTTAACGTTGATACTAAATGTAGTCTCTAAAATTGGGTGTAACCTACCTATTCTCCCCTATTCAGAACAACCTAGAGACTATATTAATATTTTTGTTAACTCAAAAATACATTAAGTTGACAATTTATGCACTAACGTTTACAATCAAATTGTCAATATATTATGTTTTTATTAAGTTAACAATTAGGAGGCTATTATGGCTTTGCCTACAGATCAACAACCATCCCAGGTGGGAACATACGAAAAAATCCTTACCATAGCAAACCGTATTATGCATGGTGGTGAAATTACAAAAGAAGAAGCAATTGAGTTAATTCATACATCTGATGATGATACGATGATTCTACTCGCTATGGCAGATAAAATTCGTCAGCATTTCAATGACAACTCCGTGGATGTATGCGCCATTGTAAATGCACGATCTGGCAAATGTCCTGAAAACTGTAAATTCTGTGCTCAATCTGCACATCACGAAACAGGTGTTCAAGTATATCCGTTCATGGATGATGAAAGCATCCTCGATGCGGCTCGCAAAGCCAAAGAGGCAGGCGCTATTCGCTTCTCCATCGTAACAAGTGGTCGTAATACTAATAACCCAAACGAATTTGACCAAATCATTCGCGTATTAGGCCGCATTAAAGATGAAGTGGGCCTCGAAATTTGCTGTTCTCTTGGTTTGTTAACTTATGAACAAGCTCTCAAATTGAAAGAAGTGGGTGTAACTCGATACCACTCCAATATCGAAACAGCACCTAGTCACTTCCCAGATATTTGTACAACCCATTCCTACGAAGACAAAATGTCTACTATCGACAACGCTCAAAAAGCAGGCATTCGCGTTTGCTCTGGCGGCATCCTTGGTCTTAACGAAACATTAGAACAACGCGTAGAAATGGCATTCGAGCTTAAACGCTTGCATATTGACTCTGTACCACTCAATATTTTAAACCCTGTTAAAGGTACTCCATTTGAAAGCAATAAAGCGTTACGTCCATTAGATATTTTACGTACCTTCGCTGTATTCCGTTTCATTTTGCCAAACGCATTGATTCGTACAGCTGGCGGTCGTGAAGTCAATCTTCGTGACTTACAGGCTTATGCTTTAAAAGGTGGCCTTAACGGTATCATGGTTGGTGGCTACTTAACAACTGGTGGTCGTTCTCCACAAGACGATCTCCAAATGATTCAAGACTTGGAATTAAACCGCAACTCTGCCCAAGTTTAAATTCTGTATATACCATTCTCCTCTGAGGATGTTGTATATAAAAAATATTCCTAAGATTTATAAATTTTTTACACATATAAAAAAGAACCATCTAGTTTGCTGTGCTAGATGGTTCTTTTATTGCCATAATAAATTATAAATGGCTTGACCATTTGTATTGCCTTCAATAGGTTCAGGGTTTTCATTGAACTCTACATTTTCATAGGGTGTACCGTCTGCCATGTACGCATCTACCTTTAATGTTTCCATGGTACGGTTATATCTACTTATATACACTTTATATCGCAATTCGTCGCCACCCAGTTCATTGACCCGCAGCCACAAAAGCGCATCATAATCACTTTTTTGAACACTGTCGTTGTCAATAAATAATTGGTTTCCTGATGCATCTGGTCCAACATAGTACCAGTCCGTTGCGTTAGCAGTCCCCCCTATACTGAGTAGCCACAAAAGGGACAATATGGTAAATATTTTCCTCATATGACTGCTCCTCTCATGCTATAGAGCTGTATACTTTATAAAACTCTAATAGCCATTAAACCTTTATAAAATATACAACTTCTCCTTTATATATAATACCAAAATTGCCCCATATTTATCAACAATAATTAAACTTAATTATTATCTTTTTTAGAATTTCAAGAAATTAAAAGAAATTTCTTAAAAAACTTCATTTTCGACTCATCTATTGTTCTTATAATGACAATGTCAAATGATAAATAGAGGTAACAATTCCCTGGTTACCATACGTGTATTTATCTCCCGACAAGTATTACTAACCCCAAACCTACTACTTGTTTAAATACATGGTTCATTTGATATTAATACTAACACTCCCCTTACATGAAAAAAGGACTCCAGTTGGAGTCCTTTTTTCGTTGTCAAAAATACCTATATACAATCCCTAAAACCATAAAAAACCCTCAAAGACTTAACTACATAAGCAATTAAGCCTTTGAGGGTATTATTATGTACAAAATGTACTATTTAATTCGACTGTAGTTTATTTTACTTCAGCCCAGCCTAAAGCAGCACGTTTAGCATCGATATCTGCTAAGATTTTTTCAGCTACTTTAGCAGGATCTGTATTTACATACATAACAGAACCTAAGATGTCTTTAGTGTCTTCTTTAAGCCATTTTGTAACAGCATCAGAGCCTTGTGTAGGTGGCTCAACACAGTGGTAAGAGTTGATACCCATCAAGCGGAAGCCAAGGGATGCATCAATACCTTTTTCGTTGGACCATTCAGGGCTAGACATTGCAAATGGCATTTGTGGCAAGTTAAGGCCTAATTCACCAGCAATACCAGCGAAAATACCAGAGGAACGTGCATTATCTACACATTCGCCAACATGCCATACTGGCGGTTGATCATCGCCCAAGAACTCTTGCAATGCAGGGCTACATTTTTTAATAGCATCTGTATTACAGTAACCAAGTTTCATCAATGGGAAGGATGCACAACCATTTGTTAAGATGATACAGCCATTTTTGATAAGTGTATCAACGATATCTACAGTTGCTTTTTCGTAGATAACGCGAGGGTTGGAACAACCTACTACGTTAACGATACCACGAACTTTACCAGATTTTAAAGCCTCTGCCAATGGTTTGAAGGAACCATAATGTTTAACAGTGGACTCTGGAGAGAAACCAACTTCTGCAGTGATTTCGTATGGCGGAATGAATACAGGCATACCTTTGCGCAATTCATGAGCTTCAAGAGCACGATCCAAGATTTTGCGAGCCAATTCTTTTGTTTCAGCCAAGTTAGTGTGGTGATGATCGTAACCGATGTGTTCTGCACCTGGTAAACGAGCTGCATCAGATGTTGTGATAACTTTTGTGTTGAAGCAACGTGCTACGTCCATGATAGCAGGGTAAACGTCTTGAACGTCAGCTACCCAGCAGTCAAGAGCGCCTGTACCAAGTACAAGTTCAGCACCGATAGCATTACACAATGGAATAACATTTTCATAACGGTACATGCTGGACAAACCAGAGCAGCAGATACCGTAGAATTGGATACCTTTAGCACCGATAGCTTTTGCTTTTTCTAAGTACTCTTCGGATGCACCAATTGTACAAATTTGAGATACTAATGTTGGCAAGTGACCATGAACAGCGATATTAACATAACCTTTTTTCAAGGCACCGATGTTAACTTTAGATGTACGGCGGCCACCTTGACCGAATAACGCATCAGTAGCGATATCTGCTGCCACTACGCCTGTGAATGTGAAAGCAAGACCACAACGCAAGAATTGTTTCATGTTGCTTTCCCAATCGCCATCTGTACCTACGCATGTACGGTGGTATGCATCAAAGGCTTCATTGTACGCGGAAATAGGCAAGATGTCCAAGTTTTTCCAAACTTCGCGACGTTCAGCAGGAGCTAATGCGGTAATTGTTTTATATTCGCCTGGCAATGCACGGCTCAAATCTTCTAATAGAACATCTGCCAAGTCATTTGCCACTTCTTTTAAGGAACGGCCTTCTTCAGGGATGTTGAAAGCTTTACATACAGTACGAATTTTTTCTTCGCCCATAATTGGAATATCCAATTGGTCATTAGCAGCAGCTTTCAAAGAAATCAAAATTTCACGAGCATGCGCACCATGTTGAGTCAAACCACCTGCTGCTGCGCGTGTCATATTACGAGCTACAATAAGATCAGCATCAGCACCGCAGACACCACGAGGGCTCTTAGGTGTAATTTTACATGGACCCATGAAGCAAACACGACAACATACGCCAGCAATACCAAAAGTACATTGTGGTTGTTGTTTATCAAAACGGTCAAACACTGTATCGCAACCAATTTGCTCCATGCGAAGAATCATTTCGCGTACAGCAGGATCTGGTGTTTGTTCGATAACATCTTGTTTTGTAGGCCATGTTTTACGGTACTCTGCAACAGCTTTCATGTAATCGTTTACGCCATGTTCATGAGGTACCCCTGGTTCGTGAGTGTGTGGCACCCATTTATCCGTAGGCAACGCTTTGCCATGACTATGGTCATGGTCATGATGGTGATCATGGTCGTGATCGTGATGGTGACCGCCACAATGGCAGTGCTCATGGTCATGATGATGGTCATGATCATGATGGTGATGATGTTCACCATGGCTATGGTCATGGGTATTTTTATTTTCCACATCTTTACTCATAATAAACCTCCTAGGGGCCTACGTAGGCCAACTGACAATAACAAGAAAACATATTCTACTTTTATGCAAGTTAATTCCACCTCAACGATGGGTTTTAAATCCTATCTCCAAAATATGTTTTAAACTACTATAAGTATATTTTCTGAAAGGACATTTGTCAATTAAATTTTGAGAAAATTTTGACTCATTGTCGCCTAAAAACATTTGTATTTACTATATTTATCAAATTCGATATTTTCAGTTTCCTTTCATAAAACCAAAAGAGGTTAATTCCTGTTATTTTTAGGAATTAACCTCTTTTATCTATATATCTTTTATCTATATGTGTATTTATTTATTAATATATATATGTTTATATGTATCTAAAAGCTACACCATTCTAATAGATCCATATGTATAATTTATAAAAATTGTTGCATAATCTGTGCTACTTCAGCTAGATGGAATCGCTTAGCTCTATCCGATCGTGCAACCAACACTAACTGACGGAAACACAATTTCGATGCAAGAGGATAAAATTTAACCTTATTATCACCACTTTTATTATGTAATGTACTTGGCAAGAAGGTAATACCATAATCATCCTCTACCAAGGATCTACAAGTATCCAGATTTTCAGAGCCAATAACTGCTTTAGGTACAAAGGACTCAGCCTGACACAAACGATTTACCAAGGTACGTAACTTAAGACCTTCACGTAGCAAAATAAACGGAAAAGCTCCAAATGGTGCTATTTCATGTATACCGTCATCTGTCATAAGCGAATCAGCAATAGCTATAGCTTTTGTATTTTCTACACTAATGGCCAATAAAATTTGCTCATCCAATACGGGATAACTTTCAAGAGCTTGAGAATAAATAGGCGTTGGAAATAATCCTACATCAACTAAACCATCGCAAATTTGTTGTTCTAAAAAATGGGACTCCCCTTCTACTACATGGAATTCCCAAGATGGTTCAATTTGTTGAAAGCTCTTCAATGTTTTTCCCAGCATATGATGGCCATAAAATCGAGACAACCCAATCCGCACATGATAAGCTGCATCAGATCCTTGATTAATGATAGACTGCGTTAAAGCCTCTACCTTTCCTACTAAGGGCATGCCCTCTTTAGCAATCTGTAATGCTGCCGCCGTTGGCACAACCTTTGTACGATCTCGAGCAAATAAAGGCACCCCTAACTCAGCTTCGATGCGACGAATACTTTGACTCAATGCGGGCTGAGAAATATATAGCTTTTTAGATGCCTTTGAAAATGATGCCATCTCGACGATGGTACTTATATATTTAATATCCTTTATATCCATAGAAACACCTTATAACAAAACATTATTATTTAATTATAACTATTTATTACCAAAATACAAGTTATATTGTGTAAGCCAAAGACTATGTTTCATAAATCTAGAATCTATTTTATTCATTAATTCAAAATCTATGCTTCATTAATCAAAAATCTGTTATCTATTAATCACAAGATAATACATTGGTTCTAGAATTATAAGGATTATACAAAAAAAGCCCTCCATACGGAGGGCCTTTAATTTGAGCATTTAGTTCAACTTTTATCTGAGTGTTTGTTCACTTTTATTTGAGTATTTGGATCACCTTACATTAATGTTTTTAGTACATCCAATACTTCTTGTGGCAATTCGTTTTTATGACCGATGAGTTTTTCTACATAGTCATAGCGGAATTCGAATGCTTTGTGTAATTGGTGATGGTATTCACGTACTTGGAATGGAGGTTCGAAACCAGGCACCTCTACATAGGAGAGGTTTTCGTATTTGTAGAATGGTTTGAAGTCCAATGTGCCTTCTACCAAACGTTCTAACAAATCAAGAGTCACTTCTTTAGGAATTTTATTTTCCAAGAAGAAACCTGTGTTCATGATGTAACATTGAACGCCACATTCAGAGAATAATTTTTTGTAGCTTTCATAGTCACGAACCAATGGATATGTACGGAATGGGTTTGCATATGGTTCAATAACAAGGGCGTTTGGATCCACATGAGCATCGAGCTTTTCCGCTGTAGAACGGCGTGTCGCAAGTGTTGCACCCATTGTAGACGCTAATACAGGATCGTTAATTTTGAGGATTGGTGGCAATGTTTTATCCTTCATTAACCATACGATAGCATTAACTGGTTGATCTACGTAGTTTACGCGATTATCTGTCCAGAATTGAGATTTAATAGCGCGACCATTGTTGTTACGTACATCTTCAGCCAATACAACCTTACGACCATCTTCGTCCATTGTAACGCCTACATTTTGTAGTGTTAACAAGAATTCATTAGCAGGATGTTCCACAGGGTAATCTTGCATTTTGTCAAAGTATGTAGGTTCTAGTGCAATGGAGCTCAAATCGTTTGTATTGATGATATAAGCATCATCATGCAAGATAGAAATATCATATCGACCATCATGTTTTTCATGAGTCAATGTGGATTTACCGGAGCCAGACAAGCCGAATACGCCGATTGTGTAGCTTTTACCATTATCAAGGTTGTAACGTTTCATACCGCCGTGGCATGCCACATAGCCGAGGCGATTTGCCAAGGACCACGCCAATGTAAGGGTACCTTTTTTGTGCTCACCGAAGTAGCGCATGCCAAGAATCATAGCGCAGTTATGAGCTGGGTCAAAAATAGCAAGTCCGCCTGGATGACCTGGTACAACATAGTCAGGGTCAGAATAAATGTAGATGTCACCTTCAGGAATTTCTACACTATCATTGTAGAACTCTTTTACAGCTGCATCAAAGAACTTGAAGTTCATAATCCAGGAATACAAGATAGATGCGTGGTCTTTTGGAATCATTAAATGCGCACGAGCTGTGAACTTTTTATCAAGGCCCACGATAGTTTCAGCAGAAATCCATTCTTTACCACGGCTATCGTAAACTGCATCACGAGCAATATTAGCAAGTTCCACTTCGTCAATGCCTTCATCGCCAATAATACGACGAGCTTTTGCATAACGGCCTGTAGTTTTACCATCGTTTGTAACAAGTACCTTTGCATCTGCAGGCAAACCTTGTTCTAATGGTTTATAGACAGGCATATCGAGGACGATAACACCAGGTTCTTCAGTGGCAAATTGGTACGCTTGAGCCACAGATGTAATAGGTGTTACATTGTTTCCATAAAATGCAGTTTCAATTGTACTGCGCATCTTAGAAAATAATGGGTTTGTTTTAATTTCACTTTGCTTCCAAACGCGTCTTGTCGACATAGTATCCAGATCCTCACCTTTAATATATACGTAATTTCTCTTGTAAAAGTAGTTTTAGATAAGAAAATACTGCATCCGCAAATACTTTCATTATTATCTATTTTACCCTTTTAAGATAAATTTGTATACACAAAGTAGATGAATTATAAGAAATTAATGTATTCTTATTATGAATTAGTGCAACACATTTTATATAAATAGTTTTGATAGCTATATCTATTTTATTGATTTCACCCCAGTAAAAATCAGAATGAAAAAGTACACTGAATATGTAAAAACTAATCAAAAAATAAAATGAGGCTAGGTCATAGGACCTAGCCATTTATTCTAAAAAAGCAAATATTTATTTTATAAATCTATTTTACAATGATTTTCTAAACATATTCGCTCTATATTCACTATATCTATTTTCTGGCTTTATTAATGAAGGCGTCGATTTTACCGACTAGTTCATCTACATTAAAATCACCACGTTCGGCAATCATCTTAATAGTTGCCACCTTAGCCATTACTTTTACCATCGGTGTTTTCAATTTCTCAAATTTAGGATTCAAAGAAATCAAATAATCTACAATCTCAGGGCTTTGCTTAATTAAGCTAGAGAGAGTTGTCTTTGCATCTATATGGAAACGACCATCTGCATCGGTAGTGAGTGGTTCTTCATCTACTTCTTCTGCAGCCTCTTGAGCTAAGGATTTATCATTATTACTCTTAGCAGTACTATCTCCTGCACTTCCTACAAAATCAGTCTTATCCCATGTCAACAATGTACGAGATCCTTCGAGCTCACGTATATGAGTGCAATCTTGCATCATTTCTAGGACGCCGCGGAATTTACCATTTTCATCACGTACTGCTGTGTAAATAACATAGATAAACAATCCCGGTTTATTGATCCAGAATTCAGCTTGGCTTTGTTCACCAGAACGGAACTTCTCAACGATTTCTTCTACAACGTGAACAGACTTCGCTGGGTGACAGTTCTTCACCTCACGGCCTATAACATTGGCACTACGAGGGAATATACGATGTGGTGTATCACTGTAGAATTTAACGAGTTCATTTTCATCTACATAAGACAAATCTACAGGAAGATGGCGGAACAATAGATTGATTTGCTCTAAGGTCAATTTGCCTGTGGCTACATCGAGGACTGTATCCTTGCCAACTTGTCCTCCACCTACAGGGCCTACATATTTAGACAATAATCCAGCTAAATCATTTAGGAACTCATTAGATACAGCACCATTTTGACCAGCAGTATTTCCATTTAATTGAGCTGCAGAATCGTTGATGCCTGCCACCACATACAAACCTGGTGGATTGATGATAGCATAACCAATTTCATGATCATTTTTGCTCATGCGTACAAACTCTTCATCGCTTAGTAATTTAAAGGATGTTGGCAATAGTACTTCTAGCTCTTTAGAGTTCAAATCACGTAACTTTGCCAATGTTTCTGGCACGGATGCTAAAAATTCTTCGTACTTATCTTCGCGCAGCAATGCATAGGATGCAGAGATGGCATCACGTACGCCATCATCAAAGGTCCACATAATACGCGTAGGACGATCAAACCCATGATCTTCAAGCATTGGATACAATTGATTTTGTTTACGAGATAGATGAATACGCCATTGTGCTAAAGAATCAAATACGCCAAGCCAAGGATTTTTAATAAACTTATCTTGCTTTAACAATTCATCCGCTTCAAGAGCTACCTTTTCAACAGCATTAATTTCTTCTAAGTACACCCACAATGGATGATTTTCAGGGTACTCATTTTCGGCGCGCACCAACACGCCGTCAAATAAGTTCAATAGATCATCCATCTTATCTAGGATTTCTTCATCCTTATATACACCCTTCAAACTTTGCTCTGCGTAAGCAAACTCATCAGGCGTGCAAGTGCCTAACTGCTCTTTTAGAATACGGTTACCCTCTTCTAAGGATAATTTGCCGTCTAAATAATCCTCTTTAATAGATACAATAATTCTGTACCGTTCGTTATTAATGTCTAGCTTTTGCTGTAATGGATTCATATGCTTATACCTCCAAAGGTCAAAGACTATTAGTATATACAATATATTATTACTATATTAAATATACTTTTATTATATCCATTTTGAAAGTAATTTTCAGTTGCCATAGATACATATTTAGATATATTTGAAAGATTCTAAAAAAAGCGACCATACTAAGTATGAGCGCCTTTGATTAGTTTCTAAAATCAATATATTCAGTTTTAGAAGATGCCACAGGATTACCATTGGAGTCTGTAGCCGGGTTGAAACGCCATGTGGAGATTTTCTCAACAAGAGCCTCATCAAGAGCTCTAACCCCACTAGATTTTACAACCTCTATGTCCCCTACAGAACCATCTTCATTAATTGTGAAACGCACATCTGCACTATGGATCGAATCGCCATAACCAGTAATATTAATTTGATCCACAGATGGTGTAGATATTGCTACAGGCAATTGAAATGGCGCCGCCAGCACAGAGGCTACCATACTCGTTGCAAACAGTGCGCTTAATACAGTACAACGCAACACTTTATTCATCATATTCTCCTTATTTAGCTGTTACAGCTTGTTTAGGTAGAGTAATTGTCATCCCAATAATAGATTCATGAGCCTTTTGGTCTACGCCGATAGCAGGTGTAAATTTCCATTGTAGAATGGCTTTTTTCACAGCTTCATCAACTGGTGCATAGCCAGAGGAACGTTCCACAAATACGTTTTTAACGTTACCTTTTTTATCAATTAAGAAGCGTACGCGCATATTAGGCGCTACCGTAGCTGTTTGAGGAATCTCAGGCAACTCAGGTTTTACAATTTCCACTTCGCGCGGAGATTCTAAGAACTTAGCCGCATCAGCTGTATAGTTACCTAATACGCCAAAGGATGCAACAAGTAAAGCCGCCGCAGTGAATCGGAATAATTTATTCATAATATGCCTCCTTATTTATTGTAAGTCTATGAATAATATCATACTAAATAAAGATGAATATTTAAAGAACATTTTCTTATTGATAAATTTTCTCATTTATGTTATATTGAGTTCAAGATAACTGTTCGGACTTACATATCAGGTAGATATGACAAAATAATACAAAGGAGGTTCATCATGAGACGTAGAAAGCGTATTCAAATGAAGGTCATGATGGTACTTGGTATCGTTGCCCTCGTTGGGCCTAACCATCTACAAGCTCTCATCCACTAAATGATCGTGACCCAAGCAGAAGACCGTATAACTGCCAATAGCCGCTACGTTAGTAGCGGCTATTTTTCTGTTTAAATACAGCTCTTAATCCCCTCTTCTCAAACTATTTCATTCTTTAAATTCACATAAAACAATCCATGTAATCAAGGATTTCTATGTAATTAATAGTTTTAATTTATCTAGATAAAAGGAGGTTTATTATGAAGTTCAATCGCATCGTATTAGTCGTCGTATCATTAGCACTTATATTACTAGCCCTTGCCGGTTGTGGTAAGGATACAGCTCAAGACAGTCAAAAGAAATTAAATGTCGTTGCTACAACAACAATGTTAACGGATTTAGTAAAAGAAATCGGTGGTGACCACGTAACTGTACAAGGTCTTATGGGACCTGGCGTAGATCCTCACCTCTATCAAGCAAGCGCCGGCGATGTAACGGCTATGTCCAAGGCAGATGTTGTCGTATACAACGGCGTTCACCTAGAAGGCAAAATGGGTTCCATTTTCGATAATTTAACGAAGCAAAATAAAGCAACTATTCGCGTATCCGATGCTATCGACCCAGCTACATTGCTAGACTTCGACGAAGAAGATGGCGTCAAAACTAAAGACCCTCACATTTGGTTCGATGTAGCGAACTGGAAGCTCGCTGCTAAAGCTGTGTACGAAGGTCTCGCTAAAGCAGATCCAGCTCACAAAGAAGACTTCAAAAAACGTTATGATGCATATCTCACTAAATTAGACGAAACGGATGCATACATCAAAGCACAAGCCGAATCAATCCCTAAAGAATCTCGCGTTCTCGTAACAGCTCACGATGCGTTCCAATACTTTGCTCGTGCGTACGGCTTTGAAGTAAAAGGTTTACAAGGTGTTAGCACCGCTACAGAAGCAGGTACACAAGATATGAACAATCTCGTTCAATTCATCGTAGACCACAAGATTAAAGCTATCTTCGTAGAATCATCTGTACCACACAAAACAATTGAAGCCGTTCAAGAAGCAGCTAAGGCTAAAGGCTGGAACGTTGCTATCGGTGGCGAATTATACTCCGACTCCCTCGGTTCTGAAGGCACTGAAGGCGGCACATACATCGGCATGGTAAAAGCCAATATCAATACCATCGTTAAAGCACTTAAATAAAGGAGGTCTCCATGGAATGGGCCGTTGAAGTTGAAGATATGACCGTCGCCTATACGACAAAACCCGTATTATGGGACGTAGATATGAAGGTACCCATCGGTTCCTTAGCGGCTATCGTCGGCCCTAATGGAGCCGGAAAATCTACATTATTAAAGGCCATGTTAGGCCTATTAACAGTTATCTCAGGGAGTGTTAAGTTTTATATCGATCACCACTTAGCGATGGACAAACATGATTACAAAAAAATCGCTTATGTCCCACAAAGTGGTAGTGTCGACTGGGACTTCCCTACTACCGTATTAGACGTCGTACTCATGGGCCGTTATGGTCATCTTGGTTGGTTCAAACGACCAAGTAAAAAGGATAAAGAACTAGCCCTCTCTATGATCGACAAAATGGGCATGAGTGACTATGTAAACAGGCAAATCCGTCAACTTTCAGGAGGGCAACAACAGCGTGTATTCTTAGCTCGTGCCCTCGTGCAAGAGGCCGACATTTACCTCATGGACGAACCTTTCAAAGGCGTCGACAAAACGACAGAGCACGCTATTATTTCCCTGTTACAAGAAATGAAAGAACGCGGCAAAACAGTTATCGTCGTGCACCACGATTTAAATACGGTACCTCAATATTTTGACTGGGTAACGATGGTGAACAAACAGACTGTTGCCTATGGTCCTGTAGCAGATACGTTTACAGAGGAAGCCATCGAGCGCACCTACGGCAAGGGGAGGATTGTATGACCATACTCCAATCCTACACGACGCAGATGGTACTGCTCGGCACGGCACTCTTAGGCCTCGCCAGTGGTATTGCGGGGACCTTCGCAGTACTGCGCAAGGAAAGCCTCATCGGTGACGGTCTCTCCCATGCGGCACTACCTGGTGTAGTTATCGCCTTCTTGCTGACAGGCATTAAGGATATCGAGGTGCTCATCACCGGTGCTGCCCTCTCCTCAATTACCGCAGCTTGGCTCATTACCATTACCGTCGAAAACAGTAAAATCAAATTTGATGGCGCCTTAGCCACCATCTTATCGGCCTTCTTCGGGCTCGGCATGGTCCTCCTCACCTACCTTCAAAGTCTAAACAATGCAGGGCAGGCGGGGCTTTCAAAATTTATATTTGGACAGGCAGCCACCATATTAGCTCGTGATGTGTACATTACATCGGCGGCAGCACTCATCATCATTGTGTTAACCGTACTATTTTGGAAGGAACTAAAACTCATTTCCTTTGACGTGGAATACGCTAAAACATTGCAAATTCCTGTCACCTTTACCCTCATTTTATATCGTGCTCTATTGATCATGACCATTATCATCGGAATTCAGTCGGTAGGGGCTATCTTAATAAGCTCCCTACTCATTGCACCGGCTGTAGGGGCCCGTCAGTGGACGAACAAGCTAGGAACCATGTGTATACTAGCAGGATTCTTCGGCATGGTATCTGCCATCGGCGGCACTATCTGGAGTACATCGGTACAAAAACTACCGACAGGGCCTGCCATCATCGTCATCCTATCAGTTATCGTGCTGTTGAGCCTCATCTTTGCGCCAAACAGAGGCATACTCTGGCAGATTCGTAAAAATAAACAATCAAAACGATCTTTACTTTCAGAGACTGCTAGGATAAGTCCTGCCGATTTACAACAAAAGATATATAGAGTTGAGGGCGGACAGCCTCATATAGGAGGTGCCCCATGACAGTACATACAGAGATTTTACTCATCGCCATTGCGGTATCCATCGCGTGCGCCATTCCCGGTGTATTCCTCGTGCTGCGCCGCATGTCCATGATGGCCGATGCCATTACACACACCGTATTCCTCGGCATCGTGCTCGCCTTCTTCGTAACAGAAGACTTAAACTCTCCCTTGCTTCTAGTAGGGGCAACGCTAGTCGGCGTAGGTACCGTATGGCTTACAGAAATGATTCATAACACGGGCCTCGTCAACGAAGACGCCTCTATCGGTATCATCTTCCCCCTTCTCTTCTCCATTGCTATCATCCTCGTCAGTCTCTACAGTGGCAACGCTCATCTCGACGTAGATACAGCATTACTAGGGGAAATCGCGTTCGCTCCATTTGACAGATGGATTGTAAATGGCACTGACTTAGGGCCCGTATCACTATGGATTTCCCTAGGGGTAGCGCTTATCAACCTCGTATTGGTTATGCTATTCTACAAGGAATTGCAACTCTCTACCTTTGATCCACTATTAGCAGGGCTCTTTGGCTTTATGCCAGCCCTCATCCATTACGTGCTTATGACCATGGTGTCCCTTACCGTGGTGGCTTCCTTCCAAGCGGTAGGGGCCATCCTCGTTATTGGCCTCATGATTGGACCTGCGGTCATCGCTTATTTATGGACTGACTCTGTGAAAGCCATGCTTATTAGCAGTATTATCATCGGCATTATCTGCGCTGTCATCGGTACAGAAGTTGCTTTCACACTAGACGTATCCATTGCAGGCGCTATTGCAACGACCATAGGTCTCGCCCTATTAATCGCTGTTATTGGCACGCCAAAGACGGGCTATATCGCAACCTATCGACGCCAACGCCACTTGCGTCGTCACTATCGAGAAACAATGATGCTCTGTCACATTTACACCCATATGAATACGCCTGTGGCTGCCATTGAAAACGGCATTGGCACCATTCATGAACACTTGAACTGGAAACCAGACTATACACACCAAGCCGCATCACACCTAAAAAAACAAGGTCTATTGTATGTGACAAATGGGTACTACACGCTTACCGATAAAGGCGTGGCTCAAGTTAAAGAAATCATTTAATTAATTTCAATCAAACTCCTTAAAAATACATATCTTCCCAACAAAAAAGAAGCTGAAATCAATGCTACTCTGCAAGATTTCAGCTTCTTCTTTTGTATGTAATTATATGTCTAGAACACAACACGCATCTGATACCACTTAGCACCGCCGTGATCAGATACAGATTCACCTTCATTTACAAAACCAAACTTGGCGTAATAATGAATCTTTTCTTCCTTACAGGTTAGAATTACTCCCTTACGGTTTTCCTCTCTCGCAAGGTCAAGGAAAGCTTCAATTAACTTACCGCCTACGCCACGATTCCGATACGCTGGCAAGGTATTTAGTCCAAATATCATCTGCCATGCACCATTAGGATCATGTAAGGATGCATCAACAAACATCTCATCCGTTAAAATTTCATCATCTGTTACGAAGCCATCGATAAAACCGATTGGCGTATCGCCGTCAAAGGCAATTAAAAACTGCCCTGCATAATACTTTAATCGTTCTGCAAAGGCCTCACGAGATGCCGCCTCAGCCGGCGGAAAACAAGTTGCTTCAATATGTGTCACTAAATCTAAATCTTCGGTTGTTGCTTTTCGTATTAATATATCCATATTATTCTCCATCATATATACATATTTTTTAGTATATACCGTTTATAAAACAAAGGCTACACATTCAATGAGCGATGTGTAGCCTTTTCTTTTCTACTTTTTCGTATATTTAGGCACATTACGATATTGCATCGGCAATGAGTTCTCTTTTACCTTAAATCCATGCTTCTCATAGAAAGGTGCATTAGTGCTATCACCAATCATAACATTAATGTACAAGTAAGACTTGTAAGCCTCTTTCACCATTTCAAGTAAATGACCTGCAATACCATGGCCCTGATACTCAGGATGCACGAGCACATAATTGATGAAGCACACTAGCTCGCTATCATCCATGACGCGAATTAGACCGATTAAACGGTCACCATCCCACGCAGAAATCACACGAGAAGAATTCATTAGAGCCTTATGCAATCGATCAGGATACTTGCCTACCACCCAACGAACAGACAAAAATAAATCTGCTACCTGTTGGGGCGTAAAATTTCGCTCTTCAGTATAGGTAATCGCCATAAAAGCCCCTTCAATAGATTAATTACTATAACTTTCTCATCTCACAAATAAATCCCTCGACCCCTGTAAGGTCTTTGGAAACTCAAAATACATATAACTTTTAGCACCATAAAAAGAATTTCTAAAGTCATAACCTCTCAATAACAAATACTCGATAATCTTCCACTCTTTGTCATTAGCTTTTTTAAGGTCTTTAAACTTCTCGTTCACAAAGTACATCTTACCGTTGCATGTAGAATAGGTTTTATTTGTATTAATTACCTTGTAGTTTGTACCCTCCAACAAGGAGATTCAGCAGTTTACATATACATTTTTATAGCCCATCATAATTTACCATAAAGCGACAATTAAGATATGTATATTATTATTATTGAATTTCACCAAGTAAAGTTTTACTAATATACTTCAAAAAATAAGTTTTAAAACGCTTTACTACACCATCCTTAAAAGCATTTTCAATAAATAAGTCTAATGAGTTCTCCTTATTATCACTTATAATTTGAACTATTCTAACAAATAGTTCCTTCTTTTTTTTACTACTTCGTTCATTTTGAAGAGCAAAAGATAAAGTATTGTAATAATGCTCTAGCCAATTAGATTGATTTGCAAGATTTACAAACTGAGATAAGTTATTGTCCTCAAGCAAAAAATCTAAAGTAATATATTTAAATAAATAAGATTTATCTGCCTTCTTTCCATACTTAATAGCTTGTGATTTAACTTTGGAACAATTTGCAAGCTTTCTATCTAGTTGATTATCATATTCTAAAATATCCAGATATACTTCCTCTGAAAGATTTATTCCAATTACTTTATTTGCACCTTCAAGTTCATACGCCTTAACATAAGATTTGCCAACAATCAAAGCTTTCTCTAAATTCGGCAATTCAGATGCTTTAATTTTTGCAAAATCTCCCTTAGATATCCCACCACGAATCAAAATACCATTTTTAATATATTCATCTCTGCATATTGTTTCAACAACTTCTATTAAGTTTACTAATGACTCTTTACTAGAATCATTTGAATATAAAATTAATGAATCACTTACAATATAACCTTTTACTTTAGAATTTAACTGCCCTTCTAAATTTTGAAATACCCTAAAAATCGTTTTAGAAAACTGCATAATAAAATTTTTTGCAGTCTCTTGATCCTTCTTATCAATTATATTTTTAAATCCTAATATATCTAAAAACGCAACATATTTCATGTTATATTCCTCTATTTTATTTAAGCAAAATCATCATTATTCAAAAAAAAGATTATTCATTTGCATATTATTGATGTTTAAAGATTTCTCTTACAAGCCCTACTCCAACAATAGCACTGCCTTCCATGATGAAGAACTCTGTGCCAACTTGTAAGCTAGAATAATCTGTATCCTCATTCACTGGCAACGCATTAGATCGTATTGGCTGATCAAAGTAAACATCTTCACCATCAATAAAGTTAATTCCAAGCTGTTCCTCAGTATCTTTTACAACAATATGAGGGCTATACTTTCCATTATTTAAATTCGGTGGATTCGTCATCTTCTTGCTAAAAAAGATAATAGTGCAACTAATAGTAAAATCTAAATTGCTCATATTAGGCCTCATCAATTACATATACCATATTGCCTGTAAAGTATATCCGAGTAAAAACTAAATTGCTCTATGTTAAGATTATCTGATCAATCTATAACTTTTTGAAAATTTCCTTATCTTTTATATATTTTAACTAAAAAGATTTTTATAAAGCGCCTTAATTTCTCGTCCGTATTTCACTGCACTGGGAATATGCAATCTTTTATAATAGTCTTCTAATATTTCTGGGTGATTTTTCAAAATATCAAATTCAATCATATACAAAGCAATACTTGTTATAGAATATTTCCCTATTTCAAGTATAGTTGATGTATCTTCTCTATCTAATTCTTCGCCTTTTGTAAAATCTCCATCAGGATATTCTTCACAAGTTTCATCACTGTATTGCCAAAAGGCTTTACTCCAAAGAATCAGTTCTTTACGATTGTATTCTATTAATTGCTCGAAAAACCGTACTATTTCTTTTTCTGAATATAACTTGCAATTAAAACCTTCTAATAAGAATTGCCTTTGATTCAATCGATTTCTTAGCTCTTGAATTTCTATACTTTGTAGTTCTTTATTAAAGTTATCAGGCCCTAATTCCTCTATAATATCTAAATATATAGGGCTATCTAAAAATTCTTTTAAAATTTTCATATCCTTACATCCTTACAGAATTAACACCTTCCATAATAAAGAACTCCGTATCTGCTTTTATAACAAAGTAATTTACAATTTCAAAAACTAACAACATATTAACTCATATTAGGCCTCATCGATTACATATACCATTTTGCCTGTAAAGTATATGTTCATTATACAGTGAACAGGATTTCCTTCAGTCCATAACCATCCTTGGAATACAGCACGTCCCCAATTATAGGTCTCCGTAATGACCTCAAACTCACTTTCACTATACTCCTGTTGATACTGAGGTAACTCAATTCTTTTACCTGTGAAAGTATCTAATATTGTACTATCAAAGACGAGAATTTCTAAATCATCAACATCACATTTCTCAAATATAATCTTAGCCTTATGAGTCTGTTCACCACTATTATCATAGGAAAAAATATAATCAAAGGAAAACGTTAAATTACCATCTGCGTATTCTATTTTTTGTACCCTTGCATCGTGGAGAGAATACTTAAAATACTCTCCGAAAGATCTTGTGATTTTCATATGCTCCAACAATAATAATTAAAAGAACAAATTATGTCTTATATTATTATATTTATTAACCATATATAACCATAAAAGCCTCCCGCCAAAATGACAGGAGGCTTTATTTCGGCAAATGTATAGCCAGAATTATTTGTTGTTCTTATTCCCACTCAATTGTTGCAGGTGGTTTAGATGTAATATCGTACACGATACGGTTGATGTGTTGTACTTCGTTTACGATACGACGGGAGATTGTGTCCAATACGTCATAAGGGATGCGCGCCCAATCAGCAGTCATGAAGTCTGTTGTTGTTACGCCACGCAATGCCAATGTGTAGTCGTATGTACGGAAGTCGCCCATAACGCCTACAGTACGTGTGGATGTTAATACTGCAAAGTATTGGTTGATGCTACGATCAAGGCCAGCTTTTGCAATTTCATCACGGAAGATGTAGTCCGCATCACGCAAGATGTCGAGTTTTTCTTTAGTGATTTCGCCCATTACGCGGATAGCAAGACCAGGACCTGGGAATGGTTGACGCCATACGAGGTAATCAGCCAAACCTAATTCAGAACCAAGTTCACGTACTTCGTCTTTGAAGAGGTTGCGCAATGGTTCGATAAGGCCTTTGAAGTCTACAACTGCAGGCAAGCCACCTACGTTGTGGTGAGATTTAATAACTTCAGCTTCGCCAGTACCGGACTCGATAACGTCAGGGTAGATTGTACCTTGTGCCAAGAAATCAACGGAACCGATTTTACGGCCTTCGTCTTCGAATACACGAATGAATTCTTCACCGATAGCTTTACGCTTTGCTTCTGGATCTTCAAGACCAGCCAATTTATCTAAGAAACGTTTTTCCGCATCAACACGGATGAAATGCATGCCGGAATCTTTGAAAGCTGCTTCAACTTCGTCGCCTTCGTTTTTACGCATCAAACCATGGTCAACGAAGATACAAGTCAATTGGTCGCCAACAGCTTTAGAGATAAGAGCTGCTGCAACGGAGCTATCTACACCGCCAGACAATGCCAACAATACTTTGCCATCGCCTACAGTGTTACGGATTTCTTCAATAGCAGTTTTTGCATAGTTTGCCATTGTCCATGTGCCTGTGAAACCACATACTTCGTACAAGAAGTTGTGAAGCATTTCTTTACCATGTTCAGTGTGCAATACTTCTGCATGGTATTGCATAGCGTATAATTTGCGCTCTTTGTTTTGCATGGATGCAACAGGGCAGTCTTTTGTATGAGCAACAATTTCGAAACCTTCAGGTACTTTTGCTACATAGTCAACGTGAGACATCCAAACAACTTGGTCTTCGTCCAAGCCTTTGAACAATGGGGATGTAGTATCCACTTTAGTAGGTGTTTTACCAAATTCACGGTTGTCCGCAGATTTAACTTCGCCACCCAATGTATGCGCCATAAATTGCATACCATAGCACATGCCAAGGATAGGAATACCAAGTTCAAAAATCTCTTTTTCGATTTTTGGAGAGTTTTCTTCATACACGCTGTTAGGGCCACCTGTGAAGATGATACCTTGCGGTTTTAATTCTTTAATTTTGTCCAGCGCTTTGTTGTATGGATATACTTCGCAGTATACGTGATTTTCACGAACACGGCGCGCGATCAATTGATTATATTGACCACCAAAGTCAACAACAATAACAAATTCCTTGTTTTCCATGCCTTCCTCCATATGCATCTATTTGTGAAAGTATATTCACTATTTTTTAATGCCCATACATTTCTGTACTGGGGGTGCGTTTTTTCGAAGCAAACGCTAATTTTCATTACATTTCATTATACCATACGAAGTATATGGACTCCATATATCCCGTATGAATTTTATAGAAAAGATTTTAATGTTCGGATTTTACTATATACCAAACTTAATACGAGGAAATAATCTTTAATAGGCTCTAACCTTTCGAGGGACTCTAGCTTTTCAATGGACTATACTTTATGATCCTCGCGTTTAGACATTTTTACAGCTCCAACGGGACAGATTGAATAACAATCGCCACAGCCGATACAGCCTTTTCCAATATTAAATCGCGTCTCCCCTTTGGTGATGCATTGAACAGGACAATCTACGGCACATGCACCACATTTAACACATGTATCATCTATATGAAATTTTAGATTCCCCATCCTACATCACCTCCTATTATTAGGATAAAAACCGACCATCAAAAAAAATATATATAGTTTTTCAGATACTACCAGTTAAAAGTATTTATTTTTAACTGGTAGTATCTCAGATTTACATATATTAAACACAATTTAAATTAGAATGATTTACTTTTAACTAGTAGTATCTCTATTTTAGATATGATTACTGATTCTTAAGTAATTCATTGTTGTAAGCAATAGCTGAATAGATTGCTTTAGCCGCACCTTGATGGTTGTTATCTGTAGTCACGTAACGGGCTGCTTCTTTAATATTCGGTTTACCATTCCCCATAGCAACGCTAGCTCCCGCAAAGCGCAGCATGGATAGGTCATTTTCACTATCCCCTAAGGTCATGACTTCGTCCGGACTAAAGCCCCAGTGATTTGCTAAGGCCTCTACGGCTGTACCTTTTGTAGTGTGTGGTAATACGAATTCTAAGTTGCCTTCACTAGAGAGTAGCACGTCATAAAAACGTTCTCTACCAGTACCATCGTGTGACAGGCCTTGGTATTCATCGCGTAAATCTTGTAAGATGCGTTGGCGCATAGGCTCGTCACCGTAGAAGATTTGCATCTTTTCAGGACCTTCGTCTAAGGATTCCATATGAGCTAGTAAATCGGGCACCATCGTACGGGTTGCCAAGATAAATGGGCGAATATTAGGTCTGAAGAAGAAATTAGACTGTTCAACTTCACACTCAGACATATTTGCATGTGCCGCTGCATCACCTTCGGCTAAAGCATAGTGATCATGTGTTTCACCTGGCAAATGTTTGTCTGTATCAGAAGGTATATGATTATCCATTACACTATGGGAACTCTTTGCATCACTATCATTACCTTCCTTACGTTCATCTAAGCAGGTACCCAAGCGTTCAGGTGTAATACAACGAGATGGTGGATACATGCCATAGATTTTATCTTTCACATAGGCCTCCACATAGACGCCATAGGTTAAGAGTTTACGCAACAAATAGAGTGCTTGTTCTTTATCAAATGTTACATGGAATAAAGTGCGTTTTTCGTCTTTATCCATTACATAGGCACCATTAGTACACATAAAATAGCGTAAGCATGGCAGTTTTTCGATGACATCGTTCATCTCATTCCAAGCACGACCAGAAGCGATGGCTACGCGAATGCCGCTTTCACGAGCAGCACGAATAGCCTCAATTGCCTCATCAGGAATCGCTTTTGCATCGTTAACCAACGTACCATCTACATCGGATGCAATGAATCGAATGGGTTTATCACCGGTGAGACCTATATAATTTTTAATTTGTAATGTTTCAGTTGAGGACATGAAGTCTCCTTTAATACGATATATAAATGGATAGATATTATTTTCAATCAGTAGTACAGTAATAGTTACAAATATATCTGTTAAAAGAATACACAGATAGTATGTAAGACATAGATAGTATATAAGGCATAGATAGGAAGTGAAATCATATGCGCATCATAATGGATCGAGATGCAGTTTGTGCAGGCGATGATATAAATCATCATCGCGAAGAATTTACCGTACCAGATGATATTACCATAGCCGGTTTATTTGAATTCCTTGAGTTTAAGTACATTCCAGTCATCGCTGGAAATAACGTGGTCTGGGCGCTCTATTATCACGAACGTGAGTTAGGTGCCTATTTCACCAAGATTCAGAGCTTCATAAATGGAAACATCTCATTATCATCCATAATTAATAGCTCTGAAAAAGACCACGAATTCTACCTACACTATTACAGCCATCCTGATAGATATAGAAAAAGTTTTATTTAGTTGCATTAAATTCAGCAACAATTTCTTCTAATACATCTGGATTTTCTACCAATCGTAACAAGGTACGGCCTATGATATTAGCACCGTCCACAATTGTTTGTTCAATGGTGGATTCTAGCATAGCCGCAGCAAATTCTTTAGAGTGGCATACCTTATCTTCCCCCGCGAGTCGCAATTTTGGATGGAATGCTGCACATTGATAGCTAACATTACCGATGTCTGAGCTGCCCCCAATATCTGCTGGGCCTGGCTTGAAATCAATGCCCATATCAGACATTACGTCTTCGATTAGAACGGTGCCTCTATGGTTTTGGTTCATATCATCATAAGGATTACCGTAGAACTCTACATCTACAGTAGTGCCTGTACAGAGGGCGGCACCTTCAAAGATGTTCTTAATCTGTTCAGATAAGCCATTCAAATATTCACGTTCAGTATGACGCACCGTCACTTCTAATTCGCCGAATTCAGGAATGACATTAGATGCAGTACCACCTGCAATGATCCATGTGCCAATACGACTTTCAGGCCGTACTTGTTGACGCATCATATCCATCGCATGAATAGCGAGTTGTACCCCGTTTACCGCATTGATACCATTCCAAGGCTCACCGGCTGCATGAGCTGGTTTACCGTAATAGCGAGCGCGGAAGCAGTCGAGCGCCAAGAATTGTGAATTAGGTCGTGTTTCTTCCCCATCAAGGTGAACCATGATAGCAAAATCATACTCTTTAAACACCCCTGCATTACACATATCTACCTTGCAACCAGTGGCTTCTTCATCAGGTGTACCGATGATATCGATATCCATATTGAAAGCAACGCCGTCTTGTTGCATTTTATGTAGTGTTAATGCTGCTAGAACACTCATAGAGCCACTGGCGGAGTGACCACATGCATGGCCTACTTCAGGGAGTGCATCATATTCACAAAGGATAGCCAAACGACCTTTTGGGTTATCTACTTTCACAGCAGAAGCCTTGAACGCTGTTGGCAAATTACAGAATTCATAGGTTACATCTATGCCATGTTTTTCAAGAACAGCACCGATCGTTTTAACGGACTCAAATTCATGACTCGACAGTTCAGGGTTCTTAGCTAATGTATAATTGATGGCAAAAGCATCAGGTGCGAAGCTTTTACAAAGATCAGAAAAAGTAGTTGTAAGGGACATAGTGCCTCCATGTATATACGCCAATGATTATAAAGAATGAAGATGCTCTACAACCTAAAATGGAAAATGTTATATTACTATAAAATATGGCCTAAAAGAGAGCCATCTTAAATAAAAATTTTAAATATAGTGATAAATATAAAACTCATTTACTCTTAATTATACAATGTTATTGCCTATTATTGTAAAATTCCGTACAATATAAACAGAATTTGATAAACCATGTATATGGATGTTTGAGGAGGTTTCTATGTTTAAGTTCAAAAAATTGACAGCCATCGCCCTCGTAGCGGTAGCAGCAATGGGTTTATTGGCTGGTTGTGGTAATGACAAACCAAAAATGACACAACAAGAAGGTGTATTGCGTGTAGGTTCTGAAACTACATTCCCACCATTCGAATTCACCGAAGGCGACAAATACGTTGGCTTCGACGTTGATTTGTCCGAAGCAATTGCTAAAAAACTTGGTTTAAAAATGGAATTCAAATCCATGGGCTTCGATGCTTTGATTCCAGCAGTTCAATCTGGCGATATCGACATGATCGCAGCAGGTATCAATGCTACACCAGAACGTGAAAAAGCATTGGACTTCTCCGATGTATACTTTGACCAAGGCGGTTTCATCACAGTTGTTCGTAAAGATAACACAACAATCCACAACATGGATGAATTAGCAGGCAAAACTGTAGGTGCTCAAATTGGTACAATCCCTGTTGAAATGGCTCAAAAAATTCCTGGTACAACAGTAAAACAAATCGATTCCAATGCTAATATCTTCATGGAATTGAAAGCTGGTACAATCGACGGTGCTATCATCGATAACGCAGTGGCTATGTACTACCTCAAACAAGGTGCTGATCAAGACCTTAAACTCGTAGGCGAACCTACTAAAGCTGAAGGTACAGTTCTTGGCGTGAAAAAGGGCAACAAAGCTTTACAAGAAGCTGTTAACAAAGCTCTTAAAGAACTTAAAGAAGACGGCACTTACCAAAAAATCTACGACAAATGGTTCGGCGATTACAACAAAAAATAATATCTATCTCTATAAACTAGGATAAATATGACCCCTCTGAAAGACTACAGGACTCACAGTATTGTGATTTCAAAGCTCTTTCAGAGGGGATTTTTTATTCTAATCCCTCTTTTACGGTCCCTCGCGTTCGTTATATAATAAATACGTATTCTATAGTAAATGTAACTAATTAAAGGAGGCCTTATGGCACAGTACTTTACGGAACGTCTACAAAAGGTCTTCCACATGATTTTTAAATCCTACAATCAAGAAATGGCCCAAGAAGGTTTGCGCCAATTAGAACTGATTGTAAATAATCAGCATAGTCCTGAACAGCCGAATCATCGGGCGCTGAGAAACGATATGACAACGTCGCTGGAAAATGAAATCGACACCAAAGAGGATGCATTAAAAATAGCTAATGATCCAGAGGCTCGAGAGATAGCGGATGCGTATGCTTTATTGGCTCGTATCTACGCAGGACCACGCTTTACATGGGAGGAATCAAACTTCCCAGAAAATAACATGCGCACCTATCAATGCTTGCACGATAGCATTCGCCGTTGTAGTCCTATTGGTACCTTACAAGCATTGCGTATCAATGGAACTATTACACCTACGGTTGAAAAGGATATGTTAATATCTTTTGACGATGCGTTTCGTATAGTTTACGACTACGCGGAACAAGGTGATGCCTTCTGCCAATACATTATAGGCAATGTCTTTTTCTGGCGCGATGACGACCGTATCAGCCTTGCAAGGGATATGATTACACCGCCGCGCCTAAGTTTGGCGAAACGTATCCAACAGAGCTTGCAAAAAGGTTCTATACAGGAACGCCTTATAGCCTTACAAGGTACTATTTCCAACGAAACATTACAGGAAAATGCTACGAAACTCGCCAAGGAATGGTTTAATAGAGCACTCGATAACGGTCTCGCCATGTTCCAAGGCAATTTACGCAACATTTATATCGATGAAGGCGATTTTAATAACGCCCGCCGCGTGGCCTTAACTGCTGCTGAGCTAGGCAATCCAACCATGATGCTCTACACCGGCCTAGACTGTCATGAACATGGAAAATTTGAGGACGCTTTCACATGGTTTACGAAAGGTGCCGCCTTGGGTCAAGCTGAAAGCACCGCTGAACTAGCGGATTATTGCTATCATTTCTATGATGCAAAAGAGCTCCGCAGAGTCATTCCCTATGATCCTGTAAAAGCGATTGGACTCTACCGCCGTGCAGCTACTAAATATTTCAGTGATGCCGGCTATGCTGCATTACAAGCTGCCTTTGGCTATATCTTCCACATTGGCCACCTACCGCTCGACTGGGGGCTCATTGCAGATCTAACTCACATGGCAGCCACAAAAGAACGCTTTATGTTCTCCTTGCCATACATTGGTTACATGCGAATTCACGGTTTTGGTGTAACGAAAAATATACGCTTTGGTGTACAATCCTTAACACGTGTACTAGATGAAGAAAAACGTGCCTTAGAAGAGGAAGATCGCGTTCTCTTTTACGATATTACACGGGCTTTAACACGTGTGGCCTTAGGGTACGCCTACGAAAAAGGTTATGTCACTGGCAAACCAGATTTAGATACTGCAGTAGCCTATTACGAAGAATCCCATCAATACATGTTATCTCACAAGGCAAACCTCGATGAAGAGTTAAAAGATATTCCTATCGATGATGAAGCAGAAGAACGGTTAGCAGCCTTCGAAGAGGTTGATGGCCATTGGCAATACAAGGAAGGTATTACAGAGTCTACTACAACAGTACGTCCTGGTCATACGGAATGGCCTCAAAATGCGGCTCGTTTATCTGTAAATATGGATGACTTCTTATGGGACACTACCTTATATGATTGGCAAACCATTGAGCACGCCTTAGCATCACAAGACGAAACGAAGCTTAGCTTTTACAATCATTTCCTATCCGTTCCAGATAAGCTACGCAACATTTTTAAGCTAGATGTAAAGCGTATGCTACGTGATACATACCAAGTCAGACTCCATGGTTATGACCCATCAGAAGGTCAAGAGACCATTTACCGAGCACTGTTCAAGAAAGAGAATGCCATTCAGCTATTAAAAGACCTCTACGATACGCATCAATTGCCATCATTGGGAGATTCCTGGTCTGTTGAAACGAACGAGGAAAAGCCGACTTGGCATTATGTACTTGATGTAGATCAACAAGCATTCCTACTTGAAGAATACGACGATGCTAACGCCATGATACAAACTGCACTACAAGGCTTAAAAGACAAAAAATACGAACAAATTAATGTCCGTACTCATGACTTTATTGGCCCATCCTATTTCATTTTCAGAGGCAATCACGCAAATCCATTTAGAGTTCAACTCTATTTGAAAGAATCCATGCGCCACTCCATCGACAAAGATGGAAAGCCTCTGGATACGCCAGGTAATACCTATTTATTTGAACAACATTTAGGTAACGAAGTATCATTAAACTACTGGATTCAAAAAACGATTAATACCTTAGAAATTCCTGAACTAGACAACTGGAAAAAACTCAGTGTACCTAAGGCATTACAATAGAAATAACCGAGAACATAAAAAGAGCTAGTACATAATGTACTAGCTCCTTTTTTATAACCTATGAACAAGCTAAACTATTATAGATGATCATGAGGGTAATGTACGCAAAAGCCCCTATAAGCCTACATCGACAACGCCATGATCATAAGTTTCTTCTACAGTTTCTTGTACAACCATATCACTGCGACGTACCTTATCAAGCATCTTAGAGCGAGCTGTTGTAATCGCACTTTCACTATGTTTACCACCACGCCAAGCAAACTTGGATGTACCGATTGTATATTTCAAAGTTGCATAAGGACCACTCAAATGATGAGACGCTGTTTTATAACCCGCATCAAGAGTAAGATGTGGTGTAATATGGAATTCTGCCCCCACTTTAAAGCCTTTAATAGCATCGCGTTTAGGTAATTTATAATACCCTACTTTTACAGCCTCTCTACCACGCCAGTTATAATAGTCTGCATAGACACGAGCCCATCTAGCATTTTTAAATGTTCGAGCATAGCCAATATCATAACCTCTAGCTACAGTATTTTCACTTAGAGCCCAGTGATTTTCATAAGAAACCACACCATAGTTATAAAGACTTTGATCGGGATCCATACCATATGGATACAATCCTCCAGGAATATACCATGTGTTAGTTCGCCCATGAAGTCCTATATATTTTCTATCATCAGTCCCCAAGTTTCGGTACAGATTAGCATGAAATTCATTAAGGCCTGCCACATATTCTACACCGCCACTAACGCGCTTATAACCACCTTTAAACACATGGTCATAGAACGCATTAACACCAACATAAGCATGTTCACCTTTGCTAAGACGACGATAGCCAATGCCAATATTAGAATTCATTCCTAATGATTCTTTCTTATCTGTTTGCTTATCATGTGTTATAAACGTCCCTGCAGGTCTGGCTGGCTCCCAATAACTATCTAATTTATAAGATGAAATTTTTTCTCCACTGCGCCCAATACGACCTTGTACAAAGACAACACTTTTAGCATTTTCATCATAATGGGTTATAGGTTGCAAGGTCTCAATATACAATTTATTGATTTCAGTAGATTTTAAACTTTTCGAAGTTACAGTATTTAGATCATCATGTCTCATCGATGATTCACCAACATAATGGTGCTGACTATGCGTCTCTTTCGAATCTTTCATACCAACGCCGACTACGATATCTGTACGATCCATCCAGCTAGAACGAACTGCTTCATGCTTAGCCCCATTCACTTCTGTAGTAGAATCTGCAACACCTTGACCATGTCCATTTTGTACATCTGCTGCAAAACCTATAGCACTAAATGCACATGCTACAGCACCTAAAACCATTGCTTTTATCATTAATGTCTTGCTCATATAAATTACTTCCCTATTATTACATGTCTTATTTAATATCTATAATCTAAACTACAGTGGTATTATAGATGATCGATTGGCGCCAAATAATCGTATTCAATGTCATCAAAGGATTCTACAATCATATCTTGACGACGTACCTTATCTAGCATTTTAGAACGAGCTGTTGTAATCGTATCATCACTATGCTTGCCACCCCAGAAGGCAAATTTAGATGTACCTAATGTATATTTAAGAGTGCCATACATACCTTTCGACATGTTATTAGCATTGTTATACCCAATATCTAAAGATATATGTGGCGTCAACTGTAATTCAGCACCGATTTTAATGCCCTTATAATGATTTGCATTACGTGCGGTAAACCATGGCACGGACCAATGACCTGGACGTCCCCAATTATATTCTTGTGTATGCCCGAATCCATGTCCCTTCCAACGATATCCGTTTACATAGGCACGAGCCCAGCGAGCATTCTTGAAAGATCTAGCAAAACCAATTTCATAGCCATCTAGTGCTCTACCGCCTTTGTAGGTATAATAATTTTCACTAGGAATCGTATTATAAGGGAATGTATCTGGATAGCCATTAGGATACAACCGTTTAGGATATGGATTACCGCCACCGCCTTTTACGAGTTCCTTATCACCAAGGCCTCTATACACATTGGCATACACTTCATTGAGACCATTCACATACTCTACACCACCGCTGATACGATTATAATTGCCTGTGAAAGCTCGATCTACAAAAGCATTAACACCTACATAAGCATGTTCATTTCGGCTAAGGCGTCGATATCCAATACCGAAAGAACCAATAATCCCTAATGTTTCGGATGATTTTTCATCCGTATTTATTTTGGTATAAGAAGTTTGTCCATAGCGATTGATTATTACTTCAGGAAGAAGATAACCACGCATTTCTTTCGACGCTATCTTCTCACCACCGCGTCCAATGCGCCCCTGTACAAATAGAACACTTTTACTGTTCTCATCATAATGAGAAATAGGCTGCAATGTTTCTATATAAGCTTTCGTTAGGTTACCGTAATCAGATTTCTTATTATAAATGGTATCCAAATCATCCGTTAAAAAGTGCCCTTTATCTAATTTGGAGTGACCTCCGGACTGTACACCTACCGCGATATCCGTACGATCCATCCAATTCGAACTTACAGCTTCATGTTTAGCCCCATTCACGTCTGTAGTAGAATCTGCAATACCTTGGCCATGTCCATTTTGTACATTTGCTGCAAAACCTGTAGCACTAAACGCACATCCTATAGCCCCTAACACCAACGCCTTAATAATTATATTTCTTCTCATGACTTATACGCTCCCCTCGTTTTGCATAAGAAATAAAACCACATAACACTGCCCGTTCTTCACGTTCATTTCATAGTTAATTAATCTTCATTATAGGTATGCTTGCTTCTATAGTCAATATAAGGCCTTATAGTTAAACGACACTTAAAGATTCTCTAAATCATTATGTTACAAATTGATTTCTATTTTCAGGCATAAGAAAAAGACCACCCGCAAGCTGGGTGGTCTTTTTTCTGGGGAATGAAATTGTTATTTGAATAAAGGCAAGATTGCGTTTGCTAAACCAGTAAGTGCAGCCAAAATTGCTTTAATGATAGTTGCTACCATTGCTCTTCCTCCTTCTCATATAAGCACAATAACTAAACTAACTATAAACATCTTAAACTAGGATATTAAGTTTAATATGAAATGAGTAAATTTTTACACATTAATTTTTCATGAGGAAAACAATAAAGTACTAATTATGATAGATATTTTCACAAGAAAGATAGTATACAACGAATTCATAATTCTATATATTTTCTTAATATTTTGTAAACTACCATAAATATGACTTAGAAACTCAGCTATAATAGAAAAACCCTTCTCTACATTCCCAGTTCAAACCGAACTAAAGAATATTAGAGAAGGGTTTATATAGATTATGTAGTCTTATCTATAATTATAAAGATTCTACAACCTCTGCACAACGATGGCAAAGTGTAGGGTGTTCGCTATCTTGACCTACTGTATCGCGGTGGATCCAGCAACGTTCACATTTTTCAAGTTCAGATGGAGCAACTACTGTTGCAACGCCTGTTTCTTCGTCTTTTACAGCCTCTACTGGTGCAGCGCCGTTTACAATGTGAGCTTCGGATACGATAACAAGTTTAGCCAAGCCTTCTTCACCAAGAGCGTTCAATGCGTCGAATGCAGCGCCTTCAGCGTATACTGTAACGGATGCATCCAATGGGTGACCGATTGTTTTGTTTTGACGAGCAAGTTCCAATGCTTTTTGTACAGATGTACGCAAGTCTAATAATTGGTTCCATTTATCAGCCAATTCTTGGTTGAAGTGTTCAGGATGACCTTGTGGCCAATCTTGAAGCATAACGGATTCAGGCATGCCTTCTTCTTTAGGCATGTATTTCCAAACTTCTTCTGCTGTGAAGGAAAGTACTGGAGATACCATTGCTACCAATGTTTTCAAGATTTCATACATAGCTGTTTGAGCAGAACGACGAGCTACGTTGTTTTTGCTTTCAGCATACATAGTATCTTTCATTACATCAAGGTAGATGGAGCTCAAGTCTACTGTACAGAAGTTATGAATTGCATGGTACAACATGTGGAATTCATAGTTTTCATACGCTTCAGTAACCTTTTGACGTACTTCTTCTAAGCGCAACAATGCCCATTTATCGAATTCGGACATATCTGCGTAAGCCACTTTGTCAGTGTTTGGATTGAAGTCATCCAAGTTGCCAAGCAAGAAGCGGAATGTATTACGGATCTTACGGTATACTTCGGATAATTGTTTTACGATGTCTTTGGACAAACGTACGTCTGCTTGGTAATCCGCGGAGGATACCCACAAACGCATAACATCAGCGCCGTATACGTCGATGATGTCGCTTGGAGCTACTGTATTACCTACAGATTTAGACATTTTGCGACCTTCGCCGTCCACAACGAAACCGTGAGTCAATACAGAATTATATGGTGCTTTACCTGTTGTTGCTACAGCAGTTAACAAGGAAGAGTTGAACCAACCGCGATGTTGGTCAGAACCTTCAAGGTACATAGCACATGGTACGTCAAGATCATTAACTTCGAGTACGCCAGCCCAAGAGGAACCAGAGTCAAACCATACGTCCATGATGTCTGTTTCTTTTTTGAACTCATCATGACCGCAATGAGGACATTTGAAGCCTTCTGGTAACAATTCTTTTGCACTGTGAGCCCACCAAGCATCGGAGCCTTCTACAGCTACTTTTTCTTGTAATGCTTTGATAGTATCATCGTTGATGATATGCTCGCCACAGCTTTCACAATAGTAAATAGGAATTGGCACGCCCCAAATACGTTGACGGGAAATTACCCAGTCACCACGGTCGCGAACCATGTTGAAGATGCGGTCATGGCCCCATTTAGGAATCCATTGTACTTGGTTATCGATAGCATCAAGCGCTTGTTGACGGTACCCATCTACAGAGGAGAACCATTGTTCTGTAGCACGGTAGATAACAGGGTTTTTACAACGCCAGCAGTGAGCATATTGGTGACGCAAGCTAGATTTATTAAGTAATGCATTGTTGTGCGCCAAGATTTTAATAATAGGCACCTCTGCATCGTGGATTTCTACGCCAGCCAATGGGAACTCAGTATCGCCATAACGATTGTCGTCTACTTGTTTAGTGTAGTTACCAGTTTCGTTAACAAGGGATACGATAGGAAGTTCAGTTTTTCCTTCCTTGTTATAACGCATAACGATGTTAAAGTCGTCTTCACCGTGTGCAGGAGCTGTATGTACGCAACCAGTACCTGCTTCAAGTGTTACATGGTCGCCACACAATACAGTGGATTTACGTTCTACGAATGGATGTTTAAATTCAGCTAATTCTAAATCTGCGCCGGAGAAACGATTTACGATTTCATAGTCTTCGATACCAATATCTTTCATAGCTGCGTCAACAAGTTCAGTAGCCATCAAGTAGTATTCGTCGCCTACTTTTACCCAGCCGTATTCAA
>UPXS01000009.1 GCA_900538355.1 uncultured Veillonella sp.
AAAATTGTACATTCTTATATCATCATTTTTGTACATTCTTAGAGTATCATTTACATTAAACCCTAATACGATATAGTATCGGGACTTTTATTTATAAATTATGACTTCAATACATACTTAATAAAAAGAAAACCTAAAACATAAAATATTACTACACCAAGATATACATATGGTAATGAGCTTAGCAATTCATCAATTGGAATACCATTTAAAAGACGATATAAAATCTGAACTATAGGAAATAAAATAGCTACGATTATAATACTATAAAATAAAAACTTAAAAACACTTTTCACATTACTACTCCCACAAAACAAAAAACTCTATATAAATACTCTTTTATACTCCACTTTTTACTTCTCTAATATCTCATAAATTTTATAGCTATTAATACCATAAAAAATACAATTAGAAAAACATATTTCATATTAAATAGATTATTAATCTCTTTAAACCCATTCTGCTTAAATGCTTGTATTAATAACTTTACTTGTTTACGACTTAATATATATAAAACTATGTGCAATACTATCACCGCTAGTATTGTTGCTTTTAGATTTCCTTCGTATCCACCAGTTATCATTGAGCAGACAAGAGCTATATCCATAAGAATAATTGGAATGGTACATATAATAACTCTATAGATAAAAAATTTACTATACATTAATCTACACCTACAAATTAACTCTGCTCTATTAATCAACACAACTAAAAATTTTAACTCTAATATATCACAATTATTATATAAGTTCATATAATAAAAAGAGGCATTGTATCTAAAATACAATGCCTCTTTTTATTTGTAACCTATGTTTTTCTAATATATCACAAGTTTTATAGTCATTAACAGGATTAAAGTTATGATAAAAACCATCTGTTTAGTATTTAATAGTTCATAGGTCTCTTTAAATGTATCATTCTTGAATGCTTGTATTATCAGTACTTCTTGTTTACTGAATTCTAGGTATATATCTAAATGGCATCCGATTGCTACGAGTATTGCTATTTTAAGATATCCCTTATATATATCCGCTGTCATATCGTAGATTAGAGAGATATCAAATAGCATAAGCACAATAATACATATAAGGATTTTTTGGATAAAGGATGTATTATACATGATTGTATCCCTTTAATGAGCTTACCTTTTATGCTAAGGAGCTCACCTTTATTTCTAAGCTACTCCGTCAAAGAATGTAATGACTGTAATTTCTCGTGGGCAGTTGATACGGATTGGGAACCAGTGTCCTGAGCCATTATTAACATAGCACACGCTTTGTTCTTCTACGTAGCGACCTTTTGTATATGGTGTGCCTGTTGGTACCAACGGCATGCCCATAAATACAATTTGACCACCATGAGTGTGACCAGAGAGGGTCAACGGAATTTTACGTTCAATGGCTTCTTCAAAGAATTCAGGGTGATGTGCCAATAGGATAACAAAGGCATAGTCCGGAATACCAGATAAAGCCTTATCAATCATAGCTTCACGTTTTTCTTTTTCTCGATCATTGTCATACGCCACACCAGCAATATATACAGGTTGCTTACCACCCATAATTTGAATATTGCTATTCACAAGAATATTCATCGGTGTATTGTGTTTTAATTCGTCTAGCACCTTATTCACATCGTGATGGTACTCATGATTGCCCAAGATAAAATCGACGCCGTCTGGAATTTGTTTTGCAAAGGTTGTTAATCTTTCACAGACTTGTGGTAACCAAGCGATTTTATCGATTAAATCACCAGTGATGACAACGCGATTAGGCTTTTCTACAAGGGCGAGCTTTAAAATTTCATCAAGGTCATCTAAATCGATGCTTGGCCCAACGTGAATATCACTGAGTTGGACGATTTTATAGTCCTTCAAGCCAGGTGGTAAGTTCGTATACCCAAAGCTTTCATGAGTGACCTCAATCTCATGTTGACCTACATAGGCAGCATAGCTAGAACCACCGATTGTTACTAACGGCACCACTGTGGCTGCCGTTCTAAAGAAAGCACGACGCCCTGTTCTATTTTCCTCTGGCGTTTTGCTCCAAATTTTATTAACCACCCAATATAGCAAGCTGAGAACGATGAATACAGGAATAGCCAAGAATAAGCCAAAGAGAAAACCGTAGCTTTCAGTACGGAACATATTCATCAACGGATAATACATCGTCCCATATAGATCCACTTGATTGAGTATATAGTATCGGATGGCAGCGAACCACGCACCGATAATAATTATATAGCCCACCCAGGCAGGCCATTTCTTTTTAGGCTTCCACAAGTTGAGGAATAGAGCCCAAAATCCTACCAATCCTATTACGAGGATAGCAGAAAAAATGATATTAAATAGAATTCTCATTCATTGCTCCTACAAATTATTTTGCAATCTCCGTCAATTTACCATGAGGACCTGCCCAAGCATAATCGGCGAACTCATCGCGCTTGATGAGCATCCAATCCTTTGGCAATTGTTTTTGGATATCTGCGATCGTTATATTCTTAGCATCTCCTACGTACGTTAAATCGCCGCAGAATGCTTTCATAAACCATTTTCGATGAGAGAAAACATGAGTTATCTCTTTTACTAATACTGGTTGCAAAGATAGTTCAAAACCTAGATCCTTAACTAAGGCCTCAAGGCCTTGTTCCCCGACCTCAAAGGTAGATACCATTTCCACAGATGGGAATTCCCACATGGATCGTAATAGTCCACGATTTGGACGTTTATGCAATAGATAATGGTCTTTATATTGCAAGATCCCCACAAATAGAGGCACCTCTACTACCTTTGTTTTCTTTATGCGCACAGGTAGTTTATCAGTATCTTTATGTTGGTATGCTTCGCACATATTTACAATAGGACATTCTCCACAGCGTGGAGTTTTTGGAATGCACACAGCAGACCCAAAGTCCATCAAGGCTTGGTTAAAGTCGCCAGGTCGATCGTGAGGCAATGTTTCCTCTACGATAGCGGTTATGGCCTTCTTACCTTTAGTACTCAAAATATCATCAAAGATGCGATATAAACGAGCATAAATGCGCAGTACATTGCCATCTACAGCCACCTCTGGTTCGTTGTACGCCATAGATAGTACCGCCCCAGCCGTATAGGAACCTACGCCCTTCAAGGACTCCATAGTCTTGCGGTCATGAGGGACAATACCGCCGTAGTTTTCCACGACGTTCTTTACACCAAGGCGCAAATTACGAGCACGGCTATAGTAGCCAAGCCCTTGCCAAGCGTGAACGACCTCATCTTCACTGGCCTTTGCCAAATCTTCTAAGGTTGGAAATAGTCGCATCCAATTATCATAATAGGGCTTCATCGCCTCAATGCGTGTTTGTTGGCTCATCACCTCAGAAACCCAAACCTTATAAGGGTCTCCACAATCGCGCCACGGTAAATCCCGCTTATTCACATCATACCACGCTAATAGCTGTGGCACCCACTTGGGGCTCTTTTTATCAGTCATATTACCTCTTAACCATTAATATATAGATCAATGCGCACCAAGTGTTCGCTTTCAAGAACGGTATCGACGGTGGTTAAATCCATTTTATCTACAGAGCTATTGTCTCGGCCAAACACGATAGGCCCTTTTAATTTCTTACCGTCTAATAGCATCGGCAACCATTGGCGGTCACCATCCCACATATGCTCGTAGGGAATTTCATCTACTGTCAGCCAATGAGGCTCCATTTCGTCGGTTTCCTCTACATTGCCTGTAAAAGTACGCAAAAAGTACACATAACCTACATGTGTTAAGCTTTCATCAAAAGGAAATTGAAAGTCAAAAGCCGCTACACATTCTAAGTCTTCTGGTCGACCATGAAGGCCAGATTCCTCAAACAACTCACGGATGGCACAGTCTCGGAAGCTTTCACCAGCCTCGAGTTTACCACCGAATCCATTATATTTATCAGCCCCGAAACCACGTTTTTTACGACCTAGCAATATACGATTTTGTTCATCAATAGGAAATACAAGGGTCGTCGGTTTCATAGGGCCTCCTTAATCATTTATATAATACCCTATTATTATACCATTATTTCATGTACGAATGGGCTAATTATGGTATGATTAAGAGTATAGATTTTCTTACGAGGAAGGAGGCACATGATGAATAAACCACTACGATTTAACATCGCACTAGGGCGCACTAAGCCTGTTAATATTCGGAATGAAGAAGTGCGCTGCCCCTTCTGTGATCGTGCAAAATTAACGGATATTCTAGATACATCGGGTCATATCATATGGCTCATGAACAAATATCCTGTACTAGATAAAACATGGCCCACGGTTATTATCGAAACCGAAACGGACGAAGGCGAGTTTTCTACCTTGCCGGCTGATGAAGCGGCTCGTATTCTCCAATTCGGCCTTGATAAATGGCGCGAAACACGACAACGGAAAGAATTCAAATCCGTATTATTCTTTAAAAACCATGGCTATATGTCCGGTGGTTCCATTCGTCACCCTCACAGCCAAATCATAGGCCTTGAAGATTACGATTACCACGAAGATATTACAGCTCAAAATATGGAAGGCTGGCTCTTACACGAGGATCAAGATGTACGCATCACCTTGTCCACACAGCCCATCATTGGCTTCTTTGAGTACAATATACGCTTTAAACCAGATGCACCTGTGCGCTCCGTAGCGCTAAGATTACAACAGGTATTGCGGTATGTATTGCGCAGCATCGCCAACTATAGCCATTCCTATAACTATTTTGTATATAATCTTGAGGACGGCTACGACTATATCAAGGTTGTGGCCCGTTATGTAACAACACCACTCTATGTGGGCTACAAAATTCCTCAAACTTGCGACGAAGAGCGGGCTGCAAAAATCATCCAAGACATTGCACCATACTTCCACGCGTCTAAATAGTTTAATGATACACATTTAATCTAAAGAGTTTTGATAATACATTTTTGTTCTAAATAGCTTTGAGTATATATTTGAAAGGATGTTTATGAAAGTATTTGCCATCGGCGATCTCCATCTATCTGGCAATCCTCCAACAAAGCCGATGGATATTTTTGGTCCCCATTGGGATAATCACTGGAGCCGCATCAAAGAAGATTGGATGACCCGTGTAACAGACGAAGATATAGTCTTTCTCGTAGGTGACATGAGTTGGGCCCTTCGACTAGATGAAGCAGCTTGCGACTTACAAGAAATTGCATCCATGCCGGGCAAGAAATATATGATCCGTGGCAACCACGATTACTGGTGGGCCTCTGCCAACAAGATGCGAAACCTCATGGGCGATGCTATCACCTTCTTGCAAGGTCACGGTACAGCACAGCTTATTCAAACAGAAGAAGGCCCTCGCATCATTGCCTTTGGTGGCACACGCGCTTACCTCTGCCCTGGAGACTCCCATTTCACTCCTGAAACAGACCAATCTATTTATGATAGAGAACTAATGCGCACCGAAGCAGCACTGCAAGAAATGGATAAAGCTGTAGAAACACTAATAGAATCATTCAAATCAGAAATAAACGTGGATACTACAGACTCTGATAAAAACAATCCACTAACTATAGATATAGACAAGATACCAGTAACAAAAATCCTATTGTTACACTATCCTCCATTCAATGAATCCAATACGCCTTCCGGTTTTACGGATCTCATGGATACATACAATGTAGATACGTGTATCTTTGGACATTTACACGATCAAATATCCTTTAAACGTATTCCAAAGGAGTTTGGTTCCACAAAATTAGAGCTAGTATCTGCAGACTATCTAGACTTTAGACTGAAAGAAATTATGTAAGGAGAGACCATGAGTCGCATTCATAAAGAACATTTACAAGCGGGCTATATTTTTGGTGATACAATTAACCAAGAATATATTTACTTGCCCTCTGGTGAGGTAGGCACCGACCATCCATTGGCAGTTCTGGAAACACCAACAAAGCGTGAGGACATTACGTTAGATGAAGCAGTCCACATGATTGACACACTTACGTTAAAGCGTTGTAGCCATCCAACACTAGGGAAAAAATCATTTTAATAATATAATGGCACTAACAAATTAAGCGGGTAGATATCTACCCGCTTTTTGTATAGACTTATACAGTTTTTAGATGTTCTATAAAAGGATTAACCCAAGAAGCCACCATGGCCCATACGAATACAATCCTCTTTTGTGATTTCATCGTCTGCAACAAGGCGTGGCAAGATTTCATCGAAAGCAGTCGGTTTACTGAATAATACGCCGCCTGGAACGCCGAGGATTGGCGTTCCATCTGCACAGTATGCAATACAAACCATGGATCCTGGCAATACAGGCAAACCATAAGTTACTACGCGATCTGCATAGCGTTTAATGGCCCCTGGTGTTAAATCGTCTGGGTCAACACTCATGCCGCCGGTACAGAAAATAATATCAGCGCCAGCTTGTTTTACCTTGTCGATAGCCGCCACGATATCGTCTGTATTATCCGTTACGATTTCATGGGCTAACTTTTTTACGCCGAATTCAGCACAACGTTCTTCAATGATTGGTGTGAAAGCATCTTTAATACGGCCTTCAAATACTTCGGAGCCTGTAGTGACGATGCCCATTGTTTTGCGTACGAATGGTTTTACATTAAGCAGAGGATTACCATTAGCAATTTTCTTAGCATCTTCTACTTGTTGTTCCTCTAACAATAATGGAATGCAACGCATGCCTGCTAATTTATCGCCTGCTTTCACAGGTGTATTATTAAATCTTGTTACGATAGTTAGTTCACCAATGCTATTAATAGCATGCAAGCGATCTACATCAACTTTAAAGAGACCATCTACGTCTGCAATAGCTTCGATTTTGCCTTGCGCCATAGGGCCATCGTGCATATTTTCGCCACCTGCCATATTGTACAAAGCACGTGCCACGTCCTCTTCGTGCAAGAACCCTTCATCTTCAGGTTCCATTACAAAGATATGCTCTTTACCAAGATCTAATAATTTTGGAATATCCTCTTCCGTAATCACATGGCCACGGCGGAACGGTGTGTCTTTCACCTCGCCGATGACAATGCGTACTAAATCATGTATTAATGCATGCCCTACAGCATCTTGTGTTCTAATGGATTTCATTTCTTTCCCCTTTAATTCAAAATTCTATGTCATATTATGTATTAATCATATAAAAATGGCTTTATATATGCTGTAACTCAAGTCACCTTAAATTGCACAGAGTATGCGCGCTAATAACACACCAATCCAGCAAAGGATTAAGCCCCCTACAACTTGTACAAAGCCATAGAATAAAGCTTGTACATAGGACTCAGACATCATTAGTTGTAGCATTTCAAAAGCAAAGGTAGAGAAGGTTGTAAAGGCACCTAGTCCACCTACAACGAGGAAAAATCTCGCCCACTGCGGCAAATCTGGCTTTTGCATGTATAGACCTAGTACAAGGCCAATAATGAGGCAACCGATGAGGTTTACTACGACCGTTCCATACGGAAAGGAGCTTACCTTTGTCATAACCCATTCACCAAGAGCCATGCGACATAAAGCACCAACGGCTCCACCGAGGGCAACTGCAATGTATTTTTCCATATTGCCTCCTCTACTTACAGTAGTATCCTACGACTTTCACAATACGTGTAATTATCTGAAATATCCGATAATTATCTAGTTTTCTATATTAGTCAATCACCAACAGTCTCAGTATACTATATTTAGAGAGCAGGGAAAAGGAAGGAATCCCTATGAAATCTGCATCGACACCGTTAACTGAGCTACGAATCAATACCTATGAAGATCCTCTTTTACAACATCGATATGTGTGTTTAGGTCATAAAATTGCCAATATCCGCATATCATTAAATATGTCCCAATATAAGCTAGCACGCCAAGTTGGTATTAGCCGCAGTTATTTGAGCAAGCTAGAATGCGGTACAGGCATATCCGGCATGTCTTTAGAGATCCTATTTAAAATCGCTCAAGCATTCCAAATTGACGTAGGCCAACTCGTAAGACTACGAATCGTAGATTATAAAAGCTGTAATGCACATCTTACATCACACTACAAACGATTAGAATTTCTAAGTCATACACGTAACAATACGCCAGCAAAAGCTGATTCAAAGCTAAGCTAAGTTAAATTAATTAAATAAATACAGTAACCATCTACTACATAAAAAGCTCCGCCAATGGCGGAGCCTTTCATATAGTATGCCCAATTAAAGGCATTATACTTCATTAAGTTTTTTATGTTGTACCTCAGCATTTGCTTTTTTGAAGATAAATGCATTGTTAATATGCTGACGCATAGCATTTTCTGCTGCCACTTCATCATGACGTTCGATAGCATCTACGATATGATCATGTTCATCGTCGCAATCATGTGTACGCACTGCATTGAAGGAGCTGATATACATATCGCGATTAACGCGTTCACGGAAGCTCGCAAGGTATTCTACAACGCGTTCATTGCCAGAGTAATGAGCGATCATTGTATGGAATCGACTGTTTACTTCAACACGTTCTGTAGCATCTTCGATTTCATGCATTTCTTTACAGATGTCACGCAATTCTTTAATTTGTTCGTCTGTAGCATGACGTGCACAAAGTCTTGCACCAAGGCCTTCCATTACTTCACGCACTTGATACAATGCAACGATTTCCTCTGGTGTATCGGACTTTACTGTAACGCCCTTCCAAGGAACGATCACTACGAGGTTATCTTTAGCCAATTTACGGAATGCTTCACGCACAGGTGTTGCACTCACTTGCAATTGCTCTGCAATTTTTACTTCGTTAAGCTTTTCTTGAGGCATCAATTCGCCTGTTAAAATAGCTGTTTTTAATGTTAAATACACTTGTTCACTGAGAGGTAATCTTTCAATAGAGTCCACAGCGGACAATTTATATTTATCTTTCGAATCTTGTTTTCCCATTACTATCCCCTAATCTTGTGTCCCGTTATATCTTTCATACTTTCAAAGAACGGCTAAAATGAGTATAATATATTGTACGATATATTTTATATTTTGAATAAATATGTCATATATGATTTAGTGCATATAATATAATTATAGAGCCCATATCTAAGACTGTCAATTTAACGATAGATAATAGCTATATCTCATTTTTGAAAGTAAGGAAGTTATATCATGAGCCGTTGTTTGGTAATCATAAACCCTGTATCGGGTGGCGGTGCGGCGCGCCGATATGCCCTCGATTTACAATGGAAATTGAGCACCTTATTCGAAACGATTGAGGTCAAATTCACTACCGGTGAAGGAGATGCTACACGTTTTGCAAAGGATGCTTGCGAACGCGGATTCGATGCTGTATTCTGCATGGGCGGTGATGGTACCGTAAATGAAACCGTAAACGGTATTGCCCAAGGGGGCTTCAAATCTACCTTTGGTTTTATACCAGTAGGTACTGTTAACGATATGTCTCGTGCCCTTGGCATTCACCAAAATCCAACACAAGCGATCAAACGCATTGATATCAATCAAACTCGTACCATTGATATCGGTCGTTGCAATGATAAATATTTCTGCAACAATATCGCAGCCGGTGTGATTCCAAAGGTAATCGAAGAGGTTACACCGAAGGAAAAAAGTATTTTAGGACCACTCGCCTACTTCTTGCGCGCAGGCCAAGCCTTGTTCACAACGAAAGACTACACATACCGCATCAAAACAGAGAACGACGATTTTATTTGTAAATCCCCGCTCGTTCTTGCATTGCTTACCAATGTAGTGTCTAGCTTTGAACGCTTTATGCCGGAAGCCTCTGTAGACGACGGTTATATGCGTATCATCATCTTCAAGGAATACTTCATCCTCGATATCCTCAGCGTATTACCACTTATCCTCAGTGGTGCCATCTATAACTCTCGTTATACAACATCATTAACTGTAAAAAAAGCTCAAATTGAACTATTATCTGATATCGGTGATTTACCTACTAATATGGACGGCGATCAAGGTCCATCCATGCCGGTAGATATCGAAGTATTGCCGCGTGTACTAAAAGTATTTGCACCAGCAAAACACAAAAAGAAAAAGGCTTTAAATTTGCCTAAATTACCGCATATATAACACAAAAGCTCTCTATCAAAAGATAGAGAGCTTTTTTTATGTGTATTACATATCTAATTGCTACGACATATTACACACGAATAGAGAAATCTGCTAATCATATGTAGATAGCTAAATTAATCTACAACAATTGCATCATGCAAGCGGAAACTATAGATATAGCATGCTTTTACCGGCATTCCCGTCAATCGTTGCAAGGCCTCTTTATAGAGGTCCATTTGGATTTTATAGCGCTTGATGAGATCTTCCCCAGATTTAACACGGTCTGTCTTGTAATCTACGAGAACCCATTCGCCGTCTTCTTCAAAGGCTGTATCGATAATACCTTGAAGGAAAAGATTTTCGCCGTCCTCTAAGGTATCGTATACGCGTTTTCCTTCAAAGAGCATACTGAACGGCAACTCCCGTTCGATGCGCTTAGCGTTGATGAGACGTTTCCCAAGATCAGAACTGAAGAATTTATAAAGACTTGTATCACTTAATAGATTTCTTTCTTCCTCGGTGAAAGTCCCTTTCGTTACAAGTGCATCAAGCTCTTTTGTTAAAGAATCTTGAGTATACTTCGCAAGGGGTAACCACTGCATAGCCTCATGCATTAAGGTACCCCATTGAGCCCCTGTTAACACATCCTCTTCGGACTGTAACGCCTGTGGTTTGCGACCGAATACAGAGTTCGCTAAATCATCGGCTGAAACTGTAACAGTTTGCACACCTGTATCTACCGTTTCAATCGGTTCATTAAGGGTATCAATAGTCCCTGCTTCTAGTTCTCGTTCTTGGAATCGTCGTTTTAATTCACTAACGGAGATTTTAGCAGTACGACGTGTGGCATCGCTGTACGGGTAGGTATAGTTAAAGCGATCTACTATTTCCTGAGGTAATTTTACAGAATTAACAGCCTTTAACTCACGCACCTTGTTGATAGTGGTTTCGTCGATATCTGCTTTGTAGTCTAGATCACCATAGAGAGAGCCATCGTGAATTTCAACCTTTATGCGGCACTTCTTATCTGGTAAATCAAAATAGGTAGGTCCTTCGTACTCAATAGCTACACGCAATGGATTACCGCCGTCCAAATGGCGAGCAAAGCCCATAATGATCCACTCTAAATACGTATTGGCTTGCGTAATAATATCTGTAGGTAGTTGTTGTCCCTCTACAGAGGCAGCATTTTTAATGAGTTCACCTAAGGTGCTCAACCCGCCCTTAGAATTTTTAAAGCCTTTCACAAAGCCCGTCATAAACAGCTTATCTCGCGCCCGTGTTAACGCTACATAGAGAATACGCTGTTCCTCTGCTTTGAGAGCCGCCTCTTTGACGTCTTTCACATAGAACCATGGCATAGTCGGGAAGGATACTCGAATGTCTGGGAAGTAGCCCTTAAGACCAAGCCCTGCGTTCTTATCGATGAGGAGCTCAGAACGAAGGTCCATCATATTGAATTTCTTTTGCATCCCAGATAGGAATACAACAGGGAACTCAAGGCCCTTACTCTTGTGGATGGTCATGATGCGCACTACATTATCTGCTTCGCTTACCACATTGGCAAGAGGCATGTCTTGGTTGCTATCACGCAAGCTTTCAACGAAGCGCAAGAATCTAAAGAGTCCTCGGAAGCCAGAGGCCTCATAGCCTTTAGCACGGTCGTATAAGGCAAGGACATTTGCACGGCGCACAAGACCATTTGGCATGGCCCCTACATAGTTTACATAGTCTTGGGATTCGTAAATATCCCACAACAAATCAGTCACACCGTGACGGCGTGACAAGGTACGCCACCGCTCCATATGTCCAATAAAGGATAATAAGCGCTCATCTTGAGCCTCTTCTGCATAAGCAGGCATGAGAGACCACAAGGAGCCCTCACCAGAGAGACGCAATGCGCCTAGCTCGTTTGCATCAAGCCCAACGAGACCGGAGTGCAATACCGCCGCCATCGGCAAGTCTTGTTCAGGATTGTCTATGATGGATAACAGTGCTAATAATAATTGAATTTCCTGGGCTTCAAAGTAACCATCCCGTTCGTTTACCACCGCAGGGATGCCCGCTTGGCGCATGGCTTCTACGGCACGGGTGCCCCAACCAGCTAAAGATCTACGCAAAATAGCAAAGTCTCGCCACTCGATTTGACGGAATGTGCCATCCGGATTTTGGACCTTCTTCTTAGTAGCATGGATTTCCTTAATCTTTTGAATGATAAAATCTAGCTCACGCTCGTTGTTCTCAGGGTCATCCCCTTCGTCTTCGTCGCTTTCACTAGCACCGAGGGTATCCTTGCTCACATCTAAGAGCTGCAATTCTACGTCGCCCCCAACCCAGTCTTCAGGCGCATCCTCTACGATACGGCCAGGAATGAGGGATTCAGCCTCAGTATAATTGAGCTCCGCCGCCTCTTCCGTCATGATTTGATAGAACAAGAAATTCGTAGCGGCCAATATATTTTCGTGAGATCGGAAGTTCTTCGCTAGGTCGATACGACGCTCTACCGCATCATTACCGCCGTAGGTGTTATATTTCTCCATAAACAGAGAACTGTCAGCCATACGGAAACTGTAAATAGCCTGCTTCACGTCACCCACGTAGAACCGATTATCGACGCGAGAAATCAAGTTGATAATCGTCTCTTGTACGCCGTTCGTATCTTGGTATTCGTCGACCATGATTTCTTTGAAAGTATCTTGCAGCTCCTTTGCCACGTCAGACGGCTGAGGATCATCCTCTGTGCCAGGTTCAACAAGAAGGGCTAAGCATAAATGCTCCAAATCACTAAAATCCATGATGCCTTGCTCTTGCTTCATGTCCCGATACGCTTGATGGAACGCAATGGTGAGCTCTACTAAACCTTCAATGATAGGATATTGAGCCTTGAACTGCTCTTGCAAGGTAGCTTCTGGCACAGTGAACACAGCGGCTTGCATAGCTTTTAGGTCATCCTTATTTTGAGCACCTAAGGATTTAAACTCAGCTACCAATATAGGGTCAAAGGCTTGTGCCTCTTTTGAACCCATGCGGAACTGATCTTTAATAAAGGTATCCATATGCTTACAAGCGTCGCCCATATCATCCCAAGTTTGAGCATTTGAAAGCATGCCTAGTGCAGCTAGTTGATTATCATATATATTTTGCCATTTATGAGGTCCCACAGGATCGAGCAAGATTTGTTCCATCCGCTCTAAGCGCTCGCGAATGCGGTCTATAACAGCTATATGTTGATCCCACATATATTGGCCCCATAACGTATCGCTTGGGTTTATTTCCATAGCCTCTTTATAAGGTGCTAATGCTTTGCGTAGCCAACCGTCAGGATTGGCAAGGGACATAGCGTAGTTATATAGAGACATAATCTTCGCTGTTAAGCCCGCATCAGATTTATCATCACTGAAGAAGTCCGCCAATTCATAGATATTATAAAGGCCCTCTTCATAGGATTTAGTCAATAAATCCACTAACACCTCTTGTTGTAAGAGCGCCATTTCTGCTTCGTTACCAATGCGAGCCGTTGGATTAATATCTAGCTTGTAGAAATAGGAACGAATTACCCATTGGCAGAAAGAATGCAATGTAGAGATATGAGCAGATGTTAAGAGATTAAGCTGTCGTTCAAGACGCTGCTGCATAACCTCATCATCAGTAGACTCCATAGCTTTTGCCAAGGCAAGCCCAATACGAGCACTCATCTCTTGTGCTGCTGCCTTTGTAAAGGTTACAACCATGAGCTCTTGCACGGATAAAGGATTATCCATATCTTTAAGACGCGTAATGATACGCTCTACGAGAACAGCAGTCTTACCCGAGCCAGCTGCTGCCGCTACGAGCAAGGTTTGATTATCTAAGGACGAATCCTTAGGCGCTATGATAGCAGACTCCTGCTCTGGCGTCCATTTAACACCCATGGTTATCACCTCCTTCGTTACTGTTGTTTCCGTTATTACTGTTATTTCCGTCGTTATTGCGATTCCCGTTGTTATCGCTATTTTCGTCGTTTAGAGCCTCTTTCATCCGTTCTAGTGCATCATCTTCGGACAATCTAGATAAGTAATTGTATCGATTACGGCTAGAGTCAAAACGGCATACAGTGTTGTAATCACAGTATGTACAAGGTCTGTTCTTATTTAACTGGTACGGCTGAATTGGGAATTGACCGTCCCCGATGTTGCGACCGATGTCAGCCATGACATGATTGGTATAACGGCACATTACATCAAACTCGCCGGTGTTCTTAACCTTATGTAAGTCTCTGCTAGAAATCGTTTGATCCTTTTTCGTCGCAATTGGTACATATGGACCTCGTTTAGAACCGTAGGACAAGAACTTATTATCTATATGCGTCAATAACTCGATATCATCGGAGAAGTAGCCGCTATTATGCCATGCGTCGCTTTCCTTAGCTAAAGCTACTGCATCCTCATAGGATAGAGGCGCACCAGCAGGAATTTTAGGGTTCTTCACATAGGAATACACCACAGCCGCTGGAGCCATAGATTGTCCTTGCGTATTACCATAAGCGGATTCTAAGGCCAATAGATATGTCATGAGTTGCAATTTAAGACCATAGTACACATCTTGGGCTGTTACATGAGCACCACCCGACTTGTAGTCGATAACCATGCCATAGGTTTGACCATCCTGAGTATATTCATCGATGCGGTCAATTTGACCGATAAGACGCAAATAACGATCCTCCCCAAGAGGCACGCGAATCGGATCCCAACCACCTTGACGGCCAAAATCTTGCTCCAAGTATTTTGTATCAAAATCACTGCGCTTAGACCACTCTACAAGGCGATCTACCGTCACATGTAATGTTCGTTGTACACGCTGCTCGATTGCCTTTTGGTAAGCATCGCTCGTTTCCTCGCCTGCCTGATTTTCTTGTAAAATCTCATCTGCTACAGAGCGACATAGGTTGAGTTGATCCTCTTCATTGAGGTCACGCCATTGTTTATTGTTATCTAATAGATAATTACCTAAACGCTCTAAATTAGCATGTAAGAATGTACCAATTTCAGGGGCTCCAAAGGAGCGCACACGACGCGGTTCTAGCTTCAAACCATATTGAGCATAGAACTTAAACGGACATTGTTGGTATCTCTCTAAACGCGTCACAGAACCAGACATATAGCCTTTAGATAAAAATAATCCGTTCACTAAGTCTTTTGTAATAACAGGTACATCGTTATTATCTCGAATACCACGAGACACCTCACCTAAACGTGGACGATACGTGCTGCTTTCACGAGCCCAGTTATAAAGGCCCCACCACAATGGATTGACCTCATGACCACTAAAGAGGGCACCCCAACGCTCGGATAACAAGGACAAGCTTTGAAGCGGACGCCACACATAGTCAGCCTCTGTATCAGGCTCTATGGATAACGGAATATCTACAGCCTTACCTACGTAACCGAGGGATTCTAAGCGCTTAACCACAAGAGATGGCTCAAGGCCTGTACCATCTTCACCAGAGCTTGCATAGGACAAGGTCAACGAATCGGATGCCCTCGTCATAGCTAGGTATAATAGGAAATTCTCGTTGAAAGCCTTCGGCAAGGCCCCTTCAGCCAAAGTAATGCCGGCATCGGCTAATTCTTGTCGTTCCTTATCCTTAATAAGACCTTCATCCCCCATGCTTTGAGGGAATACACCTTGGTTGAGGCCCATTACAAATACCTTAGGCCACCATTGGCTATAACCACGTTCGATGGTAGTAATCACCACATGATCCAAGGACGGTGGAATCATGGAATAATTTACGTCGCTCAAGCCTTCTTCGAGGAGTAACATCATCTCATCCAGTGTCAACACTTCATCCTTCATGACCATAGAGATTTCGTCGATGAAAGAAATAACCGCATTGTACATCTGTTCATGACTGGCTTTAGACTCTTGGTCGCCTACAGTTTCTGCATCCTTCGCCCATTCATAGAGGCGCTGTGGAACTTGCAAGGTTTCTAATAAACCATAGAGCTCTGTACCCCATTCTGCTCCTGTATGGCCTTCGCTATGAGCAGCAAAGTCAAACCACGGAGATAATATATCCATAATAGTTTGTCTTGCTTGATTAACACGGGCTCTACGCGGTGCATCAGGGTGGCTTTCTTCATCTTGACCTTCGTGGAAGCCTCGTAAGTACGGCCAGCTTTCACGTTCCCATTTATAATGATCGATACCAAACTCGAGCACATAGTTCTCTAATTCATCGACGGCCTCACGAGTAAGAGGCATCAAATCTGTTTTCAGCAAGAGGAACATGCTATCTCGGCTGTAGCTATGGCGCACAATATCAAAGAGAGCCGTCAATAATTCGCCTAAGGGATGATTTTTCATAGGTCGTTGGCGGTCGATAAAGTGCGGAATGCCGTAGCGGGCAAAAACCTTTTCTAAGGTATCTCCGTACGTTTCGGACTCACGGAGCATGATACATACATCGCGGTAACGAGCCTCTGGAGAGGACTCCACATAGGCTAGAATACGGCGAGCCACTGCATCAGCTTCCCGTTCTCTGTTATAGCCACGAATAAGTGGAATCGTAGTATCTGTAGTATTTTGTTTGCTAGGACTAGTAAAGTAATTAGACTCTAGCTCTTGTACAATTTGAGGGCCCCATTTCCCATCAAATCCAACCCAGTTAATGCTAGAACCATAACGACCCACTAGGGTATCATAAATCTCTAAAGGACGGCTGAAAAGGTGTTCCCCTCGACGAGCAAGATTTAAGGACTTTGGAGCCATCGGTAAGTCGATGGTTATAACCGCTTCCTTAGCCAAATCAAACAAGGTATAAATCAACTCATAATGTGTAGGCGTAAACCAATGGAAGCCATCGATAAAGACATGACTATTTTCCATCAGAGGAGATTGAGGCAAGGCCTCAACGATTTCCATAATAGGATCGATGTCACTCTCCCCATGACGACTGATTTCCTCTTCATAGGCAGCCATACAAATGGCAAGTTCCCGCAATTTCTTTTGTAATACTTTATTTTTAACAGACTCCGCCCCACGTTCTAAGTCAGTAGGACCTACGCGGAATGCGCGAAACTCAGAAAAGAGCTGTTGCAACACAGAGGAAAACTCAGGCCGCTTGGTAGCCTGTTCTAAGAGGCCTAGTTCCTTCTGTTTTCGTTTCATAACAAGGCGCAACAACATAGACCGGCCAAAGCTAGATAAGCTTGATTGACCGGCCCCCTTGGAGCCTATGGATTGATATACTTGGTACCCCAAACGACCAAAGCCCACAACGCGAACTGTGGTAAAGCCTTTTTCAGGCATAAACTCGGCAAGCTCTCGCTCTACTCGATACGTAGCTGGTTCAGGAACAAGTAAGATTATAGGTTCCCCTGGACAATCGGTCATAACTTGACGTATCCGTTCATATACGGCACGGGTCTTACCAGATCCTGCTCGTCCATAATAGACGCTAATACTCATGAGACCTCCCTAGTGAAACTTTCACCATCTCAATTTATAGAAATCATAAACTTCATCTTATTTTTAAATTTCTTTTCCTCAGGTATAGATTTAAACTAAATTTTTCGATATAATATATTACTATACTACGTATTATTATATAGTAATATGATATTCTGTGCCTAATTATGGGGTAATTAAAGGCAAATTGTACAATATTTGACTCATTAGATTAAATTTGTTTATAATTAAGAAAATATTTTATATTTTATTTACAATTAACAGAATTTCATATATAATACAGATTAGTATTTGTGTTATTTGTAAAAAATCATGTATTTAGGAGTGAATTATTATGAACAAAAAACATTTAGCAGCTGCTTTCGCAGTATTCGCAGCTACAACTATGTCTTTCTCTGCTTTTGCAGCATCTGTTGATGCTAACGCACGCGCTTACGAACGCGCTGCAGCTGAGCAATATACTTACGCTGCACCTCAAGCAGCTACACCAGCGTACCAATCTGGTTATGTAACAAGCGCACCACGCCCTGGCTACAAACCATTACCAGCGGTACCTTACACAGCAGGTGACATGGCTCAACAAATGCCTGTATCCAAAGAATTGGGCGACCCAATCTTTGTAGCACCTCAAACAACAGCTGTAGGTCTTCAAATCATGGATCCTATCGCTACTAACAACCAACCTGTATACCAAGAAACTGTAACTTCCGTAACAGCTAATGGCAACGGCAGTGCATACGTTTCCCGTTACAAAACCAACCAATTGAACGCATTCGACTTATTATTGAACGGCAAATCCTATACATACGACTTGCCAGCATACACTAACGGCTACCAAGTAAAAACTGCTAGCTCCTATAACCGTGCTGGTGACGGCGTTGCAAACGTATTCTCTACAAACGTAATCACTGAAGCAGTTGTAAATAACAACTCCTTGCGTATCACTGTTAACATGACTCAACCAACAGCTGTAGCAGCTGCTAAATTGCGTTCCATGCAACAAACTGGTCAAGTAGCAGGCGGTGAAGTAGCTGCATTGTTCGCTTACAATGAAAGCTATGATGGTGTAAAACAAGCTGCTCATTACGACGTATTTAACAACGGCAACCGTTACATCGTTGTTAAATCCGGTGCTGTAACTGTTCCAAACGGTGCACAACACCCTTACGCAACTGCATTGTTCGCAGTAACTGATGACACTGTAGCTGCTGTAACAGTATCTGGTAACACTGCTGATGCTTACGATTTAGTAAAAGGTACTGCATACGCAATCGCTCAATCCGCTCGCGTATCTAACGCACGTACTCGCTAATTCAAACTACAATTCGTTACGAATTAAATATAATAGTGAAAGCTACAAGCCTTCACACATAAAGACTATATAAATCACTAAATCCCCGAATGAGATATCTCATTCGGGGATTTTTTCTACCCATATCGTTTTAATTATAATCTCGTAAATACTTCTAACGCTTTATAAGCCATCAAACGATAGCCACGCGCATTGGGATGCACTTCACCAGCAAAGACAATTTGGCCGATTTGATCTGCTTCATATAATGTTGTATAGAAGTCTATCACCTTTAAGTCATGCTCTGCTGCATAAGCTTTTAATCGGTCATTTACATCTCGCACAACAAGGTCTAACCCATCCATATCACTATCAATTTGTGTTTCCAAACCAATGATTACCTTTCCCTTTGTGCTCGCTAATTCAATAGCTTTCACCAAGGTCTTGAACACATACGCACTATCTCGACCTTGCAAAATATCATTGGTGCCACACATTAAGAAGATATGACGTGTTGGATCAGCTACGGCTGTAGACGCCCATTCTTCAATATTATAAATCATGCCTTGCACAGAGCATCCATCCTCACCATAATTTGTAAAATGTACATTCTCTATAGATGCATCACAGATTTCAACCCACCCTTGGCCATAAGGCACGTCATAACCACGGGTAATGCTATCGCCAAAACAGATAATTTCCATATCAAGACCTCCTGTACTATGCAATAATCATATAACAAAAAGATGATTATACACAATATACATATTATGGAGTTTTATATGCATTTCTCATGGAATTAGATGTATGACTATGGTATACTAATTCCACATAAGAGAGGTCTAACATGAGAAAACTTTATCCCTTTTTAATACTAGCATTAGCAACATTACAATCTGCTAGTGCCATTTCACAATATGAATTAGAGAACAAGCCTACTCAATACCAAGTAGCTTATAATAGCCCTTCAGAGACTGTGTATATCGATTTAAGTACCATCAGTTTAGCACAAGCAGGTCCTACATATAGCACGCTCCATGCTCGTACAATTAGTCTGTATAAAAATCAGAATATCATAGCCGATTATTCAACTAATTATACATATCATCGAGGTAATACATCTAAAGATATTTATCTTATGGATTGGCATGTAGCACCAGCAAAGTTCTATCAAGTAAATGGCGCTCCTATAGGAACTGCTAATAGCCAGCGTTCTGTTCTATCTACAGGTGCTCATGTCGCTACAAAGGGCTCTGCGGTAGCTGAAATAGGTCAATTTATTTTACATAATGCATTGGAAATGGAACGTATTACATATACTTCTACGAATCCATATGTACCGCCACGTCCATATAAACCAATCAATACACCACCTCCTACTGAAGGTAAACCATTATTTGGTGTTCAACCACCACCAGGCGTATACAAACCGCTAAACCAATTAGAATCACCGTATACTTCTAATCAACCACGGTTAACACCATCTAAACTAGGTGTATATGGTCCTGTCCCACCACCTTCTCCACAAGGTCCAAGACCGAGTGACTGGATCCTTGATATCCAAAATCAAGATATGCCAGATCCTAATACACCTATGAGTGAATGGAGACCACAACCGGACTATCACGCACCACAAAAACCATAGGCAATATAACTAATATAAAAACGAAAGAGACTGAACAGCCTCCTAACTTAGGAGAACTGTTCAGTCTCTTTTATTTCATATTTTATTTCTATACGATCAGATGAACGTATTATATTGATACTTTCACATTATTTAAGACGTACAAAGAACAATGCGATAGCACCGATAACAGGAGCGATGGCAAGAGTCATCAATGCAGATTGATAGCTGCCTGTAGCAGTTAACATGCTACCTAAAATCATAGGTGCCAACATAACACCGATTTGGTTAAATAAGTTTACAAATCCTGCTGTGGTACCACGTAAATGAGGTGCTGCGGATTGAATTACGAGAGCATTGGTCAATGCACTATGCATGAAAGCACCGATACCAAGGATTGGACCTGTTATGAAGAGCATGTCTGGATTTGTAGTGCTTGCAAAGAGGATCAATGCTGGTGCGAATAAGAACATAACAAGAGCTACTAAATGGTTCTTCTTAATCGGTAAGATATCGGACAAAATACCGATGGTCGGCTTTGCAATAAGCGCGGCTAAACCAAAGGCAGACATTACATGACCTGCATAGATAGCATTAACGCCGAGTTGTTTAACCATGTACAAATTTGACCATTGAGCCACGGCCCAAGTAGCGCCTGTAGCAAAGAAGCCTGCAAAAGCAAGACAGCAAATATTGCGATTTTTCAAAACATGTAGCAAATTTTCCTTTAAGGAAGTCTTTTCACCTATATGAGCAGACACAGCACTCGTCTCTGCTTCCCGTTGCGCCAAGATTTCAGCGCTTGGTTTACGAACAGTAAAATAGCTAAGAATGAAAACAAGGATTGGCAATACGGCTGTTAAAAGGAATGCATTTTGCCAACCATAATTAGTGGCTACATATGGTGCGTATAGATTTACAGTGGTCAACCCAAGAGATGTACAGGACATAAAGATACCAACTGCAGCACCACGTTGATTAGGCCCAAAGTAATCCCCAATAGCACTTAAACAAGATGCTTGTACTGGACCGGATACGATACCTAATAAGAAGCGCAATACCCAACCATAGGTGTAATTATCGATGGTACTCATCAATGCCGTAATAACAGCCATGGCAAGTAAGCTCACTAAAATGGTATAACGATAACCAATTCGATCCGCTAAGATACCACCTGGTAAAACCATGATGGCATAACCCATATAAAAGGCGGATAAATAGGCCGTACCCATTTGAGGAGTGAAACTCAACGCTTCATTAACAATAGGCATCAAGGACGCCCAAGATAAGCGCATAACAAAACTAATCAAAAATGTTAGCCATACGCTGACAAGAATTAAAATCTGAGTTCGTGAGAAACTAAGTCGATTCATACGAGCTCCTTTCTAGAGAATAAAAACATATAAAGTAATCATACTATAAACATAAAGTATTTTTCAAACACAATACATTTATTATCGTACTAACTAGGTAATATATATGATAGAGTATGGACGCTTCTCCCTTACTACACTTCTTGACAAGTAAATTTATATCACTTATCTTAAAATCATAAGTAGGATTATTGGTCTGACTACCTGTACCTTTATGTACAGCAGCAGCAATAATCCTACTTTTTATTTACTAAATTTTCTATATACTAGTTATTCTATTTTCATACAATAAAAAGCCCTTTAGGCATAACCTAAAGGGCTTTCTAAATGTGGCGGAGAGGGTGGGATTCGAACCCACGGCCCCTTGCGGAGTCACTGGTTTTCAAGACCAGCTCCTTAAACCACTCGGACACCTCTCCATAACGGTATTATTATATCAGATTGGCCCAATAATAAGCAACAACGTAATATAGAGCAAGAAAAAAGCTGGCTCATAGCCAGCTTTTTCATGTGTATTTGTTGTTAACGTAATGTTTCAACTACTTACTATTGAATTGAGTGTTCAACTAAACCTCAACATTAGAACAAGTCTTTTTTCCACATCCCAATAATGGCAATAATAGAGCAAAGTAACGCAATGCCTACAACCTCATAGAATCCATTTGGATCTTCTTGGAATGGCAATGGCACGTTTGTCCCCCACAAGCTAAATACTATGGTCGGAACCGCCATAGCAATTGTTAAGGTTGCCAACATTTTCATAACCAAGTTAAGATTATTAGAAATGATAGATGTAAAGGCGTTCATCATGTTCATCAAGATATTGGAGTACATTTCAACCATCTCGATGGCCTGTTTATTTTCGATAATAACGTCCTCTAGTAAGTCCTCATCCTCTTCGTACATTTTGAGGAGGTGTCTATAGGAGCTATGACCACGCAAGCGCAATAGACGTTCCATTACAGTACCATTCGTGCGCAATGCAGAGGTAAAGTATGTCATGGATTTCTGTAATTCCAACAATTGGAAGAAGTCTTTATTTTTTGTAGTATGACGCAATTGGATTTCAATATCGTCGGTACGACGGTTGATTTGTTGCAAGTAACGCAAGAACATAGTCGCTGTGCGATACAAGATTTGGAACAAGAAACGCGTCTTTTTGTATGTATAGAACGTAGAAATCTGATTAGAAATGAATGGATACAATACTTCAGACTCTTCTAAGCAGATGGTAATAAAGAAGTCTGGCGTCAAGAAGATACCAAGTGGTACTGTATCATACATATCGTTACCACGGATAACCGGAATGTTAATAACGATAAAGATGTAATTATCCTCTAACTCCACGTGAGAACGTTCTTCCATATCGAGAGCGGTCTTAAGAACGTCCGTTGGGATTTCCGTCAAAATATTGATAAGGGATAACTCATCGGGGTCTGGGTTCACCAAATTTACCCAAGAACCTTTTGTGGCATCTGATACAGTGCTGTCTGAAACTAACTCTTCTTCTATGTGTTTGTACACCGTGATCATGCTATCCCTCCTTCCAACGAACTTATAGTAATCATCTAATAAATTATATACTATTTTATAGCTATTATTCAATTCAATTGTGAAAGTTTTGTGTATCTAGTACATACATATACAGCTTTATGTCTATTTATAATGTACATATGTATATGATAAAAGTATGGTAAATATTAGTCTAAGTAATAAAATAACCTCTACATTAGCTAATTGCTAACATAGAGGTTATTTATAGTAGTTCTAATCATTCAGATCAGAAGAATGTAATTTCTTTTGTTCTCTCTGACGCTATCTATAAACTCTACTTTCACTAATTGCGACGCAAGATACGAATAGAGTTTAAGATACAAAGGATGGATACGCCAGTATCACCAAATACTGCCCACCACATGGATGCGTAGCCCATAAGGCCAAGAAGCATGATGAGGATTTTTACGGCAATAGCAAATACAACGTTTTGCCAAGCTACGCGCAATGTCGCTTTAGACAAGTCAAGGATATGTGCGATAGCAGTTAAGGAAGGACGCATGAACACAACGTCTGCTGCCTCGATAGCCGCATCAGCACCACTACCCATCGCGCCACCTACATCAGCACCAGCAAGTACCGGAGCATCGTTGATACCGTCCCCTACGAACATAGTTGGACCATATTCAGAGCGAATATCTTGTACTACGGACAATTTATCTTGTGGCAACAACTGAGCACGTACAGCACTTACGCCAGTTTCTTTAGCGATGTAATTTGCACTTGCTTCAGCATCACCTGTAAGCATAACAGTTTTAATATCTTGACCATTAAGATTAGCAATCGCTTCAGCAGAGTCTGGGCGAGCTTCATCGGCGATGATGATACGACCTAAGTATGTATTACCTTCTGCGACAAGAACTTCTGTGCCATATTCAGCAGCCTCTGTTGGATAGCCTTGCACATTATAGCGTTCCATAAGGCGACGGTTACCAATAAGTACTTGTTGACCATCAGTCATACCCACCATACCTTCACCAGCTAACTCTTGAACGAAATCAGAAGGTTCCACTGTAAGGCCTTGATCTTTTGCTTCAGACACGATGCTTGTTGCGATTGGATGTGTAGAAACGGCTTCGATAGCTGCCGCCATGGATAACAATTGACTGGAACTTACATGAGAGCCTACAGTTTCTACGCTGTGAACTTTGAACTCACCAGATGTGATAGTACCAGTTTTATCAAGAGCTACTGCTTTCACATTAGCCAACGCCTCGATAACACGACCACCTTTAAGCAAGATACCGTGTTTAGATGCATTACCGATACCGGAGAAGAATGCGAGTGGTACGCTAAGCACCAACGCACATGGACAAGAAATAACGAGGAATGTTAATGCTGTGTAGATCCATTTATGCCATTCACCTGTAATAAGGGATGGGATGATGGCAACAGCCAATGCAAGGGCTACAACGATTGGTGTGTATACGCGAGCAAAACGGGTAATGAAGCGGTCGATTTTAGGTTTAGAAGATGCTGCATTTTCAACGGCATCAAGAATTTTTGTAACCATAGATTCTTCAAGAACCTTATCTACACGCATCGTAATGCGACCAGATTCGTTGATGCAACCAGACATAAGTTGAGTACCAGGTACAGCGCGAACAGGTACAGGTTCACCTGTTACAGGTGCTGTATTAACGCGTGTTTCACCTTCAAGAACAGTACCGTCTAGAGGAATTAAATCGCCAGGACGAACTTCGATAGTCCAGCCTACCTCAACCTTTTCAGGTGCCATAACTACGATTTCACCACCACAGCATGTATCTACAACGCGTACCTCTTGAGGACGCATATCAACTGCATTCATGATTTCTGTACGACTACGGTCAGTTGCTTTTTCTTCGAAGAACTCACCGATACGGTAAAACAAGATAACGCCTACTGCTTCAGGCAATGCGTCGATAGCAATGGCACCCAATGTAGCAATGGACATCAAGAAGTTTTCATCGAATACTTGGCCTTTTAAAATATTGCGACCTGCGATACGCAATACTGGGAACGCAAGAAGGATATACGCAATATAGTAAATTGGTGTTTCAATGCTCTCTGGCAAGCCGATAGATGGCACAAAGGAAGTCAATGCTTCATAGATCATGAATAACAAACCTGCTACGATAACTGCGATTGTTACAGCATCGCTACCATCTTCCTGATTAGTACCATGATCATCTACAGCCGCTTTAGATTTACGCTCATAATCAGCTACTGTTACGCCCTCTTCAATGGCATCACAAATATCTTGAATATCGCGTTTTAACGCTTCACGGTCTTCCCACGCTCCAGTCAATTTTAATTGATGTGTTGCAATGGTAAAATTAGCAGATTCAATGCCATCCATTTTGCGGATACGATCTTCAATTTTTGCTGCGCAGTTTGCACAGTTCAAATCCTTCAGCAATAATGTTTCTTCCATGATATCTCCTTTGATAATAGTGAAAGCTTCTATCCTGTATTGTAAGTTAATAGGTAATATTTTTCTAATACTTATTAGACATATCTTGTTTCATATCTTGTTATATATGTTCCTAAACATTTTTCATCAGATATTCTTATTTATATGAATGTCTGTTCATATGTTTATTTTACAAAGAGAGAGAATAAATGTCAATATAAAATTATGTACATTTATATTAACATTTCGGAAATTTAAATCTAACTGAATAATTTTTATAGTTAACTAAATATATTATATATAACTAGATTCACCTTATATCAAATTATGTTCTATCAGGAATGTATGTGCCACATCAGAGGGTAATTGATGTTCTGTTTCAACAGCATAATTCATCTTCGCCATCTCTTGATCTGTAATCGTATTAGTTAAACTCTCTAATACAGGTCGTAGTTCAGGATGCGCAATTAGCACCTCACCACGTACAACATTACCCGCCATATAGGATGGATATAAATGTTTATCATCTTGCAACACCGTAATCGGAGCCACACTGAGCTGTCCATCGGTTGTAAATATAGGCATAGCATCTACATCTCCACGACTAATAGCTGCATACTTAAGACCTATATCCATATCCTTTGTCGCTTTAAAACGCATATTATATACACGTTGTAACCCTGCATAGCCATCTTCACGACCAAAGAAATCATATTCACCGCCTAATGTTAAAGATGGTGCTATGCGAGCAAGATCAGAATAGCTTTTTAGCCCATAGGTCTGCGCCAGTTCATTACGCACCCCGATGCCATAGGTATTATTAAATCCGTACATACCGACCCATTCGAAATTGTATTCCTCTTTGTATGCTTGTGAAAGCTCATTAAATAGACTTTCATCATAAGCATCAATGCGTTTCAATACAGCAGACCATGCGGTCCCCGTATATTCAGGATATATATCAAACTGACCTGTACGCATAGCCGGCTGAATATTGGACGTACCACCACCTACTCCTTCTGTAACCTCTACAGTAAGATTGGTCTTATGCTCGATTAATTCTTTTAACACATTACCTAAAATGAGCTGCTCTGTCATAGGCTTTGTCGCAATATGGATAACATCAGCTTTCACATGACGACAATAGAGAGACCAACCACCAACAGCCATTGCAATTAAGGTCATGGTAGAAAGGAATATAATCGTATACCGTTTCATATGAGGACTAATACGCGTCACCCTTTCACCAATAGAAAAGAGCGCATCCACAACGATGGCTAAAAGGGCGATTAATAAACTACCGGCAATGGTCAATGCACTTTGATTAGTAGTGATACCGCGATAAATCGCCACACCTAGCCCACCAGCGCCGATAAAGGATGCAATCCCCGTCAATGCGATGGTCATAACAAGCATGGTCCGTATACCTGCCATGATTGTCGGCATAGCTAAAGGAATTTCTATATTCCATAATCGTTGAAGCCTCGTAAGACCAAGTGCAATACCAGCTTCGCGCATATCATTCTTAATCTGATCAAGCCCTGTAAAGGTATTGCGTACCATCGGCAATAAAGCATAAATGACCAATGCAATAATCGCGGTCGTATTACCAACACCAGATACGTATAATAGTAGACCTAGCATCGATATGGATGGGATTGTATATAAAAAATTAACGACTACCATAACAGGTCCTGATAGTCGTCTATAGTCATATATTAGAATTCCCAGTAATCCACCAATAATGATGGCAATAATTGATGCGGACAAGGAAATCTCTATATGTTCCCATAATAATTGGAGGAAAAAATCATGCCGATTCGTTAATAATGATATAACATCATACATTACATACACCGCCTTTCTATTGTATGTAATAAAAGCGATTGTATAAGCATGTTACAACTTATGTACGCCATCTTATTAGAATACGATTAAACTGTATCCCATAATACCATTGTATACTTAATATCACGTTAACTCTAGTCTATAAATTTTCTCCATTACAGTAGTTATCAATTATGTAGTCATATCGTACAAGTTTAGCTCCTTAATATCTCTAAAGGAGATTTCAACACCTTGAACAGATACGATTTGCAGCCGTCTATTAAGCACCTCTACAGGCCCAATAAGTTCTGTATACTTGTGCTTGTCATAATACACTACGCGCACCCAATCTCCACAGCGTATACTCTGTAAAACTGTATTTAATTCCTCTAGTTGATCCTCTGATAGCTCTACACGAGGCTCCTTTGGTCGTGCCACAGCTGCTAGTAATGCTTCAAATCCCTTCAATGCCGCAAAGGGCATAAATTGTTTTGCCCGTTGTAAACGAGACATGCGATGCTTCATTACTGTATACCTCCCCTTATGCGACTAATCTATTCCCGATATATCCATTACACTATTTATTCCCAATATTCCATTACACTATTTATTTCTAATGTATCCATTCTACTGTTTATTCCCCGTTATGCCCGCCTACCAAGGTATTTCTAAAGCGCATAGTTCCTTCCTCTTGTAAGCTAGAGGCACGCAAAATGGAGTTCTTACCAAACTGCTCCTTAATAGACAACATCGCCTCATGAACTTGCCGTTCCTTTTCTTCTTCATCTGTAGCAAGGGAGCTAAATAAATCTACTTCCTGAGGAATAGCAGAGCGATTGACCAAGTCCTCAAAGCTCACGCCCAGACGTCGTATAGGCTCATTTTTATGACAATGTTGTTCATATAATTTAATAACAGCCACCGTCAACGTCTGTAGAGAATCTGTATATTGTTTGAGCTTTTTAGAGCCCCCTGTGGAGCGCACCATTTCGTCTGCATAGCCGATGTGAACGTGAATATGGTTTGTAACCCCTTTGATTTGTAAAAGCTCTAATACCAAGGACTCTACCATTTCACGCATAGGCACATACGCCTCTTCATAGGAATAATTGCGCAATAGAATCTGACTATGAGAAATAGAATGCTTGATAGGACGATACGCATGGATATCTGCAATCGTACACGGCTCACGACCCCAAGCATGATCGATAATGAGCTCTGCATTAACGCCAAACTCCTTATATAACTTAGCCTCTGGAACCATGGTAATACCATGCAAATCATAGGCGCCATACTTATGCAAGCGATTGGCTATGCCGTTACCAATCTGCCAAATGTTGGTCAAGGGGCGATGATGCCAGATTTTCTCTTTAAAGAGGCTTTCATCAAGATACCCTATAAAATCAGGAGCATGTTTTGCGAGAATATCGAGGGCAATCTTGGCGAGGAATAAATTCGTGCCAATCCCAACGGTGGCATAAATCTTGGTCGCCTCTAACACCGCATCAAGTAACATCTGCGCCAGCTCACGAGGCGTTTTCTTGTAGAGCGGCAAGTAAGGCGTAATATCGATGAAATACTCGTCGATAGAGTATACATGCACATCCTCAGGTGCCACATACTTGAGCAAGGTTCCGTAAATCTGAGCGGATACCTGCATATACCGCTTCATATGGGGCTTTACCGTTAAGTATTCAATATGCGGAGGAATCTCAAAAAGACGACTGCGATTCTTAACGCCTAACTTCTTTAAGGCCGGTGAAATAGCCAATGTAATAGCCCCTTTGCCACGAGACCCATCGGCCACCACCAACGGTGTCGTAAACGGATCCAGCCCCAAATCAGCGCACTCCACAGACGCGTAAAAACTCTTCAAATCAATACACATATACATCCGATCCGTATCCGCTGAACCCATATCAACACCTCCTTAAACCGCTAAATCACTAGACCCTACCAGAAATATGAAAAGAAGAATTTCTATGATTAGTATAACAAAAATGCGGAGTATTTTCAAACATATGTTTGTTTTTATAAAAATAAAAAAGACTATACTTCTGCCTCGACCTTAAGTCACGAGGAGCAAAGAAGTATAGTCCTTTCTTTTTAATTAAAATGTAGCTATGTTACGGGGCCCCATCAATATAGGCATGCCCCAATAGTTTTCATTATTGTTCCGGCCCCATGTCTCGGAATTCCACGTCTCTAAATTGTGTTAATTCCCCAATGAATTGGAGTTCCACGGTACCGACGGAACCATTACGGTGTTTACGAATAAGGACCTCTGCGTTGTCCCCTTTTTCGGAGTTTTCATCGTAATATTTATCGCGGTACAAGAAGATAACAATATCCGCATCTTGTTCAAGGGAACCAGATTCACGAAGGTCAGAAAGCACAGGCCTTTTATCTGGTCTGCTTTCAACACTACGAGACAACTGAGACAAGGCGATGAGCGGCACGTTAAACTCACGGGCGATCAATTTAAGGTTACGAGAGATTTCGGACACCTCTTGTTGACGGTTCTCGCTGCCCTTGCCACCGTTGCGGCCTTGCATCAACTGAATATAGTCGACGATAACGAGATCGAGACCATGTTCTACCTTGAGTCGGCGCAATTTAGAGCGCATATCTTGTACGGTAAGGCCCGGCGTATCATCGATAAAGAGCTTGGATTTACTCATGCGATCCGCCGCAACAATAACCTTTTCCCAGTCAGCAGGGTCCATGTTCGCACGACGCAACTTTTCAGAGCTTACACCTGCCACGGAGGAGAGGATACGTCCAACGAGCTGTTCCTTACCCATTTCTAAGGAAAAGAACGCTACCGTCTTGTCGTACAACATCGTTACGTTTTGAGCGATGTTCAAGGTGAAAGCAGTTTTCCCCATCGCAGGACGAGCGGCTACGAGGATGAGGTCAGATTTTTGTAGACCATTAAATACATGGTCTACATCCTTAAAGCCTGTTGGCACACCTGTAATAGCACCATCATGCTGTTGCAATGCATTTAATTTATCTAAGTTAGATAATACTACCTCACCAATAGGAGCAAAGGATGATTCAGACTGCGTTTGACCACTTACGTCTAATACCATTTGCTCAGCCTTGTTGAGGATAGCTGTTGGCTCATCTTCACCGGCATACGTCATGCCTACGATTTTATTCCCTGCATCAATAAGGCGGCGCAACTGAGCCTTCTCGCTGATGATTTTCGCATGTTCCTCTACATTGTAGGCCACCGATTCATTGGCGAGAGATGTAATATAAGCAAGACCACCTACCGCATCGAGTCGCTTGCGGCGGTCTAACTCTTCACCTACAGTGATGAAGTCTGCCGTCTTGTTAGCATGCACGATTTCTAAGATGGCATCATAAATAATACGATGCGCATCGCGGTAAAAGTCTTCAGATTTTAGAATACTCGTCACTGTATCAACAACAGCGCCCGAGTTGGATCCATTCGTTAATAAAGCCCCCAAAACGGCCTTTTCCGCATCTAGATTATGCGGTGGAATGCGTACATCCATGATAATCCCCTTTACAAAACCACTATGGATAAAAGAATTCACCATACTCAAAGAGCATGGTGAACACTATTATTCAGCTACTACGTTAACCTTGATAGTACTTGTAATCTCAGGATGAACACGAACGAGTACGTCATGTACGCCTAATGTTTTCAATGGTTCTTTGATTTCGATTTTCTTTTTATCGATATCTACTTTGTATTGAGCTTTAGCTGCGTCAGAAATATCTTTTGCAGTAACGGAACCGAACACACGACCTTCTTCACCCATGCGAACCTTTACAGTTACTTCAACCTTAGCCAATTGAGCTGCCAAGATTTTAGCTTCATCATTCGCAACAACTTTGTGGTGAGCAATGGATTCTTGTTTTTGTTTCGCATTATTTACGTTAGTTGCTGTACCTTCAAGGCCGAGACCTTTTTTGATCAATACATTACGGCCATATGCGTCGCTAACTTCAACGATTTCGCCTTTTTTACCAACCTTTTTAACGTCTTCTAACAATACTACTTTCATTGTTCTTCCTCCTCTTTCTCAGCGGAATGAAGGGCTTCAAGAGCATGCTCTAAGATAGCCTTCTTCGCTTCCTCTATAGTCATACCTTGTAATTGGGCACCAGCCACTGTTCTGTGACCACCGCCACCCAAGGCTTCCATTACAACCTGTACGTTTACCTTGCCTTTGGATCGAGCACTAACGCCGATACCGCCGTCATTCAAGGAGTAAAGTACAAAGGCTGCTTCAATATCTTCATTACTGATGAGCATGTCCGCACTTTGTGCAGCTAATGCCATCATATCCTTCAAACCTTCAGGTGCTACAGAAATAGCAATCCCTTCAGTTCGACTGGCTTCAAATACCATTTTAGCACGCAATTGGATGGAATCGAAGGTTTCAATAAATAATTGTTTAACCTTATCAATATCCGCCCCCGCACGGCGCAAGAACGCGGCCGCTTCAAAGGTACGGGCACCAGTTTGTTGGATAAAGTTCTTCGTATCTAATACGATACCTGCATAAATACCTGTAGCTTCAGCTTTTGAAAGTTTTACGCCACCACCTGCATATTGTACAAGCTCTGTTACGAGCTCAGATGTAGATGATGCAGTTGGTTCCAAGTACGTAAGCAATGGATTTTCAACAAAGTCCGCTGCACGACGGTGATGATCGATAACGATGCGTCGTTCAGAAATTTCAAGCGCCTCTTGAGCAGCTACCATTTCTTGACGATGCGTATCACATACGATAGTGAGCGTATTCGCATCTACCCACGCTTTTGCTGCATCAGGGGCGATAATATGTTCCGTCCAGAACTCATCTTCTTTAAGAACAGTCACCATTTTATCGATGGCGCTCGTTTCTTTTGAAAGCACGATGCGCAATTCTTTACCCAAGGTCCGTGCAATGGCTACAACACCGATAATACCACCTAATGCATCGTAGTCTTCACGTTTGTGACCCATTACAAGGATTTTATCGGAATCAAGCATAAGCTCATGTAAAGCTTGCGATACAACACGAGCACGAACGCGCGTATTCTTCTCAACACCAGCTGTATTGCCACCGAAGAAGCGGGTGCTTTCACCATCCATAATACACACTTGGTCACCACCGCGACCTAGTGCAATATCTAAGGCAGCACGAGCACGGCTAGAAACCTCTTTTACAGAGCCTACATTCTCGCTAATCCCTACAGAAATCGTAGCTGGCACTTGACGAGGAGAAGGCAATTTACGAATGCGTTCAAGCACTTTAAAGCCATTTTCCTCCATCTCATGAAGGGCGCCACGAGAAATAGCAAAGGTATACATATCGTCTTGGAAGTTACGAATAAAGCCTTCATAACGGTCAATTTCATCCATAATGATATTGTTAATATCTGCCCAAACGCTAGTATACTCGCGGTCACTAAGACCTTTTGTCAATTCTTCGAGATTATCGATTTGAATCATGCCCCATACAGGCTGATCCTCTTCAGCTTTAATGCGCGCCTTTTCAAGGGCTGTAATGTCCTTAAAGTACAGAGCCATGACTGCATGTTCGGCCAATTCATCTTCACTATGAATATCTGGTCGCGTATCGCGAGGATCGATGAATTTGTAGATAATTTGGAAATATCTATCATCATATTTTTCCGTCATATATCCGGATTTACCCCAGATTTTATCGATACGGAAGCCAGGCAATAGAGCAGACATTTTTTGGAGTTTATTCCAGTCTACTGTAACCCAGTCTGCAAAGACGCTATTATTCCATACCAAGGTGCCTTGTTTATTAACAAGGACAATGCCCATTGGCAAGTTTTGTAAAGCAAAGTTAGAAGCTTGTGTGACGTTTTTCATCATCGCCCCAAACTGTTCTCTTGCTAAACGACGCCGGTTATGAAGGGTATTGTAGTTAACCAAATATGCCGCTACTACGATAATTAATGCTAAAACTGCAATAGCCCAGTTCAAATAGGCCAGCAATAATAACAACAATACGATAACGGTAATAATGGTAACTTCTAAACCTTCCCATTTTCGTTGAAAGGATTTCATAACGGCCTCCTTTCTGTTACAAGCTACGTTTTTGGAAACGTACTCGCATATCTAAAAACATATCTAAAATACCATATATAACGAGTGCCATAGGACTCATCACATACAAGAAGCCTATAATAGCAAACTTAAAGATGCCTGCCAAGTTATAAGACTTCATAATGGATAGCAAACATGTAATGCCATTTAGACCACATATCATGCCACCAAATAAGGCAATATTGAGGCCTACATCGGAAAGGATACCATTCGCATAGCCTAGATACTGTCCGCCATAAGCAAGGATAATACCTACTGCTAATACACCAGCACCCCAAATCGGCATGCGCCATGTATCCATTGTTGGCAATGTACGCATAACACTATTTGTACGACGACCAATATAGCATACAAGCTTAGCTGAAATATAGGTTACGATTACATTGGCAGCAAACCAGTAAGCTAACAGCATACGCTTTGCTTGATCAAAAGCAAAGTCTAAGCGGTTAATATACTCATTCATTTGCTCTTGTGTCATAGGTTGCTGTTTCACAGACTCAATAATAGCATTCTTAAGGTCTACATCAATCATGTGATTAATCTGAGATAAATCAAAGGATGTAAGTCCTGCAGACACGAGAATCCCGATAAGGCTCGTTAATGTAAGCGCAATAGCTGGTATAACGATGAGCTTACCAAAAGACCAATTGGCTCTGAAAGCTTCACCGAGGAAAATACTAGGCAAGGAATATGCCAAGATGGTCGCCATTGCCATTAATGGACCTACTAAAAGGGAGACAAGAACGAATGCTACCACTGATGCAGCACAACTATATCGGCTGCCCCAACGGATACCAATGATTGCAATCCCAGCTGGCGCAACCAAGGTTGCTAACAAACTGAGGATAGGAACCGTAGAACCTACTATGGTTAACATAACAACGATGGCCGATACAAATGCTGTCTCTACCATCGCTCTTGTATTTGTTTGTTTCATAAATCTCCATTCTAAATAAAAGAAGTTAGATTAATTGGTATCTTTTAATTATAACAGTTTAAAAAGGTAACTTCAAATACCCTATGTAGTAGACAAATGCGATAACACCGCTATTTATAGTAGATTTCATAGGTCCTTTTTAAAATGTTAAAAGTACCACACCTTGAGGTGCGGTACTTTTATATATTGTATTTGATTATACGTCTTGAATAATCGGCAAGATCATAGGACGACGGCGAGTTTTATCATAGAAGAATTTACCCAACGCGTCACGTACGTTTTGCTTAATAGTAGTCCAATCTTTAATGCGTTGCATTTCGCATTCTTCAAGGACTTGGTCTACACGATGTTCTGCAGCAATCATAAGTTCTTCTGCATCGCGTACGTATACGAAGCCACGAGACACGAGGTCTGGACCTGCTACGATTGTACCAGAAGCTTTGTCCATCGCCATAACAACGATAACCATACCTTCTTGAGCCAATTGTTGACGGTCGCGAATAACGATATTACCTACGTCACCAACGCCAAGACCATCTACGAAGATAGCACCAGCTTGTACACGACCGGCTTTACGACCACCATCTTTATCGAATTCAAAGATTTGACCATTGTCGCCGATAAGGACTTTCTTAGGATCTACGCCCATAGCAACACCAAGTTCACCATGACGGCGCAACATGCGGTACTCACCATGAACTGGGATGAAGTATTCTGGACGAACAAGGTTAAGCATTGTTTTAAGCTCTTCTTGGCTCGCATGACCAGATACGTGGATACCACGATCCTTACCATATACTACATGGCAACCTAGACGAAGCAAGTTATCGATAGTTCTACCTACAGCACCTTCGTTACCAGGAATTGGTGTAGCAGAGATGATAACAGTATCATTCGGTGCCAATTCTACAGTGCGGTGATTGCTAGTAGCCATACGGGACAAGCCTGCCATCGGTTCGCCTTGAGAACCTGTTGTTAAGATCATGATTTGATCATCCGTGTAGTTGTGCATTACATCTACGTCGATGATTGTATTTGGTGGAATGTTCAAGTAACCGCGTTCTTGAGCGATTTCTGTAACATTTACCATGCTGCGGCCCATAACGACAACCTTACGATTATACATAACTGCCGCATCAATAGCTTGTTGAATACGGGATACGTTAGATGCGAATGTAGCCAATACAACGCGGCCTTTCGCTTCGCCTACAGCTTGTTTAATAGCAGGACCTACGGAGCTTTCAGAACCTGTAGTACCTGGTTTTTCAACGTTTGTAGAGTCGGACATCAACGCTAATACGCCTTTATTACCGAGCTCAGCAAATTTGTGCATATCCATCAAACGACCATCAACTGGGGTTTGGTCGATTTTAAAGTCCCCTGTGTGAAGTACAGTACCGATTGGTGTATCAAAGTACACAGCACAGGAGTCAGGAATGGAATGGTTTGTTTGGATAAAGCCAACCTTAACTTGGCCAATTTGCACTTCATCGCCTGCTGCAATAGTACGAAGACATTTTGGAGATACTTTATGTTCTTTGAACTTGCCTTCAATCAAACCACAAACGAGGTTTGTTGCATATACTGGGCAATTGATTTCCTTCATAAGGTACGCCAAGGAACCGATATGGTCCTCGTGACCATGGGTGATAACGACTGCTTTTACGCGATCCTTATTCTCAATGATATAGCTCATGTCAGGAATAACGATATCTACGCCAAGCATATCTTCACTAGGGAACGCAAGACCCGCATCAAGAACGATGATTTCATCTTCATATTGGAAGATGGTCATATTTTTACCGATTTCACCAAGGCCACCTAACGGAATAATTTGGAATTTACCCTTGTTAGCGCCATTTGGTGTACGACCTACTAATTCCACAGGAGCCTCTTGATTGTTGCGGTTTGTGGAGCGATTATTTGGACGGTTGTTATTACGGTTTTGACTATTGCGACCATTGTTAGAGCGCGTATTACGCGTATTTTCACTACGTTCACCACGTGGTGCACGAGTTTGGCGAGGTTTACGTTCTGTACGTTCTTGACCTTCACCTTGCTCAGCATTGCGACGAGTATTTGTACGGCGTGTCGTATTAGTACGACCACCATTTGCATTTGTACGAGTATTTGTACGGCGTTGGCGTGTTGTGCCTTCACCTTCACCAGCTGCATGTTGACGAGTACGACCCTCGCCAGCAGGGCGGCGTGTATTAGTACGGCGGCGAGTCTGTTTATGTTCGCCTTCAGCCGCAGCTGTACGAGTAGCAGGTTTTGCTACTGTTGGTTCTGCTTTCACTTGTGCAGTAACCTGATTATCTGTTGTATTCACAGTTCCTCCTAAAATTTTGTTCATTATTTTATTTAACATAGTTTCTTTTCTCACCTATCACTTGAATTGATCTATGCTATAGAGGCCACACAAAGAAAAAGGCGCTAAAATACTAGCGTCTCGTCAAATAGGCGCAAAAATGCGCTATCAATTTTTGCCGTTCCTAGTGTTGTTGTGACCATTTGCCATAGCAAATGAGTATATTGCCATCATTAGACATGTCAGCCGCGACGGGTACGTTCTCTTCGTTCCAATCTAATGAGTTTTACAATATAATCCGATCGATTTTGATGAAAGCCTCGCTTTCATACGTTATGTCTATTGTAACATAAAAATAGCGTTAACAAAAGAGGGTAGCCCCCATGTTAACGCTATTTAGATATATCATATTCTATTTGTCATCATCTGGCATAGTTTTGTAAAATCCTTCGATACGCCACGCGCCATTCTCTTCAATGACAGAAATATAGCGCTTCATCGGCGTTGATTCTACAACACCGGCACCAACCTTTGTGGTTTGTAGGTTTGCATCAAAGACAATGCGCTTCAAATCCCCTGTGCGACTCACCCGTGTAACACCTAGGGATACTACATCCACCTTTGGCGCCTTTTTCATGGACTCTAGCCATTTTTGCTTTTCCACTGGATTTGTACTAGCTTGGCTCATGATATAGGTGAAAGCCTTATCATAATCCTTGTTATTTACGGCATCAAAATAATTTTGCACAGAAGCTCGCGCTGCTTCCGCACTGCCTTCACCAACGATAGAGTTTGTAAGCCATCCGTCAGGGAATACTTCATTAGCTGGGCCCATCGAACGTAAAGATACACCAAATACACAAATTACAACCACAAGTATACCTACAAGAACGCGTGTTGTGAGAGCACTGCTCGTAGGAGATACTTTCATAATAGATGCCAATCGCTTGTCTATAACAAGATGCTGCAACGCACTACCATATTGATTGTCTTGAGGCTGACCTTTTAAGCATAATAATCCTAATACGATCAGTGGTCCTACAAAGGGAATGAGAAACAGCAACAATGTAGCACTACCTTTACCCGTATCATGAAGACGTCGTACAGATAGCGCAATCAAAGGCATCAAAGAAACTAAACTGAGTATGGCAACGATAAGACCTGCTAATCCGATTAGATATGGACCCGTATGGAATATGGCTGTTAAGCCATAAAATACTGCTAGCAAGCCGACAATAGCAATATGCCACAATAATAGAAACTGGAAAAACTCTCTACGAGAGGCACGTCCATCCGTATCCATAAACTTTTTTCCCATTACATAGAGGAATGTATCCTTATAACTCATTTGGTAATGGGCGAAAGGATAGATTACATCGCCTTCTGGCGCGATACGCTCCACCTCTGTTGCCACTGTATACTGCCCACAGGTAGGGCAAAACATAGCCGCCTCATCACAATAATGACGGCAAGCATCACAATAACGTTTCATAAACTTCTCTCCAAAACTCTCTAAACATGCTCTTAAAAGCTCTCTCCAAAATGTTCTCTTAAAAGCTCAAGCTCTTGAATACGTAAGAACTTATCAAACTATATTATCTTAAATACGTATCTACAGCCTCTGCAAACCCTTGTCGATAGAGATTAGCCCCACCGTTTGCAGGGTGGCGCAAGCCAATAGCAGACAGTCCAAATTTGCCCATTGTATCAGCAGACTTTTGCCCTACTGCGAGCATAAGAGGTTCTACACCGCCTAGCTCTAGATGTAAATCTAACAAGCGTTTTGTGTACTCCCACCCCAATTGTTGTTCTCTATCCGTAGGCGTGCGATTCGTCAACGGATTTCCATCCTTATGTGGATGGAACGGGAATATATTCCACAACAATGTATCATAGGGATCGATACCTTTTTCTACGATAGCACTCCACACCACCGTATCAGTAGGTTCATTAAAGCCATCCTTCTGTTGTGTCCCTTTTAATAAAGAACTAGTAGGAGAACTAGTGCGTTCCAATTGAATCGGCGTGATATCCTTCGCACGAATGGTTTTATGCTTATCTAATAGCATTCTCTCACAAGTAATAGCAATACCTGTGAAGCGTCCCCCTTGGTACCCCACAGCCTCGGCTACTACAAAGACCTTAGCTCGACCTAAGCGAGGCAATAAATAGGCTACCAAATTATCTCGACGCACTTGGGCCGCATCAAAACCCTCTGCAACGATTTCTAAATCGGGATTTACCTCACCCCAAGGATTATGGACGAGACTACCTTGATACTGTGCGAGCCAATCTACAAAACCGCGTACCTTCGCTACTCTCTCTGCATCAAAGGACGCTATATATTCATCAAAAGACATGCTCTTCTCTAACTCAAATAAAGACATACAGCCTCCAGTTTAAATTTCATATGTTATTACCGATATATATCTACTATACATGATAATTACACGAATTGCATAAGAAATATAAAAAACTCCCTCAAGTATTTCGCGGTTCTTGAGGGAGTTTTTTTGTGCTAACAGTGAATTCTTACAATCCTTCAGCTACTTATAGTATACATTATTTTAGAATTTTGTCCATTATAAAACACCCAAGCAGAAAAGTTCTTGAGTGTTTATTTTGAGATGTATATAACTGATATATAAAACTAAATATAGAACTCGATTTTGTCTTCTTTTGCCAATTGGAATTGTTCGAAGATGTGGTTCCGTATATTAACAAAGTTCGGCGATGTACGGTCGGTTCTATCGATGATGTTTACAGGGATAATAGTTTGTACTCGACCTGGGTTTGCTGCTAGTACTACAACGCGGTCCGCTAGAACTACGGCTTCTTCAATGTCGTGGGTAACGAATACAACCGTCTTGCCTTCTTCACGGCAGATACGAGAGATTTCGTCTTGCAAATTGATACGTGTTAGTGCATCAAGTGCGCCTAATGGTTCGTCCATGAAGATAATATCTGGATCAACAGCTAGTGCACGAGCGATGGATACACGTTGTTGCATGCCCCCAGATAGTTCTGCAGGATAGCGATTACGGGCATGGTCGAGACCTACCATCTTAACGTATTTATCGATAATAGCAGGACGTTCCTCTTTAGGTACCTTTTTACTTTCAAGGCCAAGCTCAATATTGCTTTCTACTGTACGCCATGGCAACAAGCCATAGTTTTGGAATACTGTTACATATCTGAGCTGAGGGGCTTTCACCTCTTCGCCGTCGATAGTAATAGAACCAGATGTAACGAGCTCAAAGCCTGCCATAGCATTTAATAGCGTACTTTTACCAGAACCAGAAGGACCTAAGAGGCAAATAAACTCGCCTTTTTCAATGTCTAAATTAATATCTTCAAGAATGGTGAGTGGTTCCCCATCTTTCATAAATTCCTTGTGTGCATTGCGCACCGAAATGTAACCCATGAGGCCACCTCCTATTTCTCAATACCCCAACGTTTGTAAATCCATTTTTCGATGAGGGATACGCCCCAATCGAGTAAAAGCCCAACGAAACCGATGGTCAAGATGGCTACCATCAATAGGTCGTTACGCAAGTTATTTCTCATATCGATGATGAGGAAGCCAAGACCTGTTTGGGAGCCTACCATTTCGCCTGTTACAAGGAAAATCCACGCCGTACCAAGGGCAATGTGAAGACCAGATGCGATGCCAGGGAATACGGCAGGCAACACGATTTTAAATAACAGTTCAGGCTGTTTAATGCCAAAGTTGCGCGCTACCTTGATGTACACAGGGTCAATATTTTGAATAGCAGACACGGTGGACAATAGTACCGGGAAGAATGCTGCGATAAAGATGATAACGATAGCTGGTGCTTGGCCGATACCGAAGAAGAGAACGATAAAGGGCAACCACGCCACAGGAGAAATTGGTCGAATGACTTGAACGATTGGATTGATGTAGTTCCAAATCCCCTTATACCACCCCAAGATAAGGCCGAAGAATACACCAGCCACAACAGAAATGATGTAACCAATGAAGAACCGTACTAAACTATCTGCAATATCCTTAAAGAGGACACCGTCTCCAATGAGTTCACCAAAGCCGACCAACACCTTATACGGCGTTGGCAATAGCGCTTCATTAAAACCGCCGAGGCAAACGATTAACTCCCAAATTAGCCAAGCTGCGATAAATGAACCTGGCACATATGTATATTTCTTCATGGTCCCCCTCCTATGGTAACAATGATTGATCTACAAACTCTGAATAGGCCGGCACTTTTTTGATTAAATCAATATGTGTCATGTGATGCACAAGCGCATTATAACGGTCCTCTGTAAGGGCTAAATCTTTAAACCCAATCACCTTGAGGGAACGTTCAATAACTGGGTCATTAAACTTCATGTACTTTAAGGAAATCTCTTCTTGTGCCTTTGGATGCTCATCTAGGTATTCACCTGCATCGAGATAGGCTTTTGTGAAAGCTTTTGCCAAGTCATGATGTTCATCGACGAATTGACCATTAAACACAAGAGCACAGCAAATATTATCATGCCAGAGATGGTCAGGATCTTCGAAGACCTTCCCAGTTCCCATTTCAATGGCTAGAGAACCAAATGGTTCGGCAACACTATACCCAGCAATTTGTCCTACCGATAGAGCAGAAGGCATTTCTGGAGGGCTCATTTCTACGATTTGTACATCTTTTTCAGAAAGACCCGCTTCTTCAAGCATGCAATCCACGAGAATTTTTTGAGTAGATTGTTTATGAGGGATAGCAAAGGATTTGCCTTTTAAATCTTGAACGGAGTTAATATCCTTATTTACGATGATAATATTACCTTCTGTATGACCAAGAGCAGCAGCACGAACATCAATGCCTTGTTCACGAGCCTTTACACCAAGTTCAACAAGAACAGCTGCGGCATCTACCTTACCAGTATTTAACGCATCCATAAGCTCTGGCCAAGATCCATATTTAACAAGCTCTACATGTACAGGACCATCTGCCGTTTCCAACTCTTTTGTAGCAAATACTGGCAATGCATGAGTAATTGGTAAATAGGCTACGCGTACAGTCTTTAATTCTTGTGCCGTCTTTGGTTTATGGTGTTCATAATAACCATAGGCTATGCAGCCAATAACCAAGAGAACCACTCCGATGATTAGATACCAGGTCTTCTTCATAACTTTCCCTCTTTCTACCTCACAACAAGGGGCGTTTTTGACACATGTCATTTTTCGCACTTTTCTAAAACCTAGATGAAATCTGGCTTTAGAACACCTCGTTTTCAAACTTTATTTATACCCTACTATAACAATATGTATTAATTCTGTCAATAAAACACAGTAATATTGTAGGTATTATTTAGGCGCGAAAAGTATCAATATAGGCACTCTACTACACATATAACAATAAGCATAGTAGCTACTAGCTAATAGCAAAACAAACAAAAGATACGCACGAAATACAAAACAGGTAGTATCCATCAGATACTACCTGTTTTTATATGCGTCTATTCACACATTGTATTAAGTTATTTCATATATATTTAGTTATACTCTATATATTTACTGATATCACATATGTATATATTTACTTGAACAAAGTCTTTTTATTTAATACATATACCTCGGATGTACCTGCTTCGCTAGATTCAGATACATTTGGATAAATAGAAGATTGACGGAAGTGCTTAATCTCTCCTTTTGGAACGATTAACATCACAGGTTTACCAGATGCGATAATCTTGTTAAACTCCTCTTCGTTAACTTGTTCCATAAGATATTTCTTGGACCATTCAGCACTGCGCTTTTTCAATTTATCCCGATCGTCCCAGCGACTTTCATCACCGTTAATCTTAATAATCTTATGACCTGTATAGTATACAGCAGCTGTACTATACCCGTTGTAGTAATAGATATCACCATCATAAGAGTCTACAACAGGCACTACATCAATATTACTACGCTGTTTTACAAATGGTTCTAAACCTTCCACAACAACGATAGAGGAAATAACCATAGTACCTAGGACAATAATACTAACAAGGCGATACCCTTTTTTCGTATACCATGCGTGGAATAAAAGGAGTACGGCTACAGCCACCACAACATAGAGCAAGAAATAGAAGCCCCACGGTGCGAAGAATGAGCCCGCAACGTAAGCAATCCATAAGAGTAATGTAGGCCCCATAATAACCCATTTTATAGCTCTCGATTTACCTTTGCGTATAATCTTCATGACACCCATAGCGCCAATAGCACTAAACGGAACTAAGCTCACAAATGTATATAAAGGATATTTTGTAGCCATTAAGGTATAGAATAAAAGTATGCCTACGCCCCAAGTCATATTATAGATAAAACCTGTATGTCGTTGTTTAAAGCCATCGATAATACCGTAAATAACGGCACCGGTCCACGGCATAGATGCACCTAGGAAGATAGCAATGTAATACCACCACACATTATCTTCAGGGTGTTCAGACTGTGTGGCCCGTGTTACATTGTGAAGCCCTAAGAAGCCATTGATGAAGTCTTGACCGTGAACGCTGTACATATACACATACCACGGTAAGCAGACAACGCAAAAGGCAAGGATGCCACGCCAGTCAAAGATAGCTTTCACCATAGACCAAGAGCGATTAATGCCGGCAAAGACGAGCAAAATCATACCTGGCAGAACAAGTGCAACAGGCCCCTTTGTAAGCACTCCGAGGGCCGCAAAGATATAGGCCACAATCATAGCATGCGGTTTCTGTTCCACCATTCCTTTATAGGAATAGATCATGACCATGATCGTCGTATACAGCAACACCATGTCCGTAATAACGCCATGAGCTACGGTCCAGAACATGAGAGATGTACCGAGTACAGAGGCCCCAATCAATCCGAGGGCCCACTTACCGCTCATAGTACGCATCGATTGATACATAGTAGCTACAGATAACGCGCCAAAGATAGCACTTGGTAGACGAACTACCCAATCGGCGATACCAAAGATTTTAAATCCAAAAGCGATGAGCCAATAAATCATAATTGGTTTATCGTACCAATAGGTACCGTAAATTTGAGGTGACAACCAATCTCCGGAGAGAACCATTTCTTTAGCCGTTAAGGCATAGTTAGATTCAACAGGATCGGTAACAGGCAACATATTATTGCCAAACAAATAAAAAACGAGCCATACAATAAATACGACTGGTGTTAATCGTGAAAGTTTCATAAGGGGCCTCCTTATCGGCGATTGCGATAGTATTTAAAGCCCAACACAGCAGCTATAATAACGAATACTACAATCATAACAACTAGGAACTCATGATTGTATTGGATTAGATCCTTCCAGTTTTCCCCAAGCACTTTGCCTAAGTAAACGAGAAGGATTGTCCAAGGAATCGTACCTAGTACAGTCCAAATGACAAAATGCCACATAGGATAACGAGCCATACCAGCTGGGAAGGAAATAAATGTACGAACACCTGGCAACAAACGGCCAAAGAATACCGCAGCGCCACCATATTTATTAAACATCTTTTCAGCTAGCTCAAATTTATGTTCATTAAAGAATATGTATTTACCGTATTTCAAAAGGAGCGGACGTCCACCGTACTCACCCATCCAGTAGGATAAAATAGAGCCCACAATCCCTGCTAAAATACCTACAACCATAGTCGTATGTAGATCAAATATGCCTTGAGCGATTAGATACCCTGCAAAACCAAGGACGATTTCACTAGGAATAGGAATGTTAGCATTTTCCAGAACCATTGCAATAAACATGGCTGCATAGCCATACGTTTCCATGAACGAAATAATATATTCCACTGTTTTACCCCTTTTAAATTCCCATATGGGTTCCATATGTACAAAATTTTGCACATAGCATTTTCATTGTTATTATACCTATTCGGTATATCTTATATTTTACCATAATAAAAAGGCCCTCACCACAGGTGAAAGCCTTTTTACTATTTAACTGTATGCGATTATTGCAATTCAGTAGTTTGAGTTGTTACTTCACGAGCCGTAGTAAATGCAGCTAGTTCTGCATCACCAGAACCAAGGATTACTTTGTTCGCAACTAGCGCATTAGCCGCTGTTTTAGCATCTTGTAAAGTAATTCCAGCACGAGGAGCACTAATTGTGACTGATGTGCTTTTACCACCGACCGTAGAAAATGTAAGATATACAACGCGTTTTTCCGCCATGTGGGCGCCTCCTTTCACGTTTCATAAACAAGTTCTCAAATCTAGATAGAACGAGGCAATCGTTGGAATTATGTAGTTCCTCTAAGATCAAATATGTCTATCTATGATTCATATCAATAAGGATGGGAATGTGAGGGTTTGCTATCTCTATATCCTGTTACGACTATGGGAGGATATAAGGAACTAGCAATAAGGATGTGTTTGGATCACCTACAAAAGTAATTTAATCATTGTGATTAATGTCCTAAGGATACTTCATTGACGCGGACCACGTCGGACAAGCTGTGGTCATACAAGGCTGCCAGCGCATTACCAACGGTTTTCACATTATCGTCGGACGCTTCTTCTGCAACACGAGTATAGGTTACGTCTTTATACTTCGGCGCATCTTCGGTGCCGATGTTAAAACGCAACACCAATTTAGTGCGTTTAATGTTAGCCATCGTATCACCTCCTTTCACCCTCTTATATTCCTGAGGGTCCCTCTCGACAACCCCTCTAGAGTAATTACGGTAATCATTGTGAAAGTCTGGGAACTACGACTCTAACTCTGTACTTATGGCGGTAACTATATACTTCTTATAACAGCTATATAGATACAAAAGTAACAACATATATTTCATTAAGCTTACAGCAGTATTAAAGCAATAAGGTCCTTATAAATACAAAAAGACCTTTACCAATTCCTAGTTATATATAGGAACCGTAAAGGTCTATAAGATCTATGAGTACTATAAAGTGCCATTAAAAATAGTACTGGTATGTTAAACCGCTTAAGTTCAACACTATTCAGTTTTCAATGCCAACATAAAGTCATAGGCTTTAACGGCTGCTTCTGTATCCACAAAGTGTAATGGATTTAACATACGACAGAATTTAAAGAGACATTCGTGTTTACGTAAAACATCTTTCACATGTAATACAGTATCTCGAGCCGTACGAGCAGAGCTATAACCATTCATCATGGCATATAGGTAAGAAATCGGCAAATTATCTTCACGCAAGTAGCTGTGAACGAAGATCAGCAAATCCCAACCTTGCGCTGTTAATTCAGGCCAACGACGGCCATTTTCCCAATCTAACAAAGTAATCTTATCTGTATCAGGATCATAGGTAATATCTCTCATGGCAGGGCGCCCATGAGATAAACCATAGTCATGGAGTTGTCCCAATGTTTTACCAAAACTATAGAAGATATGAGTCACCATATCTTGTAAGCTATCATCATCAGGATGTTGAGCCGGCAATTCACTATAATAGGTTAATGTTTTACCAGACCCTTCTGTAACGAAATAATGCTCTCTAAATCCAGCAATTACAGGCGCTACAGGTAGCTGTGTATTTATAAAGGATATTTTATAGAACTCATAATCAAAGGCAGCTCTAGGAGATGGTTTAATCCAACTAGAGCGGCAATTACTGATATCTTGCTTTACATAATAGGTTTTATCGTTAAACTCTACAGGAAAAACACGATGGTCTTTCTCTTGATCAATCATGCGATCGATATATTCTAATAACATATCATTCATTATGGCCTCCCCTTGTATAACACTCTACAACACTAATACTCCCATTTATACAGAATCTAAATTATTGAATACAAAACTCTCCATCTAGGCTAAGTAAGTGCACTCATTACACATAGCCTCATATTTGTTCATATCCATTCTTATTCAAATAGATTATATATCTCTATAATTAATTAAAAGTAACAACACATTAGTTGTTACTCATATAAGTGTATACAATTAATGTTTTTATTATACTACAATTATGACCTGATATCAAAAGAAAAACCCCCTAGCCAAAGCTAGGGGGTTCTTCTGGTAATTATGATAATAGGTTTAGATTTAAGACAGTACGAGGACCAACTGAGGTCATGTCTAAATCAAACGAATTAACCAACGAATTTAGTCACTGCTGCAGTATCAGTTAAGTGACGTTTAGGCATGCCCATTTCTTCAGGGGAGATGCCAAGAGCAAGACCCACTAATTGGGACATGTGCAAGATTGGCATATCTTTGCCACCGCCAACAACTTCTTTTGCTTCTTTTTGGAACATATCAAGTTGCATTTGGCAAAGTGGGCAAGGAGTTACTACGCAATCTGCGCCTTCTGTAGCTGCATCTTTGTTGATGGAGCCAGTCATTTGCATTACGGAATCATGTGCAGGGTATACAGCATGGAAACCGCAGCAATCAAGTTTACGGGAGAAGTCGATTGGTGTAGCACCGATAGCAGAGATCAAATCTGCTAAGGATGTAGGCATTTGATAATCTTCGAAGCCCAATTCAGTTTGAGGGCGAAGAATATGGCAACCATAGTATTCAGCTACACGTAAACCAGTTAAAGGTTTAACAACTTTAGCTTTCAATTTATCCAAACCGTAATCGCGGATCAATACCCATAAGAAATGAGTAATATCAGTTGTACCGCGGTATTGTTTACCGATTTGAGCTAATTTTTTGTTAACTTCGTTCTTTTCTTTTTCGTTGTTATCAAGCTCGTTTTTAGCTTCACGAAGCATCAAAGTACAAGTGTTACATACAGTTAAAAGGTTCAAACCTTTTTCTTCCGCCAATGCAATGTTACGAGCATTTGTAGCAAGTGTAATTTCTGGAGCGATGTCTTGAACGTGGGACGCGCCGCAGCAAGTCCAACCGTCAAGTTCTTCCAACTCGATGCCTAATTTTTTAGCTACAGCAACTGTTGCTAAGTAGTCTTCTTTGGCAGCGCTTTCAAGAACGCAACCTGGGAAAAATGCGTATTTCATTATTTGCTTACCTCCTCAGCTGCTTTCATAAGTCTGCGAACACCATCAATACCATTTACAGGTTTTTGAGGTACTACAAGTTCGAATGGATTGATTTTGCTGTGTTTCCACAAACGTAAAGCATAGAATGCTTGTTTAGCGGAATCAACAACACCATCAGATTTCAAGCTCATAGAAACTTCTTTCAAGCGACCAGTTTTGTAGAGATCGTCTTTGAAAGCAACTGCATGGCGAACGCCTTTGCTGTTAGTAAGACCAGCTTTTGTAGCTTCTTTACGCAAGTTGGAAATATCTTGAGCAGGTTTTAAGTGTTTAGGACAACGGGAGATACAGTTCATGCAGTGAACGCATTTCCAAAGACCGTTGTCGAATGCAGGTTGAATGTGAGCCATAGGTGCATCATCACGGCTATCCAATACGAAACGGTTAGCTTTTGTGAATACATATGGTTCTAAGAAGTCATCTTGACGTGCAGTCAATTTGTTACATTCAGATGCGCAGCAACCACAAAGGATACATTCTGTACCAGCAACGAATTTTTTGAAGTCAGCTGGAGTTTGGCGAACGATTTTGTCACCTTCGTTGAATTCTGCTTTAAGGAAGATCCAAGGAGCAACTGTTTTCAAACGATCAACTTTTGCTTCCCAGTCAACAACTAAGTCACGGATAACGCGGAAGTTGCCGATAGGTGCAATTGTCAATTCATCAGTACCATAACGTTCTGTTAATTCGTCGATTTTAGCTTCGCAACCAAGCATTGCTTCGCCATTTACGCGAATGGAGCAAGCGCCGCAAACTGCGGAACGGCAAGCTGCCAAGAATGTTAAAGTTGGATCTTGAGTATCTTTAATTTTTTGAAGGCCCCAAAGAATTGTACGGTCAGCTTCATAGTCGAATTTGAAAGTCTGTACAAACGCGCGACCTTGTTGGTAACGGTGAATATGGTAGGTGATTTGTCTCATCTTAGTACTTCCTTTCTTGTGGTTCGTATTTAGTGAACACTACGTCGCGTTCAGTCAATTCGTACTCGCCGTTAGCACCCAATTTGATCAAAGAGTGTTTTAAGTATCTTTCATCATTACGTTTTGGATGGTCTTCACGGATATGAGCACCACGAGATTCACGACGGTGTAAAGCGCCCATAGCAATAGCTTTAGCTACTGTTAACATGGAACCGATTTCACAATAGTTAACGAATGCCATGTTGTAAGTACGTTCAGGGTCACCTACATAACAAGTTTTGTAATCTTCAATCAATTGATCGATTTCTTTTAATGCTTCAGTAATACCGTCTTCATTACGGAAGATACCTACTTTGTTCCACATTGCATCAGCCAATGCATCGCGGATTTCAACTACAGGACGACCGCCTTCACGAGTTGTTACTTCAGTGAATTTAGCTTCCCAAGCTTTTGCAGCTGCAGCTAATTCTGCATCTACGTTAGGTTGTTCATGTGTTTCAGCATAGTCAGCTGCGCCAGCACCGGATACTTTACCGAATACTACGCCGTCTGCCAAGGAGTTACCACCTAAACGGTTAGCACCGTGGATGGAGATACAAGAAGCTTCGCCGGAGGAGAACAAACCAGGCAATTCACATGCACAAGTTTTGTAATCAACTACGTCGATACCGCCCATTGTATAGTGACATGTAGGACGAATAGGTACTGGTTGTACTAATGGATCGCAATGTTCGAAAGTCATAGCCAAGTCACGGATACCATGAAGTTTTTCAATGATAACTTCAGGACCTAAGTGACGAAGGTCAGCTACTACGTATGCGTTAAGACCAGAACCGAAACCACGACCTGCAGCGATTTCATCTTCGATTGCTTTCGCTACAACGTCACGGGATGCTAATTCCATTTTATTAGGCGCATATTTTTTCATGAAACGTTCGCCTTCAGCGTTAAGAAGGTAACCACCTTCACCACGAACCGCTTCAGACATCAAGATACCAGTACGACCAAGACCAGTTGGATGGAATTGGATCATTTCCATATCTTTCAATGCATTACCAGCGCGGAATGCTGCTGCCATACCATCGCCTGTGGAAAGGAATGGGTTTGTAGTACGAGTCCAGAAAATACGACCTGCACCACCAGTAGACAAGATAACTGCTTTTGCTTTAATTTGTTCTACGCGACCTTCTTTCATGTTCCACACAACTGCGCCACCAACGTGACCGTTTGCGTCTTTAACAAGATCTAAAAGGTACCATTCTTGTAAGAAGTGTACGCCTTCTTTCAAGCATTGTTCGTAAGTTGTGTGCAAAATAACGTGACCAGTTTTATCCGCAGAGTAGCAAGTACGTGGATAGGATTGACCACCGAAGTTACGTTGCGCAATTTTGTTTTCTTGAGTACGGGAGAATGGAGCACCCATGTGGTCCATTTCAAGTACGCCTTCTGGACAACGAGAGCAGAAGAATTCGATCGCATCTTGGTCGCCAAGATAGTCAGAACCTTTTACTGTGTCGAAAGTATGTGTTTCGATTGTGTCTTCAGCTGCAACGTTGTTCAAACATGCATTTACACCGCCTTGCGCCATTGCTGTTGCAGAGCGAGTTGGGAAAATTTTAGTAATAAGAGCTACATTTAAGCCTTTGCGACGACCAACTTCAAGAGCCGCGCGTTGACCAGCGCCACCGCTACCTACTACTAGAACATCAAACTGTTCCATAATGACCTCCTCATAACTACCTATTAATAAGAAAACTTGTTAGACTATCTCATTTCAAAACTTATAAAAATTTTTGATAACCTAATCATTTTTCTTTCAAGAAAAGCCCCATACTTATGCGACTTTTCTTATAGCTTTACATATAATTATAGAGAGCATTTTGTATGATGTCTAAACCCTATTATGCATAATTAATTTCGATTAATCTAACTGATAATTTATTTCACTTAGTATTTTTCTTGTTTACTTATGAACATTTAAAATAGATTTATGAATATTTCATACAGGAAGTTAAGGATATTACGAAAGTAATTCGGTTCCGAAATTTTTGTATATTTTTATTTCCGCTAGACCCTTAACAAGTCTTATTAATACTGACTTTATAAGATTACCAAACTGTTCATAATAATTAATATCCGTTAAATTCCTACTAAAACTACCTAGATTTTAATCATCGAAAATCATCAAATTTCTACGGCTATTATTGGTATTTAACTCTCTGATAATTATTATCATAAGTTTTTTTAGTGATTTCTTTCACACTCGCTAAAATTGGCAAAATCCTGTTCATCTATGCGCATACGGCAATCTTCGATATAGTTCATCTTCATTCATTAGCAGAATTCATTAAGTTTCAAGTTTTCTTCGTTTTTAAGCTCTCAAAACATGAAGAACAGGCTTATAAACTCGCATATACATTCATCTTTTGCTCATTCCTGTTGTATAAGGTATGATAATAGATAAATAAGTTATATAATATTATATATATAGTCAACTCTATATGGTGTTGTGGCTTTCACCAAAATGAAAGCATATATATATATAATGACTATATTAATGTAGTTGGAGAGCTATATTTTTAACTCATACATAAGGAGAACAGAGAATGAAAATTTTACTTGTAGAAGACGAAGAAATGCTGAATGGCATTACGGCCAAATATTTGCGTGCAGAGAATATGACAGTTGATACATGCTTCAATGGTCAACAAGCCATCGATTATGTAAATACATCTAGCTATGACGTTATCGTTATGGATATCATGATGCCAGTCCTTGACGGCATTAGCGCTCTTGCACAAATGCGCAACGACGGTAATACAACACCTGTATTGCTTTTAACTGCAAAAGATTCCTTACAAGATAAAGTTACAGGCCTCAACACAGGCGCTGACGATTACCTTGTAAAACCTTTCGATCTTGAAGAATTAACGGCTCGTATTTATGCATTGGCTCGTCGTAATGCGCGCCACGCACAAAACGATATCCACGTAGGTCCACTTACAATTAATGTGCCTCAACGTACTGTTAAACGCGACGGTGAAACAATCACATTGACTGCTAAAGAATTCGACCTCTTATTCTATTTAGCAAGTAACGAAAACATCGTATTATCCCGTCAACAAATTCTTGACCATGTTTGGGAATACGACTATGAAAGCTACTCTAATCTTATCGATGTATACATCAAAGATTTACGTAAAAAGATCGATACTGACGAGAATGTAAAACTCATTCAAACAGTTCGTGGAGTAGGGTATGTCCTCAAAACAGAAAACTAATGATCCTCACCGAGATCTAGACACCATGTCTGGGGCAGCTACCGATTTATTTAATCGGCTGCCCCTCACTTTTAAAATTATGTCTTGGTATACCATCTTTTTGCTCATCATTTTGATGGTTGCCTCTGCATGGATTTATGCATATACGCACGAGTCCGATAACAAAGAAGTACGTGAGCGCTTGCAGCAGCAAGCAATGATCATGGCTACGGATATTCGCAAATTTAAACCGTACCAAGATAATACATTCTTCTTTGTTTCCACCCAAGACGGCTATATTATTAAAGGCGCCTTACCAGACGGTTTCCCAAACCAAACAGTCCTCTCCTTAGGACAGGTTGGAGAAATTGCTGTAGGTGACGACACCTTCTATTACTACGATACGCCGGTTAATGAACCAAACTATCGTGGTATTTTGCGTGCTGTTACAAAGGTAAAAACAGCCTCTAAAAAGACAGAAAACCTACTATATAGTTTATTATTAGGTGATGTTATCTTCTTGTTGATTTCATCACTAGGTGGTTATCTATTCATCAAAAAAGGCCTCAAGCCGGTCCGAACCTTGACGAAAACAGCTAAGGTTATCGGTAAGAACAATGACTTGAGCCGCCGTATTGATATTCCTGTTCGTACTGCGCGCGATGAAATCTACGAGCTTACCACCACGTTTAACCGCATGATTTCAGGTCTGGAAGACTCCTCTAATCGGGAAAAACAGTTTAGTTCTGACGTATCTCATGAGTTGCGTACACCAATTGCTGTTATCAAAGCAGAAAGTGAATTCGCTTTAAAATACGGCCGTACAGAGGACGATTTACGAGAAGGCTTAACACATATCTTAGAACAAGCCAAGTTTATGACTAACCTCGTAAGTCAATTGCTCGATGTAGCACGCCTAGAGAATGCGCATGAACTCAACTTAGCACCTGTAGATGTATCGTTGATGTTAACCAATATGGTTCATGACTATACACGACTTGTTGCAGAGAATACAGAAAAAAGGATTTCCATTACATCCAATATACAACCGCATATGCGTATCGTGGCTCATGAAGTGTCCTTACGTCGTGCCATTACAAACTTGGTGGACAATGCTATCAAGTTTACGAATTCCACCATCGACATTTCAGCCAAGCTTGCCGGCGGTGAACTTGTTATTACGGTAACAGATAACGGCATCGGTATCGAGCCAGAAAACCTTGAGCATATTTGGGATCGCATGTACCAAACAGAGCAATCTCGAAATAAGAAATCAAATCACGGTATTGGACTTGGCTTATACTTTGTAAATAAAGTTATTAGCTTACACCACGGCACAGTAACAGCCACAAGCGAGCCACAAGTAAAAACTACATTTACAGTACGATTACCGTACAACAGAACAGAAGAATAAACTAAAGGGACTGACCAACGGTCAGTCCCTTTTCTTATACGCACTCAATATATACAAAACGCTAGCACAGAGAAACTCTCATTGCTAGCGTTTTTGTAGTATATGGTATTTAATTATGTAGCGCTTAATTATTAAGCATTTAATTTTTAGCCTATGAATTGTTGCCATAATGGCATATATACATATTCGAGGAAGGTCCATACAACGAGCCCTGCAATAGCACCAACAATGGCACCATTGATACGGATCCAGCTGAGGTCATCCTCTACCTTAGATTCGATAAAGTAAATAAACTTATCTGTGCTAAGGCCGCCTAGAACCTGGCGTATGATGGTTTCAATAAGATCATAGCCCTGTTCAAGCACATATATACCAATATTGTGCAATGTATCTTCTATACGGTTTCTCAAATCTTCGGATTGGCCATATACAGTCCACAATTCAAGAGCAATATTCACGAGAACTTGTGCAGGTGTTTCCCCATTTTCATCCCCTACAAGTAATAATTCCTCTACATAAGGGCATAAATGGTTTTCAATAACAGATTCCCAGTCTTGTTCACGAATCCAACGTTCCCACGCTTCATCGAGAGCATCACAAACCTCGCGGTTTTCTTCTATATGGCGAATTGGATCTACCCATTGGCGAAGCCATGCAGTCCGTTCAGGACTATTTGGTCGCTTCCAGTTTTCAAGCATAGCATAAGCCTCTTGAACGATAGCCTGTGCTAGCTCATGGTAGTTCACCACATCGGTCGCTTCAGACATGGAGATGAGGAAATCAGACCAGAAGCCCTTTCGCTTTTTCTTATGCGCCTCTTCTGCTACAACCGCTGTAAGCCACGTAACCATAGCTGGATGGTTAATACGTTCTTGAATTACATTCAATACCTGTACAACCATACCTTCATAGCGATTATGTTCACATAAGTCGAGCAACACATGTTTCAAAACCGGTACAAGAGAATGTTTTTGAAGCAATCCACGGATGCGTTTTGCCCCCCATTGTGCCCATTCCTCGTTCGTTTGAGACTTCCATAAGAGATGTAACCCTTGATGGATTACAAGGCGTGCTGCTCGTTGCCCTTCTGGAGATAGCAAGAATTTTTCAAACAATGGTACAAATTGAACATTGCTCAACAATACTTTACACCGTTCCTTCGTAAGCATCTTTGTCTCAACGAGCTTAATAACACCGTTGATGAGGCGATCCTTATTGCGAGGAATTAACGCTGTATGATACGGGAATCCTAGTGGCTTACGGAACAAAGCAGTTACGGCAAACCAGTCCGCCACGCTACCGATAAGGGCAGACTGCACAGCCCAGTAAAGCGGCTGGTACCAGCTTTCAGAACCAAAGAAAAATTGACCTACGAAAGCAAAACAGTACAATAGAGCAGTCAAACCAAGAATACCGTTTGCGCGCTGCCGCAAGGTGAGGGATTTCAAATATCTAATCATTTGAGCACCCCCTCTACAAAAATGGTCAAGCCGTAGAAGATGCCGCCTAGGACAGCCCCTACAAGGGAACCATTAATACGCACCATTTGGAGGTCGTAGTACATTTTACCACGCACGATTTGGGTGATTTCATCTGGTGAATAGCGAGACAATTCCTGCCCTACTACTCTATCGATGAGTGGATTTAATTTTTGTAACCACGGAATACTGCGAAGCAAGAAGAATCGTTCAAACGGCGCCTGCTTGTCTGGGTTCAGCAAGATTTCCGTGCCGAGCACATTAAAGCGGTCTATAACGATGTCCGTGAGGCGATTCCAGTCCACCGTATCACCGTCGATGAGCTTGCCTTCCCATTCTTCAAGAACCATTCGGATCCATTGGTCTTTATGTTCTTCGATAAATGCTTGCCATTCCTTATTTGTTTCCAAATTATTGAAGAATCGAATTGCTTGGCCCCATACGTAACGACCTAGCGCAGAATCGATGGACTCATTATCCTTGAGGAATTGAACGGCCTTTTTCTGCACCGTTTCCACCAATCGTTCTGGTGAAAGCCCATCCCCACCAAAGGCAATAGCCAATTCGCGGAAGAAGGAGTCCTTCGTATAGGTTTTCATAATGTCCAGCATGACGCGATACAAATAAGGGTACACCTGATTTGATGCGATAACACGCTGACATGTACGGTTAAAGTAGAGCCAGAAAACACTTGCTGTTTGGCGCTCTAACATGCAGCGGCCAAATAAAATAACGAGAGGTGTCGCCTTCCAATTCGTAACACCTTTATAAACAGCCTTGTTGATTTCTTGACGCATAGGCTCAATATCCATATGGGATAAGACTTGATTACCTACACCGTACAAGATTTCTTTAATCTGACCTTGTCCTACATCGCTCATACCGTATTCAACGATACGGACCATGACGCGTTCCTTTTTGATGGCATAATACATTTGAGGCACGCGCAATAGTTCCTCGCTGAGCATGGTTCGCCCCATTTGTATGAGTCGCTCCTTACTGCGCGGCAAAATGGCCGTCTTAAAAGGAATGCCTAAGGGCTTCGTAAAGAGTGCCGTTACCGCATACCAGTCCGCCAAGCCACCGATCATGGCCGCTCCAGATACGTGCATGATAAACGCCCAGAACGTATCCTGTCTTTGTGGATATGAAATTAAAAATATAATAGCCATGACAACCAACAGTGTCGTTGCCACTGGTTTAGTTTTCATCATCACTTGATCCTAACTTACTGAATTACGTATATAGACTCTCCCCATATAACGTAGTGACCACATAGGCCACGAACTTTCACAAACTACAAACTGTGAAAGTAAATTTAGAATGTGCATTCATCGCCATCTTTTTGAGGGGCCCAAACCGGCACATCTCCAAAGAGGGCTTTAAAATACACAGATGGAGTCCATAGTGGACCATTTAGATGCATGGGAATAAAGGCTTTTTTCACCTCTACACGACGAAGAAATTCAATACTGCCCCACTCCATAGCATCTTCCAGACGATTGTCCACAGGGAACATCGCTACATCTACAGACAAGCCTTCTAACTCCTTAAACTCACGCCAAGCCATACGCTTCGCATCTGCATTATTTTCCGGTGTATCACCAAGCCAATGCCACCAGTTGAGGTCCCCTGCATGGAAGATAGAATCAGAATCGATGTTAGCCGTATTTGTCTTTACGTAGAAAGAACCACCTTCATCGGTGCTGCCATACATGTGAATGCCTACATCATCAAGGTTAGCATCTTGGCCAGGGCGCATAGTAATACATTTCTTCACCTTGCCCTCTAGCGGTACATCTTGATGGCAAATATAACGAGTTTGAGGCCCATCAAACTCCGTAATAGACGGATTAAAGTGATCACCATGAGTATGACTCACAAAGAACCAAAGCTCACGACCTCGTTTAGCCAATTGCCAAACTATATTATTAGGATCTTTATAATAATCAAACACATAGCAACGCTTACCATCATCTACGAGGAAGCCGCTATGAGCTAAAAAAGTAACATTCAACATTATTATCAATACCTCTAATTTATTGAGAATTTATATCATTCGTATTGTTTATTATACCATATTTTTATAAAGACAGGGCATGATAAGTAGCGATACAGTTTAGAATAATTCTCTTTAAATGCGACCGGAAGATTTCATGTAGTCAATATATTGATTTCCCCAAGTTTCAAGGGATGCTAGAACTGTTTTAAAACCTGCTCCCACTTCGGTAAGGCTGTACTCAACCTTTGGTGGAATAGTACCGTATACTTCGCGGTGTACAAGGCCATCATCTTCTAATTGGCGTAACGCTCTAGTAAGTGTTACTTGTGTAATTGGATATAAGCGGCGCTCTAATTCACGGAAACGCACAGGACCTTCAGCTAATTCATGCATGATCAACAAGGACCATTTGCCGGCTAATAACTTTTGACTCGTTGCAAAGGGACATCTGCCCACTAAATCATGAACATTTACGAGTTGCTCCGCCATTATAATTCTCCTTTTATATGTATATCTATCTTAATTAGATTATTAAAACGAAATTAATTAGAAATCTTTCTTTCTAATGTAGTTCAAATCATATCACAATTTTTTTATATTACAAGTATTTTATAGTATCTTTTCTTAGGGTACAAATCTTTTTGAAAAATTTTTAACCAGTAAACATCATAATTCTATCACTTTTGATAGTACCTATCTAAAATAATTCTACTATTCAAAATGTTTGCACTACTATATAATGAGGTCATCAGGTGAACAACACTAGCAACACAGAGTAAAGTGTTATGATTCACAGAACTAAATAAAATCTAATCATATTAATTACAGCTATATCTCACAAAAGAGACTTTCACAAAAAGGAGAATCAACATGAATATTTTAGTAATCGGTGCAAATGGTAACGCAGGTCGTCGTATTGTAGAAAAAGCCCTCAAAGCAGGTCATCATGTAACAGGCGCGGTTCGCCGCGAAGGTGCTATTGAAGGCATCCCAACCATCGTAAAAGATGCGTTACAATTAACAAAACAAGAACTAACTCAATTTGATGTAGTAGTAAATGCTACAAGTGCTTTCACACCAGATACGTATTATTTACAAACAGATTTAACATTGTTATTGGTGAAAGCATTGGCTAACACAAATACGCGCCTTATCGTTGTAGGTGGTGCAGGCAGCCTCTACGTAGACGAAGATCACACAGTGCAACTATACGATACGCCAGACTTCCCTGAAGAATATTTAGGTCTTGCTAAAGCACAGGGCAATGCTATCGATATCTTGCGCAAATTCAGCAATGTAGACTGGACATTCTTTAGCCCAGCTGCTGATTTTGATGAAAAGGGTGTAGAATCTAAAGACTATGTATTAGGTAATGAAAACTTTATCCTCAATAAGGATGGCAACTCATACATATCCTACGAAACATACGCACAAATCTTGGTTGATGAAATTAATAACCACAAATTTGGCCGCCAACGCTTTACAGCAGTACAAAACTAAGCTATACATTTAGATACACATTTGTATAGTAGCTATACCTTATAGGTTTACAAGCTACTATATAAACTGTATCTTTTTACTATAATATTTTTTATCAGATCAGGTGACACTATGAAACGTATGCCAACATTATTCGTCGGCCACGGTAGTCCTATGATGGCCTTAGAATCTACAGAAACTACAAATACCTTTCAAACTATAGGCAAAAACATAATCAATAGTTACGGCAAACCCAAAGCTATCTTAGCGATTTCTGCTCACTGGTATACAGATGGGACCTACATTCAAAGCGCAGAGAATCCAAAACAAATTTATGATATGTATGGTTTTCCACAAGAGCTGTACGAAGTGGTGTATCCCGCAAAGGGCGATATCAGATTAACTAAAGAAGTGCAACAAGTATTGGGCGATGCCGTTTCTATAAATGACACGTGGGGCATTGATCACGGCATGTGGACTGTTTTAGTTCACATGTTCCCTGATGCATCAATTCCCGTAGTACAACTATCAATCAACAAGTACTTAAGCCCAAAAGAAGCCTATCAATTAGGCGAAAAGTTGCAATCATTGCGTGATAAGAGCTATCTCATCATGGGCAGTGGTAATATCGTTCACAATTTAAGACGCTTGGAATGGGAAAACCCATCGGGCACCCCTGCTACGATTGAATTTGACCAATATATTACTAACGCTGTACTAAAAAACGATGTAAATACTGTCATTAATTACTCCGAACATCCTCAAGCAAGCTATGCGGCACCTACACCAGACCACTACCTCCCATTGATTTACATTATGGGCGCTAGCGAAGGCCTACAGCCAACAGTATTTAACCAAACTTACAACTCTGGCTCTCTATCCATGACGGGCTTTATTTTTGAGGATCCAGAATAATAACTTACACCCTAATACTAGATAAATCTATACACACAAAAACTGCTTGTACCTATGGTACAAGCAGTTTTTACATGTCTATTATTTTTCAACATATGGTTTTAACTGATCTGGCATGTTTTTCTCTTTGATTAAATTATAGCAGTTCTTTGATGAAGGTTTCCATTTCAGCCGGTTTCACAACAGGTTCAAAGCGCCCTACCACCTTGCCTTGACGGCCTATAACAAATTTAGTAAAATTCCACTTTACTTCGTCATCTTTAAGATAATTAGGGTCAATACTATTAAGATAATTCGTAAGCATTTCTGTCTTATCACTAGGTGGGAAACCTTGGAATTTTTGTTCTTGAATCATATATTTGAAAAGATCTAATGCGCTTTCACCGCGCACATCTGCCTTTCCCATAACTGGGAAGGTCACACCGTAATTTAATTTACAGAAGGATTGGATTTCACTATTAGAACCAGGTTCTTCTTCCCCAAATTGGTTAGACGGAACAGCAATAATTTCTAGACCTTGGTCTTTATATTTCTTATAAAGCGCCTCTAACCCATCATATTGATGAGTAAAACCACATTTACTAGCAGTATTAACAATAACAAGCACTTTACCTTCAAAGTCTTTTAAGCATTGCTCTTCACCAGCTTTATTAAGTAAAGAATAATTATATACAGTCATGATTGCCTCCTAAAAATAGAGTGTATTTGAACTTTCACAAGTACAAACACACTCTATATAACTACCCTAGATAGGGCTTTAACATATTATAATTGCTATACTAAGTAGTTTTATTAGCCGATACTATCCCAATAGTGTTTTCACATCATAGCCAAATTTAGCTGTTGTTTCAGCAGCTGTTTTCTGCCATTCTGTAGGTGCTGTGCCGTCTTTCTCAAGGAAGAATCCAGAATCAAGATAGCGAATGATGATATAGTTGGAGTCCTTTTGGTCAAAGCCATTACCACGACTGAAATCAATGCCATGGCCTGTATTGCGCGTTACAATGGCTTCCAATAACGGCAACGTAATGGCATTCAATGTGATTTTCATATCAGGAGAATCAAACATCTTTTTAAGGAAAGAGCTAGGCTTTTCTTCTTTATATACTAAAAGCTTGCTAATCGTGCCATTAGATGCACATACTACGCGACGGATATCTTTAATAGGAATATCTACCTTGCCATTAGAGATGACACCGTTCTTAATGGTAATTTCTCGTTTCCCCATAATGGAATAATCCAATGGTAATTGAAGAGTATCCAAGTTTGCAGGAAAGTCCGCTGTCAATTTATGACGCGCAAATGCCGCAATAATTGCTTTTGTTTCACGAATGTTGTGACCACTGTTAGATTCTGTGCGGTCCGTATCTAAATCTTGGCCTTCCATATTTTTCCAATTGTGATCTCTAAACATAATCGTATAGTTACTGTTTGAATTTAGATATCTTGTAAGATATAGCTCATTTACATCTTCAAAATCAATGTCAGTAATAACCTGTCCATTTGCATCTTTACAGAGCACACCATTATAACTAATTGTTAACGTACGATCAGTATCTTCAAAAACAACAGGATTTGTGTCGAATACAGAAATCATAGCCCTCTCCTTTTTATTACGTCATACATAACTACATGTACAAATTGATTAAGTATATTAATCAAATATAGTTAATTTAATCATACACCTTCTATATGTATTTACGCAAACCACATATTTCACCATAATATAACTACAAACTAATATAGCCACAAACTCATAATTTTTAAGAAAACAAAAGACACCAACCATTCGATTGGTGTCTTTACTACATACAAGGATCCATTTTGCAATAGAGCCTTGTCGTTATACAGATGATATTATAATCTACTTCATGTCAAACAAAACAGAATTTTCTAAGAAAATATGTTCATGAAGACCTTCTTCTAAGGCTTTCATGGTCTTAAATACATACACATAAGTAGCACAGCCATCTGCTGGTGCAGTGTAATGATTAGTCAATGCACTTAAGGATTCTAAGAGCACACCTGCAGCTTCATGTTCGGCACGGAGTTCATCAAAATCTACAGGTTTACCCGCTATAAACTCTGGAAAGTCCACATGTTCTTCATGACGGAAATGAGGCACGAGAGCCGATTTCAGTTGAAGGAAGGTTTGATAAATCTTCGTCAACTCTGCCCCATGATGGTCGTAGTGTACATTGAGGAGCTTTGCTAAGCCTTGATCAATTTCATCAATCATATCCAATTGTTCTCGATGATAGTTGTGAACGATATAATCAATTAATTGCTCTTTGGAATAACTAAGTACCTCTGCGCGAGAAGACTTTTGTGCTCGTTGAACAGTATTCAACATAGCGATGTATTCATCTACATCTTTACCTTTAGCCTCAATGGCCTCTGCCAAGGGATGTCCACCACCACAGCAAAAGTCGATACCATCCTTCGCCAACACGTCCATTAACTCTGGATTGACCTTAACCGCATCAGCGACCGTCATAGATTTATTAATAGTTCCAAAACTCATAAGATACACCTCCAATGGTTTACGTCGATCTATATTCTTATAGTTATACTATACGATTAACCATGGATTCTGTCTGTCGCAGTGGTTACGAATTTGAAAGTAACATGACAACAATGGTAATGCTGTAGAAAATAATATAAAGTAATGAATATAAAAATATATGGATATATATTGAACATACAAAAAGCTGGCCCTATAGAGCCAGCTTTCAGCATATCAAAACATATATGACATATGTTTATATATAATTGTGTGGGCAACTATTAGATGCTTTCAACAGCAGCGATAGCTGCAACGTCTACAACGTCTTGAGCAGAGCAGCCACGGGAAAGGTCATGAACTGGTTTAGCCAAACCTTGAATCAATGGGCCAAGAGCGTCAGCGCCGGAGAAGCGTTGTACCAATTTGTAACCGATGTTAGCAGCTTGAAGATCAGGGAAGATCAAGATGTTAGCTTTACCAGCTACGTTGGAGCCAGGAGCTTTCTTTTCTGCTACGGAAGGAACGATGGAAGCGTCCAATTGTAATTCGCCATCGAATTTGAAGTCAACATTGCGTTCTTTCAAGATGTTAACAGCTTCTACTACTTTGTCTACTTCTGGAGTGGAAGCGGAACCTTTAGTGGAGAAGGACAACATGGATACGCGAGGGTCAGCCATGCCAACAACTTTGCGAGCTTTTTCTACAGTGGATTCTGCGATATCAGCCAATTGTTCGCTAGTTGGGTTAGGCAATACGCCGCAGTCGGAGAATACGAGCATACCGTCGTCGCCATATTCTTTTTTGCTGGTGAACATGAACATGGAAGAAGATACTGTTTTAAGACCTGGTTTTGTACCTACAACTTGTAATGCAGCACGCAATACGTTTGCAGTTGGGCAACCGGAACCAGCAACCATGCCATCTACTGCGCCAAGACGAACGAGCATAGCGCCGAAGAATAAGCAGTCACCTTTCATAGTTGCGTCAGCTTTTTCAGGAGTCATGCCTTTTTTAGCGCGCAATTCTACGAATGTATCAACCATTTCTTGGTAACGATCGTAGTTAGCTGGATCGATGATTTCAGCACCTTCGATGGATACGCCAACAGCTTTAGCAGCTTCAGCGATTTCTGCAGGGTTACCAACGAGTACAGGTGTTACGAAACCTTCTTTCAAAATGATTTCAGTTGCTTTCAATACGCGTTCATCTTTGTATTCTGGCAACACAATTTTTTTACCTAATGGTTTTACTTGGTCTTTTAATTTTTGAATTAAATCCACGATTTTTGCCTCCTTAACATTGGCTTATGCCATATCAATACTATTATTATAGCAAATTCAACCTATAGGTAAAAGTAAAATTTATTTTCTAAGCCTATTATTCTAATTTTTATACTATAATTTTGATAATGGTAAAAGTTAATCTCATAACGTTACAATTAACAGCGAGTTGAATACTCCCCATGTAAAACGTTACAATTATAGTAATGAACCGCTTAATAACAGTAAGGACACAAATTTTAACGTTCTAATTAAGACAACTACTTTTGGAGGACTCATGGCCAATACAGAAACGACAATCAACGCAGTTATCAATCCCCAAATCAATGATGCCCCCATCGATATAAAGAGAACAATTAAGGCTTTAGAGCGCAATAATTTCGTAGTTCATTATTTTGAAACAGGTGCAGAAGCTGTTGATTATTTACGGTCTCGCATTCAGAACAAACGAGTGGCTATCGGTGATTCCCGCACCTTATTAGAGCTCAATGTACATGATGCTTTATCCGAGGTTAACGATGATATAACAGATATTCAACGTCCTCTCCCTGGTGAAAGCTTCCGGGACACTGCATTACGCACCATGGGCCGTGATGTATTTCTCACCTCTGTAAATGCATTGTCGCAAACAGGTGAGATGGTCAACATCGATGGCACGGGCAATCGTGTAGCTGCGTCTTTATTTGGTTCCCAAGAGGTATTCTTTGTGCTAGGCACTAACAAGATTACCCCTGACTTAGCGTCTGCTATTTATCGAGCACGAAATGTAGCAGCTCCATTGAACAGTAAGAAGAATAAGAAAAGCTCCCTCAATCCTTGTGCCAAATTAGAAGAAAAGTGTTATGACTGTGGTTCTCCGGATCGTATTTGTAATGCTTTAACAATTTACTACAAAAAGATGCGCAACATGCAAACCATGGAGATTATTATCATCAATGAATCCTTAGGGTTCTAATGGTTTGTGGCCCATTTAGAAAATCTTGTACGCTCATCTGCCCTAATCCAGATACAACTCTATAAATAGTGGACCATCGCGGATCGATAGCACCACTTTCAAGATCACTAATATAAGATTGGGCTAGACCTGACTTATCTGCCAACTGATACTGCGTCATGCCCAATTGTCTACGCCAAAGTAAAATTAATACGCCTAGTTTGTGAACCTCTTGTCGAATCTGTATATCACGACAACATAGAATAGAATTCATAGCAACCTCTATCTACTTTCACACTCAACACATGGTTATGCCTTTACTATACTGATTTCGTAGGTGCACTGACTAGTAGCAGTTGAAAAGTAATAACACAAAAGCCTTACTAAAAACTAATGTATCAATTAGTTCTAGTAAGGCTTTTTTCTATGCATATTATGTTCTGTATGTTTTCAACAATTCGTGTAATTATTGTATATATAGAGATAGTTAGTACTAAAAATGTACTATACTATGTCAATTAGTATAGATAATTCCTGGATTTTTATAGTTTCTATACATTATCCATTCATTATGAATACACTTGAATAGTAATGTTACTAGCTTATATCATTATCCGCTATAGGATTATTGGTTAGCACTTTCTTGAGCTTTTTTGATTTCCATGTATTTAACCATGCCATCAACAGCTTTTTTAGCTTCGCGCATAGCGAGTACTACAGTAGCCGGTTTATGTACAACGTCACCACCAGCAAAGACACCATCACGGTTAGTCATACCATATGGATCTTCGGATGTAATGATGTAGCCTTTTTCGTCTACTTTTAGGTTATTACCTTCGCCGATAAGACGAGCATTTGGTTTGTGACCAGCAGCGATGATGATTTTATCTACAGGCATAACTTGGAACTTACCAGTACCGTGGATGCCTGCACCATCTTCGTTAAGAGCCATCACTTCATATTTGAAGCCTTCTACCTTGTCTTTACCTTCTACGCCTACTGGAGAAGCGAACCATTGGAATTGAACGCCTTCAGCACGAGCCTCTTCGTATTCAGACAATAATGCTGGCATTTGTTCTTGGCTACGACGGTATGCTACAGTTACGGATTCACAACCTAAACGTACGCATGTACGAGCCGCATCCATCGCTACGTTACCACCGCCGATGATGATAACACGGTCGCCTTTTTTAACAGGGATTTGCTCTGCATCAAGCTCGCCATTTTCCACTAATTGTACATTCGTCAACAAGTACATTGCTTGGAATACACCATGCACTTCATCATTTTCCATGCGTACTTCTTGAGGAATATGTGTACCAGTACCGATAAAGATGGAGTCAAAACCTTCCGCGAAGAGTTCATCCAATGTTTTATCTTGACCGATAAATGTATTACATACAAATTTAACGCCTAAACCTTCAAGACGAGCGATTTCACGACGTACAACGGATTTAGACAAACGGAATTCTGGAATACCGAATAAGAGTACCCCACCAGGCTCAGATTGGCCTTCAAAGACAGTTACTTCATAGCCAAGTTTAGCGATGTCACCTGCTACGGACAAGCCTGCAGGGCCAGAACCTACAACGGCAACCTTACCAAGATCTTGTTTGATTTTCTTAGGTTTGCGAAGTTCGTTGATGCTTTCAAAATCAGCAGCAAAGCGTTCCAATTTACCGATATTGATAGGCGGTTTTTTCGCCTTATTCATGATACAGTTACCTTCACATTGGTTTTCCCGTGGACATACGCGGCCACAAATGGATGGTAAGTTTGTACGTTCTGCCAAGATATCATTGGCTAAACCAAAGTTACCGTGTGCAATAGCTTGGATGAAACGTGGAATTTCGTTTTCAATAGGGCAACCCATACGGCACAATGGTTTTGGACAATTTAGACAACGTTTCGCCTCAGCGAGCGCTTCCTCCATTGTATAATCCGCATCAAAATGTAGTGGTTTTAATTCGTTACTCATGGCACATGCCTCCTAACAAGGATCCAGTACTATACTTATACAGCGTTGCATGTACCTGAACAATCCGATGAGCCCTCTCACATAGGGATGTCGCCACATGCTGCTAAGATTTATCTTTTGTAACCATTCGATAGACGTGTGGTCACTGGTCAGACACACACTATTCTATAGTATATTCTAAATTGTGAAAGTCCCAACAGTCAAGCAAATAAAGCACCTTTTGTATACGAATATAGCCCCTATTCATGCAAGGATTGCATAGAAACGAATGGTAAGGTGACAGCAATTCTTAAGTGTATATTTACATATATATCTATGCATGTATACTGATAATAGACAGAATAATTGATTTGCACCACATTAACATACACTCATAGATGTTGGTGACACCGAACTGATATATATAATTACACAAGATTTCTTATGAATCTAGCAGAATGTAAGAGGTTCACTATGAACACAGTAGACTTTACTAAAACATACTATATTGATCGACGCGGTTCTCATTCCCGCAAATGGGACGGCGAGCATTTAAAATTCAGCCGTACTGACCTATTACCACTATGGGTAGCCGATATGGACTTTATGCCGCCTCAGTGCATTCAAGAGGCCATTTGTAACTATGTGAAAGCCAATCCTCTAGGCTATACCATGATAAATCCGGATTATATAGAGGCAGTTATGAGTTGGTACAAACGCCGGCATAACTGTAGTCTTGAGCAAGAATGGCTCACCAGCGCGCCCAACGTCATTACAGGGATCATGTGGTGTATTGGGGCTTTTACCAAAACCAATGACGCCATCGCCGTTCTAAGTCCTGTATATGGCGCCTTTGATACAAGCGCCAGCGATGCCCAACGTCAAATCATCGCTATTCCTATGAATCGCACTGAAGATAATCGCTACACCGTCGATTACAAAGCCTTTGAAACAGCGATTACCAAGCACGATGTGAAATTGTTCATTCACTGCAATCCGCACAATCCTGTAGGCCACGTATGGACTGAACAGGAAATGGCTCAGTTATTCAGCATCTGCCAACGGCACCATGTGCTCATCATAAGTGATGAGATCCATCAAGACCTTATCACGGGACCAACGCCCTTTACATCTGCCTTGACGGTAAATAATGGGGCCTATGCAGATAGCATGATTGCAATGTCTTCCCTCTCTAAGTCATTCAATATGGCTAGCTTGCACCACGCAGAAGTTATCATTCCTAACGAAAAACTACGAAGCCAATTCAACGCCTATAAAGCTCATGTGTACCACACAGACTCGGACGTTATTGCCGAAGCGGCCATCACCGCAGCCTACACGCATCCAGAGACGGAAGCATGGCTCACAGATGTACTGGCTGTCATTCGTGAAAACTATGAATATCTGTTCCGAGAGCTTGGTATGGCATTACCACACATCCGCATCAGCCCTATGGACGGCACCTATTTGGCTTGGATCGATTTCGGCGCCTATGTAAAGGCGGAAGATATGCATGACCTATTCGAAAATAAATGCCACATCGCACCTAGCTTTGGCGAATGGTTTGGAGGCGAAGATTACGCCACCTTTGTGCGACTTAACTTAGCTACAAGCCTTGAAAATATTAAGACTGCTATCCATAATATAATCAATTACGTACGTCCTTAATAGGCACCTCTCATCAGGAAATACATTAATTCAGGAAATACATTAATCATATTAGAGAATTCATTTCGTACAAATAAAAGAGGCTGCTCTAGCATTATTCAATGTTAGAGCAGCCTTTTTGTATCAAAGTTTCACTGTATCACACAACTAGTATTACACTAGTTTTTATTTAATTCTAGCGAAATGTTCCTTTGCAAATTGCATGTCTTGTACAAGTTCTAATGTACCAATATAGTTATTGTTTTGATCGCGTACAGCCATGTAGTTTACATAGAATGGACGGCCTTGTTTTTCAAGCCATACAGCTACATTATCGCGGTCACCTTTACGGAAGGAATCGATAATACCGCGTACAATTGGTTCAACCTTTGGTGGATGGCAGGAATACACATCACGACCGATAGCTGTAGTAGGACGTTTAAATACCTTTTCACCATCGTTGAAGTAGCGGTTGATATCTTCATGGTCAACGAAGGTTACTTCCATTGGCATTGTGTTGAGCATAGCATCAAGTTGATCTACAGTTAGCGTACCACCAATTAAACCAATAGCATTGTCATCACCACTTGATTTTGAAGTTTGTGTAGCTAATGCTGCATCAGCCTCTGGCCATGCAATGCGTTTTACGCCAAAGATTTCTTCATACTGTGCTGTATCTTTGTAGATTTGGTACCATTCTTCTTTACTGAAGTTTTCTGCACAGATTGGGAACAAGATATTTTGTTCTTTGTAGATCATTTCTTGAGCACGTGTAAGAAGCTCATCAAAACGTCTATACCAGTCGTCTACACTTTGACTAGATTTTGCTAAATCGCCCAATTGGTCGCGAATGTCGCCATCAACAGTCCACATAACCATGGATGGACCACCGATTGCATAATCTACTTTCAATTTTGGATATAATAAGTCGCCTTTTTTAGCATAGTGAACAGATACTTGGCGTACTGTATTTACATCATCGATGGTTGCTGTTTTATCTGCTACTTTAGGACGAATAGATTCAATCAACTCATCAAGGGCTTTATTTTCCTCTGTTAATTGGTTGAGCGGATGACCTACAGTTTCTACCAATATTACTACGCTCTTGCTCTTTTCTTGAGCCTCTAGAACAGCCTCTACCTTAGCATGTTCAGCATCCATTTGTTCATGAATAGTAGAACCATGGAACAATGCAGAGTGAAGGTCGCATAATTGTTGTACCTCTTCTAAAGGTGTACCTTCGCGCATAAGACCTTGTTCGGCTTTCATGATTTCACTCGCCTCAACATGTTTGAATTGGCTCGCAAAATCTTCACGAACAGAACCAAGCTCTTCACCTGTGCCCAAACGTTTCAAGAAACCTTTCAATTGCTCTACACGTTCGCTATCTGTAACAGTATCCTCTGCATTAGCTTCTGCATTGTCATTAGCATTAGATTCCTCTGTGTGAGTAGCAGCTGCCTCTGTAGGAGCACCCTTAGCAGATGCATCATCACCATGTAGATTTGGCATTTCACCTTCCAAGGTAAAGCCGGCTTTCATGAATGCGCTCACGATATCCATCATAGATACGCCTTTCATTTTAGCCCCTTTAGGAATGGTCATAATTTTGCCTACAGAGTTCAACATCACCTTATTAGTGATTTCACTGAACCCTAAGCTTTTCATAATCTCTGTTACTTCAGGATATTCTTTTACCAAATCATATACAGATTTGGACAAATCTAATTTCTTTTCCATTTTGATCCCCTCGTGTCAAAAATATTGTTTATTACATATGTGAGTAACCCTCTATACGTCTTCGTATACAAGGCAATTTACATTCTGAAAGGTTTATCTAAAATAACCTATGACACTATGATAAACGATATCGATTGGAAAATCTGTATCCATGGCTATACTTTTGAAAGATATTCCAAAAATATCGAAATTTCATATAAAAATAACGGATAGCTGAGAATTCAAAGTCACCTAAGCAATCAAAGCGCTTTGAACCAACTATCCGTTATCTATTAAAATATATATCTATTTTTTAGAAAGATGAAAGTTCTGAGAGATTTATTAGTTTTGTTTCAATGCTTTTTCGTAGTTTTCAGAAACCTTATCCCAGTTAATAACGCGGAAGAATTCCTTGATATAGTCTGGGCGACGGTTTTGGTAATGCAAGTAATATGCATGTTCCCAAACATCTAAGCAAAGGATTGCTGTTTTACCTTCTAGTAGAGGGTTATCTTGGTTAGCAGTAGATGTCACTTCTAGTTTGCCATCTTTGTTTACCACAAGCCATGCCCAACCAGAGCCAAAGCGTGTTGCTGCTGCAGCGGAGAAGCTTTCAACAAAATCATCATAACCACCAAGATCAGCGTCGATAGCCTCTTTCAAAGGGCCTTCCAATTTAGAAGTGTCTGGTTTTGTCATGATGTCCCAGAACATAGTGTGGTTCTTATGACCGCCACCGTTGTTGATAACAGCTTGACGGATATCCTCCGGCACATTAGCAATATCGCCGAGAATACAGTCTACACAGCCATAAGCAAGATCAGGGTATTTTGCGATAGCAGCGTTCAAATTATTAACATACGCTTGATGGTGCTTGTCATGATGCAATTTCATTGTTTCTGCGTCGATAACAGGCTCAAGGTAATCATAAGCATATGGTAATGGTGCGAGTTCGAAAGGTTTCATAATAGGCCTCCTTAAATATAGGGCACGAACGATAATAAATACTATATCGTTCTAGTGAAAGCGTTTCGATACACCTGCATCTATATTTCATTTAATTGATATGAATTATCATTATTTATTGTACATTGTATATAGAAAATCGTCAATGTATTTTCCCATAGAAAAAGGCTATAGGATTTCCTATAGCCTTTGAGTTCGTTTACCAATATAAAGCACTCTAATATAGCTAGAACACGATAACTACTCAACAATACATTGGCACATTTTCATTGTTGTTAATGCTGCTTGGTGGGATTCTTCTGTCACACCTGCACAGCAGCTAGAGTCTACGTAAACAGGGATTTCTGGTAAGCCAGCTTTCAATATAATCGCATTAGAAACAACGCATATATCAGTACATAAACCAACGAGCGTAATAGACTCAATAGGATTTACCGAATTCATCCCTTCTAAACGAGATAAAAGTTCAAGAGATCCAAAATTGGGTTTATCTATAAAGGATACAGGGCTCATGATAGAACGACCTTCTGCAGCCTCGATTAAGCCGGGCACAATATGCCAACCTTCTGTATTCTTTACGCAATGTGTAACAGGCAAGAACTTACCCTCTTGGCTTTCAAGATAATTAGTATCATGCGTATCGCGTGTAAATATGATAGGCCCGTCAAAGTTCTCAATTTTGTTGCGCACATTATCTACGATTAACTGTGCTTGCGCTGAACCAAGGGCGCCATCTACGAAATCTTTTTGCATATCGATAACAACTAGAACCTTTTGCATAGTTCCTCCTGTATATAGTCTACATAGAATACATTAATTATTCATTTCACTACTAGTTATACTCTTAATTTTTAATAACATCAACGACAAAAATTTATGCTTTTTCCTCAGCTAAGGCATGACGCACGCGGTGTGGCTCATTATGAGCTAGTTTTCCTGCTGCCGCAGCTGCCACGGCCCCCACTAAATCATCGAGGAATGTATTACAATGACCACCAGCCTTGCTATCTAACTTTTTAATGATGCCAGGCTTAACCTTATCTAGATAGCCATAGTTCGTAAAGCCTATGGAACCGTATAAATTAACGATGGAAAAGGCTAAGATTTCGTCGATACCATAGAGGCTTTCATCATTAGCCACAATACCTTGCAAGGGCTGAGATAATTTATTTTGTTCCGTCAACTTGTCTAGCTCAATGCCCGTAATAATTGCATTATGTACCTCTCGTTTTGAAAGGACCGACGCCACATGTTCACGGCATTCTTCAATTGTTAGATTAGGCATATATGGTTTTTGAACATATAAAACGAGCTCTGCAATATCCTCTAACGTAACGCCACGCTCCGCCAGAAGATCGTAAGTATATTTCTCTAAATCCTTTGTAGATTCCATAACCGCTCCTTTATTTTTTATGAGGGTGATCACCTGATACGATTACAATACTAACTGGAATTGTCACAACTAATGCTTCATCAGTATCCACATGCTTTGTATGCCAAGCGGCCTCTTTTGCAGCCTCTTCAAAGATAGGATATGCATCGCGGTCTAATTTCCAATTATTAGGCCCCGCTTCAACGGCTACAATATTCCCTTTATCATCTGTTTTAATTTCTAGAGGAACAATCAATGTGCCATCGGCACTCGTCTTGAAAGCCTCGCTAGGAATTACCACATTATAAGAAATTTGTTGCTGTAATTCATATGTACGCTTATCTGTGGGCTTTAAATCTGCCGCTAAAGAGCTAATATTCCCCATCATAGACGCCAATACAGCTAATAATACAACCCTTTTAAACATAGTTTTTCTCCCCCAAGTACTTTCCACTACACGCAGTATACGTTGATTATACCACGAAAAAATCCCTACCGAACGTATCGATAGGGATTTCTTAAATTAGATTTTCTTAACCATTTCAGATTTCAATGCCATCGCACCGAAACCATCGATTTTACAATCGATATCATGGCCATCGCTTGCATCAGTGATGAGGCGAATATTTTTAACACGCGTACCTTGTTTCAATACGCCAGCGCCTTTTACTTTGAGGTCTTTTACAACAACAACTGTATCGCCATCAGCTAGCTCGTTGCCGTTAGCATCGCGAATGATACCTGCTTCAGCTGCAGCTTGTGCATCAGCCGCTGTCCATTCATGTCCGCACATAGGACAGATAAACATATGACCATCTTCATATGTGTACTCGTCGCCACACTTAGGGCAGTTAGGTAAATTTGCCATTTAGATCTCCTTTTCTCACTACATAATGAAAGTATTATACCATATAATACCTCTACTAACCTGTATTTATGTAAAAGTTGTACGAAATTAATTCGTATTTTTCAATATTCAAAATCCGCTATATACTAATAACGAAAGAGCCGTTAACGTGAGTTAGGTAAAAAATAAACCTAACGTTTAAGACTAAGTACTGCAATACTTAGACACGTTAGGTTTATCAAATTTCTCACATTTTGATGAGCCTAACGCCTAGAACACGTTAACTGGCTCTTTTGTACTTATAGTATAGTCTGAATTCTAGTGACTGTCAATTTACTACCCAAGGCGTTTGCGTAAGATAGCGTAGAGAATCATGCTAACGATAACGCTCATAACGGCTTGAATGGTGTTAGTCAAAATACTAGCAATGGCTACGCCTGGGTCGAATACGAAGTATTCAGCGATAAAGTAGCCAGCTACGATAACAATACCACCTACAATGGTTGCCGCTAAGGCAGAGGTAGTTGTCTTATTGTTATAGACAGTACCGACAAGATAGCCTTCAATGCCTTTCACCACAAAGGTGATTGGTACAAAGACTGCGTAGCCGAGGAACAAATCAGCTAGCGCTGGGCCGATAGCACCGATATAGGCGCCATATTTTCGACCTAATAATAGAGCTGATGTCATAATAACGACATCTCCAACATTGAAATAGCCGCGAATGCCAGGTACTGGAATTTTCGTGTACATGGTAAACAGTGTTGCGAGGGCAATCAATACGGCTGTGAGTACTAACGCGGACGTAGTACTGCGGGTTTGAACGTGTTGCATAGCGTCCTCCTTATAAAGAAAATAGGCATGTGAATAATTACATCACATGCCTTTACTATATACCTTTATGGTAACACCTGCAAATAAAAGGAGTTAACTATAGAAAGTACTATTAATCGTACTCCTCAAATCGCTCCTCCACATTGTAGAGAACCTCGCAGTCACAACCGCCACCTTCGTTGACGATCCAATCTAGTACGCTTTCCACATCTACCTTTTGTTTTTCTAAGAATTCTCTGGTGAAAGTCAAACTATGGTCGCAACCATCATTTGCCTCTAATTTCTCGTCTACATAGTCAAAGAGACTCCAAAATAACTCTTCATCCATAGGTAAACTATCTTTAAACGATTGCTTTTGCTTATCTGCATAAGCTTTTAATAATTCCTTTTTACGCGCTTTATCCATTATGATTGTTCCCTTTTATGTCTTATAAGTTATAGCTCATGACTTATATCTCAAGCACTATTTCTCATATAATTCTGGTCGTTCTAAAACTGTGCCGTATTTTAGTTTTGGCAACTTAACTAACTGAGGATACAGCTGTTTAACCTCTTTACAAGATCTTAATGTAAGATGTTCTAGATTATGGAGTTCTAAAATTGGAGAATAGTCTGTATCCATCACTTTAGCGGTCAAGAAGCTAAAAAATCGCAGCTGTTTCATATGACGTAGGAATCCCAAGGATTGAACCTTAAGAATTTTAGGAGCTGCGAAATCACCTTCTAGAGCAAGACTTTCAAGGTGCTTCAGATGCGCTAATGGCGTATAATCATCAATTTTTTGAAAGGTCTCAATCGACAGAGCCACTAAATTTTCTAATTTTGATATAGGCTCTAAACTCGATACGCTTCTACCGGACCCAATGTGTAAATATTCTAGTTCTTGTAAGTTCTCTAATTTTGAAATATCTGGATAGACGCCCCATTTTATATGTAATTTTTTAAGTCTACGTTGAGCACACACCGCATCAAATAAATCCTGTGGCATTCTTGTGCAAAACATTAGCTCTGTAAAAGTATCTGGATTATTTACTAGAAAATCACACCACTCCATCCAAATTCGCTTCTTATCTTTAGCAGAATAGTTTTCATCTAGCTGTGTGCAGTTGACTATTAACTTATCTTCACCATTATATTCAGAGACCTCTACCACAGATTTAGGCCGTGCGTCATCCTTATGATAGTAGTCAAATCCATATTTAACTTGCTTTTCTGTTAACACTGCCATGTTACAATTCCTCATCTTCGCCAGTCGCATAATTGGTTTGGCTACAACTAGATCCATAGCCAACAAATTTTAACGACCTTAGCAAATCGATACAAGCACATGTCCATTAGCTTCGAGCACTTGTTTATAGAAGCGTTTCATTTGCTCGAAATCATGAAGAAGTTCGTCTTTGATTTCTTCCTCTTCCTCATCGTAATCCCAGATATTTGGATATAACTCAGCCTCTTTGCAGGCTGCCATATCAAAAGTTTCGAGAGCTTCTTCCATGTCAAACTGTTCTAGAGCCGCCACGATATCTGCTAACTTATCGCGTTCGGTATACGCTAAGTAATCCGATATTTCTTCAACAGCTGTTATGCCAAGCACAGCTTGACTAAGAGGGTTATTATCGTCCTTATGGTCCGTTCCTACGCCAGTTAGCACAAAGTGAAGTACATCCCACATCTTATCGATATCGAGCAATAATTCATCATCGTCATTCCACTCTTCAACGCTTTCAAGAATTTCCTCTTCTGCTGAACCCATAGCTTTAAGCTCTTTTAAATTCGCATCGCTTAAACAGCTATAATTGGCAATTAGTCCCATAATTAAATCCTTTCATAAACTCTTCTAACCATTAGAAAAATAAATTTTCCGATTCTGTAACGGTTCCATCATCTTCATGGAAATAGCATACATATACAGGTTCACGATGCGCCACGTCATAGAATTTCTGTAAAACAGGTAAAAGTCTCATGTCTATTGGCATATGTAAAGCTTTCACAATGGGTTCCCAAAGTTCCATTGGCGAATAAGAGATAATATGAGACTGCTTATTCTGACCATATTCTTCAAGTACAGCCGCATCAGAATACTTACTTGAGTCACAGTAATCATGCCAACAAATACTAAAAACGATTAAGTGAAATAAATCATCCATACTTTCAGCCAAACGACCGGCGGCACCCTCGCTACTCCAATAACCAATAGATCCATCCTCCAATAGATGATATTCACCGCCAGCGCCATCTACAGCGAATGCCATACCCGGCACAGAGAATGTGCAGCGACCTTCAGCTGTATCTCGTTCCTCTAGCGCATCTAGCAAGCGAAAATCGAATAGCGTATCAAAATCTTCAGCTAACTTAGCATCATTTCGCAATATATCTAAATAATCCATCTTACACGCTCCTATTAGCAGAAATTATTCCTAGCAATTTAGCCTCTCCTTCATCAGATGTATCTAATAGCGGAATAGCTAACAAAAGCACTTGCAAGGAGTAATAATAAAAGCTAAAGAATAAATCATCAGGGAATACGTCCTCTTCCTCATATCGAAGAACATCTTCGTCTTCATCATATTCTTCCGACCAAAGGTATTCTTCGTTGAGCATATCTTCAAAGTTCGGCAATGGATCTGCATGCTCTAGCATAAGACCATCTCGAACGCACTCAGCAATCACAGTAAACAACTCAACCAATTGTTCTGCTAAATACTGAGCTACTTCATTACGAGCTCTCTCTTCCTGAGCTTTCTTAAAAATACGAAGCAAGAAAACCATAGCGAATGGTGTAGCATGCCACAACGTCGATTGATGCTCAATATTCTGTGCTAACGCCTCACCAGCCGCATCAACAACTTCTATGCTTTCCATATTCCACAACACATCAAGCTCTGTAGGAAAGTCTGTGGCACGCCCGTAGGTTGTGGTTAACCGGTGCCACGGTATATCACTGACTTGTACAGTTTCTATATATTGTTTCGTCACAGTATTCATTATAGTTATACCTTTATATATACGCCCATGTAGTAACGCCTTCGGCCAATGATTATTTCTCAATAACATCTTTCACCAGTTCATAGGTATCTATGAGACGTAGTTTTCCAATCCGCGGATTATCTGTAATCTCCTCATAGATATCCTCTAGCGTTCCCGCTGGGGCTAATTTCCATAGTTTACACGGATATAGTTCAACTGTCCCGATAATTTCCAAATTATCCAGTAACAAGCCTAAGTCTTTATGATTGAACCAACAGTCTGTATCGATACCAAAATTTGTATTATCTTTTCGGCATGCGATTTTGCTGTTTAGAAACTGCTCCATTGTCGGTTTTTCTTCTTGTAAAAGCCGCGTACAGGCTAAATGATATTCGATTTTCCGCGGTGATTGATCCACGTCAGAGACAAAAATAGCACCATACTCGTTTTCAAATTTAACAGCTAATACGTCGCCCACCTTAAAATAAGGTACTCTTTTTGTTTTAGATTTACGAACCTTAATAGGCTTCGAATTTTCGCTCTGTAGCTGTACTGCTAACTTATCCAATACCTTTTGACGCTGTTTAAGGGCCTTATCATCGATTTCCAGCCAAAACTCATTAGGACCCTGAGCGATTATATCCAAGGCTTTCTGTTTAATATCAGTTGATAGATGCCCTATCTTCCATAACGAATAGGCCACCGCAGTCCAATAAATTTCTGTATAAAACTCATCAGTACAAAAATTTTCTTCTTCACTTAAAATGTCAGAAATGATCGTATCTACACTGATACCATCCTTGTACCGCTCAACAATGGCATTATAAATATCATGACCGTCATCACTATCTATAATCTTCACTCCGTCAATTGCCATAAACGTCTCCTCTAGAACAACAGCTCTTATTCCATCTCGCCGTGAGTCGCTATAAATTCATCCTTAATCTGTTGCAGTTCTTGTTTAGCAACCATGTATTGTTTTAGGTCAATTTGTCCCTTTTCTTTTTGTTCAGTTAAGGCTTTTTCTTTGTTTATGATTGTAATCCAATCTAACTGTACACTAAAGTCAGTATTCACTCCGTCACTATTTTCTCGTAATGCCAGTAATGCAAATACTTCGTCCATATCAAGATTAAACATGTTACTTTCAAGATTGATAGGTTCAAAATAGTAACGAACTGTATCTGCACCAAATTCATCTTCTAAATTGGCCCATTCTGCCCCTGAAAGCACGGTAAACCCAAGTGTATCGTTTCCAAGACTTTCAACAAACCAGCGCACCTCATAATCAGGCTGAACGAAGTCGTTAAAGTATTTAATGGTTACATCCCGATCTTTCTCATCACCGTAAGGAATTTGCAGTTCTTTATCACCCTTTTTTAGCAAAATATCGTCACCATAAGGCTTGCTATTACTAACGGTTTGAATATCGATAGGCTCATCCATCATATCATTAAAATAGCGCACCACATCTTCGTCATCCTCGCGCCAGTCAATCCAGATAATAGCCTCAGAATCAAATAAATCATCTAAATCCATATCATGACTAAAGAAGTCTTTGACTAATTTATACATATCTTCCATAATCTCTCCTGCATATCACTTATTTTTTAGATAGTCTACAACACCCGTGTCACCAATTTAGTACAACTCTATAAGGTTTCGTAAATCACATCTTGTTGAGCCGTAAAGTCTTCATCAAAACTAACTAATATATACAAATGCCCTGCCGGGGATTCTCCCACATCATAGCCTAGTGCAAATGCATCGTAACAACCTGACTTATCTAGCATAATATCGGTTAAGATTAGTACAATAGACTCTTCTTGCGGTATTTCCTGTTGTATGAGTTCCTGTGCTAGTTTATCTAATTTATCTAATTGAACATATAATTGCTCCCACATTGGTAGTGAAAGCACATCAGCCTCAGTATAATTGGTACAACTAATATTAAGTTTTTTAAAGGCTTGTCCTACAGTCTCTAAACGATTAGTGCCCAATCTGCGAGATACAAAGTAAACGCCATACGGTTCTTCAGACCAGCTTTCAACATTCCATAATGTCATTAATTCCGATTTTCTCATTAGGACGCTCCATTAGTTAATCATCCTGCAATATCCGCATCAGTAGGATTTCCATCCGCATCAATATGAGCTATGATGCAGTGCCCCCAGAAGATATCATCGTCGTCATAATATACCTCTATGGTGCCATCGTTACGAAATGCCAATTCACCCATCGTAATACGCTTAGCAAATACGTCTGACGTAATCGGATCTTGGTCATCATTGTCGAGCCAATCATTAGCAAGATCTAGTAATTTTTCACTAATATAGGTACTAATTCGTTGTTCAAATGCTTTAAAATTATCGATTGTATTAAAAGCAGCCAATGCTACGGTACAGCTTTCATCAGAGTCCTCATCCACATCAAGGGTGAAAGCATAATCATCAATTCTCGCTGTGTAATATTGATACTCTCGATTTAACAGAAAATCGCCCCTGTCGGTATGAAGGTATTTAGGTGTTTTCAAATAAGCCGACAACGCCTCTAGCTCACTATGTTTAGCATGCTCCTCTAACACCTCAAGTACATAATAGCGATTATTCCAAGAAGGACGCATATAGCCCAAATCCTCTAAAGGCTTTGCTTTCTTAACTAATAATTTATAGACCCCATGGGGCTCAAAAGAATAACCCCATCTATCGTCAAGTCCCTCAATAATCCACGTCAAAATGCCTTCGCTACGGTCAAGCACGCCAGTTCGAGTATCTAGGATAGCATCGGTAGACACTAGTGGTCTATGGTACTTATCTAAATAAGGACTAGCCCCATTCGCATCACTGCGAGGCAATGCATAAATCTCAAACTCTTCCGCCTCAAACTCTGCTTCATATTCTGGTACACGTACAATACTCATATGACTCTCTCCTGTTCATCACATTTTACGGTGCAAACTATTTACAGTTTAGAACTCCATCCTTTTATAGATGATGCCATAGTATAATTGCTTCTATAACATTAAAATGTTCTATTGCATCACAAGCGCTCAGCTACATCGATTCTATGTAATAGCTCTTTAGCTAGTTCTTGGGCTATTTTGAATTCCTCATTTGAAAGCACCAGAAGTACAAAGCTATCGGTTCCGATGTCCATGCCTGCTAACGTATAGTTTTCCCACGTAGAATTAAGACTAGCACACCAGTCCATAATAACTTGATCTTCATCTAATGCTGCTGTATCAATAGTTAGATTTTCTCTAGTATCTAAAGACTTATTACGTATTAACTTCTGTACATGATAAATAAAATCCTCTAGTTCACATTTACAGTCTAACTCTACGGCATATCCTTTAGAGACTAGTTTCTCATAGAGGTTCCACCAGCTATCTTCTAATTCTTCCAAGGAGCGCAACTTAACCTTGGTCATAAACGACTTAGCTTGTTTAGCATCGCCTAACAACAACGTTGCTAACTCTGTAAATGTCGATCGCATCTGATCGATATCTAGATACACTGCTTCTACACACAAACTACAATCAGGTACTCTGCGTTTTTTCATAAAAGCCCGCATCATCTTCACTGCGTCAGGATAACTTACATCAGCCATACGATAGGTCTTGCCATCTATATCTAAGAATAAATCTACTGCATCCTGCGTTTTACCTACACGTGCTTTCATGGCTGTACATCCATCGATGGCATGAGGTGGGTATACCTCCATGTACATATAAAATCCATCATGCATAGCCTGTAAAGTATTATCTATTCCGACTATATTAAAACCATTTCCATTAGAACCAGGGCTCTTCAAGCACCATTCTTCGTATTCATCAAATAGTTTTTCTTGAATCCAATTGTAAAAGCTCATATACTACTCTCCACTATATACCGTCGCTTACCTGTAATATGTAACTGAATATGTATCTTAATTATATCATTATTAAGGAATACTTATAATAAAAGCACCACACTTTTACATTTAAAAGAAATACATATTATAAATATATATTATAAAGACACTGTACTTTCATATTTAATAGAAAAAATACCCCTACAAGATACGTCTTGTAAGGGTATTAATCACACTATTTGGATTCTTATTTAGGTTCTAATTTATTTAGATTCTAATTTAGCTGTCAATTCATTATATTTTTGTGCTAATTCATTATACTTTTCAGATAGGTCTTTCATATCTTTCTTGAGTTGTGCCGCATCTTCAGTAGTTACCTCTTCGGAGCTTTTACCAAATTTGAAATTAGCACCTAAGCTAATTGTATTACGACCATTACCAACGGTAGTAGCAGCATTAAACATTGTATTTTTATTAGGACGATAGAAGGCACCTAAAGCTGCTGCATTAGCATTTTTATAGTTACCAAAGCCAACAGAGTAGGACCATTTATCATGTTTATCGAAATCTAATGGATGTAAGCCGGCGAGCGCTGCAGAAGCCGCCGCTACGCTAGACACTTGTTGATCCGTATACGCTTTAGCTTCATTCAAGCTATTCGCGCCGCCATTAATAATACGATTATTTAATGTATTAATATCGCCTTCTATGGTAGTGATACGGTTTTCATGATTATCTACCACGTCTTTAATGGCATGTAGTTGGGAGCCATTAACTGCATCAGTAGATGTAGCAGATACACGGCCTGCTGCTACATTTGTAATCGTACGTTCTGCACCACTATCACCAATGCTCAATGTACCAACCGCATTTCCACCAGCAAAGTTATAAGTTCTGCCACCGATAACACCAGAGTTAGTAGATACTGCTGTAGCCGTAACAGACTTAGCACCTAATGCAATGCTATTGTCTGTGGCAGCCATCGCATTTGTACCGATAGCAATGCCGTTTTCCTTTGTTGTAGTTGCGCTATGGCCAATTGCTAAGGAGTCCTTTTCTGCTGCCTTAGCTAATGTGCCGGCAGCAAAGGCACTTTTACCAGCACTAGTAGAATAGTTACCTAATGCTACAGAGTCCTCATTAGAAGCCACTGTTTTAAAGCCTAACGCTGTAGAGTACGCACCACTAGCATTTGCATAGGAACCAACTGCAGTCGTATTCATAGCCGTTGCTTCTGCATTAAAACCAAACGCAGAAGATTGATTGCCTGTACCACTTGCACTATAACCTACTGCTGTAGCGTAATCATTTTTTGCTTTTGCATTATAGCCAATTGCTGTACCCATAATGTTATTGGCCTTTGCATTGTTACCGATAGCAACAGTATTTTGAGCAGTCGCTTCCGCTTTACGGCCAATAGCATACGCATCATCATACGTTGCTTTAGCACTGTCACCAAAGGCAATAGCATTGTTACCTTGAACCTTAGCACCAGTACCACCTACCAAAGCATTATTACCTTTAATGGTATTATTCTTACCCAAAGCTACGGAGTTCTGTCCATCAACACTATTATTTGCACCAATTAATAAAGAATTAATCGCATTGTCATTATTAGCATGGTTAAAGCCGCCTACGATATTATTAGTACCACCAACAGTATTGCTAGTACCTACTACCAAGCTGTGAGTAGCAGAGTTTGTATTATACCAACCTGCTACGATGCTACCTGGACCAGATGCAGTATTATTAATACCAGAAGTGATACTATTAGAAGCAGAAGGACGAACTGTATTCTTGTCACCACCGAGCAATATATTATTTACAGGGGAGAACATACCATTCTCAACGTTGTTATTTCCACCATAAGCAATAGAATTCTTCATGCTTAATGGAGCAGTAGTTGTAGCACTAATATCTAAGTTGGATGCTGCAAGTGCTGTTGTAGTAATACTTGCGGTAATCATAGCCGTTAAAAGCAATTCTTTTTTCATGTGTTTTACCCCTTTTTAAGACAACACAAACAATAAATCTAAAAAAAGATTCAAAGCTATCTAATGAAACCTGAATCTTATTGTATCCCTCTATACACTGTAAATGATACTCTAAGAATGTACAAAAATGATGATATAAGAATGTACAATTTT
>UPXS01000010.1 GCA_900538355.1 uncultured Veillonella sp.
ATAAGGATTTGTGTTCCCTAGTCGGGGGTCCAGGGTACGGGGGCCCTCACAAACTCATTATAAGGGCCATTGTGTCATTGTAGATATACGTGCATGTAAGGGATACACGTATACCATCAGTATGTATTAGAGATCAACTAAGCCTTTTAACGAGAGAATACAAGGCTTAATACCTATATTACTATAGATATCAATTATTGTTGGATTGCACTACGCAAATCAACTTTGTTGTAGTCATTGCTACCCATTGGTTCGTTGATAGCTTTGCGAAGGTCTACTATGTGTTCATCAGCAGCAGTTGGTTCTTCGCTTGCTTTATTTTTAACTGTTTCTTTAGCAGCGAACCAAATTGTTTCGTTCATGTAGTGACGAAGTTCTTCGTTAGATACATGTTCTTGCTCTTGAGCAAGGATATCCAAGATTGCATCTTCTAATGCTTGTGCTTCGTCGTCATTCATAGGACCGCCAACTTGTTTTTGTTTTTGTACAACTTCGTTAACACGATCTACCATACCACGTAATACATTGAAGCCATAGCTGTTTACGAAGCCATCTTTTTCATTGTATTTAGGTGTTGCAAAGTATTCGTATTCGTTCTTGTTGCGGTTTTCACCGTTCCAATTTAAAGCTGTTTCAAAACCGTGTACGCGGCCTAAGGAATGGGTACGGAAGTAATCAGCATAGTTATGTTTATCTTTGGAATGTAACCATTTTTTATCAGCTTTAGTCAATTGTTCATGATTGTCGCGTTTAGCCTCTGCCAAGGCGATTTTTTGTTCCGCATTTTCCCATGCTTTCACATAATCATGAAGAGATTGTACTACTTGTGGGCTAGCCACAGGTACCAATACAACATTGCTCAAACCAGGTGCGGATGCAGGGTTAGGTAAGATCAAGTTGTCATCATATGTTGGAGCGCTTGCTGCGTGACCAGTTAAGGATGCTGCGCTCAATAAAACTGCTGCTGTGAAAGCAAGCATTGTAGATTTTTTCATATCTATTCCTCTTTTCATAGTCGAATTAATGTGCTGGATGAGGGCTCCCGAAGGAACCCTTACCAGTCATATCCATACCTAGGATTAGATTCCTAGTTTTTCTGAAAGTATAACTAAGTCATAGGACCTAATTACTCGAACACGCCTTAGGATGGGCGCCCCTAGAAGGGGCTTTCACCATCATAGAAGACATATTACATACCCATTTTCGCCATCATTGCAGCCATTTGAGCTTTCAATACTTCTACTTCACTTTGTAGACCAGCGTTTTGAGCTTTAATTTGTTCGTTTTCATATTTCAAGTCGGATACTTCACCTTTTAATCCGGCATTTTGAGCTTTCATTGCAGCCATTTCAGTTTGAACTGCGTATGCAGAACTGATAGGGCCTTTGCGGTAGCGATCTGCTACAGCTGCTTCAGCATCTCTGTTACCAACTTTCCAAGTTACACCAGCGTTTGCCATCATATGGCTAGAGCCGCCAGCCCAGGACAAGCCGCCATGGAACATTGTGGATTCGTTTTTGTAATGAGCTACGCCCACTGCAATCGCGGAGTTACCACGGTAGTTACCATAACCAGCCATGATTTGAGTTGGTTCCAATGGATCGTATTGCATAGGTTTCAATGCGGACAATGCTGCACCTTGAGCGCCTACACGGCCGATTTCTTCGTTCAATTGATCAACGCGAGGGTCAACTGCGCCTTTTACGGAAAGGTCATAGTTCAAGCCACCGTCAGCAGATTCAGTTTTCTTCAATACTACGGAATGATCATCAGATGTCAATGTAGTACGGGAATCTTTCAATTGTTTAACGTTTACTGCATCTGTATCATTAGTGCCTTTTTGAACATTAGTGATTTTGTTACCACCCATGTTGAGGTTGCCACCAGTGATATTTACAGTATCGCCACCGAAGGATACTTTAGGACCATTGGAGTTATTGGAAATGGAAGTGATGTTAGTGAGGTCGCCTTTCACGTCGAAGGATACTTTACCGTTCGCATCAGTGTGAGCAGTAGTATTTACGCCGTTGGAGAAGTCTAAACCTTCAGATAACATTACTGTTCTAGCGTTGCCACCATTTTCTTTGTAAGTCAATGGAATTTGTTTAGCTGCTTCCTTACCATTGAAGTTAACTTGGTAGTTAGTTGTATGGTTAGTAGCATTTGGTTGAACGTCTACAGTGATCGCTTTGTTGTCACCTGTTACAGTAACCGCTTCACGAGCTGCATCTTTAACGTCATTTTTATCTACAGATACTTCGTATGTTGCACCAGCTGCACCGAATGTATCGCCAGCTTTAGGAGCTACTTTAGCGATGTTATTAGCATCAGCTTTAGCTTGTACTTTTTCAGTAGATTTTTTAGCTGCTTCTTGTTGAACAAGTTTCAATTGTTCTTCAGTTGCTGCACGACCTTTAGTTGCGAAGTCAGCGGAATCAAGAGTTTTGTTAGTTAAGCCAGTGATGTCACCAGTTTTACCATCAAGCTTGATTGTGTTGTCGCCAGCTACGTTAACTACTTGGTCACCTTTGAATTCTAATTTGCCATCGCCTTCGTTGTTAGTGATGGAAGTGATTTTGTTCAAATCGCCTTCAACATTAACTTTGTAAGGGTTAGCTTTAGAACCGTCGCCAGTCACTTTAGTGTTTTGACCGTCAACAAGGTTAGTTTTAGCTGCTTTCAATTGACGTACGTTAACTGCATCTGTATCGTTTACGCCATCTTCAACGTTAGTAATTTGTTTATTACCAGCGTTGATACCGTCTTTAGTTACGGATGGGCCATTGTTGATTACCAAGCCACCATCAGTGATCTTAGTATCGCCAATTGTTACGGAACCTTTATTAGTAAGATCTACATTGTTGCTCAATGCATATTCTACTTTAGCGCCGTTTTCGTCGCTAGTTTGTTTTACAGTAAGGTTTTTACCGCCGGAGAATTCAACAGTTTTACCATCTGTGATTTTCTTAGCCGCTGTTTCAGAATCAGCAGTAGTATTACCAGAAGATTTAACGTTGAAGCTACTCATTGTACCAAGGCCAGCACCGCTAATTGTCATTTCGCCATTAGCAGATTTGGATACTGTGATACCGTCAGCACCTTTAACATTTACTTTACCGCCGTTAGCTGGAACATCTGTGCCATTAGCTTGGATTGTCCAGATATCGTCAGTGTTAGCGAATGTTTTGTCGCCGTATTTAATGCGGTCCCCATCTTTCTTAATTGTTGTGTAGTTATCAGGTGTACCTAAGTGGATTTCCTTAGTTTGGATAGTGTCGATGCCTTTGATGTTTTTATTCAAGCGAATGTTCAAAGTATCGTTACCATCAGCTGTTACAGCGATGTTACCTGCAGCAGATTCAAATGTTTTTTCTTGCTCTTCAGTAACGCCTTCACCTTTAACCTTAACTGTGGAGTTAAGTTTGTTTTTGTTTACAACGCTTTCGTTGTTACCAGTGAATTTCAAGCCGTCATCAGTAGTAGCAACTTCGTGTTTGTTGTTGTTTTTATCTTCGTATACGATACGAGTGATACCATCTTTACCGTTTACACCAGGTTGGCCATTTTCAGCTTTCATAGTAAGACCATCTTTACCGTCTTTACCATTCAAGCCGATGGAGCCGTCTTTACCATTGATTACAACGGAGGAACCATCTTTACCGTTTACACCGATCTTACCGTCAACACCTGGTTTGCCATCTTTACCATCATTACCAACTTTGATATCATCGGACAATGCATAGTTGTAAGTGTGGTTGCCAGTTACTTTATCAACGATTTGTTCAACAGTTAAGTTTTTACCTGCACCGAAGTTTACAGTTGTGCCAGGTTTTACGATTGTTGCACTGTGATCGCCTACTGTGTTACCAGTAACGTCACCTTTCCAACCGGAGTTGTTGATTGTATCTACTACAGTTTTAACTGTTGCGATACCATTTTCACCATCTACGCCTGGTTTACCGTCAACGCCGTCTTTTACTTTACCAAGTGTTACGTCGTATTTAACAACACCATTTGCATCAACGGAAGCTTTAGTGTAGTTACCGTCAACGAAGTTCAAGCCTTCAGACAATTTAACTTTTTGTTTAGCACCGCCGTTAGCTGTGTAGTTAAGTTCAGCATCGCCAAGGTTAGTAGCTTTTGCATTTACTGTGTAAATGTTTTGACCATCAGCACCAATTGTTTTATCAACTGTTACGTTGTCACCAGCTTTAACTTCTGTTTTAGCGGATTTCAATTGTTTTACATTAACTGCATCAGTGTCATTTACGCCAGCTTTCACATTAGTAATGTTCAAGCCACCAGCATTGATGCCACCTTTAGTGATGGAAGGACCATTGTTGATTACCAAACCATTATCAGAGATCTTAGTATCGCCAATTGTTAAGGAACCGGATGGAGTCAAGTCAACTTCTTTGGACAATTGAACTTTCAACTTGCCATCTACGTTGTTCACGCCGATGTTGTTGTCAGTCAATTTGGATTTATCTGCACCACCAACAACGTCCATAGTTTCGTTCAATTTCTTAGCGATAACTTTGGATTTATCAGTACCTTGTGCATCGTCGCCAGCATATTTCATGCCATCATCCAATGTAGCCACTTCGTGTGTATTCTTGCTGTTATCTTCGTATACGATACGAGTGATACCATCTTTACCGTTTACACCAGGTTGGCCATTTTTAGCTTTCATAGTAAGACCATCTTTACCGTCTTTACCATTCAAGCCGATGGAACCATCTTTACCGTTGATTACAACAGCGGAACCATCTTTACCGTTTACGCCGATTTTACCATCAACACCGTCTTTGCCATCTTTACCGTCGTTACCAACTTTGATGTCATTAGACAATGCATATGTATAAGTTTGTTCACCAGTTGCATTATCGATATTTTGAGTAATTGTCAAATTATCGCCTGCTGCGTAAGATACAGTTTTACCGTTGCCTACTGCTGTTACAGCGTGGTTACCAACTACATTACCTTTCGCATCTGTAGAGAAGGAGTAGCCGTCTTTGATTTGATCCGCCAAACCAGACAAATCGATTTTCGCGATTGTACCAGCTTGGTTAGCACCATTGCCATCGTTGTATTTCAATGTAACAGATTTGTCTGCTGCATCATAAGAGTAAGATGTAGTAGTTTCACCTGCACGGTTGGATTGAGTTGGTGCAATGTGTAAATCGTTAGCTTTGGAAATACGAGTTACGTCGCCAATGTTAGCTGCGTTGTTAACTACATCGCCACCAGATTTAAGGTTAGTGATGTTGTTATCGCCCATATTCACGTTGCCGCCATCGAATTTGAATTCGTTGCCGCCGATTGTGAAAGTAGCAGGACCATCGTTCTTAATGGAAGTGATGTTTTTCAAATCTTTGTTCAATTGAACTTCGAGAGTATCAGTACCATCAGCTTTTACGTTGATGTTACCAGAAGCGCTCTTGAAGGATGCAGAAGTTGTTTTATCTACGCCTTCACCTTGAACTTTAACAAGGCTGTTCAATTTGTTTTTGTTTACAACGTCAGTGTTATTACCAGTGAATTTCAAGCCATCATCAGTAGTAGCCACTTCGTGTGTATTGTTGTTTTTGTCTTCGTATACGATACGAGTGATACCGTTAGTACCATTTTTACCGTCTACGCCGTCTTGACCGTTAGCGCCTTTAATAGTAAGACCATCTTTACCGTCTTTACCATTCAAGCCGATAGAACCGTCTTTACCGTTGATCACAACAGCAGAGCCGTCTTTACCGTTTACGCCGATTTTGCCGTCAACGCCGTCTTTGCCATCTTTACCGTCGTTACCAACTTTGATGTCATCGGACAATGCGTATTCAACTTTAGCGCCGTCGTTGTTGCTAGTTTGTTTAACAGTTAAGTTTTTGCCTGCTACCATTTCAACTGTTTTACCATCAGAGATAGTTTTTGCAGCTGTTTCGGAATCAGCAGTTGTATTACCAGAGGATTTTACATTCCATACGGATTGTGCAGCACCTGGAGCTACATGCAAGTCGTAAGTAACTTGGTTACCGTTTTCTGTTTTATTAATTGTTACAGAGTTATCGTTGGAAGTTACTACTGTACGGGAGTCTTTCAACTGTTTAACGTTAACTGCATCAGTATCGTTTACGCCTGCTTTCACATTAGTAATGTTCAAGTTACCAGCGTTGATACCAGTTTTAAGAACAGATGGTCCACCAGAGATAGTCAAACCACCGTTGTTAACAACAGTATCACCAATAGTTAAGGAACCAGATGGAGTCAAGTTTACGTTGTTGTTAAGATCGTATTTAACTACGCCATCAGCAGCTACGGAAGCTGTTGTGTTAGAACCGTTTGTGAAGTTCAAACCTTTATCCAATGTAACTGTTTGAGAGTTTTGGCCATTCGCTTTGTATGTCAAAGGAATTTGTTTAGCAGCTTTATCGCCATCGAATGTTACTTGGTAAGTTGTGTTATGGTTTGTTTCATCTTGAACAGGTGTAACAGTGATTGGATTGTTAGTAGTGTTCGTAGTATTTACAGTAACCGCTTCACGAGCTGCATCTTTAACAGCATTACGGGAAACATTTACTTCGTATTTAGCATTTGCATCACCAGTTTGTTTGCCGTCAGCTACAGTGATGTCAGCGATGTTAGTGTCGCCTGCAGCAGCAGATTTTTTAACTACGCTTTCAACAGCAGCTTTGTCGCCTGTAGGCAAGTTGCTCAAGTCGATCTTAGCTGTTTTGTTCACTGCATTATCATTGCCATCAACATATTCCAATGTAACTGTTTTATCAGCGTTCACTGTGTATGTTTTGTCTTTGATATGAATGTCGTTAGCTTTGGAGATACGTTTAACGTCACCAATGTTAGCAGCGTTATTGATTACATCGCCACCAGATTTAAGGTTAGTGATGTTGTTATCGCCCATGTTCACATTGCCGCCATCGAATTTGAATTCGTTACCGCCGATTGTGAAAGTAGCAGGGCCTTCGTTTTTAATAGTCTTGATGTTAGTCAAGTCACCAGCTAAACCGAATTCAACTTTAGCGCCGTCTTCAGTGTTAGATTGTTTTACAGTCAAGTTTTTACCTGCTGCCATTTCAACTGTTTTACCATCAGTGATAGTTTTTGCAGTTGTTGCGGAATCAGCAGTTGTATTACCAGTGGATTTCACATTCCATACGGATTGTGCAGCACCTGGAGCTACATGCAAGTCATACGTAACTTGGTTGCCGTTTTCAGTTTTGTTAACTGTTACGGAGTTATCGTTAGAAGTTACTACTGTACGAGCATCTTTCAATTGTTTTACGTTAACTGCATCAGTATCGTTTACGCCTGCTTTCACATTAGTAATGTTCAAGTTACCAGCGTTGATACCAGTTTTAGTAACGGATGGGCCACCTGTAATTGTTAAGCCACCATTATTAAGAATAGTGTCGCCAATTTTCAAGGAACCATTTGGAGTCAAGTCGATATTGTTGGACAATGCATATGTGTAAGTGTGTTCACCAGTTGCAGCATCGATATCTTGTTTTACAGTCAAGTTATCGCCTGCAGCGTAGGAAACAGTTTTACCATTGCCAACAGCTGTAACAGCGTGGTTACCTACTACATTGCCTTTAGCGTCAGTGGAGAAGGAGTAACCATCTTTGATTTGATCAGCCAAACCAGACAAGTCGATTTTTGCAACTGTACCAGCTTGGTTAGCACCGTTACCATCGTTGTATTTCAATGTTACGGATTTGCTTGCTGCATCGTAAGCGTAAGATGTAGTAGTTTCACCTTGACGATCAGAGGATGTTGGAGCAATGTGCAAGTCGTTAGCTTTAGAAATACGTTTTACATCGCCAATGTTAGCTGCATTGTTATTTACATCGCCACCAGATTTAAGGTTAGTGATGTTTAGGTCACCCATGTTGATAGGGCCACCAGTGATGTTGATGGAGTTAGGACCGAATTCCATTTTTGGACCATTTGTAGTGTTGGAAATGGAATGGATGTCTACTAAGTCTTTATTCACATCGTATTTAACAACGCCTTCAGCATCTACGGAAGCTGTTGTATTTTTACCGTTTGTGAAGTTCAAACCTTTATCCAATGTAACTTTTTGTTCGTTTGTGCCATTCGCTTTGTAAGTCAAAGGAATTTGCTTAGCAGCTTTTTCGCCATCGAATGTTACTTGGTAATTTGTATTATGATTTGCTTCATCTTGTACAGGTGTAACAGTGATAGGGTTGTTAGTTGTATTTGTAGTATTTACAGTAACTGCTTCACGAGCTGTATCTTTTACGTCATTACGGGATACGTTTACTTCGTAAGTTGCGCCTGCATCACCGAAGTTTTCACCAGCTTTAGGGGAAACTTTTGCGATGTTTTTATCGCTAGAACCAGCTACGTCTGCTTTAGCTTGTACTTTTTCAGTAGAAGCTGCAGTAGGTTTTACGTTGTTAACATCTACAGTATATACAGTTTTTGTGCTGCCATCTGCATTTTGAATTACATTGCTTGTTACTTTCGCAGCATTTTTACCTTCTACTACAACAGTGCTGTTCAATTTGTTTTTAGCGCTGTCGGACAAGTCAGCTACTACATTGCTACCAGAAGCAGTTGTTTTAATGTACTCACCATTGTTAGCACCCACAACGCCAAAGCTCAAGCCGCCTTGTTTGTTCAATTTTTGAAGATCAGTAGCGCCTGTGTTACCAGTCAAACCAACTGTGTTATTGAAACCGTTATTTACGATTTTCAATTGTTCTTCAGTAGCAGCACGACCTTTTTTAGCAAAATCAGGAGCATCGATAGTTACGTTAGTTAAACCAGTGATGTCACCAACTTTAGCATTCAAGTTAATGTTATGATCACCTGCAACGTTTACAGTTTGGTTACCACCGAATACAACTTTGCCATCGCCAGCTTTGTTTGTGATGGATGTAATGTCGTTTAAATCACCTTCAACGTCTACTTTGAAAGTTTTAACGCCATTGATTTCACGGTTGCTAACCTTTGTATTCTTACCATTTTCCATATCGATGGATTTTTTAGCAAGATTTTGGATGACTGTTTCGCCACCCTTGTTGATATTGGAAAGATCTTGTTTAGCAATACCTGTGATAACAGCCGTTTCGTTAGGAACGTCTTTATTGTTACCGTCAAGGTATGTCATCGTTACTTTGCCGTTGTTATCAACTGCGTATTCACCTGGTTTGATGTGACGTTCGTCAGCACGAACTTGTTTCAATTGGCTAACGTTAACAGCATCGTTATCATTTACACCAGCTTTTACATTTGTAATATTCAAATCGCCAGCGTTGATACCAGTTTTTGTAATGGAAGGACCACCGTTGATAGTCAAACCATTATCAGTAATGTTTGTATCACCGATTTTCAAAGAGCCATCTGGAGTCAAATCAACATTTTTATTTAATGCAAATTCAACTTGTGCATTACCATCTTTGTTAGTTTGTTTGATGGTCATGTTTTTGCCAGCTTGCATTTCAACAGTTTTACCGTCTTTGATTTCTTGAACACCAGCGGAACCTTGTGCAACCTTACCTTCTGTAGCAGAAGATTTTACGTTGAAGGAGCTCATATCGCCAGTTTTCAAACCGCTCAAGTCGATAACTGCTTTAGGACCGTTTACAGTTTTACCATTACCATCTTGGTATGTTAATGTAACCTTTTTGTTACCGTCTACAGTGTATTCAGCTACATTATTGTTAGTACCTGCTGTAGGTGCAATGTGTAAATCGTTAGCTTTGGAGATACGTGTAACGTCACCAATGTTTGCAGCATTATTAATTACATCGCCACCAGATTTAAGGTTAGTAATGTTATTACCCCCAAGATCAAGGTTGCCACCAGTGATACTGATATTGTTATCACCAAAGTGCATTGTAGGGCCACCATTGTTAGTGATGGATGTAATTTCTTTAAGATCCTTGTTTAAGGAGTATGTATATGTTTGTTGGCCAAGAGATGTTTCAATATCTTGTTTAACTGTTAAGTTCTTGCCAGCTGCGTAGTTAACAGTTGTACCACTTTGAACTTTTGTAGCTGTTGCTTCACCGTCAACTTTACCACCGTTTGCTGTAGCATTTGTTAAGAAGTCATATTTAGCAGCAGTATCAGCAGCATTGATTGTGTAAGTAGTTTTACCGTCTTTCACAGATGTATCAACAGTTACATTTCTACCACCTTTTACCAAGTTAGTGTCATCGAATTTCAAAGTTAATTTGGAATCCTTAGCACCATCATCGCTAGCAGCTACAGATACACGACCTTCACCACGAACGTTTAATTTACCACCATCAGTCAAGAAATCGCTAGAACCAGTGTTACCAGTTACAGCAACGCCAACGTTTTTCAATTGAGCTACGTTAACAGCATCAGTATCTTTAGTACCAGCAGCGAGACCTGTCAATTGACGAGTCATGTTTTCATCAGCACCGATGGATACAGCAGCATTTGTTGCAGTTTGTACATTACCTTGTAAGTTAGTGTATTTACGGTTATGTAAATCAGATGGATTATAACCTACAACGCCTTTATCAGATGTAGTAATAGAGTTAGAACCAAGTGCAACACCTGTTTCAAATGTTGCTCTTGCTTCATTACCTAAAGCAGTCGCATTTTTTGCACTTGCTCTGGAAAGACGACCCATAGCAACTGCATAGTCACCAGTAGAGTTAGAAGCAGCACCAATTGCGATGCCAGATGCACCTGCAGCTTGAGATTGCATACCTACGGCAATTGTATTTTCACCAGAAGCGATAACTTTAGGGGAATTTTTACCACTTTGACCGATAGCAATAGAGTTATTACCAGATGCTTCAGCACGTGCACCGATTACAGTTGCACCAGATCCAGACGCTTTAGTTTCACGACCGATAGCAATTGTATCTAAGTGAGTTGCTTCGTTATCACGACCGATAGCGATTTGAGAGTTTTCATCTGCAGTCGCTGCAAAGTTTCTGCCACCATTTGTGGAGTCAGTCAAGTTATTTTTACCAATGGAGATACCACCCATTGTTTTAGCATTATTAAATTGACCTAATGTGATTGTGTCTGCTACATGGGATGTATTTTCAGAACCAATCGCAACGGAGTTTTGACCCTTTGCATTGTTGTTATAACCAGCAGCAAAAGAACCTGCACCAGTAGCATTAGTATATACACCCATAGCAGATGCACTTGTACCAGTAGCGCTAGAGTAGTTACCAATTACTGTAGAGTATTCACCAGCTTGCTTAGGTGTTGTTTCCCAAGAGCCTTTTGTATAATTAACGTTGTTATAGGAACCTACAGCAACAGCAGACTTAGCGTTTGCATTACTTACGTTACCTACGGCCAAGGAAGCCGCACCAGAAGCGTTATTACCAGCACCAACAGCTGTAGCAGCACCGCCTGTAGCCGTATTTCTATTACCTACTGCAGTAGTTGCGTTATTTGTAGATGTATTTTTAGCACCAATAGCTACCTTTCCATCATGGCCACCTACATTATCTGTAGTATTTTGGTAACCTACAACGATGGAGTTTTGACCAACATTATAATTTTCCCCATTAAAACCAGGCCGAGTGTTAGCCCAGATATTAACATGGCTATTATTATAATCTGCATTTGCCATTGCTTCTTGTGGAGCAACGCCACCCATAGCACCAGCTACAGCCAAACCAGCCAATACGCTAGCTAATACTTTTTTCTTGCCGTTATTATTTTTAGCAGTTTCAGGTACTACTACGTAGCAGCCTTTAGATTTGCTATAAACGACTTTAAAAACCTTATTCATAGAAACTATGAACCCCTTTCTCTCTTATAAAGAAAACACTAAATGCCTTATTCATACATTTTTTGTTTCATGAATGGTTTATGACACACGTTCACATACTATTCATTAAGATATTAATATAATAACAATTTATAAACTAATTGTAAATAGAAATTCCTGAAATAATTAAAATAAATTTTATATTTCTAAACAAGATAAACCGAATTTTCTAGATATGAGGAAATATCTCCACATACGCATAAAATAAGGGTTTTCTTTATATATGTATTATATATAATATAATACATTATATATATAAGAGTATAAAACGGGTTGCTCCAGTTTATATTTACATTATATTTGAATATCTTATACAAGATCATCTTCATCTTACATATATAAACATTCTAAATTAGATGAAGCCATGAACATTGTAAACAAGCGTTTCTTCATAAATGAGTAAAAATGGGTAGTTAATATAATCTGTCTATTATTTTATAATTGTTTATATTTGCACAATTATAAAGTCATACTATTAAGTCATGTAAGTATAGAAAACAATATATAAACGCAAAAAAACAACGCCATCCTTTCGGATGGCGTCGTCTTGCATAAGGATTGTGTGCCCTAGTCGGGGTCCAGGGAACAGCAAGGCCCTCAAACAATCGCCGTATGAGGGCCATATGTAGTTGTTCATTATATACACTGTGCGTCACACATCATCTTCCTAATTCATTGTATATCGTTTATGCCGAGCTCTCAGTGTTTTAATGATTTATAGTTAAATTTACAAACCTTATTATTGAATCGCAGCGCGCAAGTCTACTTTTTTAGTTTCTTGGTTAGCTGGACGATTGATTGCTTCGCGAAGATCTACAGTATGTTCATCTTCCATTTTAGGTTCTTCACTAGCTTTATTTTTAACTGTTTGTTTAGCTGCGAACCAGATTGTTTCGTTCATGTAGTGACGAAGTTCTTCGTTAGAAACATTTTCTTGGTCTTTAGCCATTACATCCAAAATAGCATCTTCTAATGCTTGTGCTTCGTCGTCAGTCATAGGACCGCCAACTTCTTTTTGTTTTTGGATGATTTCATTAATACGATCTGTCATGCCGCGCAATACATTGTAACCATAGCTGTTAGTGAAGCCATCTTCTTTATTGTATTTAGGCATTTCAAAGTATTCATATTCGTTTTTATTACGGTTTTCACCATTCCAGTTCAAGAACACTTCTTGACCATGTACACGACCGATGGAATGTGTGCGGAAGTAGTCAGCATAGTTGTGTTTGTCATAGGAATGTAACCATTTTTTCTCTGCTTTAGTCATACGCTCATGGTTTTCGTATTTCACTTTAGCTTTTGCGATGTTGATCTCCGCATTTTGCCAAGCTTTTACATAGTCATGAACAGCAGACACTGTTTGTGGGCTAGCCACAGGAACCAATACTACGTTGCTCAATGCAGGCGCAGATACTGGGTTACGTAAAATTAGGTTATCGTCATATGTTGGAGCGGATTGTGCACCTACAACGCCTGTAGAAATAACAAGAGCCGCTGCACAAGCAAGTAATGTAGATTTTTTCATTCTATATTCCTCTTTTCTATCGTTAGATTATGGTGAAAGTATCTTTCACACGTATTACACGTTCATATCTGAAAGCACTGCTTTCATAAACCATAGGGAGAGGTAAGCGCTACGCTAGGTAGCGCATACCATCCTAAGTTCATTCAGTTCTTACTCTCTCAAATGATTACATACCAAGTTTTGCCATCATTGCAGCAATTTGAGCTTTCATTTGTTCGTTTTCAGCTTTCAAATCAGATACTTCTGTTTTTAATCCAGCGTTTTGTGCTTTAACGGATGCCATTTCTTGTTGCATTGCATAAGCGGAGCTGATAGGGCCTTTGCGGTAACGATCTGCTACAGCAGCTTCGCTATCACGGTTGCCAACTTTCCAAGTTACACCAGCATTTGCCATCATGTGACGGGAACCACCAGCCCATGCCAAGCCAGCATGCATCATTGTGGACTCGTTTTTATAGTGAGCAACGCCCATTGCAATAGCGGAGTTACCACGGTAGTTACCATAACCAGCCATGATTTGAGTTGGTTCTAATGGATCGTATTGGATAGGTTTCAATGCTGCAAGAGCTGCGCCTTGTGCACCTACACGACCGATTTCATCAGTTAACTCATCGAAACGAGGGCTTGCACCAGTAGACAAGTCGTATACTTTAGCGCCATCTGTAGTTTCAGATTCTTGAACACCTACAGTACCATCAGTAGATTTAACGATAGTACGGGAGTCTTTCAATTGTTTCAAATTAACCGCATCTGTATCGTTAGTACCTTTACCAAGGTTAGTAATTTTGTTACCACCCATGTTGAGGTTACCACCAGTTACGGAAAGATCACCAGCGTTGAAGTTCAATGCAGGGCCATTTTCGCTGTTTTTGATGGAGTTGATGTTTTTAAGATCTTTGTTCATCTTAACAGTTAATGTATCGTTGCCATCAGCTACTACGTTGATGTTACCAGCAGCGGATTTGAATGTAGCGGATTCAGCAGCAGTTACGCCTTCACCTTGAACTTTAACAAGTGTATTCAACGCATGTTTGTTTTCAGTATCAGTGTTGTTACCTGTGAATCTCAAACCATCGTCCATAGTTGCTACTTCACGTTTAATTGGGTTGCCATCAGTATCTTTCAATGGGTTACCATCTTTATCTTTTGGTACGTATACGATACGTTCAGATTTGTCGCCATTGTTAGCTTCTGGTTTAACAAGAGTTTTGGAACCGTGGTCTGTAGAGATATCTACACCAGTACCATCTGCACCAGCAGGACCTTGAGGACCAGTTAAGCCGATGTGACCTACGCCGTCTTTACCAGCGATGGATACAGCATCTTTACCATCTTTACCGATGGAAACTTTACCGTCGATACCGTTAGCACCGTCTTTACCGGAAATAGATACACCATCTTTACCATCAACGCCATTTTTACCTGGAACGCTAATGGAGTTCAAGCCGTTAAGATCTTTATCAAGACCGATTACAACTTTACCATCTTTAGTCATAGTTTTAATGTTGGATGCGCTGTAGTTGTCATCAGCTTTAGTGCCTTCGCCTACGATTTCAAGTTTTTCACCCAAGTTTTTGTGGATGTCATTACCAGATTGAGCACCGAAGTTCAAACCTTTGTTGCCGATTGCATCAGCAGTATTTTTAAGGTCAGTAACGTTTACAGCACCGTTCTTAGTATTGTTGTCACCAGCAGCTGCATCAATCTTATCTAAGAATGTATTACCAGCTTTGTCAGCGATGGAAGAACCAACGTTGTTCAATTTCATTGGATCTGTAGTAGAAGCGTTAGGGTTGTTCATGGAAGCGATGATATCGCCAGCATTTACAACATCGCCAGAACCATCTTTAGCTGTGTTGAAAGTACCATCTGGTTGTTTGTAAACTTTAGTGCCATCTTGTTTAGTGTATACCACTGGAATTTGAGCATTGTTTACAACACCTTGGTTATTGATCTTAATGTCATATTGGTGACCTTTAGCTGCATCATAAGTTGCAGATGTAGGATCATTTTTGTCAGTTACAGAGATAGTACCATCAGAAGATTCAACAGTTGTAACTTTATCTTTCAATTGTTTAACGTTTACTGCATCTGTATCAGCTTCACCAGCTTTAACACCTGTGATTTTCTTATCGCCAGCATTGATGCCATCTTTCTTAACAGATGGGCCACCAGTGATAGTTAAACCATCGTTGTTAACAGTAGTGTCACCGATTTTTACGGAACCATCTTTAGTAAGATCAATGTCTTTAGCTAATTGAACTTTCAATTTACCGCCATCAGCATTTACACCAATGTTGTTGTCAGTCAATTTAGAGCTATCTGCACCACCAACGATATCTACTACGTTGTTAAGATGTTTCTTAATAACGTTAGGGTTAGTATCTTGGTTAGTTTGACCGTTGTCACCAGCGAACTTCATGCCATCATCGTGAGTTGCAACTTCATGTGTGTTGCCATCTTTGTCTTCGTATACGATACGAGTCAATTTATCACCAGGTTGGCCGTCAACACCAGGAACACCGTCTTTAACGGAAATCTTAGCACTTGCGCCATCTTTACCGTCAGCACCCTTAGGACCAGTCAAGCCGATAGAGCCATCTTTACCGTTGAGTACAACAGATGCGCCGTCTTTACCGTTAACACCAATTTTACCATCAACGCCGTCTTTACCATCTTTACCAACAACTACGCTGTCAGCTTTAAGGTTTTTATCAAGTTTAACGTCGATTGTTGTGTTGCCGTCAGTATCTTGAGAGATGATAGTCTTAACGTTTTCACCGCTGTATTCAGTATCAGCTTTATTACCTTCACCTTGGATTTTTACAGTGGAACCAAGTTTATTAGTTTTTACACCACCAGCGTTAGCATCGAATTTCAAGCCTTTTTCAATCAATGCATCAGCTGTATTTTTAAGGTCTGTTACATTAACTGCACCGTTCTTAGTTTTATTGTCAGCAGCTGCTGCATCAATTTTATCTAAGTAAGTGTTACCAGCTTGATCAGCAATAGTGGAACCTACGTTGTTCAACTTCATAGGAGTTGTTGTGGAATCACCACCATTGTTCATGGATGCAATTACATCAGCAGGTTGAACTGTAGTACCAGTACCATCAGGCTTAGTATTGAATGTAACATTACCAGTAGCAGGATCTACGATTTTGTAAAGTTTATCGCCATCTTTGTTAGTATAAACAACTGGAGTTTGAGCTTTTTCAACTACAGATTGGTTATTGATAGTGATGTCATATTGGTGACCTTTAGCTGCATCATAACCAGGTTGACCAGCAACGTTTTTGTCTACTACTTTGATGGAGCTATCGGAAGACTCAACAGTTGTAACTTTGTCTTTCAATTGTTTCAAGTTTACTGCATCAGTATCGTTTTCACCAGCTTTAACGTTAACAATTTTGTTACCGCCATTATCTAAACCAGTGTTAGTCAACTTAACATCAGTAGTAGTACCACCTGCAGGAGCAGTGATTGTAACACCGTTGTTATCAACTTTTGTATTACCAGTAGTCAAGGAACCATCAGCATCCAAATCAACATTTTTAGCCAATTGAACTTTCAATTTGCCATTAACATTGTTAACACCAATGTTATCGTTAGTAGTCAATTTATTTTTATCAGCACCACCAACGATATCTACTACGTTGTTAAGATGTTTCTTAAGAACTTTAGCATCATCTGTTTGACCATCGTCACCAGCAAACTTCATACCATCATCATGAGTTGCTACTTGATGTTCGTTGCCGTCTTTATCGTTGTAGAAGATACGAGTGATACCATCAACACCGTCTTTACCGTCAACGCCAGCTTTACCTTCTTTAACAGTAATATCAGCAGTTGCATTTTTACCATCTTTACCAGCAGGGCCAGTTAAACCAATGTGACCTACGCCATCTTTACCGGAGATAGATACTGCATCTTTACCGTCTTTACCAGTGATACCAACTTTACCGTTGTTACCATCTGTACCAGCTGCGCCAGTAGGACCAGTAATGGATACGCCATCTTCGCCATCCTTACCATCTTTACCATTAACAACTACTTTATCCAAGTTAGTTAAGTCTTTGTTCAATGCATAAGTGTAAGTTTGGTTCTTATCAGCACCGATTTCTTGCTTGATAGTCAAGTTTTTACCTGCACCGAAGTTTACAGTTTTACCGCTTGGTACTTCAGTTTCAGTTGCTGTACCATTGTTTTCAATATTACCAGTAGCATTTGTTTTGAAGCTGTAGTTATTACCAGCTGCAGGGATGTTCAAGTCGGAGAAGTCGATAACTGCTTTAGTATCAGATACTGCTGTACCATTGCCATCATTGTATGTCAATGTAACTTTCTTAGTAGCTGCATCGTATTTGTATACGTTTTCAGTACCGCTTACTACGCCGCCTTTAGCTTCAGTGCTACCAGCTTTCACTGCTGTAGGAGCAATGTGAAGCTCATTTGCACGTAAAGCATCAGCTGTAGATTTCAAGTCAGACACGTTAACAGCTGCATTTGGAGTCAAGCCATTAGCTGTATCTAATTTAGTTAAGTAATCTGCACCTGTTTGATTTTTAATAGCAGAGCCAACATTATTAACAATGGAGTTACCACCAGTTGTATTGCCTGCTGCATCTTGGATGGATACGATAACATCACTTGCAGGAACATCATTACCAGGAGCACCATCAACATTAGTTGTGAAAGTACCATCTGGACGTTTAACTACTTTAGTGCCATCAGCTTTAGTGTAAACAGCTGGAGTTACAGCATTTACAGTGTAAGTTTTTTGACCTGTTGTAGCATCAGTTGCTTCACTTACATTTACATTTTCACCAGCTTTAACGACTGTGCCAAGACCAGTAATTACTTTCTTACCATCATTAGTGATATTGGAAAGATCGTTTTTAGCAATGCCTTTAATAACAGCAGTTTCACCTGCTACCAAGTTACCCTCGCCATCTGTGTATGTCATAGTAACATTGCCATTGTTATCTACTGTATACTCATTGCCTGCAGTTGTTGCTGTGATGTGTTTTTCATCTTTAAGATTAGCAACTTTATTTACAGTTGTACCACCGTCATTAGTGTATGTAATGCGGTCGCCATCTTTCTTAATTGTAGTAGTATTACCAGCTGCATCTTGTAAGCCGATTTCTTTAGTTGTTACTTTTTCAGTAGTTACGCTTGTAAGATCTTTAAGGTTTTTATCAAGAGCGTATGCAACCTCTGTATTACCTGCTTTGTCGTTAGTTTGAGTAACAGTTAAGTTTTTACCAGCTTGCATTGTAACGGATTTACCGTCTGCAATGTTTTGAGCTGTGTCACCAGCATGTGTACCTTCTGTAGCAGAAACTGCACCAGATTTCAAGTTCCAAGTAGATGCTGTGCCAGCAGCTGCATTTACATGCAAGTCATATGTTACTTGGTCGCCATTTGTTGTTTTATTAATTGTTACAGAGTTGTCGTTGGAAGTAACAACTGTACGAGCTGCTTTCAATTGATCGTAGTTAACAGCATCTGTGCCATCAGTACCAGGAGCTACATTAGTAATTTTCTTACTACCAGCATCAATACCAGTTTTAGTAACAGATGGGCCACCAGTGATAGTTATGCCATCGTTGTTAACTTTAGTGTCACCAATTGTTAAGGAACCGTTTTTAGTCAAATCAACATCTTTGTTCAAGTCGTATTTAACTACGCCATCAGCTGCTACGGAAGCTGTTGTGTTAGAACCGTTAGTGAAGTTCAAACCTTTGTCCAATTTAACTTTTTGGTCACCAGTACCATTAGCTTTGTAAGTCAAAGGAATTTGTTTAGCTGCCTTATCACCATCGAATTTCACTTCGTATGTAGTGTTATGGTTTGCATCATCTTTCACAGGGTTAACAGTGATAGGGTTATCTGCATCAGCTGTGTAGTTACCACCAGTAGTTGTACCACCGTTGTTAACTGTTACTGCTTCACGAGCTGCATCTTTAACAGCATTACGGGAAACATTTACGGAGTATTGAGCATCTGGATCGCCAGGGTTTTTACCGTTTTCAACAGCAATGTCAGCCAAGTTAGTATCGCCAGCTGCGTCAGCTTTTTTAACTACACTTTCAGTAGAGGACGCACCACCAGGTGTAGAAGGATTAGTTACACTAATTTTGAAGTCTGTGTTATCACCAACAGTTGTTGGAGTTACAGTTACATTAGTGGAACCAGAGGATACTGTATATGTTTTATTTAATTTAGTTTTAGCGTCATCGGACAAATCAGCTACTACATCTGTACCAGAAGCAGTTGTTTTGATGTATTGACCGTTGTTAGCACCAACTACACCAAAGCTCAAACCACCAGTTTTATTGAATTTTTGAGTATCTGTGTTACCAGTGTTACCTGCTAATTTAATTGTGTTGTTGAAGCCATCGCTTACTTTTTTCAATTGGTCTTCAGTTGCTGCACGACCAGAAACAACAGTTGGGTTGGTAATATCCCAATCTTTGTTTTGTAAGCCGGTTACATAGCCACCTTTACCATCTAAGGAAATAGGGTTGTCGCCTTCAACTTTTACAACTTGATCACCAGCGAAGGAGATTTTACCAGAACCAGCACCATTTGTAATGGAAGAGATATCTGTCAAGTCACCTTGTACATTTACTTTGTACGGAGTAGCTGCTGTACCATCACCTGTTACAGTAGTATTTTTACCAGCTTCAACTTTAGAAGGATCTGTGTTACCAGTAGCACCAGTGGAGCTTACTGTGTAAATATCATGACCATCTGTTGCATCTTGAGTCTTAGCAACAGTTACGCCATTACCAGCTTTAACTTCTGTCTTAGCGGATTTCAATTGTTTTACGTTAACTGCATCAGTATCATCTGTACCAGGAGCTACATTAGTGATTTTGCTACCACCCATGTTAAGTGGACCGCCAGTGATGTTGATGGAGTTGCCACCAATTGTCATTTTAGGACCATTGTCAGCATTAGAAATAGATGTAATACCTTTCAAGTCGCCTTCTACATTAACTTTGTATGGATCGTCTTGAGTACCTTCACCAGTAACTTTAGTATTTTTACCATCTACAAGTTTAGTTTTAGCGTCTTTTAATTGTTTTACGTTAACTGCATCAGTATCGTTTACACCAGCTTTTACATTAGTAATGTTTTTGTTACCAGCGTCGATGCCATTTTTTGTAACAGATGGGCCACCAGTGATTGTTAAGCCATCGTTATTAACTTTAGTATCACCAATTGTTAAAGAACCATCTTTAGTCAAGTCAACGTCCTTGTTCAAGGAGTATGTGAATTGTTTATCAGTTTGATCTAATACAATGTTTTTACCAGCACTCAATGTTACAGTATCGCCAGGGCTTACTTTTTTGGACGCTTGAGTACCTGTTACGCTACCACCGTTATTAGAGGAAACTACGTTCCAACCAGATTCGTTGATTGCTTTTGCAACATTGTCAGTTGTAGCAATGCCGTTTGTAGTAGGCGCTACTGCTTTACCATTAGTATTAGTAATATCAGCACCTATTTTAGCTTTTACTGTAACACCATTTTTATCAGCAGATGTAGAAATAAATGTAGGATCATCACCTTTAATTTTCAATGTACCATCATCTAACAATACATCGCCATTGCCAGTGTCACCAGCGTATTTCAAGTTAACGCTTCTCAATTGAGCTACGTTAACAGCATCAGTATCTGCAGTACCTGCAGCAAGACCTGTAATTTGACGAGTTGCAGTAGCACCGTCACCTACGGAAACAGCTGCCAATGTAGATGTTTGTGCAGTACCAGCTAGACCTGCATATTTGTTTGTACGATCTTCAGCTGGGTTGAAGCCTTTAACACCTTTATCGATAGATGTTTTAGATTGAGAACCAAGAGCAACGCCATCTTTAATAGATGCATTGGATTCTTGACCTAAAGCTGTTGCACTTTCAGCAGTAGCATTTGCTTTAAAACCAAGAGCAGAAGCACCTTTAGCAGTTGCTTGCGCAACACCGCCTATTGCAGTAGAAGCAGTACCAGTGGAGTTAGATTGCATACCAATTGCAATGGATCCTGTGCCAGTAGATGTAGTTTTATAACCTTCACCATTACCAGCAATAGCGATAGCACCAGAACCAGTTGCTTCAGTACGAGCGCCAAGGGCAACAGAAACGTTAGCAGATGCTGTTGTTTTACGACCGATTGCAACAGTATCTTCTGCTGTCGCTTTATTCTCACGACCAATAGCGATCATTGTATTACCTGCGGCACGGCCACCACCAACAGTAGAGTCTGCAAGGTTATTTTGACCGATAGCAATACCACCACCAATATTCGCATTATTGGAAGTACCCATTGTGATAGTATCTTCTACTGCAGAAGTATTGCTTTCACCAATAGCTACAGCATTAAGACCTTCTGCCTTATTGCTATGACCAATAGCTGTGGCGTTTTGACCAGATGCAGTATTACGAGCACCAAGGGTTTGAGAGTTTTTACCGCTTGCTGTAGAGCCTGCGCCAACCGCTGTGGATTCAGTACCCGTTGCCTTAGCAATTGCACCAATACCAACTGCCATATGCGCATTAGCTTTTGAATAGGAACCCATTGCAAGAGCATATGCATCTTGACCATTAGTTAATGCTTCAGAGTATGTACCAATAGCAATATTATCTGTATTATTAGCTTTTGCCACATTACCCATTGCAATAGTATTTCTACCAGTTGCCTGAGATCCTACGCCAATAGCAGATGCTGCAGGACCAGTTGCTGTATTTTGGTTACCAAGAGCCATAGAAGAATCTTGATTCGCCACATTGTTAGCACCATAAATAATATGACCGTTACCACTACCACCAGTTGTTCTATTTTGGAAACCAACTACAACAGAGTTTGGAGTCACAGAGTTAGAACCATTATATGTGCCATTCGGTGAAATATTAACTGAACTGCCTCCCAACCCAACATCAGCATGCACCGGTGTACCTGCTGTAGCAGCTACCATAGCCAAACCAGCTAACACGCTAGCAAGAGCTTTTTTCTTACCACCATTGTTTTTCGCTACTTCGGAAACTACTACGTAGCACTCTTTAGTTTTGCTCCAAACAACTTTAAAGATTTTATTCATATTACTATGAACCCCTTTCTAAACAAGACACAATTACAATCCTTATAAAGTAATCAATAAAATACAAAAGATGGAAAAGCTCAAATTTCCCATACCAATAAGCCTTTCTGAGTATCTTTCATATTCTCTTCATTTTGTGTCATGAACAGAATATCATATATCGAAAATGTTGTAAATACTTTTCTTCATGTTTTTATCATAATCACCAAAGTTTATTGTCAGAACCTTTATTTTGTTAAATAAAATTTAATATATGGGTGATTTTTTACTCATTTTTTCGGTGTTTTATACGTATTTTATAAAATATAATCTATTTTTTTCTATGCAGTACGAGTTTTTTCGATAACTACATTAATGTAAGTTATAAATAAACGATTAATCGATTTAACAAGATTGATATTTGTCGATTTCAAGGCCTATTTATATATTATCTATAAAATATGGATTTCCAAAAATCCTGAGTCCGAATTCATAATAGTTTTTTGAAGGCTATTTCATAAATTGCTCACATACAGCTCTATAAATGAAAAAATATGATTGTATTATCTTATTTATCTGTGAAATTATGATATACTAAAGCATTATAAGGAACTTTAAATGGGTGTTAGTTCTAGAGGGGATGTATTATGAGCAAACAACATATAACAAGCATAGATCAATCTAAAATAGACGCATTAAAAGAGTCTTATGATGACTTCCTATATGTGTCTAAAGCATTTTCTAATACATGTATTAGTTCTCTAATGGCTAAGGCACGTATTTATGGTTTAGATCCTGTACCTGTAGAAGAGGCTCGCGTATTAGAGCTAGGTTCTTCCTGTGGCGGTAATATCATTCCTCAAGCGTTATATAATCCAACAGCAACTTTCACCGGTATCGACCTATCCCCTACACAGGTAAAACATGGGAATGAATTAATCGAATCCATGGGTCTAAAAAATATTACATTATTAGAAAAGGACATCATGGATATTGATGACGCATTTGGTACCTTCGATTACATTATCGTTCATGGTATTTGGTCTTGGGTTCCTGACGTGGTGAAAGATAAAATCCTCAGCATTTGTAACCGAAATCTATCCGACCGTGGCGTAGCATATGTATCATACAATACATATCCTGGTTGGAAACGATTAGAGCAATTGCGGGATATTATGTTATATTCTGAAAAGCATGCACCGAACGATTCATTACAAGAACGTACAGTGTACACAAAAAATGTATTGAAGCTCATTGCAGAAACAATGAAGCTAGATGAACGGTCTACCAAAATTTCTGATTATAAGATCAAAAACATAAATCGTGTACTCCAATCTAACGATTACTACGTTGGTCATGAATACTTAGAGGCCATTAACGATCCTGTGTATGTGTCTGAATTTATTGAGCGTGCTCAACAACAAGGTTGCGCTTATATCGGTGATGAAACCTTAAATCGTTCTTTTATCTCTTGGCTCGATAGTGATGTAGAAAAAAATATTAGAACATTAGCTCGAGATAGCTACATTGATAAGGAGCAGTACTACGATTATGTGTATGATACTCAGTTCCGTATGGCCCTATTAACAAAATATAGCAACGAAGATAAAATTTCCCATGACGAAAGGGTTGAGAAGAAGGTACTAGATACACTATACTTCAACAATGCATTAGATGAAGAGCCTGGTGTTCCTCCAGAGTGGACCAATGTTATGCACATTAGCATTCAAGAATTAATGGATACAAAACGGCCTTTCAATGTGGCAGACATTTTAAAACATATTGAAGAGCACCATCCTGGTTCTGAAATCGATACTGATGCTATGTATAGACGCTTATTCCATCTTGCTATCGTTGGTCACATTAATACATATGCTAAAAAGTATGATCAATTACCGTTTGTGGAAAATGAAACCTATATTCCAGAGCATTTCATAAACTATGTATCCACCCTTGTTGAAAAAGGTGGCTATCAGTACATGTGCCTTGGTAACATGTATAATCAAATAGACTACTCTGTTGATGAAGGTTTATCGTACGTCATGAAATTGATGGCAAAACCAATTTCTCGTCAAGAATTGATTGATACGATGAACGAAAACATGACCGTTGAAAGAACAAAAGATGATGGCACTAAACACATTGTCTCCTCTGAACAATATTTAGACGAGTCCATCGCGCATATCCAAGCGTTAGGATATTTTGCAAAATAAATCGCAAATAATATAATCACAAACAATATCGAAAATTACATAATATGAGAACTACAAAAGGAGTAACTGGTCATATCAGTTACTCCTTTTTTGATTCACTACTATGCGACCTCAGGGTGGAGTTGAGGTATGCATAGTAGTTACTTATTAAGTTGTGTGAACACTATCAACTAATAGTATCCTTATTTTTTATTAACACGAACGCGTTCGATTGTTGGTTCGCCTTTAGCATTTTTCGCTACTGTATCAACACGGAACAATGCCATTTCAGGGCTGAATTCAGTTACAAGGCGATCGTTAACTGTTACACCATCTTGAATTGCACGGTATACGATTTGAGCAAATTCATAACGTGTTAACATGCGATCGCCACCGAATGTGCCATCTGGATAGCCTTCTACAAGACCACGGCGGGACAAATCGCTTACAGCTTCATATGCCCAATGGTTTGTAGGGATATCTGGGAACAATGTTGTGTGATCAGCTTTCATCTTAGTACCAGCAACACCGTTCAACAATGCAGTCAATTTTTGAATTTGAGCATTTTGTTCAGCTACAGTTTTCTTAAGAGCTAATACTTCTTTACCAATTGCTACACGAGAGCGAGATACACCGCTATGAGCCCCTACTTTCACAGATAAACCAGCATTGAATACTGTTTCATCACTGCCTACAGTAGAACCTACGCTAAGTTGTACGTCTTCGTTAGGACGGTAGAAAGCGCCGATAGCTGCCGCATCACCACTGCGGTAATGACCATAGCCTGCAGCGAAGTCCCATTTAGCATCTGGATCGAAATCAAGTGGATGCAATGCTGCTAACGCTGCTGCACCTGCTACAGATTTGTTGACACGTTTATCCATCTTGGATAAGTCGCCTTTGATATTTTTGATATCATTTGTATTTTTAGTGATATTTGTTGTGTTATTTGTAATTTGGTCAGCAATATCATCTGCAAGAGATACCTTGTAGTCGTGAGTATTACCATTTACAGTTGGTGTTACCTTAATATGGTCACCAGCTGTTACAGTTGTAACTTGAGTGGATGCTGCAATTTGATTTTGTACGCGTTTAAGTTGAGATACGTTAACCGCATCAGTGTCTGCTACACCAGCTTTCACATTATTAATAATTTGGTCGCCTGCGCTGATACCAGTTGTAGTGTAGTAAACTGTTTTGTCCCCTTCACTTGCGTACATACCGTATTTATCAAATTTTGCTTGTTCTAAAGTATCGGTGTTTTCGATTTGAACGCCCTTAGGTGTAATACCGATATTTTCGCTACCGTTAAAGAAGCGAGCGCTATCCTTATCGATACGAGCACGAACGTCGTCAGTTGCTTTACCGAAGTTAACAGAGTTCATCTCTACTAAGTCTTTATTAACAGCTACTTTATATTCAGCACCACCATTAGCATTTGTACCAGGTGTTACAGTCGTATTAGCACCAGCTACTACAGTAGTATGTTTTTTAGCATCTGCTTCAACAGTAGAGATTTTAGTTTCTACCTTTTTAAGTTGCGCTACGTTTACTGCATCAGTATCGTTTGTGCCAGCTGCAACAGATGTAATCTGACGTGTTACATCATTCGCAACGTCACCAACGGATACAGCGGACGCTGTAGCTTTCCATGTGGAGCTTGTATCAGTAGATGCAGCTTTTGTGCTGATATCATAACCAGCTGCACCAGCTGCTACAGTTGCTTTGGATTTACTACCAAGAGCTACGCCACCTTCAACAGATACTTCAGTGTTATGACCAATAGCCACGGCATCATTTACAGTTGTAGTAGTTTCTGCATCACTAGAACCAATAATAACAGAGTTATTAGCACCTGTTACCTTACGGTTATCGCCAACGATAACTGTATTCTTTGCATCAGATACAGTGTTCTTAGAACCAATAGCAGTTAAGTGCTGTACATTAGAAGCTGTATTGCCTACGCCCATAACAAGGTTGTCTGCACTTTCAGCACCATCAGCACCTGTTACAGTATTGTTGATACCAATCATGGATGTGCGCAATGTGTAATCTGCCTTGTTACCGCCACCGAAGGCCATTGTAGCACCACCGCCGTTGGATCTTTTAACAGAAGTACGTAATTTTTCAGATAATGCTTTAGCAGAATTACCACCACTAGTTGGTGCACCAGTAATAGCTGTAACAGAGTTTGTAATTTCATTACCAGCACCCATGATAATAGAACCATTTGAATTAAACGTTCTATTGGCTGTACCAACAATGCTATTACCTATACCAGAATAGTCACTAGTTGCGGTCTTGGACTCGATACTATTTAAAGAACCTGTAATAGTAGCACCAAAGTTTTGTGCCGCTTGTGATCTGAACCCGCCGCCATCATAAGCACCTGTTATAGCAGAATAGGCACCATTAACTACACCAAAGGTAGCATTATTAAAGCTATTAACACCAACTGTAGTTGCATTTACACTCACATTATGAGAACGCATACTATCTACATTACTTGTATCTACTGTGGTATCACCAATCTCACCCTTATAGTTATGAGTACCAATCATAATACCACCAGAGCGAGCATATGTATTTTGACCAATAGCTACACCAGTTGGTACTTTAGTCGGATCGGCTGGAATAAATGGCGCCCTTAGGCCAAGAAATCCAGATCCTCTAAATGTAGTTTGATTAAAATTAAAATTAGCCTCTTGCGTACCCGCCATATTTTCGGAGAAGGCTTTTTCACCAATTGCTATGCCACCGCCTTGGTTAACATAGTTATTTGTATGTGCACCACTACCAATAGCGATATCTCCAGTAGCTGGACGATTAGTACCATTTGCATAAGAAACTTCAGCACCATTACCAATAGCTACATTTTTAACTTCTGGCGCTTTACTTCCTGTACCAATAGCAACACCATTACCTGCGCCTGTTGTTGTGTCTGCAGCGCTAGCTACCATACATAAGCTAGACAATAGCACACCGTTGATTAACAAGGTTAATAAACGTTTTCGTTTGTTCATAAGTTAGAACCTCCATTTACAAACTACAAAACCTATCATTCTCTCTTTGCATTAAAATTCACTTTTTATTCATGAGTCTTATATGAATATTGTAGCACGTATACGAATTTTGTAAACAGTAATTTATATATCTATTAAGAGAATATAAAAAAGGTAGTTAATCAATTAGGATTAACTACCTTTTTCAGTAAGAGGAAGGCGAACCTCTCACTGTCGCCGCATGATTTAAGTTTGTTATTAAGAGAGAGATTTTGAAGTAAATTCACCACAAAGATTATTGAATCGTTGGAGAGTAACTAAGATGAACGGGCGATCACGCGGCATCAAAAATAAGATAATAACTATATAATACATTAACATATAAGCTACATAACGTATTAAATATAAGTTACATAATAATATATAAGCTACTCATTATAGTAGTATATATGTCTATATAATAAGATAATGGCTTTTATAAAAAGCCATTATCTATAAAGAACAATTGATATTAACACTAAATTCCCTTACCTAGAGTATATCACTTATATAGTAACAATAGTAGGTGATTTTTCATTTAATTTTCATTAAAATTATATGAACGAAAAAGATAGCATTACTATTCAATTTGTGTATTCAGTTATCAAAATTATTACTCAACAAAAACTGTATTTGTACGTCTTACGAGGTTGAGCATTTTATCACGAACCGTTGCAGATTCTTCTAAACGGTGCTTGCCACCATACCAAGCCATTGGCGCCCCCGCTAAGCGGAAGGTAATCTTGCCATATGCACCGCCAGAGCTGTGTTCCGGTTTGTTATACCCCATATCCACAGATACGCGCGGTGTCAGTTGCATCTCCGAACCGATGCGCAAACCATTCTTATCGGCTTGTCGTTCTTGGTTCCAATGATAACCTTCCACATAGACTCTAGCCCAGCGAGCATTTTTGAAAGTCTTACCGTACTCTAAGGTATAACCATTAGCTACCCGTTCTAAGGTATGAAGGTTAGCATCTAGAACGCGCTCATCGGAAGCAGAACCGTACCAGTTAAATCGGAACTCGCTTTCACCAGACATATATTCAAGACCTGCACTGAGTCGATCATGGCGATTCAAGAAGCGATGGTCATAGAATAGATGTGCCCCGTAAAGACGACGATCATCCTTGGAGATACGACGATACCCAACGCCTACGTTGAGGGTTGTCCCTGTGTCCGACGCACGAGAAATACGTTGCTGCGTAAACCATACATCGCGAGACGAATTATCGTAATGACCTAAAGGTTGAACAGTCTCCACCGAATAGAGCGGCTTCCAACCTTCTTGGAACTGAAAGCTCAGTGTAGTACGTCGCATCCATGGTTTACCTTTAGCACCGTACATAGCATTGGATACATTAGACATAGCCACTGCATTAATGGCGCGATTCACGGCATCCACATTGCTATACTGCACGGTCTTAGTATCTTCGCGATCCATGACGAGCGGACCACCTTGGCCAATCACATGGTCTGGCGTAGCAGCAGGCGTAATGTGAAAGCCCTCTGATGCGGCCTTCATGCGTTCTGTTTTCTCATCGGAGTTTACCTTACCATCAGTATTTACATGAGTAGCACCATCTATATGAGCCGCTGCCTTTATAGAACTATCTGTTTTGGCAGACACTACGCCCTTATCTGTATGTAATTGTTGTTTTTCTGCCTCAGCTGTACCCACACAACACAATAGGGCGCTCAAGGCGATACACACAATACGTTTCATTACTCTCTACATTTAAAATTCATGAACAATAAATGAAATATGTATAAGTGTATCGAATAATGTATATATATGTCAAGATTATATATTAGCAAAACATTTTCTATTAAAATAATATTACTCTATAAAAATTTTACCGAAACTGTTAAATAAAATAGCCCCCACTAGCTCAAGATTTGTGAGGGCTTACAATATGCATTTTCATAGTATAGCTATTAGCTATCAAAGTAAAACGGGAGATACAATAGCATAGTCCAGTAATTTATGCAACATGAATCCCATGCCTATATTACAACTATACACAATACTTATAAATTACATAGAATAAAAGATAATATATAAGCTAATCAAGTATTATGACTATAAAACAATTTATTATTAATGCTGTTCTAATAAGTCTAGCTCTTTTTTTAATGCTTTTTGTAATACTTGAGAAAAATTAATCTTATGTTCTTCTGCTTTATAATTTAACCAACTCGGAATTGTTAATGTTTTCTTAATTGCTTTATTATCCGTTTTCTTTAAATATTCTTTCTCATCCCAGGTAACAATATTAATAAACTCACCCTTAGAACATTTTAAATTAATTGGATTTGTAGCTTCAGGAAATGGTTCCCCTTCTTCACTCAAAGTATATAAATAAATACCCAATGCATCTTCAGCCATTTTTACTGCTTCTTCTAATGTATCACCCTCTGTTACACAACCAATTAAATCTGGAAAAGTTACTGTATATCCACTATGACCATCAGAACTAAAAATTGCTGGATATAATTTCACTCTCATTTTTATCCTCCTCCATGCTATATTGCTTTATATTTTAGTTGATTATTATTGACACCTATTATCTTGATGGGGGCTATAAAAGCCCCGCTTGTTTCAAGATAGATTGCAAAGTCTTTGGTTTTAAGTCACCATTATGAAATGGTACTGTAACAAGACCTGGCTTTGATGAATGTTTAAAGATATAATGTGATCCGCGAGTCCGTACATTTTTCCATCCATCACGTTCTAATCGACGCATAAGTTCTTTTGGTGTCAATCTAATAATCACCACCTTCCTATTTAATAATACGTCTTTATACGTATATTATAGTACGTATTTACACGTATGTCAAATTTATTAACTATAAAGCTTTATTTATATGTATTTATAAAAAGAATGCAGTGATATAAAATCACTGCATTCTTTTTATTTTATAAGTATTTCATTTATTTCCGATAGGAATTATTTATATACACATCCTATTTTTCATTAAGTTTTTGCACAAGCATATCTACTGTTTCTTGTAGTTTTTTATTTTGTGCTTCTAGTGTATCCACACGTTGTTCTAATGCGTTATAGGATGCAGGGGAAATCTTAGCTAATGTCTTATTTTCACCGAATTTATAGGACACGCCTACATTGGCCATCAAATCACCACTTACAGTTGTACCTGCAGTGAGAAGTAGGTTTTCTTTTGGGTAGTAACCAACGCCAAGAGCTAATGCATTTTCGCCTTTATAGTGACCATAGCCACCCATTACTTGAACCTTGTGGTCTGGATCAAATTGTAGTGGATGCAATGCAGCGAGTGCAGCGGAACGAGCATCACCACGGTTAGATTCTTTTTCTACGCGGCGTACATCGCGGTGCAATACATCGATTTGTTGGGTGGCACCATATAATTGGGAGCCGTTAACTGCATCTGTAGAGTCTGCTGTAATACGACCTGCTGCTACATGAGTAATTGTGCGTTCTTGGCCAGCTGCACCAACGGATACAGTAGACACAGGAGAAGTGCCGGCAAAGCTTTCAGTTTGACCATTCACAAATGTATAACTTGGAGTGCTCACTACATCACTACTTTCAGCAGTAGAATTATTACCTAATACAACGGCATTATCTAGCGATGTTTTCACATTATTACCCACTACGAATGTATTATTCGCACTCACTTGGTTCTTGTTACCCACACTGTAGGAGTTATCCCCCTTAACAGTATCCACATCGTATGTACCTACACCAAAGGCGCCAGATTGGTTACCTTCGATCTTGTTGTAAGCACCAATAGCAGAGTTCTTATCGCCTTTAAAGATAACGCCATGGCCCATACCATAGTTAAAATCGCCATTTACGGTAGAGTTAGAACCGATTAATACAGTGTTATTCCCCTTACTACCGCCAGCTTGAGAGGCACCGAGCCATACGTTTTTATTACCTTCAGAGCCAGCTCCTGCAAAATAACCTACCGCAATTGTATCCGAAATAGTTGATTTAAAGCCTGCTGCAAAGTTACCTAAAAAGTTATAGTCACCTTTACCACCTACAAAGCTCTTAGCACCTAATGCTACATTGCCGCCACCTTGAGAACCATTTAAGGCAAGACGACCGATGGCAATATTATTACCCTTTGCATTTGGGTCCCCTGTATGGGAATATGGATCGCTATTAGCCGCCCCAGTTTGACCACCAAGATGTACATTATCTGAGTTGGTAAAAGATGACCAACCTTGTAAGCCAATGTTATAAGTGGCACCACCAGTGGACACAACAGGAATATCTGCAGCTTGTACCAAGCTAGCAGAAGATATGGTTAAAACTCCGAGTACTGCTAATAATTGTAGTTTCTTTGCGTGATTCATAATCATACGCCTCCCTTGTTATACTACAAAACACTTCCCCTTCATATTATCCTCATGATTACTACGATTAAATTATACTGCTATCGAAAAAATATGTAAATAACATAAATAATAATTCATAAAGGACAGATTAGCCAATACAATTAACAAACAAACCCCCGTAGGAATGAATCCTACGGGGGCCATTTGTTTTAGTACGACCTATAGCTTACGAGAGAGAACATAGTATCCAAAAGGATTGTAATTGCTTTGTAACTAGGAGTAATTGCATATACTTGAATACTATTATGTAAATTTATGTATAGTATGTAAGGGCTTACCTATATATAAACAGCTATAAGGTCATGGAATTAGTATAGTACTATTAAAGCCACTATTATGTGATTTACCTCACATTTTTAGAAATAAAGTAACCATAAAAACTAAAAGAGGCAACGGCTTTTACCGTTACCTCTTTCATAAGTATATATTTATAATTATACTGATTAGCGGATGCGTTTAACGCGGTTGTTGCCATCGCGCATAGCTTGTTTCAAGCTGTAGATTACCATTTCGTTCATGTAGAAACGCAATTCATCGTTAGACATGTTAGCTGTATTCTTTTCAAGAATTGCCAAGATTTGGTTTTCATATTCAGCTTTATTCATGTCAGACACAGTTGTGTGATTTTCGAAGAATTCTTTGTAATCTAAGTACAAGCGATCTAAAGCTACGCGAGCATAGCTATCTTTTTTATAGCGATGGCTTGTAATGTACCAGCTACGACGAACGTTCATGTAGTACAACACGTTATTAGTATAGCGTTGTTGACCAGACATTACACGGTTGTCGTCTTTGATTAATGCATTGCTCATACCCAATTGGAATGCTGCAAATTCAGATACTACAGCTTTTACCTCTTCGCTAGGTACAGCAAGAGAGATTTCTTGTTGTTCTGCAGTCAAAGGAGCCGCAGGTTGTTCAGGCATCATCAAAGGATCTTGTGCCGCATGTACTTGGCCAGCAACACATACAGAAGCAATTGCCATAACTGGTAATAATTTAATTAATTTCATTAGTTCTCCTCTCTTAAAGCGCCCTCCCCAGAGCTACTTTATTTATCATACACTAGATATTATCTCCTTAGGAACTGTTATCTCCATAGAAATCCCCATACTAAGCATGGTAAATTTATTAATACAGTAAGCCTCTATCAATAATGATTCTAATATGCTTACTAATTCCATTAGTATACACAATATATCGTATTTCGTCTATATAACTTTCCCGTAACATTAGAAAAAAATGAATAGGTGCTATATAGTTAATTCTATGATAAATACTATAAAAGCCTCCTAATAATAAAGTTATGACTCTACTATTAGGAGGCTTTATATATTAGCTATTATAGAAAGGATTATTTAATAAATCTACCCTTAGAATTTGTGCGTGAAACCTGCGTTTACGCCCCAGTCTGCTTGGTAGTCACCAGACAAACCAGTGGCAACGTCAGCAAATACGCTATTGTTGCTATTGAAGCCATAACGGCCGCCGAAGGCAAGTTCAGTCCAAGTGCCTTTGAGATCTTGTTCTGTTAATTTCACAGCTGTGCCACTAGCGAATGTAGTTTTTACATTGCCTGTGAAAGCATGACCTGCAGCAAAGCGTGTATAGAGGTTACCATGGCCAAATTGTTTACCCAATTCAAGGCCAAGCTTACCAGAAGTGCTGTTCACACCAGATTGGTTAACAGATACATTACCTACATTGAAGTTACGGCCACCGAAGTGTGTAAAGTTCAATTGTGCTTGTGGTTCTACATAGAAACCATTAGCGTATTTCAATGTTTTACCGTAGCGAACACCGATGCTATACGCATTAGATTTTGTATCGCCAGACATAGGGTCACCAATTTCATTACGCGCTGTGAAGTCATTAGATACACGACCTACTTGCGTTTCTACATGTACATATTGATCCTTACCAAGGTCTTTCAAACCATAAGCACCAACAGAGAAGGATTTAACCTTGCCAGAACCATCGAATACATAGTCTTCAGAACCGCGAAGGTAGGATACTTGACCACCTACAGTCCAGCCACGGCTGATTTTAGCATCATAACCGCCTTGGATGCGTGTGTAATCTGTAGCTGTATCGATACCGCTGCCGGAGTAGCTGTATTTACCGCCACCGATGCGAACCCAAATACCTGTTGGTTCACCTTGTTGTAATACGCGCGGGCGATACATATCATCAGCTAATGTACGCCATGCGTTGATATTACCTACTACAGCAGAACGAATACCACGCATATGAGGTGTATCATAAGCACCACGAACAACAGGATTAGGATTTACTGGTGTAGGAGTTGGAACTTGAGGTTTTGGAGCCGGTGTAACAGGTGTAACTGGTTTTGGATCTGGAGTTACTGGTGTAACTGGTTTTGGATCCGGCGTTACTGGTGTAACTGGCTTAGGAGCTGGAGTTACAGGTGTAACTGGCTTAGGATCTGGAGTTACTGGTGTAACCGGTTTTGGATCTGGAGTTACTGGTGTAACTGGTTTAGGATCTGGAGTCACTGGTGTAACTGGTTTAGGATCTGGAGTTGGTGTAGGTTTTGGTTCTGGCACCACATAGGAGCCTTGACCATTACCGTCTTTCCAAGTAATATCCCCTTCTTTTTGATCTGTAGTCAATGCTTTTTTGTAGCTAGACACGATGCCTTTGGAAGCGATGGATACAGTACCAGAAAGGTTTCTTTCACCCTTTACATAGTTTTCATAATAGAATTTGTGAGCTAAGTTATCTAAAATCTTGTTTACATTACTTTCAGAGGAAGTATCAAGATGATCACCTGTTACATAGCCATGCACAGCAGAGCCAGTCGCAGCGGATTTTACGATGAAGTTACCACCCTCGATATCAGCCGGATCAAGACCATTTTTCTTGGAGCCTTGTTTAGCGAAATTCAAACCAGTGCTATCACTCATGTCATAAATAACGTTGATATGGCCGTCCAATTTATTCACATGAATGTCGCTACGAGAATCTTGCGCAATACGGCTAAAACCTTCGCGCGTACGAGTGCCTGTGAGGTTATTAATACTACTGCGTTCTGCTTTACCATCAATCTTGAAAGCTTCCAAGCCGCCCATGTAATCATGGCTCCACATGCCACCATCAAAGGTCATGTTGATTTCGCCACCCTTATCCTCTAAGGTATTCACAGCTTTGCCAGAAAATTGGTTAGGGCTATTGTGCGCACGGCCTAGGCCGATATTGATCACAGATGGTTGCTGTTCTTGATGCGGAGGCATCATTTTATCAGATACGAGCACATCACCTTGCATATTAAATACCTTGTGCTTTACGGTACCCGCATCATCGACACCAAGATTAATTTTACTATTATAAGCAAATGCTACTGGATATGGAGACTTCCATGGCGCAGTAGTCACGTCCATAACACCGCCATCTACTTGGATGGAACTGTTATTTAGCATGCCTGTAATAAAAGCTGGTTGACGATAGCGTTTAGGCAATTGAGATGCATCAGGAGTGTCCAAAGATCCAATTGTAACTTGACCACCATCAGATGCAACTACACCATTCGCAGTCGTACTACCTGTACTTTCAAATTTACTATCTGCAGTAGTTGCAAAAATACGTCCATCAGAATTAATACCTGCTGCAGCCCATGTGCTAGGCATAGCCATCGTAGATGACAATAAGGTCATCATAACAGCAGATAATAAAATCTTATTTCTACCTCTCATCCTCTTACACCTCAATAAATACTTCACTTATAATACAATCACATTTGTGAAAGCTCCTTCATACTTGAATATATATCTATGAGTTGATTTATTAGCCTTTATATACGGTAAAAGACAGATATACACTCACATAATAAAGAAACTTTTTTCTAACACTTTTAAAATATATTTAAAATATTACATCATTTTTAGTGAATTGTAAATGAATTAAGCTTATTTATTTTAGAAATAATTAAGATTTGATATGTATTAGATAAAAACATACCAAAAGAGGCAACGATTGACTCGCTGCCTCATAGTAAATAATAACCATATAAAATTGTTTAATATAAACTTGTTTATCCGTATTTGACGATATATGATATAAACCCTATAATATAAACAGATAGCCAAGCGAGTGGTTCCGTCGGGCTCATCTCAAAGTTACAAAAAATTGATGAAATGGCCTTTCAGTTACCTAATTATCCAAGGATAACGAAGGGCTATTTGTCTTTTCCAAGACAAATAAGCGCCACAAGTGCTCCAAAGGCGCCCTATAATCGAATCAATAAGAATCTATTAATAGAAATATCCGAAATATATTATAAAAGCCTCCTAATAATAAAGTTATTACTCTACTATTAGGAGGCTTTATATATTGGCTATATTACAAAGAATAATTTATTAAATTGATTCTTAGAATTTATGTGTAAATCCAGCATTTACAGACCAGCCTGCTTTATAGTCGCCAGATAGACCTGTGCTAAGGTCAGCAAAGATGCTGTTATTAGCATTGAAGCCATAACGACCACCGAATGCTAGATCTGTCCAAGTGCCTTTAAGATCTTGTTTTGTATATTTTGTAGTATTGCCAGTTGTGTACGCTGTATTTACAGTGCCAGAGAAGGCATGGTTTACACCAACGCGAGTATAGATGTTACCTGCGCCGAATGTTTTACCAATTTCAAGGCCAAGACCACCTGCTGTGCTGCTCACACCAGATTGGTTAACATGCATACGCCCCGCATCAAAGCTATCCCCACCAAAGTGCGTGTAGCTCAATTGCGCTTGTGGTTCAATATATGTACCATTTTGGAATTTCACAGTTTTACCATAGCGTGCACCAATTGTGTAGGCATTGGCTTTAGCATCACCAGAAAGGCTTTCACCAATTTCATTGCGAGCTGTGAAAGTATTAGAAACGCGACCTACTTGGGACTCGAGATGAATATATTGATCTTTGCCAAGATTTTTAACACCGTACACACCTACAGCAAAGGCTTTTTCCTTACCAGTACCATTGAATACGTAGTCATCGTTGCCACGAAGGTAGGATACTTGACCACCTACAGTCCAGCCACTACCTGTTTTAGCATCGTAACCGCCTTGAATGCGTGTATATGTTGTATCTGTGTCTATACCTTTTGCGGTATAGCTATATTTACCGCCCCCAACACGAGCCCAAATGCCTGTTGGTTCGCCTTGTTGCAATACACGTGGACGATACATATTATCTGTCAATGTTCTCCACCCGTTGATATTGCTCATGATAGCAGAACGGGCACCGCGCATATGAGGAGTATCAAAATCACCCATGATAACGTGAATATGAGAATTACGCTCTGGCACTGGAGCTGGTTTCACTTCTGGTTTAGGAGTTGGTTTTGGTACTGGCTTAACCTCAGGTTTTGGAGTAGGCTTTACCTCTGGTTTAGGAGTCGGAGTTGGTACCGGCTTAACCTCAGGTTTAGGAGTTGGTTTAACTTCTGGCTTAGGTTGAGGTTTTGGTACAGGTTTATTTTCACCATATACGTATTTACCTTGACCATCCTTATCGGCTTGCCATGTAATATCACCTTCTTTAGCATGACCAGATGTAATTACTGTAAAACGACCAGATTCAGAACCATCAGATGCAATAGCTACTGTACCTTGTAGGTTTCTTTCACCATTAACATAGTTATGATAGTACATCTTGTGAGCCAAGTTATCTAAAATCTTGTTCACATTAGCCTCAGAGGACATATCTAGGCCTCGTTGAGTAGTGTACACATGAGCCGCTGCACCAGGAGCCGCACTTGTAATATGAATATCACCACCCCAGAAGGAATCTGGAGTTAAACCATTATAGGTTTTCGTTGGTGGTTGATAGCTTGGATCCTCAGTATCGCCACCTTCATCATTAGGATCGTAAATAAAGTTTACATGCCCTTCAAGCTTATCTACATATAGCTTATTATGCTCACTTTGGGTTACCATATTCGCATAGTTGCGATTCTTAGAGCCTACAAGTCGATGTACATGGCTAGGTTGTGTACCACCATCTAATGTTCCTTCATGCAAGCCGCCTTGATAGAAAAGCTCCCAAGAACCATAGTCGCCAAGGAATACATTGATATGACTTGGATGCTTTGCGTCTTTGTCTGCTAAGTTAAAGGCTAAACCATCCCAAAGAGATTCTTTGCCAATGATACCAATATTGATCTCAGACGCATGATTTGGGTCGCTTTTAACGATAACATCACCTACCAAAGACAAGTCATTGCCAGTAAAATTACCTTTGTTGCCGTCTACACCAATATTAACGGTGCCACCTTGAGCCACTGCAATAGGAGTGCTTACATTTTGAACATCATAAACACCTTCCTTAAGGCTAACTGTACTGCCACCTTTACTGCTGATAAAAGGCTTGTTATTATAGCCAATATTAGCAACAGCTTTATCAATGCTGACTGTACTACCAGTATCTGCCTCAATGGTAGATATGTAGTTTGTCATTTCGCCAGCTTTGAATGACCCACCATTAGTAGCAGTAATCGTCATCCCCTCTGCCATCACATAAGGCACCACAGAACTAGCAATCGTCAGAGCAATCGCTAAAGATAGGTTTGCTTTATACACACGTTTCATAAAAACCCTCTCTCATTTACATACTATAAACTATTATTAAATAATTTAATTATATTTAATAATTATATTCTTGTAAATATGAGGGAAATTTGCCACATAACTATAAAATTATCACAAGTAAAAAAAGCAGTAATTATAGTTACTGCTAACGTATACGTATATATATTTTTGTATATTTCTATAAATAGATTCTTATTGATTCGCTTATATGTTCGCCATATAATTGATATAGGATAGTTAAGCGAGGTTGGGCCTCTCTTCGTCTATGAAGGGAGGGTTGTCTATGAGTGATTATGAGTTAATCATGCTAATCCTAGAGGTAATGACTGTAGTCATTGCTTTTGGTGCACTCGTGGCGCTTATTTGTCTTGGAAAAGACAAATAGCCCTTCGTTATCCCTAGATAATTAGGTAACTGAAAGGCCATTTCATCAATTATTTATTCTCTTGAGATGAGCCCGACGGATCTACTCGCTTGGCTATCTATTTATATTATAGGGTTAATCTTATATATCGTCAAATACGGATAAACGATACTATAGTACACTTATACAGACCAAAAGGCAGCGATCGAATCGCTGCCTTTATTCTTTATCTACGTGCCACACGCATAGCGGCCATCATACCTGGAGATTTCCATACAGATTGGCCATTGTCTGAAACGAGTTTGTTGTTATAGTAGAATACATCTGCATTGTAATAGTTACTATCGCTAGATGATACCTTATAGCTAAGGCCAGATGTAGTGTACACCGTAAAGTTGAGTACATCCCCTACTCTCTTCACAGAGTCTTGGTCTACATACCAGCTATTACCATTATAGGTTGTAGCATACACATCTGTACGAGCTTCTACATCATGTGTATTAATACCAATCAACACGAGTAGAGCTGCTAATATATATAAGAATTTACGCATTAGAATTACCTCCGTTTTATCGTTGGAATACTTGTTTATTATACCAAAAAACGGTGAAATTCGCATTAAAATGGCAACTTCTGAGCCAACTACTATCGGCTGCTCAATATACAATACAATACGTTTCATAACAGATTTGTTATATAAGAGAACATTCAATCCCTATTTCTTATCTTCGTATATCTAATAAAGATATTATAGGTTGATCTAAATTTAGTATCCCATCAATTTGATTTCTACATAAAAGAAGGTATCAACTGCCGTTGATACCTTCTTTTAATTCCACTATATAGTTATTAAGAATTATCTTAATATACTAGTTCTCCATTAAATGTACGATATTCATCACCAATTTTTGTTAAATCCTTTACAAGTAATCTAGAAGTTTGATGATCTAACTTCATAACTAATGTATGTCCAATAGATTTAGCCTTATGTATTACTTCACCAAGAAAATTAACAATGTTAAAGAATATCTCCTGAGGAGTACAATCTAAACATTTTAATAAAGAATCATCTTCCTTTAATCTAATACTATATACAGTTTCTCGATCGCCTTCCAACGTAAAATTCAATAAAACAGAAGTTGTCTCTACATCATAATCCAAATGATATGTATTAAGACGACCGCGCACTATAGCTTTATTATCATCTAAAATATTTGTAATTTCAAGCTCTATAGGCCTATTCTTATCAACTGAAAGTACATATTTTTTCATAATTAAAATCTCCCAAACCAATATATTAACTAATGTAGTCCCCTAGAAATGAATACTCCCAATATATTCATTCTATAATATTTTGCTATACAAATTATAACTAATTATGAGATAGAAAAGCCATAAACTATATATCAAATATATTCGATGTATTTTAAACATTAGTTACAATATACACATTATACTTTATTTAGAATAACCCCCTATTCTCTGGTTATATCATTATGCTCATAAAATTTAATATAACAAATCAAAATCCCTACAAGAATTGGATAAGCCAATAAAAATTCATTACTCATAAAGCATGCAATTTGTCCAAAGAATGCCACTAATAGGTAGACCAATGTAGGGTTGTTAATATACTTCTTAATCTTATAGGTTCTATATAAGATATATAAAATTGGGGTAATAAACAAGATTTCCCCTATCAACCCAAACCATGCCAATATAGCTGCAAACTCATTAAGTACTGGATACTCAAATGCTAAAAAGCCTTTTTGTAATACGTCTTCTGTCCAACGTTTAACTTCGCCACTATCTTTAGCAAAATCAGGGAATTTATCAACCATATAACTTGAGTGTAAGCCTCTACCAACACCAAATACTAAATGATCTAGTCCAACGTTAAACATAGCTACGGTATTACCAAATCTAGCTGAATTAGATCTAGAACTAGTATTGCTGACTGACTTAACATTGCTATCAATATACTTATCTAGAGCTTTTTCTACAGATACAGACTTAGGTCCTTCTTCAATAGCAGTCGTTTGAGAAATACTAGCTTTAATCATAGGGCTTACTACGGAGTCACCAACAATGGCGAAGGAATAGCTAAAAATACTTAAACCAATCGTAAATAGACATAACTTCCACCAAGATTTATATCTAAAGATTAGACTTAATACGACAAATGCAACAAGTTCGAATAGATAAACAACAACACCTGTTCGCGCTTTAGTTAAGAAAATCATGACAACTAAGAGAAATGCTAATATAATATCAAGTTTATTCTTAGAATTTACATAATGAATACCTAATAATGGTGCCAAAAACACCGCAATCATACTAAAATAGGATGGTTCTAACGCAAGGCTTCTAAGTTGACCTGGCCATAATTCCGGAGGCCACCACCCACTTTGTACAACAGGATCATATAAGCTATTATTAATAGTTACTAATATACTAGCCAAGTAATCTGAACCACTCCATAGCCAAGAAACCTCTATAATGGAGTAAGCTATACATAGTATTGTTAATATCCTTGCAGCATTAACAATAGTATCAAGACCTTTTTTACAATCATCTTTATATAGATTAAAAATGATTAAGAATAGCCCAATTAAGGGGAATATAAAGTTTCTAAACAGATACCAAACTAGTGATACCATTAACTTTACTTGTAGAATAAATTCATTACCTACAAACGAAGGAAATAGCGCATATAGTTTTTGGACAACAGATGTATTGATTAAATACGTGTAAATAACAGTATCATAAAAAGGAAAAGAAAATACCCCTAAAATGGTACAAAAAACAATCCAAGCAACAGATATTGTAAAATACGGTTTAAAGGGAAACTCTGTCTTCTTGTTCCATAGGCTATATACAATGAATAACAAAAGGGAAAAGAACAGAAATATCATCGATAGATTATTGCCCATTGAAAACAAAGTATACCGATCTGGAATCCGCATCAGTGGTAATGAAATTATCATTGCACAAAGCAATAACTCTTGAATTTTATAATATGCTGTACTAATCATATTAAAACAAACCTCTCAAACTATTTAAACCTATTGGAAGAGTTGTTTCCTTAATAAGCCTCCCATAATAATCATAATTAAAAATTCTGTTAATAACATTGTCATTGCTACCCCTTTAGCCCCCCACAAATAACACAATGGGAATATAGATAACAAGCTAAAGAATGCTGCCAATACTAGAGTTCGGCTATATGCACTATTCATATTGAGTGGTAGCATCGTTTCTTCACCAAATACAGTACTAATAGCAACAGCTAAAGGAACAAATGACAAGATTCGTAATACGTCAACAGTTAAATTATAATCCGCTCCGAACAATAGCTTGACTATAGTATCCGAGAAGAAAAATAGTGATGTACAACCAACAAGACCTACAACTAGATATAAGAGCAATTGCTTTTTAATGAACTGTAACCCTTTTGGAATATCATCCTTCATCATCTTACTTATAAATGGATATATGGCGTCACTGACAGCATATATACCTCTACGAACACATGTAATTAATTTATCAGCAGCACTATAGTAACCAACGATAACATTATTCGTAAGCATACCTAATACCACTACATTAGTTGCAGTATATAAATTAACTGCCAACGAGGATACGAATATAGACCATCCTTCTTTATAAGAATTAATAATTTCACCCATAGGTGGTAATTTGAATAATCCAGTATAGTGTTTTCTTAACCAGACTATTGAAAAAATACCTGCAATTAATGGAGTACAAGCCTGTAAGAATGCAGCAAGTATATAATCCTCTGGAGATTTTACAAGTAAAAATATACCAAGCATCGTACAGATACGACCACTCATATTTAATATGGTAATATACCGCATCTTCTGTATGCCCTGGAAAAACCATACAGGAAATAAAACATTGCCTATAATTCCACAGTACATAACTTGAAACAATAATATATCGATCGTGTTCCCTAGGAATATGCGTTGCAAATTATAAATAGCAAAAAATACGGCCGTAACAAATATTAATATACATACTTTTCCATAAAAATATTTGGCAAATAGAGATCCTATCTTCTGTTCTTCAGCCTGTGCTATTGCCTTTGGAGCCGTTAAGGAGTACCCAAAATCAACAAAGATTCGGAAATATTCCATAATACCTTGCATAAATGCAATCATTCCAAAATGCAAAGGTCCTAATACGCGAATTAAATATGGTACCAAAATAAAAGCGAGTACATACTCTAAGGCGCGTAGGGTTAGTAGAGAAAATATATTCTCTATTAATACGGAGTAACTCTTCCTCACATTACTTTTCCTCTATCATTAATATCTATCAAACCTTACTAACCATGCTTTCATAATTAGAGAAAATCCCATAGTATTATCAATTAAAAATATAAAGATAATCTCTATGGGTTTTAATCATATGTTACATACAACCGTATAAATATGGTTATGATTCATATTCAATAATACAATTTAACCAATACCCTCTTTATATCTTGTTTGCACTTCCATAATGGGTTATGGCTAGTATCAACTGTATGATCTAAGACATAGTGCTTATATTGAGTGAGTAAATCATTGTACTCTGTCTTACATTTATTAACATGAACTCTACGAGATAATTCCACATAGGAATTTAAAAGATACAATTGCAGTTCGTTCTTTACACTACTACAGTGCTCCATAAGATAATCATTCATATATATATGGGACTCTACGGTATCTGTCATAAAACGTCTACTAAAATTAGCCATTATACTACCAGCGCGTTGTACATAATAATAAAGAGGTTCATTTACTGTTACTATAGTATTAGCATTCAAAAATAGCCTGAAAATAGTAAAATTATCCTCTTGAACTCTCCCCTTTGGAAAACGAACTAATACTGTCCCATTGAATAACTCAGATTTAAAGAGTTTATTCCATACTACATTGAGATCGAATGGTTCCGTTTTTAATAGATAATATCGTAACATATCCATGCCTGTGAAAGTTCTTGTATCATCTTGAACAGACATAGTATGTATACTAATATCATCATCACCTCTATAGATATAATAATTACAAGAAACCATATCAGCATTGCTACTATTCGCTACAGTAAGCAATCTTTCACACATTGTATTTTCTATAAAATCATCACTATCAACGAATAAAATATAGTCTCCTGTAACATGATCTAAACCATAATTACGGGCATCGGAAAGCCCTCCATTTTCTTTGTGAAAGACCTTTACACGTTTATCCTTCGCCGCATAAGAATCCGCAATAGAACCGCTGCGATCAGTTGCCCCATCATCAACTAAAATAATTTCTAAATTTTGATAAGTTTGATTAAGTATTGATTGAATACATTTATCAACATACTGTTCAACATTATAAATAGGAACAATAATAGAAAGTAACGGCTCCATATACTTAATCCTTTCGATTTATCTTATAGGCAACAATATTATGTCCACAGCGTTGGTTCTCAGGAGGCATCTGCATATAATCATCATACATATTATCTAGATATTGTCTCCAACAGGACATAACAGAAAATAATTGGTCTTCAAACTCAATAGTAGTCATCTTCTCAAAGTCCTGTTTAGGCAATCGTTCCTTTACACCTTCACCCCAGGCAATTACACCAACATACTCTGATTTAGTATAGTCATAAGATTTAGCCAAACGATCCATAATATCGATACAACGTTGTTTACCAAATAAACGACACAATGGAACAATAACTAATTTACCTAAAGCATGAATAAGAGATTTCCCCTTAAACAGTTTAGCGCTAGCTAATGTAAGTATTTTTTGATAAAAAATCGATTTATCATAAATCTCTTTCATAATGGACATATCTTCACTAAATCCATCAACAGGGAAAATATCTATCCATAAATACTTGCTACGTAATGTATTAGAATATGTATTTTCACAAGGAATATTTTTATTGATGATAGCTGCATAGGTTGCATCTAAACTATGATTGATAGGATTTGCGATTAACTCTAATCCATCATGATCATAATGCTCTTTTAACGTTAATAATCGTTCGTAATCAGGTCTTGGCATGCAAACATCAATATCATCATCCCAAGGTATAAACCCTTTATGTCGAGCTGCACCTATTAATGTGCCATAACATAAACTATATTTTAAATTATATTTTTTGCAAAATTTGTCAAAATCCTTGAGAAGATTCAACTCTTCTAGCTGAACCTCTCGTAAAGATAATTGTTGCATACTCACTCAATCCCATACTAAATAACGGTAACATTTGTATTAGATACAAATTTATTGAGGACGCGTACCTCTTCAATCATATCTTGATGACTCATCAAGAAGCTTTCAGAGTCCTCTCTAATACATTTTAAGAACTCAACGATTTCATATCGTAAGCCTTCACCTTCAAACTTATAGAAGTATTTTTGGTTTAAGTTCACATCTTCAAAACGCAATTCAAAGAATTCTGTTTTCCACCAAGGCGCTGGTACATAAATATATCCTTTAGAACCAGATATAACTAAATCTCCCTCTGCCTTAGCATTGATTGCCACAGTAGCGGAGGCCATAGCATCATCATAAAGAAAATTAATCTTTGATAAAATATCGACATCGTCAACCTTATGACTTATAAAATCAACGCGATTATAATCAAATCCTAGGAGTTTAAAGATAGCTAATAATGGATAGGATGCTAAGGATAAAATACTACCACCAGCTATTCTAATTTGATTAGCCAAATCTTCCCCCAAAACTTGTGTAAAATTAGCTTCTACATTAAAGATTTTACCAATTTTTCCACTACGAGCCATGGCAATTAACTTATTAAATGCAGGACTATAAGCTGTTTTCAAGCCTTCCATCAATACTAAGTTGGAAGATTTCGCCAAGTCCATTAAGCGTAATGTTTCATCAAGGTCACTACTAAATGGGAATTCTGTTAATACATGTTTTTTGGCTTGTAGTGCTTTTTCGATATAAGCACCACGTTTGGATAAAGGCATATTAATATATACTGCATCTACTTTATCCAGCAATTCTTCAGATGAACCAAATTGTTCTAAATTATTAAATTGATGTGATTTATAGATAGTATCAACCGACTCTGCCTCTGTGTACCCACCAATAATATCAATGCCACTAACAAATTTAGACTCATCCAAAAATCTATCTAATATAACTTCATTACCAATGATACCAAGTCTAATATTCTCAGAATTTCTAATCTGCGTACTTGAAATACCTTGTGTTCTTGGTAAGTAAACTACTTTGCAATACTCATTTAAATAGTCAAAATAGCCTTCCCAATCAGATCCAACGGTAAATATATCTACATTAAATCGTTTAATATCATCTATTTTTTGGCCAAAATATTCTTCTACTACAATTTCATCTGCAAAACCTGTAGCACGCACATTATCAATGCGTGTCATCAAGGAATCACGAACATTAAATTTACCTCTAGATTTATCAAAATAGTCGGATGTAACCCCAACAATTAGGTAATCACCTAATGCTTTTGCATTCTTTAATAGATTATAATGTCCCTCATGAAACAAATCATATGTTCCATATGTTATCACTTTTACCATATTATTTACCTGTAATCTCTTTAATGACTGATTTCATTGTTTCTAGGAGCATTTTATTATCCTCAATGGTTGTATCACCAATATGAGCAACGCGTAGAACGTATTCTTCATTAACCCCACCCGTAGGATTTACAAAAATATCATATTTGTCCTTCAAAATTGTAAATACATCTTTAGCAATTGGTTGTTCAAAACGGATAGGCGTAACCGCATTACTGATGCTGAAGGCAGGAAGAGATACTGGTAATTCTTTAATTCTATTTCTGAAATCTTTCGCCACACTATCAATACGAGCTAAATAATTTTCAAAACCTTCCTCTTCAATCAGATGTAATGCTTTATTCATTTCTAAACATACCCCAACAGCAGGTGTGAATGGTGTTTGACCTCTTGTAAAGTTTTTTACATATTGGTTGAAATCGAAGTAAAGATTCTTAATATGATTATTTTTTACACGTTCTTCATATAGTCTATCACTAATTACAATAGGGGATATACCTGGTGCAATACAAAGGCCTTTTTGAGAACTCAAAATAGTAACATCAATATTATTACCAGCCATATCATAATGATCAATTAAGAACGAACTAATCGCATCAATTACCAAGTATGCTTCTTTCTTTTTAGCAAAGTTGCTTAATAAATTAATATCATATAACTGTGCGGTCGAAGTTTCATCAATATTAGCAATAACAAATGTAAATGATTGTTCTTCTACGGCAGCAAAGTGTTTTGCGGTTAGCTCCTCACCCTCGTCTAATTTAATCACAGTATGAGGTATCTCGTGGAGTTCACATAAATCGACGAAACGTTGACCAAAAGTACCACCATTAATAACTAACACATGGTCTGTTTCATTCATACAATTCATAATAGTAGCTTCTAATGCACCCGTACCAGAAGCTGTTAAGTAGATGGATTTATAGCTTTCTGGTGCATTCATAAATTTTTTGAGCAGTCTATCTGAATCTAACATAACTTCAGAAAATTCTGTTGTTCTAAAATAAGGAACTTGTTGATGTCTTACATCAAGAATTTCCTGTCTCATTTGAGTTGGTCCTACTGTAAATAGTTTCATAATATAATCCCCTCTTATTATTTCCAATACACTCTATAGTTATGATGCGGTACCTGTCGATCTTTAGGTGGTGCTTCCATATAATTATTGTACAAATGACTTAAATAGAAATCGCTATCTGTAAGTCCCCAAAACTCAGTATCCTCAAAAGGATATAAACTTCTATTATCAAACAAAGTTTTTTCGTATACTTCCCGTTTATTACCACTCGCACAATCGACGAGAACACTTATGTAGTTCGAATTGGAAAATGGATACTGTTGGGCATCTTGATTAATCTTTTTGATTAAACTTGTAGTTGGTAAAAAATACATTAAACTAATAGCACCAAATTTTAAGAATGTACGAACATAACCTTTTAACTTTGCAAAGCTACCTTTAGAGTCTACATAACGATTACTGAATGTAAACTTCATAGAAGACCCATGGAATAACAAGTTTAAAAATTGTTGATGTCTAAATATTTTTTGTTGTGCCTGTGTTTCATCCGGTAACCCATCAATTGGGAAAATATCTATAAATACACCTGCTTTATCAAAATTACGCCATAATGTATTATCAATCATAACCGTTTCTTGATCGAATACCTTAGCCATTGTATAGGTATAAGTGTCATCATTTTCAATAGAAAACACTTGATATCTTGAGTTATGCTCATTATATGTCTTAATAAAGCGATTATAATCATCCCGTGGCATCATGATATCAATATCATCATCCCATGGAATAAAACCTTTATGTCTAACGGCTCCCAACATTGTTCCATACGCTAATACATATCGAATATCATGTGTATCACAAAAATGTGCCACATCTTTTAAAATATCTAAAGCGACACTCTTAATCTCCGAAAATCCAATTTCTCTCATCAAAAAAATTCCTCCATAATACAAATAGGTCTATTATTTAAAGAATTTTCTTTTCAAGAATAATCCACCTTTTTTAATCCAGTTTTGTGGCTCCATAAAGGATACATTTTGTTCCTTATAGTTAATGTTATTGGCCTCAAGCCATACGTCGAGCAAGATTTCGCTTACGAAACCATAGATGCGCGCTTCGTATGTATCATAATCGGAAATATCGACGCGATGTTCAATCTCTTCCAAGATGGAGAACATCCACTCGCAGTATTGATCAAATAGGTCGCGGCGCATGACGAACATATTGAACATGTGCGCCCATGTACGATTACAAACCTTTGTAAAAGCAGCGCTATATTCAGGATATTTCTCAGCGATGATTTGCTCTGCCGCATCAAGGCCATCACTATGATGCGCATTATTATAGTGAGAACGGTTAGATTCAATATAATATTTACGCTTATCTGCTACGACTACAGGATACTCTGAAAGTAGTTTTTCCCATTCCGCTCCTGTAAGAATTTGGTTCTTTTTATCCTCTACAGAACGAACCTCTTTGCGCGTAAAGTAACGTCTGTAATGCACGAGACCGATATAGTCCGCATCAAGGTTTTTCCAAGCCCAATATAAGCCTGTCAATTCGCAGTAATTTGCATTTTTTGAGGAAATATTATCCCCTGTATGATCGCCGGTATAACCAATATCAGCTTTGCCCTCTCTGCCTACATGGATTGGCATGTATACGGAGTCCTCTGGCATCCAATATTGCTTATGTGTGGCTACTAAAATCTTAATATTCACTAGTACTCTCCTACATGAGTGTTGATTCTCAAATCTATATTTACGTCGAAAATAGAGATTATGCTAATTCCTTTTCTACTAATGCCAAGGCACTAGCAATAACCTTATCCATATCGTAATATTTATATTCCCCTAAACGACCACCAAAGATAACATTGGAAATCGTTTCAGCCTTTTTAACATATTTTGCGTAAAGGTCTAAATTCTTTACATCGTTCACTGGATAATAGGCTTCTTCGCCGATTTTCCAGTCTTTTGGATATTCTTTAGTTACATATGTAACAGGTTGTGTACCAAACTCAAAGTGTTTATGCTCGATGATGCGAGTATAAGGAATTTCACCTTCTGTATAGTTCACAACGGCAACACCTTGATGGTTCTCCTCTTCAAGACGTTCTGTTTCAAAGTGAAGGCCACGATATTCTAAAACACCTTCAGAATAACCAAAGTATTCATCAATAGGACCTGTATAGATGATCGTGTCTGCCAAGGCTTCGTATTCTTCGCGATGTTTCAGGAAGTCTACGCCTAACCGGACTTCGATGCCCTCTAACATGCGTTCAATCATCTTCGTATAACCGCCCATAGGAATGCCTTGGAAACGGTCATTAAAGTAGTTATTATCATATGTATAACGAACTGGTAATCGTTTAATAATGAAAGCTGGCAATTCTGTACATTTACGGCCCCATTGTTTTTCCGTATATCCTTTGATGAGCTTTTCATAAATATCTGTACCTACAAGACTAATGGCTTGCTCTTCTAAGTTCTTTGGTTCACTTGTAATAGCAGCCCGTTGTTTTGTAATGATATCCTGTGCCTCTTTTGGAGTACGAATATTCCACATTTTAGAGAATGTATTCATATTAAACGGCAAATTGTACATTTCACCTTTATAATTTGCTACAGGGCTATTTACATAGTGATTGAACTCAGCAAATTGATTAACATAATCCCACACATGCTTCAAAGATGTATGGAAAATATGGGCACCATACACGTGAATGTTAATATCATCTTTGCTTTCACAATATAGATTACCTGCTATATGACTGCGACGATCGATAACAAGTACAGATTTACCACGCTTATGCGCCTCATGGGCAAATACAGCACCAAATGGGCCCGCCCCAACTACTAAATAATCAAATTGTTTTTTCATATGTATATCCTTATTTTTTTATTCCAAGACATAGCAATCGTGAATAATGATTTTTTCTTAAAATATAACCTATCAAGATAGATAGAATTGTAGATGCTAAGAAGCACACAATAAAAGCTTCATAGTACAATCCTAATTTAGACCAAAGTACAATTCTGAATGGAATTTTAACAATATCACTAAAGATATAAACATCCATGGAGACAGTACCTAAAAAGATCAAAAGTGTTTTATATAATCCGATTCTAGATGAGATTTGGTTAGCTATATAGTATGTAATAGTAATCCCCGAAACTGCTGTTATAAGAGTAAGTATTTTAAACACATTAATATCATGTAGTAATGCATAATTACCTACACTAAAAATCACAAGAGATGTAAGGGCTACTCCTGCGGATTTCATATAATCTAATAGCATATATTTCTTTATATATAAGCCTAAGATATAGAAGAATTGGAAGTACAATATCTTTGATACCATAGGTACAGAAAAGATATTTAATACATCAGATAACATGCCAATGATGAAAGATAAGATTAATAAACCTAAATTTACACGTTTAACCAATAAGGCAATAATGATTGAAATAAAGAACAAGCAATATAAAAACCATAGTTCCCCATCCGGATTAATGCCTATAAATATTTTCCATATATCTTGCGGATATATCTGCTGACTTGCAAATTTTGATAAAGCTAATTTGAAGGGAAAATACAATAAACCAATAGTGAAATAAGGAACCATTAACCGTATACTTTTATCTTTTACGAATTTTTGGAAGCCCTCTTTCAAAGGTATATGCATAAAATAGCCAGCTACAAAGAAGAATACAGGCATATGGAAGCTATAAATTATAGTCCGCATCAAATATAAAGGATAACTAGCAATACCACTAGCACTTGCTTGGTCTGGAACAGAATGGCCCAACACAACAAGCAAAATTGCAATCCCCTTCATAATATCAAAACTACTATCCCTCATAATCCCCGACTAATAAGCCCCTTTCGATTTAACGACAGCCAACACAGTTTTCAAAAGATATACAATATCGATCCACACAGACCAGTTATGAACATACCAAGAGTCCATTAATACCCGTTCTTCATAGGTAGTATCGCTACGGCCGCTCACTTGCCATACACCGGTAATCCCTGGTGGTACAAGGTAAAAGTCGTTGATATAGTCGCCGTATTTTACGATTTCATCGCGAACGATAGGACGTGGTCCTACTAGACTCATATCCCCAACGAGAACATTCCACAATTGTGGCAATTCATCAAGGCTCGTTTTACGAAGGAATTTACCGATTCGTGTAACACGCGGATCATCTTTCAATTTGAAATCTCGTTCCCATTCTTCACGAGCTGCAGGATTTTCTTTCAAATATACCTCCAACGCCTCTTGCGCATTCGGCACCATGGAGCGGAATTTATAGCATGGGAACTCTTTACCACCTTGTCCAACGCGCTTATGACCAAATACGATAGGCCCTGGAGAATCTAGATAAATCAGTACGGCTACAATGGCTAAAATTGGCAAAATCAAGAGGCCCCCACATACGGTAGCTACAATATCAAATATGCGCTTCATAATGCGGTTAGACTTGCGAGCCAAGTTATTTTGTACGCGCAATACAACGGCTTGCTCTTCCATCATGCCCCGAGCCGTAATATTACTTGCTGGTAAACCAAATAACTCAGGCACAAAGGCCACGCGTTTTACCAGTAATTGCAGTTGATTGACCAATGATACTAACTTTTTAGGCTCTAACCCTGGTGCACAAATAAGAACTGTTTGTACACCTGTATCTTTGATAACATGTTCAACATCGGAAAAAGCACCTAAACATGGATATTCTTTAGCAATAGCAGAGGATTTAGGATTATCATCTACATAACCAATAATCTTGTACGTAGCAATTGGCATGCGATCTAAGGATTTCTTTACGAGCTCTGCTGTTTTACCTGCACCAACGAGAAGGACTGGTATATTTAAATATCCTGCCTTTGAGAGAATCTTGCCTACAATAAAACGACTACTAAAGATAAAGAGTAGCATAAATAAATAGGCAAAGATAACAAAGAGTCGAGATACATCGTTGATTACATGACCTGTGTACATGAGTACAATGGATACAACGACGCCAATAGTGATACTGCGGAATAGGTTCTTCATCGTATCCCAATAAGGAGATACTACTGAGTATGCATTATTAAGAAGTAATATGGCTAGAAACACAAGAGGTATAATGCCATATACATAGATTTCATCTACCTTAAAATGTGGACTCACCGGTAAAAATGGCAAATTTAACCGCAAATGATAAGCTACTAATGTGCCTAGCACAATAGAAATATAATCAGCTATAAGTACTATAAATTTACTAACAAGCAACTTGTTGTGATTATTATATCCATAACTATTCATACTAATACCCCAAACTATAAAAAAAGGTTGTTTTCTCAATACAATTTTCAAGAAAACAACCTCTAAAACATACGAATACAATGTACCAATATTTACTTATATTGTATCATATTCAAAAGTTTAAAACTATGAAAAACCATAGATTTTAGCTATCTTTTATGTAGTTTTTTGGAGATTTTCAGTCTATTTAAATCAGACATAAAAACCAATTAAATAATGCGTAAATATTTCCTAAATAATCTTGTGATTCTCATTTATTTTCAATTGAATCATGATGCCCATAACAATCCAAAACATGCGGATCCCCGATGAATTTCCCCATGTATAATCTATAGATCCAAACAAAAACAAATAGCTAATAAAGCCTACCATTATTGATAAATCATAAGGGTTTCTTGATTTAACATAATGTATCAAAGATTTACAGAATATAAAGAATGAAAATCCTAAGAATCCAATGAGCCCTAATATGCCAGATTCAGAGGCTATTTGCAATAGATTATTATGAGAATGGCCTAGATCTTGAGTTTCTTGTTTTAATTTATAGTGTTCTCTATATGTTTTTTGCCATAATCCAGGACCAACACCTGTTACAGGATGATCCATAATCATATGCTTATCTGCTTCCCATACATAAATACGGCCCAAATTTGAACCATCTGTGCTTATATTAAAAGTACTTTCAAAACGAGCTACATAGTCTTGATGACTACTAAATGCATATCCTATACCTACAACGGCTACAAGTAGTACCAATATATAGCGAATATTAATAAAGCAATAGCGCAATGTTATGAGTATACCGTTAATGCCATTAAATAACCAAGAACCACGGCTTTGATTACCCCACATCCCCAATAACATACCAAATAAAGAAAATACAGCTGATTTTCTTACATACGAAGGAAAGCTCTTATCATAGGCAGCAATTAATGCTAATGGAAAGGCCAATGTTAACAACATGGCTAGTCCCATCATAGAGCCGTGTATAACACCACCTGCACGACCTCCTGGTCCTAAGTTATAGCCCAGTAAATATTGTGCAAACGCCGATATAGAATCGATGCCCATATACACAAAAAATACTGATAATATGGCGTATAATTTGCGAGAACTCTTAATACATAGCAGAATTGGGACGATGACTAATACCTTCCAAACCCAAATATTAAAGAAATATTTTGTGGTCACCGCTATATCATTACTAATTAATGTGGACGGAAATACGCATAGTAACATGCCTAAATAAGCCCATCCATATTGGCGTATCGATTGTGGTACAGATATTTCATGTCGCCTATACCAACAAGTTATTAAGGTCATCAATATAATGAGGCCATATAGTAAATTCCCTAATGCCATAGATGACCGAGTCGTACATATCATGAGTGAAATGAGTACGGTCAGTACCATTTCAGAATTTTTAAGTATCCAAGATTGCATACTAACCCCTTTTTCCCAACATAGTTACAATCTACTATTTATCATAGTGGTATCTATTCCCTTTATAGATATTATTTTACTCGTAACAATGGTCGTACATGATTTTGAATTTCTTGTTCATATTGATCGAGTAATTCATAACGTTTTCTGTATTGACTACGTTTTTGTGATTTAATCTCTTCAATGGGTTTACGATATTCCTCTAATGGAATTTTGAAGAACCGTTCATCACTACATACAACACCGCCAGATTCCTCCCACAATGGATCTAGCTCAGCTACCTTAGCACGGTGACCGCGAACTAAGTGGGTATTTGCGTAAAAGCCTTCATCAGAAACAGCGTAAATAGATTCTACCTTACAGATGACTGCAATATGGCGCAATAAGAACATGATAAAGTTTTTTGGTCGATACCCAAACATCTTTTTAGTCACTGTTTTAGCATTATCTAGACCATCTTTATAGCCTTGAATTGTGCCAATCCACATAGCAGGTTCCCCATTAAAACCTTTGCCAAAGCGGAAGTTAGCATGGTATACACCTTGCTTACCCAAGGTTAGTAACAAGGTTAAGAAACCTTCTTTACGTTGACCAGGGCCATAATATAAGCGTGCTACCATATCCAGGTCTTCTGATTCCCATACGATAAAGCCACGATTCATACGACTTACATCGTCATAAATATTATCTGGATCTACAGAGTACATTTCACGAATCGCTTCATCCGTAAATACATCTTTTAAATAATCAAAATGATTAACAATAGCCTCTAATCGTTCCTGTGGTGTTGAGCTTTTAAACAAGAAAAATCGTGTCATTAACTCAAATAAACCAACTTGACGGTCTAATAAGGTTGGATCAGGCGTATAGTTTGCAAAATAGGTCTCTAGTGCCTCAATTTCCCCTTTATTGCGGATAGAGCGCATTGTATGAAGAAAAGTACGTCTAGTTTCTCTCCAACTACGTTTGCCGTAAATCTTACGGCCTCGCTGCCATTGTGTTTGTAAATATCCCATCTCATACTCCTATCCACTCATATAACTACAAAATATATCAATGATTTGTAGAATGTAAATTATCTATAATCGTAACTAATTCATGAGCCACACGATTAACCATGAATCGTTCCTCTACAACATGTCGTGCATTTGTGATGATATTCGGCAAGTTTACATCATCACTCATCACATGTTCCATAGCCTGTTGTAATGTGTGTTCGTTCAGCGGATCTACAATAAATCCAGATTCTCCATCGTCTATAATTTCTCGCTGAGCTCCAGAACCACTTGTAATGACTGGTACACCACAATACATAGCCTCACAGATAACAAGACCAAAGGCCTCCCGTGTTATTGTTGGCAATAGTAAGCAATCAATTGATCTATATAAACCTTCAATATCTCGTGTAAAGCCTATAAATTCAACATAAGAATGCATTTGATGCGCTTCTATATAGTCTGTTAGTTTTTTAATTTGATCCTCTGTACCAGCCCCAGATATAATCAATCGAACATCTGGATTGTTTTGATGAATCTGTTCAAGAGCGCTTAAAATCAGATACAAACCTTTTCGTTCTGTAATACGCGCACTATAGCCAAAGGTTCTAACCTTAGATTTCATAGGAACTGCATCTGAAAAAGACTGGAATCGATTCGGGTCGATACCATTATATACAACATGGTATTTGCTAGTATCCTTTATAACAGGTGTCATAAGATCATCATAAACGAGTTTAGACACACAAACAAAGGCATCCACTTGTGCATTGATCCATCTATGATACATATCTGTTTTACCAGGTACAAGATTATGTTTAATAAACACCAATTTAGCACCTGTTAGCTGCTTAAGGGCAATACAGAATAAGATATATTTACCAGAGTGGCATACAATCGTATCAATCCCTTGTGCTTTTATCTGCTTAGCCACTGCATTAACAGATAGAAAACCCTTCAAAGTATAAAGATTGGCCGTCATCACATGACCCACTTGAGCATAGCGAGATTGCATATCTTCATTCGATTGGTCCACTAAGATATAGGCAGTCCTATGTCTCTGTTGAAATTGTTTACAAATATCATATACATATTGTTCGCCGCCACCCCAAATTTTGGCGCCTACAACATTGATTATAGACATAGGTTCCTCCTATCATACACATATCAATACACATTTAGTAGCATCCATTGATGTATACGAAATACTGGTTACATATACATCAATAGATATTATTGTTTAATTATACTACGACTTATTCATACGGTCTTCATGATTAATGAGCCACATGGTCAACAATGTCCAATCACGAGCATCATCCCCGTGATTATCAATAGGACGAATTGGATCAACCGGTTTATAAGACGGTGTGTTACTTTCACCATAATCCATACGTACATCGCCCATCATATGCGGCGTAATCCACTGGTATGGCGTAACTAACGTATCGGGCTGTTTATCAAACAAGGACGGCACAATGGAATAATATTCAAAACCCTTTGGTGCAATGGCTTCAATGATCGTAGGCATGAGGCTCATATGCGTGCCAATGGGCGCTGTAATACTGTCCTTAGTGAAAGCAGGATGTTGCAATAGTCCTACGGTACAGAATGTGTCGCGCAAAATATAATCCCGTTCAATTAAGGATGTATTATTCAGAGACCCAAATAGATTCGAGTGGTCACCGGTGACAACGAATAAACTATCAGGAAAAGCCTCTTTCATAGCATGTACAAAGTTAAAAATCGCCTTGTCGCTATAGCGATAAGTAGCCAATTCTTTATTCCGTTTCTTATTGGATTTTAGATCATCACCAAGATTTGGCATGACCTTTTCAGGATCATAATCTAATAAGGAATCCTCCATTTTATAAGGGCCATGATTGGATGTAGTGTAAATAAAATGGAATGTAGGATGTTCTAACGATTTGATTTCCTGTTCAATATGTTCTAAAAAGACATGGTCATAGACGCCTACCCAAGTTTTAGGAGCATCGGGACCACAGAACACAGAAGCGCTTTCCACGCGGTCAAAGCCTTGAGCCTTACCAAAGTGATTAAAGTTGCCGTACGACGCATTACCACCATACCAATAAATCGTATCATAGCCTAATCGCTTCATTTGAGATGCCAAAGAGGTCGGCAACGGTTCATGCCAAAAGGCTTCCCGTTCGTTGATTTCCATACCCGCATCATAGACACCTGATAATAGACTTACAATGGATGGGCGAGATACATTACCAGCAGGCAAGAAATTAGGTACTTGTGCTGTATGAGGATCATATTTAAAATTCCATAAACCAGGACATATATTGAGATCCTTATAAGGTTCATCAAGAGACCATTGAGGGATACTTTCACCAACAATAAAGAAAATATGCTGTGGTTTATCAATACGAGGACCTGATGCAACACGTTTAAATGCATGAAGCGGTGTGCTCAAATCCTGCCAGGAATCTTTGTATTTATTAGGAACAATACGATGAATGGCGTCATCAATATCCTCAGGTGATGCCGTATATTCATCACGTAGTGGATGTTTGAGTACCGTTTCTAAAGCACATAGATCTGGCACTGTTGCACGAGCAAAGAATATATCCTCTTTTACCACTGTAGGAATCGTATCCCATTCTGGTTTATCATCATGAGATAAGGTGCCACCATAGCGGAACCAATAGAAACCTAACACAGAGGCAGCCACAAGTCCTATATTCCAAGCTACCGTGGGCCATGTTCCTTCAATGTTTGGATACGGTATTGATGGCAAGGACAAGAAAAAATCTCCCATGTACCAGGATATAAATGTAATAGGAGTCAATCCTAAGATGACAAGAATGCCTCTATCTTGATTAAAGAATACATCAATCAAATTATGTTTCTCTGCATGATTTGCATAATGAACCATATAGTTGTACGTATCATGGAAATGCTTGTAGAAGATCATTTTTCCTGCAAAGGCTGCGTACAGAACACAGGAATAAATCGTTAGCCCCACCAATCGTAAGGAATCCTCTATTTGATGGTATCCTTCAAACCATAGTCCAGGGAGTGTTACCAAAACTAAGGGTAGTAAGAATACATAAGCATCAAAATCCATGCCCCACCAAAAGCCGTAACGCAATGAACCTACTACAGATTTCCAGCGCCCCTTCCATGTGGGGTAGGGATTATACACAATCATAAATACAATTCGAAAGATGGTGCTCAATATAGGAGCCCAAAGCATTAATTTTATATTTTGTTGTAGGGATAGAAAAAATTGTTCACTCATTTATACTTCCATATCTACTTTAAGAACAATAATTCCCCATAGCAATCTACTATACTAAATCACCAATTATAATTGCCCATTCGATTTATTTAAATAATATAATTTTACATATTTCGTCATGGTGTACATCATATGGTAAATAGATAATAGAAAACCTATTTTTCCATCTAATATGCCGCCTTGCAAAATATATATCTTAAAGAATGCCCATATAGGACGCAATATAATATCCCCTAAAAAACTACAAGACTTCCCTTGTGCCTTGTATTTATTAGCTGCTGCTGTCGTATACTTATTAAACTTCTCAAAGAATTGATGCCAATTATCATATGTATAGTGATACAACTTTCCTTCTAATGTATCTTGTGGGTACGGGCTGATAAAGGCTTCATGAACAGCACCTTCTACAGTTGCACCCTCTCGAGGCATCAATCGTAGCACCTTATCAGGTCTCACCACACCATGGGTTGCCTGATTATGATGGAACAAGTTATATCGACGTAGCCAATAAGCCTTCGGCTCTCCTTGAATAGCTCGTTGAATAGACTTTGCTAACTCTGGTGATACACGTTCATCAGAATCGACAAATAGAATCCATTCACTCTGAGCTTGTGAAATACCAAAGCGTCGTTGTTGTGACCAATCTCCATTTAATGGATGTGGTATAACCTTTGCACCTAATCCAGTAGCGAGTGATACTGTTTGATCTGTACTACCATCATCGATAACTAGGATTTCATCAGCAAATTGAATACTCTTAATACAATCTACAATATGTTGTTCTTCATTGCGCGCTAAGATAATAGCCGTCACAGTACTCATAGATAATCCTTTAGCTTATAAATCAATTACATTTAATACATAAAAATGTGTAGTTTTTATTGGATGACATCCCCATGTTTAATACGCCATGCCGCAAGTTCGCGCATGTCTTTAATTACCTTACCATAGGCTTGAGGCATGTTTGTGCCTTGTTCCATAAGTTTTCCATTGTTATCTAGATAGAGTCTATGGTTAAAGACAAATTCCTCTTGTGTAAATAGACTTGGTACCATCGCTTCATAGGTTTGACCAGGACGTCCCACAAGTTCTGCCAAGGTTGGAATGATTTGAATACTCATGCCAAATGCATTAGGAGCGAGCCAATCTTTATGAATACCTCGACCATAGAAGATAATCGGAATGGTAGATGCCACATTAGGACTTACTTCACGAGCAAAGGTAAATCGTTCGCTATGGTCCCCAGTGATAACGAAGAGCGCCGATGGATCTGCTTTTTCTTCGCTGGCAATAAACTCACCCATCACATGGTCTGCATACCAAATATGACCCATTTCGTTCAATTGCTTATCGGTTTCAGCGATTGTATCCGGCAAATGACCTTTTACCTTGTTCACATCATACCCTTCTTTAGCGACGTTAACGCTATATGGAGGATGATTAGATGTAGTCATGATTACGTTGAGGATTTTTTCCCCTCTATGTTGTTCCATATATGCGGAGATGGCTTTAAACATATCCTTATCCGCTACGCCCCACGCATTACTTTCATCGCTTGGCATTTCGGACGCATCATGGAATTCATCAAAGCCTTGAGATAAGGCGAAATTCTTAACATTTTGCCATGTGCTAAAGCCGCCGTACCAGAATACTGTTTTGTAACCTAGTTTTTTCATAACAGAACCAATGCCTAAGCCATATGGTTGTTTGAAACTTTCACCTTCGTAGTTAGGATATAAACCTGTATCAGGCATACCAGTCAATAAACCGTTGATAGCAGGCATCGTACCTGTACCTTGAGCAAGTGCTAGCTGTGTACTCATCGCTTGAGGGCTAGCAGCATATTTACGGCCTTGTTCAACGAGGTAGGCACCAGGTTCGTTGTATTCACCGAGGAATGGCCACAAACCATAAGATTCACCAAGAACGATGTTAATAGATTGCGGTTGCTCTGCTAAACGTTGAATTGTAATCGTTCTTGTGAAAGAACCATCAAAATCCTTACCGTTAAACTTACCGCCGATGGCACTAATTTTTTCACTCAATTCTTGAGGTGTTAAATTGATGACCTCAAGCTCATCTGCACGCTTTGCAATGCTTTTAACGCGATAGAGAGCCTGCACATCATCAAGGATGGTTTCATTTAATAGATTAGAACTGAGACGCGCCGCACTTTCCCAGTTGATGGAATTTGTATAGTTAAAAGCACCACCAAATCTAAAGAATAGTCCTAGTACGCCAATAACTACAGTCAATCCAATGCCTGTAATCCATTGCGTTTTCTTCGTCTTAGGATACCACGTAGTACAAACTAGTTGAGTATTAGCGTAATCGCTATATTTCTTTGTACCCCACGCCAAGAAACGAACGAGGAACCAACAAAGGGCGGCACTCAACACAACAGCACCTACGATGTACATCAACGCATTATATTCATTGATGGCTGTATTAATAATGGCACCGATATCATCGTTTTTACCATTAATGAGCATCGCATTATAAGAGGAGTTAAAAATCTTATAGAACGGAATGCGCCCCAAGAATAAGAAGGTTAACAGTACCGTTGCAATAGAATAGATAACCTGTTTAATGCGCAAGGATGGCCATTTTGGTACAAAGGTATTCACCAATGTGCCTCCCAAAAAGCCCAATAAACATAAAGAACCTACGGTCTTAAGGCTCAATCTAAAGCCTAGCCATAAGGACGTAAGGATATTCTCCATCGTCACAGATGCTAGCTGTGATTGGAATACTGCAAGAAACACGATTCTAAATGCAGTCAACAAAGCAGAGAAAAAGATAAATACCTTAATCTCTGTCTTTATGCCTTCAAATAATCGTTGCCATCGGTTCATCATTAACCCCTAACTGTTCGTTCATATAACGTAACTACTCTATACTACCTAACTGTAATTATATTGGATATTTCTTACATTTAGGTCCCTTACATCGCTTGCATTTACCGCATCCGCGGTCGATAGTCCCTGCACTGGCTGATTTCTCAGCACTAGTACTCTCCTGAGCCTTCTTAGAGGCCTTACTATTCCATACGGAAACTATCGTTTCTACTTTTTTTCGGATCCATCCTTTTTGGATTTTTTATCCTTTTTCTTGTCTTTTTTCTTATCTTTTTTACTGAAAGTATCAGCTAAGAAGACTGTTTTTAACTTGTCATTTAAGACTTTAAGCTTCTTTTCAGCCTTGTCTTTCTTTTTCTTTAATTTATCTTCAGACTTAGAATGTTTATCTTCCTTGGACTTTTTATGTTTTTTGTCCTTTTTATCCTCTTTAGACTTGTTGTCATCCTTAGATTTCTTGTCTTTTTTAGATATCTTTTCGTCTTTGGATTTTTTGTGGTCCTTAGATTTTTTAGACTTTTCGTCAGTCCCATTGATACGCGCCCATTCATCATCTACGCGTTTCAATTGCTTTTTAAGAAGCTTTTCCATCTTCTTATTGGCTTTATCGGAATCTAGGCCAGCTTTGCCGAATAACAAAGCATTTACCGCAGTATACGGATCGATAGATGTTATGTCATCTTCAGCCTTATCAATATCATCATTAAGCGCATCATCTGAGGATTTATGTTTATTGTCTTCATCCAAGTGATGAACTTCTAAACTTTCAACGCCATCTAGTGGATTGACATCCATATGCTCTACAAGTGCTTCATCAAGGTCAGACACCTCATGTTTGGAGCTTTCACCAGAACCTGTAAAAAGACCGCCCATAGAATGTAATTCATTCAATTCAATATGGTTCATGCCCACTGTAGAATCGTGCTGTGCAGGAATATCGGATAATTGAACCTGTTCCATAGCGTACACGTCGTTATTATGACTAGCACCCTTACCAAGATACGATTTATCAGCAATGATGATATCATCTTGATCGTCGCCTAACACATTGCCAAATAAATCCTCTTCAAGAGAATCATAGGTATGTAACATGGACATCCGTTTTTGAACCTCTTCAATTTGATTCCATAAATCTACGAGAGAGGATGTGTAGTAAACGCGTTCCTTAACCTCTAAATAAGCTTGGTAAACGATAGCCAATTCAGACTCATTGAGTCCCTCTTCGGCACCGATTTCTTCTATCATTTGTTGGATCTGTTGATCTCGATCATAACGTTTAATTAAGGCCTTGCGAATACGTTCAATCAATGCTGTATCGATGATTTCCACGGGTACCTCCAGTCTTCAATACACTCAGCCCTATCCACTAACTTAGTGCATACGAATCAATGTATAGAACCATAAAAAATAATTTGATTTTATAATCTCTAATATATTATTATATCAGAATTTATCTGCTTTTTCCTTAATAATCTAGGTGAAAGTCCCCTAAAATAAATTGACTGAATACACTAAAATTCGTTCCTTTGCATCACGTTCTTCAAAGAAATCACTGCAATCAATGGGTTCTTCCTGTTCTAAACGGACATGGTTATTTAAGAAGTTTTCTACCTCTTCATTGACGTAGTAGAAAAATAGCTTAATCTCCCGCGGACGATGATACAGAGAATCGAAGATATTTCCTAAGACCCGCTTAATCGTATGAAGCGCAAAGGGATTAAAGAAAAAACAACGATCTGCTTGATCTGGCAATTCATAGAGCGCCGCATCACCATGCACAAAGCTTACACGATTGCGAGCAGCTGGGCTTTCACCATTAATAAGAGCCCTTTCATAGAGGCGTTCATCGTATTCGATGCCGATGGAGTGACAACCCGTTTGGTATGCCATAAAAATGCTGACACGACCCTTGCCACTGCCATAGTCGATGAGGGTATTTTTCTTGCGAATATGACCGCTATTTGCCAAGCGCTCTAGCACACAATAATCCGTCGGCTCGTAAGGATGATGCTCCGTATCAGACCGACTATCATCGCGGCCTGCTGTCTTTATTTGTAAAACCTGTTCCCATTCCTGTTCACTTGTCATAAATCTAATCCTATCATGAGGTCCAATTTATATGACCTAATAATTAATACTAATCTTAATTTATATACATACTATACCCTTATTAGAGCTATATTTACAAATTAAGGGAAGTCATATATTATATTAATTAAGGAAATCAATAGTTCTAACATTTTAATGCATCCAAACAGAAAATAGGGTTGCCGCCTTGCTTTTCTGTGCTAGTTACTGGCGAAAGTATCTATCTAGCCACTTGCAGATGTAGTGACACAACAAAAGCACCTATAATAGGTGCTTTTGTTGTATTTAAACACGTATCGATGCCAATATGGTATACTAAAAAGTAACATTTCTATTTTTCTCATGTGCAGAATTATATAAAAAGGAGTATCTACTTACATGGACAGTGATCTGACCTTAGATTTTATAATTATCATCGTATTAATCATAGCAAACGGCTTATTCTCTATGACGGAATTGGCCATCGTCAATGCGAAGAAACGAAAATTAGAGGAAATGGCCGAAGCGGGCAACGAGCGTGCTAAAAAAGCCTTTGAATTAGCAGAAAATCCAAACGAGATGTTCTCTACTATTCAAATTGGTATTACCCTTGTTGGTATCTTAACTGGTTTGTATTCTGGTGCTACCTTCTCTGGTCCTTTAGAGGATATCTTAGTGGCAAGCATTCCAAGCATCGAGCCCTATGCTGCATCTATTAGCTCCTTCCTCATCGTTGCTATCATCACCTATTTATCCCTCGTTATTGGCGAGCTTGTGCCGAAACGTTTGGCTTTAAATAGTCCTGAAAGCATTGCTGTTGTAGTATCTAAACCGATTTACTGGTTATCTGTAGCATTAAAACCTATCGTTAGCTTCCTCGGTGTTTCCACAGAATTCCTTTTAAAATTACTAGGCGTTACTGTAAAAGAAGAGGCGCCTGTTACAGAGTCTGAAATCAACAAAATGCTCACCGAAGGCGTTGCCATGGGTGCTTACGAAGAAGAGGAACCTATCCTCGTAGAAAATATCTTCCACTTGGCAGATATGAACGCTGGTGACATCATGACACCTCGTACGCAGCTCAAATGGATTGACCTTAACGGTACAGAGGACGAAATCATGGAAGTCCTCAAAAACGCCAACCATTACCGCATTCCTGTAGGTACCGATTCCTTGGACGAATTAAAAGGTCTCGTTACCGTATCTGATGTATTAGTTCAAATCATGCAACGTCCTAGCGAACGTTCCATTCATGATATTATTGAATCTTGTTTGAAAGAACCATTACTCATTCCAGAATCCATTACACTCATGAAATTATTGAACGTACTCCGTACAGAAGGCGTTCACGAAACTATCGTTCTCGACGAATACGGCGGTTTTAGCGGTCTTGTAACCTTACATGACATCATGGAAGAAATTGTAGGTCTTATGCCTTCCGGTGAAGAAGAAATCAAGGAAGAAGAGAACAAAATCGTTGAACGCGAAGATGGTTCCTGGCTTGTAGATGGCCTTCTTGACGTAGATGAATTCAAAGAGTTCTTCCATATTGATCAAGAGCTACCAGGCGAAGAAAAAGACTTGTACAAAACAATGGGCGGTCTCTTAAACGTGCTCTTTGGTCGCATTCCAAAAGAATTAGACAAAGCTAAATGGAATGGCTATACCTTTGAAGTGGTAGATATGGATAATACCCGTATCGATAAGATTCTTGTTACCTATGAAGAACCTATCGTAGTACAAGAAACAGAAGAAAAAGATTAATACCTACTGGCTTATAGATTTATGAGCATTGTAGATTTATAAAGGGTGAGTTCTCTTATAGAGGACTCACTTTTTATATATACCCCTAGCCGTTTACATATAAATATAGTATTATTAAATTGTATAAAATATATAATCAGACCTAATAGAGCTATTAATTACTATAATTTTAATGGCTAATTTAGATCTACTCTCATAATATGGAGTCCTATGAATGCTACATCTATGTAGTTGTGTGTCATAGGGCTTATGTGTGGTATAAAGGAGAGATTCTATGAATCAACGAGTCATAGCAACCATAGGAGCCCTCTTAATAGGGACTGCTATCATAAGTGGTTGTGGATCTGAAAAGCAACCTGAGGATACAAGCCTCAAGGTGCGTACTATCACCATCGGTGAAGAATCTGGTACTACTGGCGCTGGCTATGCAGGCACCATCCATAATAAAACAGAAACCAACTTGGCCTTTCAAATTGGTGGGCGCGTCATCAATAAATTCGTAAATGTTGGTGATGTGGTTCAAGCAGGACAAGTGATTGCTCAAATTAATGGTTCAGATACATCTGCTCAAGTACAAAATGCTGAGGGTGCTGTAAAAGCCGCTCAATCGGCTTATGAATTAGCAGAAACCAATGCTAAACGATATCGCGAGCTCTACGCGCAACAAGCGATTAGTAAATTGCAATTAGACCAAGCAGAAAACCAATTGAATGTTACCTCTGCTCAATTACAACAAGCACAGGCTAGCCTCAATTTGAGTAGCAATCAAAATAGCTATACTAATTTGACTGCTCCTGATACAGGTATTATTACAGCTTTCAATATTGAAGCAGGCCAAGTCGTAGCAGCCGGTCAAAGCGTTGGTACCTTAGCAGCTGGTCGCGACCCAGAAGCAGTCATCGCCCTTCCTGAACAAGAATTGACTAAGGTGCATGTAGGTAGCCCTGCCACTATTACATTCTGGGCTCTACCAGATGTAACCGTACAAGGCGTGGTCCGTGAAATTTCACCAGTTCCTGACCCTGTAGCGAGAACGTATACCGTAAAAATTACCTTACAAAATCCTCCAAAAGAGGTACAACTAGGCATGACGATCAATGTAAATCTGTCTTCTACAGATAGCACCAATATTTCCATTCCGTTAACAGCTCTTGTGAAAGACTCTAACGGCAATAATGCAGTGTATATCATTCGAGATAAAAAGGCTCATCTCGTGCCAATTAAGACAGGTGAATTTGGTAAGAACTCCGTCATCGTCACATCTGGTTTAGCTAAAGGTGACATTGTCATCACCGCAGGTACCCAACAATTACAAGAAGGGACGGCGGTGAGTCAATGAAACAATTTAACTTAGCCGAATGGGCCCTCAAACATAAGTCCATTATCTACTACTTCATGGCTGTGCTCCTCACCTTTGGTATCTTCTCATACAACCACATGGGCCGTATGGAAGACCCAGACTTTACGATGCGCACCATGGTTGTCGGCGTTGCTTGGCCGGGAGCTTCCCCACAAGAAATGTCGGATCAGGTAACGGACAAATTAGAAGAAAAACTGCGCGACCTACCTGGCGTCGATTATACAAAATCTTTCACAGATGGCAGTAAATCAGTTATTTATATTAATCTGAAAGAAAATCTACCATCCGATAAAATCCGTCCCGCTTGGGAAGAAGCGCGGAACATGATCAATGATGAATGGAAGTCATTACCACAAGGCGTTCAAGGACCAACCATCAACGACAGATTTGATGATGTATACGGCATTATCTACGCCATTAGCGGCGATGAATTCTCCTACGAAGAAAAGCGTCAACAAGCAGAAGACTTAAAACGTCAGCTGTTATCTGTTCCAAATGTTAAGAAAATCAGCCTCATTGGGGTTCAACAACAAACCCTTAATGTAACGATTAATAAGGATAAATTAGCATCCTATAAAATCAGTACACAACAGCTATTAACGGCTATCAAACAGCAAAGTATGATGGTTCCAGCTGGTATGATTACAACGGATACGAATAATGTATATCTCCGCGTGAACGGCCTATTCGATAGTCCACAAGCCGTACAAGATATGCCAATTCGCATCAATAATCAAACCTTGCGCCTTGGCGACATGGCTGATGTAACCATGACCTACCAAGATCCTAGTGATCCTCAATTCTACTATGAAGGCAAACCGGCTATCGGCATAGCCATCTCCATGGATGCAGGTGGCAATAATATAGAATTTGGTGAAGCTATCGATAAAAAGCTAGCAGAATTGAAGAAAACCATTCCTGCAGGCCTTGAGCTAGATCAAGTATCAAATCAGCCACATATTGTTAAGGAATCCATTGGCGATTTCTCTCAATCTCTATTTGAAGCTATCGCCATCGTATTGCTCGTAAGCTTTGCATCTCTTGGCTTGCGAACAGGCGTTGTTGTAGCCCTCACTATTCCAGTCGTTGTGTCTACGACGTTTATCTTGATGTATGAAAGCGGTATTTATCTGCACAAGGTTAGTCTAGGTGCATTAATACTGGCTCTAGGACTCCTCGTAGACGATGCCATCATCGTTGTAGAAATGATGAGCGTTAAGCTCGAAGAAGGTTGGGGACACTTTAGATCTGCAACCTTTGCTTACCAATCGACAGCGTTCCCTATGCTATCTGGTACGCTCATTACTTGCGCAGGCTTCTTGCCATTAGCATTAGCACAAGGCATGGTAGCAGAGTTTACAAAATCTCTATCCATCGTTGTATTTATGGCACTCATCCTATCTTGGTTCGCCTCTGTTCTCGTCAGCCCTGTTCTCGGTTATAAAATCATCGAAAACAAGGCTCCAAAACCTGAATCAGAATGGACTAAACGAGACCATATCATGCACAAGCTCAGTGTTACATTCTATGACAAGTTTGAAAGACTGTTACATTGGGCCTTAGGTCATCATAAGGTAGTATTACTCATAACCTTAGGTGCCTTTGTATTATCCCTACTTTCACTACCATTGATCAAACAGGAATTTTTCCCATCATCAACGCGTAATGAAATCATAGTATCTATGCAATTTCCTCAAAGTTCGTCCATCGAATATACTGCAAACCAAGCTAAAATTATCGACGAACACTTACAAGGTAACGAACATATTTCCACCTTTACATCCTATATCGGACAAGGCTCTCCACGTTTCGTCCTCACCTTGGAACCTGAATTACAACGGAACAATTTCTTGCAATATGTAATCGTCACAAAATCCTTAGAGGACCGCGATAAACTATACAATGAATTGACTCCATACTTAAATGAAGAATTCCCATCTGCCCTTGTAAATACGCAATTCTTACAAATTGGTCCACCATCAAAATATCCAGTTATGCTCCGCGTTTCTGGACCTGATCAAAAGGTGGTAAAAGAAATTGCCAATAAGGTAAAAGACAAGATGCAAGGCGACAAGGACTTACATAACATTGCCTTTGACTGGCCAGATACGGAACCAGTAGCCAATATTCATATCGATCCTAACAAGGCTCGTTTACTTGGTATCGATAGCTATGCCGTATCCTTACACTTGCAAAGTCTATTATCTGGCACTAAATCTGGTGAATACTACGAAGGTAACCAAACAATTCCTGTTACATTCCGTTTAAGAGATAATGAACAACACAACTTAAGTGCTCTATCCTCCTTACCAATTCAAACAGGCAATGGTTCCTACGTACCGCTTAGCCAAATTGCAACCATCACCATGACTCAAGAGGATGGTATCATCTGGCATCGCAACATGATGCCAACCATCAGCATTCACGCTAATGTAAATGCAGGTGTCTTAGGCAATGCGAAAACAAAAGAGGTGTATAAATCCTTACAAGACATTCGCGATTCCTTGCCTACAGGATATACCATTGAACTTGATGGGGCCGCAGAAAAGAGTGTAACAGCTGTACAAAATCTGTTAACACCAATGCCGATTATGCTCTTTGTGATCATGACAATCCTCATGTTCCAATTAAAGCGTATTGCCCTCATGTTTATGGCCTTGCTAACAGCTCCTCTCGGATTAATCGGTGTCGTATTGGCTCTGAATATTACGAGAACGCCATTGGGCTTTATGGCTATTCTAGGTATCATTGCCCTTTCGGGTATGATCATCCGTAACTCCATTATCTTGTTAGACCAAATCGAAATCCACAAAGCAGAAGGTCAAGAACCTCGTGAAGCGATTATCAACTCCGCTACACTTCGTTTCCGACCTATCATGCTCACTGCAATCGCAGCGATTTTAGGCATGATTCCGCTCATGGGATCTGTATTCTGGAGCCCACTTGCTATCGCCTTTAGTGGTGGCCTACTAGTGGCAACTGTTCTAACACTCATCGTACTACCAGTCATGTATGCAACATGGTATAAGATAAAATAAAATACTATAAGGCAAGATAAGGTAAAACATAATACAAAATCCCCCTATAAAAGTTTCTAATACTCTTATAGGGGGATTTTTATTACTTATTAAACTACAACAGCTGTGCCATTGCATGTAACCATGAGCATGCCGTTTTCTGCACCTACTGTACTATATTGGAAGGATACGCCAATAACAGCATTAGCACCCATTTTAGAAGCCCGTTGAGACATTTCATCAAGGGCTGCTTGGCGAGCTTTCATCAAAGAATCTTCATAGCTGCCACTACGACCACCAACGATGTCGCGAATACCAGACATGAAATCTTTCACAAAGTTACGGCCTTCAACGACTTCACCAAATACGATACCTTTGTACTCTTGTACAGGTTTATTTTCAATATGCATAGTTGTAGTAATAATCATAATTGTATCCTCTCTAATTGACTACAATATATTTGATTAATTATAGCAAGGCTTTCACAGAAATACAATCACAAAAAAAGACCTGTTCACTAATTCATAATGAACAGGTCTAATTTTATATTATCTATCAAAGTCGCGGTCTAGGTTAACCTCTTTCAATGGAACAAGTTTTGTTTTCTTGATGTATTTGTAACCTAAGTATACTGCGAAGAAGATTGGCAATCCAATGTACGCAACGGATACGCCATACCAGTCGATTGTATCGCCTGTGAAAGCAGAGTAGTTTTGGCCAGCAATGATGATGACGCAAAGAATGAACGCCAAGATTGGGCCAACTGGGAACAACCACGCTTTATAAGGTAATTCACTAAGATCTCTACCTTGTGCAATGAAAGCACGGCGGAAACGATAGTGAGAAACAGCGATACCAACCCATGCGATGAAACCGCAAAGACCGGAGATATTAACAATCCAAGTATATGCAGTACCTTCTCCGATGAAGCTTGTAAGGAATGCAAATAAACCGATTGCTGTTGTTAAGATTAACGCTGGCACTGGAACGCCACGGCTATTAAGCTTAGCAAAGATTTTTGGTGCTTGACCTTCTTTAGCGAGTGCGTAGAGCATACGTGTAGAAGAATATAGACCAGAGTTACCAGCACTGAGTACTGCCGTTAAGATGATAGCATTGATGAAGCTAGCAGCAAAGGCAAAACCAAAGCGGTCGAATACGAGTGTGAATGGAGAAATAGATACATTCTCTACACTAGAATTCAACAGATTTGGATCAGTGTACGGAATTAAGAAACCGATAACTATGAAAGCACCAATATAGAACAATAGAATACGCCAGAAGATTGTATTAATCGCTTTTGGCACGTTCTTTTCAGGGTCTTCTGCTTCACCAGCAGCAACGCCGATAAGCTCAGTACCTTGGAAGGAGAAACCAGCTACCATGAAGATAGCGAGAATAGATTCCCAGCCACCTACGAATGGTGCTTCCCCTACTGTCCAGTTCGCAAATCCTGGAGATGTGCCGCCAATGCCAAAAATGAGCATGAAGCCACAGAACAGGAATACGAATACAGTAATAACCTTGATGCTAGAGAATACGTATTCACTTTCACCAAAGGAACGCGTAGACAAATAGTTCAAGCCGAATAAAACGAGCAAGAACAGAGCAGACCATACAATGGCAGGCACATCAGGAAACCAATATTTCATGATAAGAGCCCCTGCCAATACTTCAGCAGCCAATGTAATAGCCCAGTTAAACCAGTAGTTCCAACCTAAGGCAAAACCAAAGGCAGGGTCTACATAGCGTTTTGCATAAGTCCCGAAGGAACCTGGAATCGGCAAGTACGTAGCCATTTCCCCAAGAGATGTCATGAGGAAGTACACCATAATACCGATAAGGCCGTAAGCTACTAGCGCACCACCAGGGCCCGCTGTACTTACGACTTCACCACCAGCTACGAATAAGCCAGTACCGATAGCGCCACCTAAAGCGATCATATTCATATGACGCGCTTTTAGGGAACGTTTTAAATGTTGATCTTTATTAGAGGTAAACTCTACATTATTATTTTGATTTTCAGCCATGGGTCACCTCTTATAAATCTAGATTACGCACGTATTTTGCGTTATCTTCAATAAATTTACGACGAGGTTCTACCTTATCGCCCATGAGAACTGTAAAGATTTTATCAGCTTCGATAGAGTCCTCTAAGCTAACTTGTAAAATCGTACGATTTTCAGGGTTCATTGTAGTTTCCCATAATTGTTCAGGGTTCATTTCACCTAAACCTTTGTAACGTTGAATTGTGATACCATCACGGCCTACTTCATCAAGCTTAGCTGTAAGCTCTGCATCAGAGTATACATACCAATGGGATTTACCCTTCTTGATTTGGTACAACGGTGGTTGAGCAATGTAGATATGACCTTCCTCTACCAATGGTTTCATATAGCGGTAGAAGAATGTTAATAACAATGTACGGATATGAGCGCCGTCAACGTCCGCATCTGTCATGATGATAATCTTGTTGTAACGGGATTTTGTAATATCGAACTCTTCCCCAATACCAGTACCGAATGCAGTAATCATGGAGCGAATTTCGTTATTAGCTAAAATCTTATCAAGGCGCGCTTTTTCTACGTTAAGGATCTTACCACGCAATGGCAAAATCGCTTGGTAACGACGGTCGCGACCTTGTTTTGCAGAACCGCCCGCAGAGTCACCTTCGACTAGATAAATTTCAGTCATAGATGTATCTTTTTCGGAGCAATCTGCCAATTTACCAGGAAGGCTAGATACTTCCAATGCATTTTTACGGCGAGTTAAGTCACGGGCTTTACGAGCTGCCTCACGAGCACGGCTTGCCATAGTTGCTTTTTCAATAATTTTCTTCGCATCTTGCGGATGTTCTTCGAAGAATGTCTTAAGTCCTTCAGATACGATAACATCTGTAATACCTTTAACTTCACTATTGCCAAGTTTAGTTTTTGTTTGGCCTTCAAATTGTGGTTCCAATACTTTTACAGATACAACAGCTGTCAAACCTTCACGTACGTCTTCACCGGAAAGGTTGGACTCATTTTCCTTGATCAAGCCAGATTTACGGCCATAATCATTGAGGGTACGAGTCAAAGCAGCACGGAAACCAGATAGGTGAGTACCACCGTCAACAGTGTTGATGTTATTTACGAAGGACAACAAGTTTTCGCTATAGCTATCGTTATATTGCAACGCTACGTCTACTACTACGTCGTCTTTTGTATTTTCGATATCGATAACAGTAGGGTTTACTACTTCTTTATTTTCGTTCAAGAAGGCAATGAAAGAACTCAAACCACCTTCGTAGTGGAAGCTTTCAACACGAGGTTCCTCTTGGCGCAAATCGCTCAATGTAATGCGAAGACCTTTGTTAAGGAATGCCAATTCTTGTAAACGAATTTTCAATGTATCAAAGTTGAATACTGTAGTTTCAAAGATTTCAGCATCTGGCTTGAAGATAACTGTAGTACCAGTACCTTCTGCTTTGCCGATTTCATGTAACTCGGAAGTCTTATGACCACGAGCGAATGTAATCTCTTGGATAATACCGTTTTGAGCTACTTGAACCTTAGTCCATTCACTCAACGCATTTACTACGGAAATACCTACGCCGTGAAGACCACCAGAAACCTTGTAGCCGCCACCGCCGAATTTACCGCCAGCATGCAATTTTGTTAATACTAACTCTACCGCAGACATACCGGATTCATGCATCCCTGTAGGAATACCACGACCATCATCGACAACAGTGATGCTGTTATCTTCATTAATGGATACTTCGATATGTGTAGCGTAACCTGCGAGCGCTTCGTCTACAGAGTTATCTACTACTTCATAAACGAGGTGATGTAAACCGCGAATGGACGTACTACCAATGTACATACCAGGGCGTTTACGTACCGCATCAAGACCCTCAAGAACCTGTATATTCTGAGCGCCATAATTTTCTTCAGGCATGAAACAAACTCCTCCTAACAATCTATCACACTGTACTGGATTGAAATTTGGTACAACACATGTACAGAATAAATCTTATCTCTTTATTATACTATAAAACTCATCAATTCGTCTCATTAAAGTCTTAATGCTAATACCAGATCCGTAAACGCAATCATCAGTGACTACATAGGTCTTGATTTGCTCCTCTGGTACCATGGCGATATACTCTAGCGTTTCATAGTGATGAATAGGACTTTTATGGGACTTTCCGCCCTTGGCGTGCACCATGGTAATGATGGATTCAATAGGCACGGAAACGGTATCCCCAATATGAACGTACATAGGAATGCCCCCTCTACTTTTCTAATGTCCCATTAAGGGCATCAATTTTGCGCTGTTCTTCTTCAGCAAGGAACTTAGACCGATATTTATTACACAAATTGATAACGTGTTGATCTGTTAACTCATCAGGCTTTTTGTGCGTAATGAGCATGGCCACCATATACATATGACGGCGATTGATAGATCCTTTGTAAATTTTATCTAGGTAAAAGTATATGGATTCCCGCATCGCTTCTGCAAAGTCTGGGAAGGTACATTGTATGAATTGCTGACAGTCGCTGTATTTAAAGTACGGATATTTTCGAATGACAGACTTAATGTCCTTAATATGTTTTCGATGCAATTCATATTCGCAAGTAGGACAGATGTCCCGTTTAGATTCCATATGCATGCCGCATCGCTTACAACGATGATAACCATGCTGCTCTAAATAGATTTCACGCTTTCGAGCCGTAATTTGTACTTTTCTGAAAGCTGCTCGTAATTCTTCGTTATCCGTTTGTTCTAACGACTTATCAATGGCTTCTACGTCTTCTTTTGAAAGCACGATGTCTGCGAAATTAATCCGTTTTGTAATAATCTGTTCATCAGGCAGTGAAATCGATGTATCAGTATTAGCTTTCACATAGCTCTGACGTTTCATAATGAAACGAATATCTTTGATGACCTCTTGATGATAATACTTGTTGATAGATTCGATGATGCGTCGTTTTTGCATCTGTAATTCCTGCATCCACATGGAATTATCTGCACTGATAACCATATCTGGAGGCTTGATAGATACAATTTTCGTATGATCTGCAATAACATCGCCCACTACATCACGCCACTTGTGAACGAGGGTATTTAATTTATATTGTTCTAGTAAATTCAGTTTTGATAAGGCCTTTGGTAAACAAAGATCAAGGCTGTCCATACTGAACCTTTCCCCCTTCACAAGAAATAAATTGAACAGATTTCAAATCTTTAAAATCGTGAATATCTGTAGTAGTAATAAATGTTTGAATACGTTTGTGAATAAACTGCAATAAATTCGCTCGTCTCGACTCATCGAGTTCGCTCAATACATCATCCAATAACAGAACTGGATATTCCCCAACCTCGGACTTGATAAACTCAAGCTCACTCAACTTTAAGGATAATACAGCAGTTCGTTGCTGTCCTTGGGATCCAAATTTCTTTAAATCCATCGCATCAGAGAAGAATCGTAAATCATCGCGGTGAGGACCTACGCTGGTGGTCATTCGATGACGATCCTGCGGCAATGCTGCCTTGATGCGCTCGTAAAATCCTTCCTTTGTATATTCTAATGAACCATTGTCCATATACGGCTGTTCATAACCGATGGTTAAATTCTCGAGACCACCAGTCAATTTACGGTTCATCAAGTCGATGAGAAGGTTAATTTTCTTCAAGCTTTCTAACCGTTTCTTTACGATAAAGCTCGCCATATCGGCTAATTGCAAATCCCATTCTTCAAGAGGTATGTTTTGCTTTCCTCTATATTCTTTAAGAATCGCATTGCGCTGCTGTAATAACCGATTATACTGCATCAACTGATGATAGTACGTAGCGCTAGTCTGAGAGATTTCCATATCGAGGAAACGTCTACGTCCCGACGGCGTACCCTTAATGAGTTGTAAATCTTCAGGACAGAATATAACTGTATTTAATGTACCAATCAATTCTTTTTGAGATATTTTAGTGTCATTTAAGCGAATATCCTTAGGACCTTGGCGGAATAACTTAATATTTACCTTTTGTGGCGTATCCTTTTTCTCGAACTTTACTACAATGCCAGCTTCCTCAGTGTTAAACATGAGCATATCTGACGTATCGTTGGTCCGATGGCTTTTACCAATAGTACCAACATAGATAGATTCGAGGATATTCGTCTTACCAGCCCCATTAGTGCCATGCAAAACGATAATCTCCGGATTGAATTGAATCGTTACATCCTTGTAATTACGAAACTGGAATAATTGCAGTGAGTCAATTCTCACCGATTAAGCCTCCTCTTGTGTAATTACGAGATCTACATCAAGACCTTCGCAAGAAATCACATCGCCAACGCGGCATTTCTTGCGTTTTTCTGTCACAACTTGACCATTCAAAGTAAGGATGCCTTCATCGATAAAGGATTTAATTTGACCACCTGTTTCGATGATGCCTTCTAACTTCAACAACTGATCAATCTGAATGTACTCCGTATGAATGGGTACCTGCTGTTGTTCTTTCATAACGTCCTCCTATAGTGGACAATTTATAACTATATGGGAATTAGGTAACGATGACTTTTAATCATCATTACCTAATAATATGTATATTAATTCAGAAAAATATACAATGTAGTAATTATATTATCAATTAACTAATGATAAACTATTGTATTAAAAGTTAAGCATTCGTACGAACTGGTGTTACTACGTATGTATAGTTCGGATTATTGTCTTGGCGAATGACAACAGGACCGTTTTGTTTTAAGAACAAGTGGATGTTATCGCCTGTGCTGTGACGCAAGATGTCGGAGATGTAGCGACCGTTGAAGGAGATTGTGAAAGGTGTGCCTTTAAATTCAACAGCTACGTCTTCTTTAGCCATACCAATTTCAGTATTTTGAGTAGATAATGTTACATTGCTTTCAGCCCAATCATAACGAATTACGTTATAACTGATATCTTTAGCCAATAAGGATACACGGTCAACGGCACCAGCGAATTCGCGACGGTCGATAACAGCGCTAGAGTCGAATTGGGAAGGAATTACCTTTTCATATTCAGGGTACGTACCTTCAATCAAACGAGAAATAATATAAATAGATTCAAAGTTGAATACGATTTGTGTGCGATTCCAAATAATGTTGATCATGGCTGGATTATCTGTTGGTAACAAACGAGATACTTCAGCCAAAGTTTTTGTAGGAATGATAGCGCGCATTGGCGTAGTTGCTGGTTCATCGATGGTAATTTTCTTAACAGCCATGCGATGTGTATCAGTAGCAACCATTGTTACTTCGTTTTCTTTGATTTCAAGAAGAGCACCAGTAAATACAGGACGATCTTCGTCTGTAGCAGCTGCGTAATTTGTTAAATCGATGAGTTCTTTCATAGCAAAGCTATCGATGTTTACATGATCTTGGTCGTGAATTTGTTCAACTAAGGAGAAATCATCTGGATGCAATGTTACCAAGTTGAATTCGGAAGAGCCAGATGTGATTGTTAAAGAATTGCCATCCTCTGGTTTGTAAAGCTCGATGGTATCGCCTGGTAATTTACGAATTAATTCTTGGAAATAGCGGGAACCTACAACTAATGTGCCAGGTTCTTTGATGTCTCCATCGATTGTTAAACGAATACCAAGTTCAAAGTCATTACCTTGCAATTCTACTTGTCCATTTTTTGTTGTCATGTAGATAGCACCTGGTAAGTTGGAACTTGTTTTATTTTGAGATACCTTTTGCAATACGTTGATTGCTTTTTGGAGATTTGCTTTTGGGAATGTAATATGCATATGTTACTCCTTTATAATTTGTATGTTTGTTATTAGTATTATTAGATTTGTAGATTATTATTTTGCTCTACTAATTTATATATTGTTTGTATGTACTGTTTCCATATAATGTAGAAGCACTAATAATTACTTATCTTGTTTGTAATATTCTATGTTTGCTATCGTAGATGCTCTATAGATATTCTGCGATAGATCTGTTTCTACTAGTTTTTTGATTGTTTGTTAGTTTTAGTAGTAGTAATAGTAGGGGCCTGTTCATATGTGTAAAAGTGAATTGGCGCTACTAACTGTGCGATTTATCGGTTGTGTATAACTATGTTGATAGTTTGTAACCACTTATCCACATACTCACAGCAAAGTGCGGTTTTTAGGATATCCACAAAGTTACGCACAATATATCCACAGAGTTATCCACAGGTTGTTAATTTCTGTTTAATTTCAGAAATCATGTTCTTAGTTTCTTCGTTTCGTTCAATTTCCTTCGTGATTTTATCGTACGCATGGAGAATTGTCGTATGGTCACGAGAGAACGCAGCTGCGATTTGCGGATAACTTTCATTGATCATATCGCGGCATAGATACATGGCTACTTGCCGTGGGAATGCGAATTGTGCTTTACGCTTCTTACCGAGCAAGTCTTGCTTTTTAATATTGAAATAAGAACTTACAAAATTCTGAATACTTTCAATAGTCACCATGTTCACTTCTTCTGTGTGAACGAGGCCAGCCAAGGCTTGTTTAGTGTATTCTAGGTCGATAGATTCAAGACGTTGATCGATGGATGCGGTACCGATTAATTTGGTGAAAGCACCTTGCAATACGCGGACGTTTTCGCTGAATTGAAGCGCCACGTAGTTGATGGAGTCGTTATCGATGCGGATAACACGGTTTTTCTTATATTCTCTTTCGAGTAAGGATCTAAAGATAGCGATGCGCGTTTCTAAGTCTGGATTTTCCATTGTTGCAATGTAGCCAGCTTGGAAACGAGAACGGAGACGGTCTTCGAATTGCTCCATATCGTTTGGCATCGTATCAGAGGTGAGGACGATTTGCTTGTTGTTATTTAATAACTCATTGAACGTATTAAATAGCTCGGTTTTCGTACTTTCACGACTTTCAAGGAACTGAATATCATCAATCATGAGTACGTCGATATTGCGGAACGTGTTGCGGAATAACTTACCTTGGTTACGCTGCAATGTTTCGACGAAAATGTTCATAAAGTTTTCGCTCGTAATGGACATAACCTTCATGTGTGGATGATTTTCCTTGATAGCATTGCCGATGGCGTGCATCAAATGCGTTTTACCGAGGCCTGAAGGACCATAGATAAAAAGCGGATTATAGTCGCCACCAGGATATTCAGCTACATTTTGAGCCGCCCCAAATGGAATGCGGTTCGCGTTGCCTGTTACGTAATTGTCAAAACGGTATGCTGGATTTAGGTTAGATAAGGATAAATCCACAGGTACATTATCAGACTGTAATGTAGGTGTTGTAGTTTCAACTGTTTTATTAGGCGCTACCATTGGCTCATCTGGGATTTCCACAGGCGCTGGAGCGCGATCGATGTAGACAGGCTCTTGATAAATTGGTTTATAGAACTCTTCTTGATGCGTTTTTTCCTCTACTACTGGAGGTAATGGCATCGGCGGAGCCACTACAGGTGCATCATCGATGAGACTTTCATCAACAAAGGTAGTATCTACACTCTCTTGATTGAAATCGAATAACACCATATCACGATGAGAACCGATAACCGTAGTAATAGCATCCTGCAAAGCCTTGCTAATCTGTGGCTGTTGATCGATTAAATTTTTAACAAATGTTTGCATGACCCCAATATGGATCGAATGACTTTCGAGAGACATGGGAATCAACGATGACGTGACGCGCAAGTACAATGCGTCAGGCAAATGTTGCATGTTCTTTTTCGCCTCTTGCAATATATGTTCCCATATATTATTCAAATCAAATGACTGCATGACGTGCCTCTTGTGTATAACTATTACGATAAATGTGTATAACTTTAGGAATAATGTGTATAACTCTTGTGAAAGCTGTGGAAAAATCTGTTATTCCTGTGAATAATCTGTGCACAACCTGTGAATAAGTGAAAATAAAATTCTCTTCCAACCAGATAATAACTGACTTTATAGATTACACAGGTTAAAAGAGAAAAAATGTGGATAACCTTAAAAGTTATCCATCAAAAACTTATAAAAATATATACTTTTTCCTAATTTCAAGTATGATTGTACCAAAAAATAAGTAATTTGTCATTCAATCTGTGGATAACTTTTATAAACTGTTTGTAATGTATATCTTAAATTTTCTTGGGTATATCTATTACTTTTGGGATAGGAAGAAAAACTACTTTTATCGCTCCATTCTGACGCAAGTCACTCAAAAAGTAGTTTTTCTTCCCCTCCTCCAAACGGATAATTTTATAATTTCTATACACACAACTGGAAAAGTAATAGATATACCTGTTAGCAATCTACATTAGTCTGTTTATAAAACGTTATCTACACAACTTAAATGAAAATTGGGGAGAGGGGAAAAGAAGAAAACCACATCTATTCCTCTCTTCCTTCCAACTAGAGATTAAAACATAAATTTGTCTAATATAAAAAATATTAGAATTGTGAGTTCTTGTGTTGCTGATATTGATGTTACGTTTACATCGTGTAGTGGTGTGTAAGGTAAAATTAGGGTTGTCTTAGGGAGGGAATATAGGGTCCTTTTGAGCGACTTTACGGTTAGTATGGATCGATGAAGGAGCCCTAATCATTTGGAAACGTAACATCAATTTTTCCTCTTTCTCCTCAAGAGGTTAAAAGGTAAGATTTGTTACATCTTAGATCCGTATTCTGAAAGACTTTTAGATTTGGTATAAAAACTGATACTACTTTTTATACTGGTGGTAGGTGTATTAGTAGTCATTAGGATGTGTTAGGAGCAGGAATAGATGTGGATTTTTGACCGACTTACGATGAGTATGGAGGGAGAAAACCACATCTATTCCTCCCTTCCTCCAAGTAGAGATCAAAATGTAAAATTGTCTTATATAAAAATATTAGATTTGTGAGTTCTTGTGGTGCTGAATAATTGATGTTACGTTTACATCGTGTATTGGTGTGTAAGATGAAATTAGGGTTGTCTTAGGGAGGGAATATAGGGTCCTTTTGAGCGACTTTACGGTTAGTATGGA
>UPXS01000011.1 GCA_900538355.1 uncultured Veillonella sp.
AGTATATAGTATCTACCTCACTACATCAAGGAGAGATATATTTTTTCGTAGCTAGCCGCTTTCTTACGGCAGAAGTAGAACAGCCCATCATCTGAGCGATTTTAGCAACACCATAGCCTTGAGCACGTAAGTTTTTTATTCTATTTTCGTCTAATTCTAATGTATTTGAACGAATTTCTATACCCTGCTCCCGTAAATACATGGCCACCGTGGACCCTCGTATACCATAAGCTAACCCTATATCATCTGTACTCATATGATGATGAATATACAAGTACGACATCTCATCCACCTTTCGAGATGTTTTTGCTTTAAGCGTTGTGCACATTCCCATATGCCGCAACACATGATGTACTTTCCATCGAGATATGCCATACATACGCGCAATAGAGTCTGAAGTATTTCCACTTTTATAGGCCCTACAAATACGTACCGGATCGATAGCTATATTCTTTGACGATCGTTGACAAGCCAATCCATATTCTTTCATACGGCTTGCCATCGTCGTAATCGATACATCATAACGCTTTGCTAAAGAATGTAATGACCACTTACCTGACTCATATAGAGCTTGTACATGAACCATATTTATATCCTTCTTCAACGGCCTTCGCTCAATATCATATGCCTTCATACGCCGCATAATAGTATCCACACTACACTGGAAATACTCTGCCACCTCGCGAACACTCCACTGTTTCTCTACATATAATTGTTCCAGTAACTGTTTAGGTATAACGCGCACATTACGATACATACTATCACCTTTCCTTATGGACGAACTCCTTTCCCTATTATTGTGAAAGTTCCATCAAAAAAAGACAATAAAAAAGAGGTTCCTAATAGTCACATAGGTGACCAATAGGAACCTCTTTCCATATGTAATTATATGCACCACATAGGATATGTGCCATTATAATTGCTATACAACATCTATCTGCAAATAACGATGATCATGGATTACCAATATTACCAATAATCCAGTAGCCGTTATGACCAATATTTTAATAGCCATATTTTCTAATGACTAATAAATATATTGGCTAACCCAACTTAACGATATCTGCGTTCAAGAGCCTTAGGCTTACTTAAGATAATAGACCATTTCATGCCTTCTTTTAGAGCATGATTTGATATACGTTTATGACTTGATGTATGAACACTCGTCGAAGTGATTGGCGAAGTCGTTACCACATTCGTATCAAGGAGTACCTTTCCTTCTTTAGAAGCCTTATCTCGCTTGAATTCGGCCAATCGTTCACTTAAGGTTGGACCTGTAACAGACTCTCTACTTAAACGAGTTGTACTCGTACTAAAGCCAGTTGATTTACTTGAAGTTTTCTTGGATGAAACATGAGTCCCTTGTTGCGTTGTAGACGCTTCATCGTAATGATGCTCAGAAGCTAAAACTGTTTGAGCTTTATCATTATTTTGATGCTCTTCAACATGTTTTTCAGATGTCTCCGAATCATCATATTGAAACAGTCTTCCCCCCTTCGGTCTTAAGGGAGCCTCAGGATGCTGATTCTCAATCGGCCTATTTTTAAATATTTCTCGATAGAAATCATCATCATACAACAAGTCCTCAGGCGAAGGTTCTACAGGCTTTTTCTCTATAGAGATACCATATTCACGTTCCATATCTTCCCAAGTCTGGCCAGAACTCGAACTTTCATAGTTATCATACTCATCAGACTCTTCTGTATTCTTGCTTTTTATAATAGAAAAAGCAATATACGCGATGATACCTAGAACAAATATAGGGTTATGCGAAAAGATGGATAGCACAGAAGACAAAATAGAGTCCATAGCTACTCCTATTCACTATCTGCTAAGTTTTCACGCATTTTAGTGTCTGCAATAATATTATTCATATTGTAGTAATCCATAACGCCAAGATTACCATTTCTGAAAGCTTCTGCCAATGCTTTAGGAACTTCAGCTTGCGCTTCCACAACCTTAGCTTGCATGTCTTGTGTTTTAGCACGCATTTCTTGTTCTGTCGCAACAGCCATAGCACGACGTTCTTCGGCGCGAGCTTGCGCGATTTTCTTATCCGCTTCCGCTTGGTCAGTTTGCAATTGAGCACCGATGTTACGTCCTACGTCTACGTCCGCAATATCAATGGACAAGATTTCAAATGCAGTCCCCGCATCAAGGCCTTTACCCAATACAGTACGGGAGATGTGGTCTGGATTTTCCAATACATCTGTATGCTCTTCAGAGGAACCTACAGTTGTTACGATACCTTCACCAACGCGGGCAATGATGGTAGCTTCACCAGCACCACCAACGAGACGATCAATATTAGCACGTACAGTTACACGAGCACGAACCTTGAGTTCGATACCATTTTTAGCTACTGCAGAAATAATTGGTGTTTCAATCACTTTAGGATTAACGGACATTTGAACCGCTTCCAATACATCACGACCTGCAAGGTCGATAGCTGCAGAACGTTCGAATGTCAAAGGAATAGATGCGCGTTCAGCGGCGATCAAAGCATCGACAACGCGGTCAACGTCACCACCTGCAAGGTAATGCGCTTCAAGCTGATTTACATTAACATCAAGACCTGCTTTATTTGCTTTAATCAAAGGCATTACGATTTGAGATGGATTTACACGACGCAAGCGCATACCTACGAGTGTAAAGATACCAACATTAACGCCTGCTGCAAGAGCAGATACCCAAAGGCCTAATGGCACAACATACAAGAACACCATAATCCCAATCAGTAGAATGGGAATCAAAATTAAAATACCTACATCCATAATAACCTCCATTATATACGACGATGTGGTGAAAGCTTAATCGCGCTTTCTAACTATATTGCGGCCGCCCACAACACGAAGCACCACAATAGGTGAACCGGCATCGATGAAGTCCCCTTCGGTCACAACATCCACCAAATTACCATCAATTTTAGCAATACCTGCAGGGCGTAGTGTAGTATGAGCTACGCCTTCTTTACCGACTAAATCATCTAATACATCATTAGATACATAACCAGCTTTTGTCGTAGATCGTTGCCCTAAGGTAAACAATTTGCCTATCCAAGTCTTTTCAAAGTGATTAAAGAACACGATGACAAGGACAATTAACAAGGCAGTTAATCCTAGTACGGCATATAGTGCCACCGTACCTTCCCCAAGCGCTTCAAAAACACCCCATAGGAATGCACAATAACCAATGAGTCCCAAAATACCACCTGGAACAACGAGTTCTACAGCCATTAGGGCAATCCCTATAGCCATCCATACTAAAAACTCCATAGGCCCTCCTCTCTTCAATTAATTTTATACAACTTATATATTCATTATACAATATAAAGAATAAATTATAAAGATAACCCTTATCATATAAATCTATTTCATATCAAATATTCTTACATCCTAAACCTATTCAGTTCACAAGTATTAAACGATGATATTTATAAGATAATAAAAACGACTACTTTCACAGGTCTTACCTGATTCAGTAGTCGTTACTTATACAGTATATTAGTTTAATGTTTCAATATTATCTACTAACATCGTAAGATACTATTGTATCACTGGACTTAAAATCGATTATACTTCTGTTTTTTTCAATTGGTCATTACCAACGCCTGTTTTTTGAAGGATCAATAGGATGATACTCATTGCCATGCCTACTACAGTCGCAAGGCCCATGCCCTTCAACACAACAGGACCTACAGCAAGTTCAGCACCGCTAAGGCCTACAACAAGGATAACAGATGTTAAGATCATGTTCACAGGATTTGTATAATCTACTTTGCGTTCTACAAGCATGCGCAAACCAGATGCTGCAATGATACCGAACAAGAGAATGGATACACCACCCATAACTGGTACTGGGATAGCATGGATAAGAGCAGCTACTTTACCTACAAAGGAGATAATCATAGCAAGAACGGCAGCACCGCCGATAACCCATACACTGAAGCAACGTGTGATAGCAAGAACGCCGATGTTTTCACCATATGTCGTGTTTGGTGTAGCACCAAAGAAACCAGATAAGATGTTCGCAAGACCATCACCGAGCAAAGAACGTTGTAAGCCTGGTTCTTTCATCAAGTCTTTAGACACGATATTACTAGTTACAACTAAGTGACCTACATGTTCTGCAAATACTACGAAGAGTGCTGGCATAATCATGATGATTGCATTGATATCAAATACAGGCATGCCATAGAACTGAGGTAAGGAGAACCAAGGTGCAGCCTCTACGCCAGAGAAATCAACAACGCCCATAAAGGCAGATAAGATATAACCAGCAACAACGCCGATAAGAACAGGGATTACAGCTAAGAAGCCACGGAACACAACAGTACCAAGCAAGGTAACAACTAAGGAAAACATAGAAATAAATACTGCTTGGCTATGGCTCATGCCCAAGTCTTGATTACCAATAAGACCAGACATACTCATCGCTACTGGAGCCAACTCCAAGCCGATAATAGCAACGATAGCACCCATGGCAGCCGGTGGGAATAACTTATCAATCCAACGAGTACCAATATAGCGAACTAGAACGGATAAAATCACAAAGGATAAACCAAATACAACGAAGGCACCTTTAGCTGCCTCATAACCAAGGCCGGCAGATAATACACCAGCTACAGGAGCAATGAAAGCAAAGCTAGAACCGAGGTATGCAGGGATTTTACCTTTACATACGAACAGGTATAACAATGTGCCGATACCATTCATAAATAAAGCCGTTGCAGGATCTACTTTTAACAAATATGGTACTAATACAGTAGAGCCAAACATAGCAAATAAATGTTGGAAACTAAGTGGCAACATACGGCCCCAAGATGGGCGCTCTTGAATATCAATATAATCCTTCATTTTTTCCTCTCACCACAATAACAACACTAGGTTCCAATACCATACCATATGCGATATAGCATTGGAATTTACACATATATGTTACTCTTATAAAATATAAGAATTACACATCAATTTTTAGGTCTTGGACGTCTACGCGTTGGCCTTCTAGACTCTCTAGGTCTGAACGGGCCAGGCATTTCAGTCTTGTCTGTTTCTGGAGTCGCCTTAGGTTTGAAGCGACTTTGTGTCTCTTCACGCAAGGATGGTAAATCCTCAGTCGTACCAACTTGTTTTACACCTTCTACATTACGGCGGCCAACGCTAGCTAATAAGCCTATGGCCATAAAGTTCATTAACAATGAAGAACCACCATAACTAATAAATGGCAAAGGCACACCTGTTACCGGCATAATGCCGCAAACCATGGCAATATTAAATAAGGCTTGGCCACTGATGAGCAAGGTTATGCCCATAGCTAACCATCTGCCAAATTCATCACGAGATTTATTAGCAATACGGAACCCAAAGTATGTAAAGGCCGTTACCAAGAGAACGACAAAGACAGCACCGACAAAGCCCATTTCTTGAGCCCACACAGCAAATGCAAAATCGGTATGTGCCTCTGGTAAGTAAAAGTACTTAGATGTACCTTGCATAAAGCCTTCCCCAAGAATACCACCAGAACCTACGGCCAAAAGACCTTGTACAGTTTGATAGCCCATATCTTGCGCATGAGGCCAAGGATCGAACCAAGACTGAATCCGTTCCCAACGATATGGTGACATACGAGCTGCAATGAAGCCTATCACACCAGCTACGGCAAAGGCACCACCAAAGAATCGCCCATCAAAGCCTGCCAAGTAAATTAGTATGAAGGAGAACCCAAAAATTAGTACAGTGGTCCCCATATCTGGTTGCAAGATTGTTAGAACCGCAAAGATTATAGGCCAAACTAACATTGGCAACATATAACCTACCCGTTCTCCCACGTAACCTTGTAAATTCGTTAGTGGGTTATTATATCTCGCTTTTCCCCATTTTCTCATTGTACTCAACTTAGCCGATGTCCATATTATGGCCGCTAACTTAGCAAATTCCGATGGCTGTATCGATACGGGACCGATAACAATCCACCGGCGAGCACCATTAATGACAGAGCCCGCCACTAGGACTAACACCATACCTATGAGTGTTACAATCATAATGCGTTGCAACATATGTGGCTTTTGTAGTTGTCTATAATCATACCGATATAACACTACACCTATTGCCATTGAAAACAATAGGAACCCCATATGTTTTGTAAAGTAGCCTAAGAGCCCTGTATTTTCGTAAATAGAGCTTATATAGGTGGCACTGAAGATATTTACACTACCTATAATCGTGATGAGCAATATAGGTAAAAGCATACCTTGTAAATCATTTTTAAAGAGTGAGCCCCACCGACTATCCCCCTTATTCGGTGTTTCCATATTAAGCCTCCTTTTGTACTTTTGGCTTAATTGCTTCTAAGCGGAAAATAGGTTGCCCTTTAGCACTGAACTTCTCTTCATACTCAGTTTTTACATTTGGAAGGTCTGTGCTATGTAAGTCATAGGTTACATTCTTAAGTTCCCAGCCACACTCTTTGAATTCTTCAAGAGAGAACATAAATAAACCTTCGTTATCCGTTTTAAAGTGAACCTCGCCACCATCTTTTAAAAGACGAGCATAACGATCGAGGAATGTATGGTATGTGAGGCGACGCTTAGCATGTTTTGCCTTAGGCCATGGATCACAGAAGTTAATGTAAAAACGATCTACTTCACCAGGCGCTACAACCTCTTCAATGCCAGCGATATCAAAGAGAGATACCTTAGCATTATCACGTTCTGCTTCAAAAATCTTTTGAGCTGCATAATAAATTACGCCAATTTGCACTTCAAAACCTACAAAATTGGCATCTGGATACGCTTCAGACATGCCTGCAATAAAACGTCCCTTACCTGTTCCAAGTTCCATATATAAAGGACGTTCAGGATGGGCAAATAACTCACGCCATTTGCCCTTGTACTGTTCTTGACCAGACAAAATGATATGAGAGTCATATTCGTGAATAGCTTCATCAATCCACGGTTTTCTACGAAGGCGCATACTTTCTCCTTACATCTATGTTAACGATTAATTATATCTATTATTACAGGTCATATACCTATCTTATTAATTATAGAAAAGGGGGAGTTAAACGTCAATTACATTTCCCTTATCAACCATATAAAAAAGACCTACTTCCAAAGAAGTAGGTCTTTATATTCTTAGAAAATCAAAGATTCAAGATTTTCAATTTGATATTTGCTGAGGCCTAGCTCAGATAAACTCTTTTCAGATGCAGCGAATAGATTATTTTTACCTACACGCGTACCTAAAGCTGCGGCAGCAACCAATTCACGGTCCAACTTACCAAGGCGAGAGCGATTACGATTTTGCGGTTTTGGTTTCTTCATACGGAACGTATTGTATTGAACCGCTTCTTTTGTATCCTCATTTTTAGCCTTAGCCAAAGCAGCCCCATTAGTGCCATTCCCCAATAAAGCACTAAGTCCTGTTTGCTTTGGAACCATTTTTTCGTAATCAGCGCCAAACTCAGGACGCTCCTCACGTAATTGATCAAATGTAGCTAATGCTGCATTCATTTGCTTTAAACCAGCAGCAGAGTAAAGTTGACGAATCGCAATACTCACCTCTTGCGGTGTCAACGTACCTCGCTCAATAGCAGATGCGATTGTACTTTTCAATGCACCTTGATCACCGGATGCCGTATAGCGACCGATATCAACCAAGTCTTTTTGACGTGCATTGAGTTCTTTAGGCGTATATATGTTTATCTCAGATATAGACGGTGCCTGCTTAGAAGGCTGTTCTCCCGCCCCATTAGCCTCAGACATATAGCCACCGGCGACGATGGCCACGGCTAATGTTAAGGTTAATACTTTTTTCAACGTCTTACAATCTCCCTTTTCATTAATACTTACTTATATAATACTGTGATATTTTTGTACATTAACAACAAACTTGTTCTACTGTAATACATACTGTAGATAATATTATATAATACTTCATCTAATTTTTATAGTCCTATTCGAAAAAAATCTATAATCTTTTAACATTTTTTATATTTTTATAAAATATAACATTAAAATAATGCAGTAGAAACCAAAAACTTACTAGATTTCTACTGCATTTATAGAGAGAATTATTTATTTAATATTTTATCAAACTAAACGGATAAAATTTGTTTTGCATCAGCTACAATTTGCTCTAAAGAAACACCATTTTCTCGTAATAACTCTGTTGCATCATAACGATCGTGGAATTCTTTAGCAATACCATAGTTTTTAACGCGCACATCAGATGGACCATAGAAACTAGCGATACGTTGGCCCCAACCGCCTTCAACTACACCATCTTCCAATGTAAATACTACAGAATGATTTGCTTTCAACTCTTCCAGTAATGCTTCATCAAGGCCAGAAGCAAATTTAGGATTAACTACGGTTGCATGAATACCGTCTTTAGCCAATTCATCAGCCACTTGATTAGCTAGATGATAGAAATTACCAAGCCCTAATAAGGCAATGCGTTCACCACGACGAGTCACTTCAGATTTATTTAAAATGCTGTAATCAGTCGTATCGGCTACACCAGTAGATGTAAATTCACCTACAGGAACACGAATGGCCACAGGATGCTCGTGTTGATGCACTGCATATTCGGTCATAGCCAACAATTCTTCATTATTAGTAGGTGCTAAGTATACTAAATTAGGAATGCTAGTAAGCATAGGTATATCAAAGAACCCTAAATGCGTGACATCATTCATTCCATATACAGATGCCATATGATTGATAATAACAGCACTGTTATTATTGACGCAAAGATCTTGAACCAATTGGTCATAAGCGCGTTGTAAGAAGGTACTATCTACACTGAACACTGGCTTAGCACCATTTTTAGCGATACCAGAACTCATTGCAATAGCATGTTCTTCCGCAATGCCTACGTCGATATATTGTTTACCAGCTTCGTTACGCCATTCAGCGTTAAAGCCAAAGCCACCTGGTGTCCCTGCATTAATAGCTACCACTGTTGGATCTACTTTAATTTGTTCCATCAAATAGTCCGCAATTGTACCAGCATAGGTCGGACCATGATGTTCCTTTTTGAGTTTACCTGTTTCTAAATCAAAAGGCATTGTCCAGTGGAAGGCTTCTTTATTTTGCTCTGCAATGGCATAACCCTTACCCTTTTGAGTAACGATGTGTAAAACGATTGGATGATCAATGTCTTTTACATCCTTGAATACATTGATCAATGTTTCTAAATCATTACCATCGGCTACAAAATGATAATCTAAACCAAGAGCCTTAAAGATATTATTAGAGCTTTCACCATTAGTCTGGCGCAATTCACGAAGGCCACGATACAAACCACCATGGTTTTCTGCAATGGATTGGTCATTATCGTTAACGATAATAATCATATTGCTATCTAATGTGGCCGCATAATCTAGACCTTCAAAGGCTTCCCCACCAGATAAAGAACCATCACCAATAATAGCAATAATATTTTCAGAGTCGCCCTTTAAATTTCGAGCAGTAGCCAGGCCAGATGCTAAGGAGATAGATGTGGATGTATGACCAATGTTAAAGAAATCATGCTCACTTTCAGTAGGATCTGTATAGCCCGTTACATCATCATAATGATCGTGATCTAAGAACGCCAATGCACGACCTGTAACCATCTTATGTACATAGGATTGATGAGATACGTCATATACAATCTTATCTACAGGAGAGTTAAATACATAGTGCAAGGCCATGATCATTTCTGCTACGCCCATAGGTGGACCAAAATGGCCGCCGTGCTCAGATACCTTTGTCATGAGAGCTTGACGAGCCTGTGCTGTTAAATCTGTTAATTCAGCAATAGATAAGCCTTTTAAATCGGCTGGGGATTTTATATCAATTAAGTTCATGGTAATCCTTTCTACACATTATATTTACTTCAGCTACAATCACCATACATAACCAAGTATAATGATTGTAAATATTGTCACTCAAAATAACTAGTGTTATACTTCAAGTATGTTTATAGTATAAAACTTAAAGTTAGGTTTAAGTCAATACAATTTATATTTATGGTTTTTATATCTGTCTATAACTTACATATATAAAAGGAGGTCCTATGACATATACTGTTGGCGAAATCGCAAAAAAACTAAATGTGGCACCTTCTACATTGCGTTACTATGATAAAGAAGGTCTATTACCCTTCGTAGAACGTTCTGCTGGTGGTATCCGTGTATTCCATGACACAGATATGGATTGGTTAGAATTGATTGAATGCATGAAGCATACCGGTATGCCTATTAAGGAAATCAAACATTTTATCGACTACTGCGTCGAAGGTGATAGTCGCATTAATGAAAGATTATCTATTATCAAAAATCAACGAGATCGCGTATTAGTAGAAATCGAAAGCCTACAAGCACGCTTGTCCATGCTAGAATTTAAAACATGGTTTTATGAACGAGCTCAAGCAAATGGAACTACTAGTTTTTATGAAAGCTTAACACCTGATGACGTTCCTGTAGAATATCATAAGTATTTCGAACGCAAATGGCGCGCCGATAAAGAAGCCGCTGAAAAAGGTGAAGCACCTAAAAAATATAAAGCTGTATAACAAAGAGGAGCTATCCAACGGATAGCTCCTCTTTTTGCGTTACATAATGATTATAGAACCGCTTAGATTAGCGACGCTAAAAGGCTCTAATGTTTATTTATTGGGACTTTCAAATATAGTTCTATACCCATCATCAGTGACAGCAACGATTTGCTCAATCTCCTCTGTAGGATCATCTGTAAACGTAAAGTTTTCACCAGCATCAAAAGATGCACTCGTTCCACAAGAAGAACTCAAATCGCGAGGCACTGGACGGAGTTCTATATTGGTTACCCCTTCAGGGGCTTCACGCTTGAAGCGAATCGCTCCAAAGTGAGAGTAAAATGTGGCAATATATTTCATAATCACTCATTTCTACCTAAGCATTTGCTCGTTTTGTATTAAGGATAGCAATAATAAGAGCCACTACAAAACCAACACCTACTGCAATTTGACCATTCAATGTAGGGCCAGCACCGGAGGCAGCTAAACCAAAGTTATGAGCGAATGCAGCACCTGCTGCAAGACCAAGTACTGTTACCGCAGAGTCAGAGTTACCTTCGCCAGTCATGATCAATTGACGCAATGGGCAACCACCAAGCAACACGCTACAGAAACCTGCAAGCGCCATACCTAGGAAGTTCCACAAGCCATCTGTATGTGCAATCGGTTGATTTTCAAAGCCAAGATGGAAATTACCAAAGCTAATATTTACAACAAATACACCAATGAGAACAGCTAAATAGCCAAAGATAAGGATAGATTTTTTGAACAAGAATAAATCTCGGAAACCACCAACGGTACAAAGACGGCTAACTTGAGATAAGCCACCTACCACGAGACCTGCCGCCAATGAAATTAACCAAGGTGCATGCATGGCACCTGGACCTTTTTGACTAAAGAAGATAAATGCTGGGGCCGCTACTACTAAAACTAACAAACCAACTTGGATAGCAGGCATCATAGCGGACTCTAATTTACTCAATGCATAGGTACGTTGTAAAGAATAGCCTTTTTTCAAGAATATAGTACCAAAGCCGATACCACCAGCAAAACCAGCAATACCGAACAAAGCATTTAAGTCCCCACCGCCAAGTCTTAAAATCATACGGATTGGGCAACCGAGGAACATCAAAGCACCAATCATAACAAAGAAGCCGAGAATAAATCGAATAATTGGAGAGGAACCACCTTTACTTTGGTGTTCACCACGAATCATGGACAATACATAAGCCCCTAAAATAAGACCGATAATTTCTGGACGAATGTACTGTACTGGTTCGGCACGATGTAGGCCTAGACCACCGACAGTATCGCGAACAAAACAAGCAATACAGAAGCCCATATTGCCCGGATTGCCAGCTAGTACGAGGAAGCCTGCAATAGCGCCAATAATAAGGCCTGCAATAATTAAATTTCGTTTTTCATGAGACCCACTCATAATAAACTCCTTTCAAACAAACTACACTACAAATATATGAGTATATACTCGTACCCTATCAAGCATATGACTCATGATATAATAACCATAAATACACCTTGTTATTCATGGAGATTACCTATGAACTATATCTATTTAGATAATGCCAGTACCACGTTCCCCAAAGCACCTAATGTGGCTAACGCCATGTCAAACTATATAACGAACTACGGTATCAATATTAACCGTGGCTCCTACTCCCTCGCCTACGATGTAGAGGATATTATCTATACAACGAGACAACGAATAAACACCTTATTTAGCGGTCATGATCCATCTCACGTCACCTTTACTCAGAATGTGACAATGAGCTTGAACATGGTCATCAAGGGCCTGTTGAAAGCCGGTGATCATGTACTTGTTAGCGCTATGGAGCACAACGCAGTCATGAGACCACTTACTCAACTACTTGAACAAGGTATTACCTTTGATATTATCCCTTGCGACAAAACTGGCTCCGTCCAACTTGAAAGTATAGAATCTCTCATTCGCCCCAATACAGTGGCTATGATTATCAATCACGCATCCAATGTATGTGGTACCGTACAACCTATTGAATCAATTGGTGCTATCTGCAAGGCTCACAATCTACACTTCATTGTAGATGCAGCTCAAACGGCAGGTGTCATCCCTATTGATGTGAAAGCATGTCATATAGACGCACTATGCTTTACAGGTCATAAAGGATTATTAGGCCCCCAAGGTATTGGTGGTATTATTTTGACCAAAGAAATGGCTCAGACCTTAACCCCACTTATTGCTGGCGGTACAGGCAGCTTTTCACATTTAGAAACGATGCCTACCAACATGCCCGACGCCTTTGAAGCAGGCACGTTAAATCTACCTGGCATCATCGGCCTCAATGAAGGACTTTCCTACATCAAATCGGTCGGCATGAAGAACATTCATAACCACGAGCTAGCGTTGACCAATGCCTTCCTCGAAGGTTTACGTTCAATAACTGGAGTTAACATCATCGGCAAACAAGATATCCAAGATAGAACAGCCGTCATATCTATCACAATTGATGATATGGATGCTGCTAGTATTGCATACGAACTAGAGTCAAAGTATCACATCATGACACGGGTCGGACTACACTGTGCTCCAAGAGCACACCAAGCGCTAGGTACCTATCCAGAAGGAACCGTGCGCTTCTCCTTTGGCTATGCCAACACACTTGAAGATGTGGAGGTTGCATTATCTGCACTACATACAATCATAAAGAATAGTAAATAATACTTATCAACGTTAAGGCTATATACTTCGGTATATAGCCTTTTATACTTCTAGGCTTCACACAAACGGCCAATAGCATCAGCTCTACAGCGCTTACAGTGCGTCATCTGTGGCACATAGTGACCAATAAATTGACGCATGTTATCGATTTCTTCTGAAGTCGGACCTCGGTGATGTTCAAAGGCTGTATCATGAACTGGAATCATAGCAATACAGTTCATCAAATCTACGCCCCATGCTTCTGCTTGTTTAGCAATGGCTGGTACATGGTCCATATTGACATCAGGCACTACTACAGTATTAATTTTAACAATTATATTCTTTTCCTTTAATTTTCGGATACTTTCAGCCTGACGCTCTAACAAGATACGAGCCCCATCGATACCCTTGTAGATATTCCCCTCATAGCGAACCATGGAATACACATGTTTTGCAATTTCTGGATCGATAGCATTAGCCGTAATCGTAACATGAGTAATCCCTAAATCAGCGATTTCATCGACATAATCAGGCACTGCTAAGCCATTACTAGATAAACAGAGCATGACGTGAGGGAAATCGTTTTTAACGAGGCGGAATGTTTCTAGTGTCTTATCCGCATCACACATAGGATCCCCTGGGCCTGCAATGCCTACTACAGAGATATCTTGACGAGCTTCAAACACCTTGTGCACAAAGGCCGCTGCCTCTTGTGGTGTATAAACGTGCTGCGTCACGCCCGGTCTATTTTCATTCGCACAGTCGTACTTACGATTACAATAATTACATTGAATATTACAATTCGGCGCTACTGGTAAATGTAAGCGTCCCCAATTAGCAGAAGCAGCCTTGTTGTAACATGGATGATTTTGTAGGAAACTTTGTCCTTGAATTTCTTTCATAATTAACCTTTCCGACCAAATCTAATAGCATCTTTATGGCATACATGTAAGCAATCACCACAGTTGGTGCAATTCATTTCATTTGGTCGTGTTCCCATTTCACAAACACGTAGACACGCATCACAATCGTCACAATCACTAGTTTTATATACTTTAAAAATGGAAATTTTACGTAATAATTCCATTACCCCACCAAATGGACATACAAAGCGACACCATGCATTGGCGATGATAAGGGAACCTGCAATAATGGACACGACCGTTATAGTGCGAGCCGCCCAATACCATTCGGAGAACTGCATAGATAAAATGACAGCATTAAAATATTCATCGCTCGTCCGAATTGGAATCATAATACGAGGATTACCAAATTTGAAGTATACTACGAGCCCTAAAATTATAGTGACTACCATGCCGAGTTGAAGAAAACGCATATAATTCTTACGATTTCTTAGTGGTCCCATAGATATTTTTCCTAGCATTTGGTTAACCCACCCACTTGGGCAGAACCAACTACAGAATGCTCGACCAAAGAATACGACCATAATTGGCAGAATAATCCACCAAGCATAGAAATATGTGGTAATGCGGCCCCAGCAGGTAATCATGGAACAGCTTTCACAGTTAACAAAAGGCACGATATAGGGGCATCGGAATATACCATAATATACCCATTTCCCCATAATAAAGAGGAATATAAACTGTACAATACGACGCCAAAGCGTTAAATTCTTAGGGGCTTGTTTACCAGATATACCAGAACTGCCTTGAGCCCCACAGGATGTAGATGACGGACAATGACTACACATCTTTCACACCAAACCTTTCTATCAAATCGAGACCTCTCGCACTATGAACGGATGTAAATCCGTGATTTTCTAAGATTTGTTGTCCTTCTTGGGACCGTGTAAATTCAATATAATCTGCAGCCAGTGCACGATCTTGTACATATTTCATTGTATTAATGGTGAAAGTAAGTGGTGCAGGCGGCACAAATTGTGCAGGAATGGGGAAGTACTCTATACGATCCTTAAACCGATCATGGGTAGTAAGGCGCTTTTCAATGATAGATACATCCGCTTTACCTTCGACAAGATCACACATCATGGAGATTACACAAGCACTTTCGGCAATCATGTTTTTCATAATGCCATCGGTTAATCCAGAGAGCTTCATAATCCCTTTTACAGAGGCACTACCAGGAGGTGATGCACCTAATGGCAACATAACGCGTACACCGGGCTCTGCCATATCCTTCAAATCCCTAATCCCGGCAGGGTTCCCCTTAGGTGTAACGATGACGTAATCCGTAAAACATAATGGTTCAAACGCGATACTTACGCCCTTTTTGCGCATATTTTTCGCTAGATCCAAACCACGAGCCCCAAAGACTTCGGTGCGGCTTTTTTCGGCAAGCAGTGATTTACCAATAGCACCTGCAAAGGCACCAGTGTACTGAATATTGTGCCCTGTGTGCATCGTATAGACTTGGTTTAAATCGAGAAATGCTTCCGACAAACCTCCACAAGTCCATACTTGCAATGAATCAGACTGTGTTGGCTTATAGGCACCTCGTATAAACGACGGTACCGCTGACGCGGCTGCTAACGCTAAAGCACCACCAATAAACTGGCGACGGGATATATCCTTTTTCAAAAATCCCATGTACTTACCACCTTTCACTGAACTTTACAGTACTAAGCATATACTCACATTATAGTATAAAAACCATAAGCTTTCCTGATTATATGCATAAGTTTTATTAATTCGGCTATATAGATTAATCATATAGAATCCGACTTTAAAGGTATTATTATAAATTTTCATCATATATTTCTATATCTATTATATTGAATATTTATTACACTCAGTAAATATGATAATCCCTGAGAATCAAAGGAATAAAAAAGAGACTATGCGTTAAAGGCATAGTCTCTATTCATAAAAGCAAAAAGGCGATACAACCAAATGGTTGTACCGCCTTGATTCATCAATTATTCAGCAGTGAATGGCAATAAAGCAATTGCACGTGCACGTTTGATAGATGTAGTCAATTTGCGTTGATGTTTTGCGCAAGTACCGGAAATACGACGAGGTAAGATTTTGCCGCGTTCAGTCGTAAAACGACGAAGTTTAGCAACGTCTTTATAGTCGATTTGATCGATATGGTCTGCACAGAAAACGCATACTTTTCTTCTTGGCTTTCTGCCTCTATCTCTTCTCATTGCGAATCCTCCTTTTCGAATTAGTAGGAGTCCCTGACACTAGAACGGGATGTTTTCGTCATCGCCGCCTGTACTGAAACTATCAAAATTGGACCCACCTTCGAAAGAATTAGTATTCATATCAAGGGATTGGCCCACAAAGTTCGCTACTACTTCAGTAACGTACCGTTTTTGACCGTCCTGAGTCTCGTAAGAACGAGTTTGCAAACGACCTTCTACAAAGCAACGACTGCCTTTACGAAGATTGCCTGCCGCTTCACCAAGTTTACCCCAAGCAACGCAGTTGATGAAAGCAGTTTGTTCTTTCGTCTCATTTGTTGTGGAATCAATATAGGTGTTTGTGGCAGCTACTGTGAAAGTTGCTACTGCACGACCAGTTTTGGTATAGCGTACTTCAGGATCACGAGCTAAATTACCTAGAATTTGTACAGAGTTCATGTTTTCCTCCAGGCTTTAATTATGCTTCGTGTTTAACAATTAGATGTCTTAGGACTTCATCGTTGATTTTCAATACACGATCGATTTCTTTGATTTCAGCAGGAGCTGCTTCAAAGTTGATCAATACATAGAAACCGTCAGTGAATTTCTTCACAGCGTAAGCAAGACGACGCTTGCCCCAACGATCTACCTTTTCTACTGTGCCGCCTACACGAGCAATTAAAGCTTCTACTTTTTCAATAACAGCGTTAGTTGCTTCCTCTTCAGCTGGTTTCACAATAAACATGACTTCGTATTTGTTCATACAAAATCACCTCCTCTTTCGGACTAATGCCCCTATCGACACATAGGGGTAGGAAGTGCTTACCATCAATAAGCCTTACTATTATAACCTAAAAAAAGAATGAAAGCAAGAGCTCAAATTTAAGCCCTTGCTTTCACCAATATTATATACGATTATATTTTTCATCTTCAGGAAAGGCGATAATGGCGCAAATAATAACAAATAATGTAATGACCCCCATCATAGGATCTGCCGTATCGTTTGGTAAGAAGGTAAGCATCAACGATGATACAATACCACTACCATATTGCATAGCACCTAGTAATGCCGCCCCAGACCCAGCCATTCTACCTGCTCTATCTAATGCTAATGCATTTGTTACAGCTGCAATGATACCATTCATGGAGAAGAATAAGAAGCAGCCAATAACGATTAACCACAGTGAATGGTAACCTAAAACCATCAAGCCCATTACAACGGATACACAAATAGCTGCAAATAATGTGGCATATCGCAATAATCTATCAAGGCGTATAGCACTTACAATACGACGATTGATGGCGCTCAGTAACATGACACCAATAATATTAACAGAAAATAGATAACCAAAATACTCTTTTGGCACTTCGTAGACATCAATATATACATAAGGCGATCCTGTTAAAAACGCATAGATAGCAATGTAAAACGAGCTAACACATAGCGTATATTTCATAAAGCCTTTGTTGCGTAATAAAATCCAATAATTATTATAGGTATGGCTTATAGATTTTTTACTGCGCTTCTCTACTGGATGTGTTTCAGGAATGACTAATACGGCAACAAGCATTAGAATACCGATGGCAACAAGCAACCAAAATATGGAATGCCATGTATACCATACGAGTAGATGCCCTGCTAGCATCGGCCCTGCAATAGGTGCTATAGCCATAACAATGGCTAATGTAGATAGCATTTTAGCCGCTTCTGTCCGACCATATAAGTCACGAATCATAGCCCGTGATAACATAGGACCTACGCAGGCACCAAAGGCCTGGAATACGCGCCAAGCTAGTAATTCTAGCATAGATGAACTCAAGGCACAGCCTACTGAGCCTATGATAAATAAGACTATCCCTATAATCAGCGGCTTCTTACGACCAATTTTATCGCTAACAGCTCCCCAAAAAAGCTGGGCTAGCGCAAAACCTATTAAGAAACCAGTCAACGTTAACTCTGCATCACCCTTGAGATCACGTCCCATCTCTGGCATGGCAGGCAAATAAATATCCGTCGACAACGACGTAAACGCCATCAAGGCACTTAATATAGAAGTAAAAAGCCATCCTTTATTGCTAATCGTCAGCATAAAGACACCACTTTCATATAAAATCGCACGATAATATGTATGTATTTAAATTATATCAAAAACAAAGTTAATCCTATATAGTTTTGATATTTTTCAATAAAAAAGCGTAGTAAAACACTACGCAAAAATTGGCATATAACCAAATGTCAATTCTATTTTTCCTAAAATTACATTGATATACTAATGCTAAGAGTCATCACGTGAGTTAGGCCCATCACCGAAAGGTGGTGATACTATGAGCAAATTCGAAAAGTACTACTTAATTCTTTTTGTAATTTCCATAGCAATATCACTCTTTGCACTATTCAAGTAATGTAAAGATAAAAGCCTAACGCAACAAAGTATACAAAATACTCGCACGCTAGGCAATTCTCTCAAAACATTTATAAGATGAGCCTAACGCTACCACACGTTGATGGCTCTCTTTTTATTTATTATACATCAAAAGCGAAATTTCTAAAAGGAATTATAAAATAAATGGTTTCGAGTAATAAATTCCCCATATTCCCCTCTTTTATATAAAAAATACTTACACTATTTAGATTAAAGAAAAATTCTATAGAAAATCCTTGCGTCATTATTCTATATAATTTACTATATATAGAGAAATCTGATTATAAAAAGGAGTCATCATGGCTAATATTAATGAAAACTATTTAAACCTACAAGGTTCTTATTTATTTGCTAATATCGCTAAAAAGGTTGCAGATTATCAAGCAGCGCATCCAGATGCAGATATCATTCGTCTTGGTATCGGCGATGTTACATTACCACTTGTTCCAGCAATTATCGACGCTATGAGCAAAGCCGTTCAAGAAATGGGTAAAGCTGAAACATTCCGCGGTTACGGTCCTGAGCAAGGCTATGACTTCTTACGTCAAGCTATTGTTGATGGCGATTACAAACCATTAGGCGTAGACATTGCGATTGATGAAGTATTCGTTTCCGATGGTGCAAAATCTGATGTTGGTAACATCCAAGAGTTATTCAGCGAAGATAACATCATTGCAATCACTGATCCAGTATACCCAGTATACTTAGACTCTAACGTAATGGGTGGTCGTACTGGCGAAGCAGTAGATGGCATCTTCCAAAAGGTTGTATACCTCCCTACTTACGCTGAAAACAACTTCTCTCCAGAATTCCCTTCTGAACGCGTAGATATCGTATACCTTTGCTCCCCTAACAATCCAACTGGTACTGTTTTGAGCCGTGCTCGTTTAGCAGAATGGATCAAATGGTGTAAAGACAATGATGCGATTTTAATGTTCGACTCTGCTTATGAAGCTTTCATCAGCACAGAAGACACAGTAAAATCCATCTACGAAATCGAAGGTGCTCGTGAAGTAGCTATCGAATTCCGTTCCTTCTCCAAAACTGCAGGTTTCACTGGAACACGTTGCGCTTACGCAGTTGTACCTAAAGAAGTGACTGGCAAAACTAAATCCGGTGAACGCCAAGCGCTAAACCCTATGTGGAACCGTCGCCAATGCACTAAATTCAATGGCGTTCCTTACATCATCCAACGCGGTGCTGAAGCAGTATATACAAAAGAAGGCCGCGAACAAACTCGCGCTAACATTGCATACTACAAAGAAAACGCTCGCATTATCAAAGAAGGTCTTGAATCTATCGGCCTTACTGTATACGGTGGCGTTGACGCTCCATACATTTGGCTAAAAACTCCTGGCAACATGACTAGCTGGGAATTATTCGACATCTTACTCGAACAAGTTCAAATCGTATCTACACCAGGCTCTGGCTTTGGTCCTCACGGCGAAGGTTACCTTCGTTTAACAGCTTTCGGTAGCCGTGAAAATACAATTCGCGCCGTTGAAAGAATTAAAACATTAAAATTCTAATAGGAGAATTAGCATAAAGCTTATCTCCTATAGAAACTAAAATCTATAAAGGCAAAAAGACCGATTGTACACCTATATTAGGAGTATAATCGGTCCTTTTTATGTTAGTTAAAAGTTATAATCTATCACAGCATCAACATGATAGATAGTATTATATATTTAATTTTATTTGATTCTATAGAAAAATATTAATAACTATCATTTTATGCTATAATAATTATGTTAATTATTAAATTTCTCGATTTATATAGGAGGCTAATATGAGCAAAATTCGTATTGGTATCGTTGGCTATGGCAACTTAGGCCGTGGTGTTGAAGCATCCGTAAAATTACAACCTGATATGGAGCTTGTTGGTGTATTCTCTCGCCGTAAAGGTTTAGAAACAGTGTCTGGTGTTCCTACATATACTATGGAAGATCTACCAAATTTCAAAGGTAAAATCGATGTTATGGTTCTTTGCGGCGGTTCTGCAACAGACCTTATCGAACAAACTCCAATGGTAACAAAATACTTCAACTGTATCGATTCCTTCGATACACATGCACGTATCCCTGAACATTTCGCAAACGTAGACAAAGTAGCTAAAGAAGCTAAAACTGCTACATTGATTTCTTGCGGTTGGGACCCAGGCATGTTCTCTTTACAACGTGTTTATGCTGAAAGCATCTTACCTCAAGGCAAATCTTACACATTCTGGGGTCGTGGCGTTTCCCAAGGTCACTCCGATGCTATCCGTCGTATCGATGGCGTTCTTGATGCTCGTCAATACACTGTTCCTAAAGAACAATACCTTGAAGCTATCCGTAATGGTGAAACTCCAGACGTTGATGGCTACAAAGGTCACCTTCGTGAGTGCTATGTAGTAGCTGCTCCTGATGCTGACAAAGCTAAAATTGAAAATGAAATCAAAACTATGGAAAACTACTTCGTAGGTTATGAAACTGTAGTAAACTTTATCTCTCAAGAGGAACTTGATCGCAACCACAAAGGTATTCCACATGGTGGCTTCGTTCTTCGCTCTGGTGAAAGCACAGAAGGCACTCGTCACGTTATCGAGTATTCCTTGAAACTTGACTCCAACCCTGAATTCACTGGCTCTGCACTTGTTGCTTACGCTCGTGGTATCTACCGTCTTGCTAAACATGGCGGCACAGGTTGCTACACTGTATTCGATATTCCACCAGCTTGGATCTCCACACATTCCGCTGAAGAATTACGAGCTCACTCTCTATAAGATACAAAATAAAATCCCACACATCAGTGTGGGATTTTTGTTTAGTGACACTATTAATCACCTATGTGACTAATAGTGTCACTTTTTTAGTACAAATTTATATCGGCTATATGATATAATATTTATTTGATAGAGTTTCTATGGAAACTTTCAGAAAGAACGAAATCAATGTTTTAATAAAAGGTGGTACCATGAGCACAAATTTAGAAGTAGGCATCGTAGGCCTTCCAAATGTTGGTAAAAGTACATTATTCAACGCCATTACTAAAGCAGGCGCTGAAGCTGCCAACTATCCATTCTGTACAATTGAGCCAAACGTAGGTGTAGTTGACGTTCCAGATAATCGCTTAGCTGTATTGGCTGAAATGTTTGGTTCCAAACGTATCCTCCCTGCTGCTATGCGCTTCGTAGATATCGCTGGCCTCGTAGAAGGTGCATCTAAAGGTGAGGGTTTAGGTAACAAATTCCTTAGCCATATCCGCCAAGTAGATGCTATTGCACAAGTTATTCGTTGTTTTGATGACCCTAACATCACTCACGTTTCTGGCTCTATCGATCCAATCCGCGACATCGAAATCATCAACACTGAGCTCTGCCTTGCAGACCTTGAGTCCGTTGAAAAACGTAAACAACGTATTGAAAAAATCGCTAAATCCGGTGACAAAGATGCGCGTGCCGAATTACCATTGCTAGAACGCATCATCGAAGGTTTAGGTGAAGCAAAACCAGTTCGTGCACAAGGTCTCGAAGAAGAAGAATTAGAAATGATCAAAGAGTTAACATTGCTTACTGCAAAACCATCTCTTTATGTAGCTAACATTTCTGAAGATGAAGTATCTGATTATTCTGCCAACGAATATGTAAAACGCGTTGAGGAATATGCGAAAAACGAAGGCGCTGGCATCGTTGTTGTGTCCGCTCGTATCGAGTCCGAAATTGCAGAGTTATCCGAAGAAGAATCCGCTGCATTCCTTGAAGATCTTGGTCTTGAAGAATCTGGTTTAACAAAACTTATCAAAGCAAGCTACGCACTCTTAAGTCTTATCAACTACTTCACTGCTGGTGAAATGGAAGCTCGTGCATGGACAATTGTAAATGGCACCAAAGCACCTCAAGCTGCTGGTAAAATTCACTCTGATATCGAAAAAGGCTTTATCCGTGCTGAAATCGTATCCTTCGATGACTTACAAGCTTGCGGCAGCCAAAATGCGGCTAAAGAAAAAGGCCTTGTACGCCTTGAAGGTAAAGACTACGTTATGAAAGATGGCGATGTAACACACTTCCGCTTCAACGTATAAATAATACTAATACAAAAAGAGGTCCCTTAAGGGACCTCTTTTTCTTATGTAATAGTTCTTATTATTCAACTACGGTTACAATTTCATCTAATGTACGACGTGTTTTATTGCGATGTGGTTCTTCATCACGGTAGCCAAAGGCAGCCATTACAGAGATGCCGAAATGTTTCGTATCGAAGAGACCGAGTTCGTCACCAAGAAGTGCTGTCATATCATCTTGATTGAAACCTTCTAATGGACAAGAATCTAAACCTTCATAAGCAGCCATTGTCATCATATTTGCCATAACGATATATGCTTGTTTAGAAGCCCAGTCAAAGGCAGCGCGTTCAGATTCAAATGTTTTATAATCGCTTGTAGTGAATTGGGCATATTTTTCGCGATATGCTGCATCGATTTCTGCAGGTAATTGTTTAACTTCCTCTTGAATATGACGAACATAAGGAGAATCGAATTCTAAGTCTACCTTTTTGCGTGTTAAGAACACTACAAAATGACTTGCTTCAAGACCTGCTTGAATGCCCCAGCCATGAGCTTTCATTTTCTCACGAATTTTAGGATTTTGGATTACTAACAATTCATAAGGCTCGAAACCAAGGGATGTTGGAGCCAAGCGAGCTGCTGTTAAAATTGCGTTCCAATCTTCATCAGAAATCTTTTTAGTGCTATCAAATTTTTTACATGCATAACGATATGTCATAGCATATTCTAAATCTTTACGATCCAATGTAGGAGCGGTTAGTTTTACATTTTCTATTTCATATTTGCTCATATATACCTCCATAAGTGATAAAAATATCATATGCTTATACTACCATAATATCCATACTAATCATATGAAATGCATCATAAAACACAAAAGACTAGACATATTCTAGTCTTTATATGGTACGGCTAGCTCCCCTTTTTCATACCAAAAGAGGCCTGACGTACTAATCTTATGTTCTTTTAAAATAGTCTGAACTTCTTCAACAATATTAGGTTCTATTTGAATAGACAACCCACACATATCATAAAGTTCTGGAGGTGTGGCCATCAATTGATGAGGCACCTCTAATTCTGTCAATATCTTATCTGCTTTATCACCAAAATAATAGGATGTAAAAACGACAAGTAATTTTTTATTTTCCAATGCCTCACCTCCTATCACAATCAACACGATTAGATTTCTTTTATCTCAACGATTCCTTAGAGAAGTAAAAATCTAATCTAAATCAGTAGCTCAATCAATATATCAAAATAAACCGTTAACATTATAGCTTAACAATATTGTCACCAAGGATAGCATCTGTAATAGCATACATGTTCGTAATACTACCGACACCAACGTTTTCTTTCACACCATAGAAATCGAGGCAAATCCCACAAGCTGCAATTTCCACACCTGCGTCAGCTAGCTTTTTAATATTTTCCAAATGAACAGAATCGTTAGTTACCATCTTAACACTGCTATTAATGAAATAGATCTTAGATGGTTTCACATCTGCTTCTACCATGCATACCCAGAAGGTTTTCATCAAATTTCTACCGAGCTCTTCGCTACCTTCACCAAGATAATCTTTTGTCATCAAGATGACGCGGTTACCATAGTTCATCGGTTCGCAACTTGCTTCTGGCACGGGATTTGCATTTGGCGTCATAGTGAGATAGAAATCCTTGCCATCTTGACGGATAGCCACACCATAACCACGAGACTTACCAAATTTTTCTACATTATCGCTACTAACCTCATTGTCTACAATAGTAGTAATGACAGCGCTTGGATTCGCATCGCTTACCTTCTTAGTTTCAATAACAGGTTTTGGACACAAGCTACCACGTACGTCTACAGTTAATTCATTTGTATTACTCATCATACACCTCTATATTATATACATTATAAATCTTGTGAAAGTATCAGCTATTAGCTAATAATAGTTTAATTCTATATCTATGCCAATAGTAGCGAAATTATTATTTATGATTTTATTCTGTAACGCGTACAGCCAGACCGCTAAAACTTTCAACAGTACCAATAATAGCAGCACAGTCAATGCCAGCCGCATGTAACGCCTCAACTAGTTGATCACCTTCACTGGCAGGAACAGAGAATAGTAAACCACCTGAGGTTTGTGGATCAAACAGAATATCTGTCCACACAGGGTCCAAAGCCTCATCAACTTGTACATCGGTTATGGCCTTGCGGTTACCATACGATGCAGCAGGCACCAAACCCATTTGAGCTGCTTCGATGACATCATCAAAGAGTGGAATGTCGTAAGCCTTAATATGAATGGTCACATCGGAAGCACTCGCCATTTCTACAGAGTGCCCCATAAGGCTAAAGCCAGTTACATCCGTACACGCATGAACGGTAAAGTTATGTGCTACCTCTGCTCCTACTCTGTTCAACGTACTCATACTAGTCACAGCTTGCTCGGTACCTACGGGGAACAAATCACCCTTTAGCGCATTATTCATAATGCCTGTACCAATTCGCTTAGTTAACACTAGTACATCTCCTACTTGGGCGCCTTTATTTTTCCAAACTCGATCTGGATGCACTTGTCCTGTTACAGACATACCGAATATAGGTTCTTTATTTTCAATGCTGTGGCCACCAACGATAGCAGCACCAGATTCAGCCACAATGGATCCAGCCCCATTTAATACATCTGTTAATACACCTTGTTCAACAAGAGGCACAGGGAACCCCACAATGTTCATAGCCGTTAACGGTGCACCGCCCATAGCATACACATCACTCAATGCATTAGCCGCTGCAATCTTACCAAATAAAACAGGATCATTAACCATAGGCGTAAAGAAATCTAATGTTTGTACTAATGCTAGTGTATCTGAAAGTTTATATACGCCTGCATCGTCGGCACCTGTCATATCTGCTAGTACATGTTCATTAGTAACAGGCATCACCGCTTTTAATACGCGATTTAATATATGAGGCCCAATCTTACATGCACAGCCCCCACTTGTTACGTAATCAGTGAGTCGTACCATACGTCCCCCTTATTCATTCTCCGGCAATCTAGATACAATTTTCTTAACTGCCTTTTCAAATTTCGGGCGCGGCATCAACAGTTGATGACCACAGCCATTACATACAATGAGGAAATCTGTGCCAATCCGTTTGACTTCCCATTCATCACTGCCGCAGGGATGTGACTTTTTCATCTTTACCACATCGCCTACGTAATATCTAACAAATGCCATAGCGCCTCCTTTTACAACGTCAGTATTTATATACTTATTATACAAGAAATACAGAGTTCTATAAACATATCATAATTCTATAGTTATATAGTCATTTTATGGGTAGTTATTAGTACATTTAACGAAAAGGTTATCAATATCTAATCAATAATGATTTTTCATTTAGTTATCATTCTCAATATCAAAATCGTCTATTTTTACAAATCCTATACTATTCAGTCTTTAAGAAACCGCATTTTTACTACATTGATAATATTTATCATTTAGAAAATTTTCGAAATAAATTTTACAAAAACACTTGCATTTCTCATTTAGTATGTTACAATATAGTCAACAATGATTATTCGTTAAGTATACGGATAACACATTGTATATAAAACTGTTAAGACGGCAAGTGCCGAAAAACACAAATCAGTAAGTACTATTTTAAGAATTAGGCAAGTGTCTATTTAATCTAAGAATAAGTTTTCTTACTAAGGCGAAGTCGCCCACGAAAATTGTAGAATAAGTATTCTATTATTTGAATTCACAACCAAGTGGTTATGAATATATAAGTTAAGTAACAAATTTGAAAATTATCGTAAGTACAAAGGAGTATTAAAATGGCAGAATTAAAAGGTTCTAACACTGAAAAAAATCTTCAAGCAGCATTCGCTGGCGAATCCCAAGCATTCCAAAAATATACTTTCTACGCAGCAGCAGCTCGTAAAGCTGGCATGAACGAAATCGCTGATTATTTCGAAGAAACAGCTCACAACGAATCTGCACATGCTAAATTGTGGTTCAAAGCTCTTCATGGTGGCGATGTATCTTCCGATATCGAAGCTAACCTTCGTGATGCAGCAGCTGGTGAAAACTACGAACACACTACAATGTACAAAGAATTCGCTGAAGAAGCTGAAAAAGAAGGCTTTGCTAAAATCGCTTACCAAATGCGCGAAGTTGGTAAAATCGAAGCTCGTCATGAAGCTCGTTACCTTGCATTAGCAGCTCAAGTATCCGGTAACAAAGTATTCCACAACGACGAACCAGTTGCTTGGATCTGCGCTAACTGCGGTTACGTACATGTTGGTGAAGAAGCTCCAAAACTTTGCCCAGTATGTGCTCACCCACAAGCTTTCTTCCACCGTTTCGTGGAATCCATCTAATCTGTAAGTACGACACTAACTAAACTAACAACCTGTAAGTACAGATTTATATTAAACATACCTGTAAGTACAATATATTCTTACAGTAAGTACTAACAACTTCCTTAACAAAAAGACGATGACTTAGGTCATCGTCTTTTTTTGTGTTCTATTTGCTATTAAGGTTGTATTTTGGTTGTGTTTTTGGGGATGTGTTTTATTGGTTGTGTTTTATTTGATTATATTCCGTACTTGTATTACTAATAGAGCGTAATAATCCATAAATTATGGTAATAGCAACTATTTAGTACTATCCACTAAATGCTTAAACTGTTGGGCTGCTTCATAAGGATTATCTGCATGGGCTATAGCAGATATAATGGCAACACCACAGGCTCCTGCTTCTAGTATAGGTTTTGTATTATCTAAGGTAATGCCCCCAATACCAACGCATGGTAGTGTTAAACCTTCTGCTTGTAGTTCACTAATTCGAGTTGGGCCGCATGGTTCTTGTGCATCAGGTTTACTACTTGTAGCATACATAGGCCCTACACCTACACAATCAGCGTAGACTACATCGGTCTTATGTAGTTCCTCCACGGAGTGAATGGAAATACCAACTACCTTATGCCCTATAAGATGGCGTACCTCTTCTAGGCACATATCTTCCTGTCCGACGTGAACGCCATCGGCATTAACAGCTACTGCTAAGTCTACATCGTCGTTGATAATATAGAGTACATTGTACTTCGCACAGATTTGTTGTAACTGTTGGGCTAACTCTAATTTCTGTTGTCCTTCTAAAGTGCCCATTCCCTTTTCTCTAAATTGGAAACAAGTCACACCACCTCGACACGCCTCTTCTACGACACTTAGCAAGCGATTTTCGTTGAGGCCTACATCTTGCGTACCACCAATGAAATATACTTGTAATTGATCAGGTAGCACCACAGGGCGTATACGATTTTCAGACATAAGAACTGCATCACCTAGTGTATATAAGGCATCCATAAAGGCTACACTAAAGCTACCAGGCTTTATGCCACTCACCTGCACTGCACGTTCGCCAGCAAGGCCGTAGTAAGCCAATACATAGGCGAGGAATTCACCGATAGATACTCTATCTTTACATGGATAATACGCGCTAAAGAAGGCGGCTAGTACGGCGCCTAATAAACAGCCCGTCCCCGTTACGGCTGTCATAACAGGGTATCCATGTGGTACTGCAAATACGCGAGTCCCATCGGAAACATAATCCTCTTCCCCCGTTGCTACTACCGGGCAGTTGATAAGACGTGCCAGACGATAGGCAATAACAGCACTATCCTCAACTTGTGCGCCATCTACACCTTTGCCTGCAGTAGAATTATTAGCCGTATCATCGGAACTTAAAGCATCATAAATAGCTTTGATTTCACTTTGGTTACCTCGTAATAAAGAGATATGACCAGTCTTAATCAAGTCTAAAACAACAGATAATCGGTAAGCACCAGCGTGACAGCCTACAGGATCAAGCACAACTGGCACCTCATGCGTCTTCGCTAGTTTTATGGCCTCTTTATAGTAACTAACCTTATCTGGCGTAAGCGTTCCAATATTGATGAGTAAGGCCGACGCATGTACGATGAGGTCTTTTAAATCTTCACTACATTCGCTCATCACAGGTGATGCACCAATAGCTAGTAAACCGTTGGCCGTAAAGGTACGCACCACATCATTAGTAATGCAAATAACAAGAGGATTTCTCTGACGCAAGGTCTCTAATATATTTAGTTCAGGCCAAGAGCGGCCATTCATATATGGATTTTCATGGTTCATATCACAATCTCCTCTAGTCATCCTTCAAGAGCTCATCCATCGTTTCAGGTCCATTAGATAACAGTCCATAAGCCATATGATTAACAGGGCCACAGCCATGTCCTAGCACTGGATTATGCTTAATAGCAAGAGCTATGTAATTCTTCGCAATACCAATGGAATCCATTACGTCGCGCCCTTTAGCGAGTTCCGCCGTAATAACTGCAGAGAATGTACAGCCCGTACCATGCGTGTGTACCGTATCGTATTTAGGACTTGTCCAAGTACGTACGCTACCATCTTTGGTGAAAGCATAATCCGTTGCATCTTCTCCAATATGTCCGCCTTTAATGATGACAACTTGTGGTCCTAATTCCTGTAAGATACGATGAGCCGCCGTTGTTATGTCGCTTTCACAAGCAATAGACATATCAGCTAAAACCTCAGCCTCACTGCGATTAGGGGTAATAACTGTAGCGGTAGGAATGAGTTTAGATTTTAAGAAATTTACCGCCTCATCTGATACAAGTCGGTCACCGCTGGTAGCAATCATAACAGGATCCATTACGTATGGAATATTTTTACTCACATAGGGATAGATGAGGTCCATCATTTCCGGGAAAGCAATCATGCCTGTCTTAACGGCTTGGGGCGCAATATCTGAGTACACATCGTGTAACTGTTTCTCTATGCTTTCTAAGGATAGATGTTCTACATGATGTACACCGGTTGTATTTTGAGACACTACAGAGGTAACGACAGCCATGCCATATACATTACGGCTTTGGAATGATTTCAAATCGGCCATAATACCAGCACCGCCGCTTGGGTCAGTACCAGCAATTGTTAGTGCAGTATGTAATTTCATTATGCCTCCTTGTGTAATAGATGACGACGAGATAGGATTTGTAACACAATAAACCCAATGCAAGCCCCTGCTATAGAGCTCATGGAGAAGGATGTAATCAAGGTCAACAACGCTAATGGTTTGCCTAATAGGAAATGAGCAATAGGATAGCTAACAAGAGCACCAAGTAGGCCCGTACCGATGATTTCACCTAAAGCTGCCGCCCAGATAGCATTGTATTTTTTATATAAATACGCAGATAGCCAGGCGCCAATCATGCTACCAGGAAAGGCCAATGGAGAACCTAGTGCCAATACATTGCGTAAACAAGATGTACTAAATGCGGCACCTACAGAGAATCTTGCACCAACTATAACGGCTAAAATTACATTAATCATATGTTGAAATGGAAAGATACGAGCCGGCCCAACAGGAATAGATGTTATTGACAATACCACACCTAAGGCCACACATATGCTAGCAATAATCAGTTTTTTCATAATACCTCCAAATATATAAAAACAAGACCACTCCAAATGGAATGGTCTCGTAATAGTTTAGTATTATGTTTCACTCCACTTCCCTACGCCAGTATTATCTGGATCAGGTCTAGGGTTTTGAATGGTCAATCTCAGCAAAAGCACCCCTAGTGGCAATATATTTTTATACTCTAGTTATAACATTATTATACAATCTATGCAACAAAAGATTTGACTGTTTCCTATTAACCGCCTATAATGAAGCCATAACGGGGTGCTCACACGAGTGGGCTGAGAGTAAGCTAATGCTTTAACCCATAACCTGATTTGGATAATGCCAACGTAGGGAACATAGAGGATTAATAGCCGAGTTCCTGTGAACTCGGCTTTTTCTATGACTTCCTGGCAAGGAGGACGTATGAAAGACACACACATTACACAACCACAGTTCGCCATGATATGGTTTGGTGCCGCACTATCCATAGCGGAGATTATGACAGGAACCTATCTGGCCCCCTTAGGGCTCACCCAAGGTCTATATGCTATCATACTGGGACATATTATCGGCGGTATATTACTCTTTGGAGCAGGCCTCATCGGTGGACGCTTGCGACAAGGTAGTATGAATACTACTGCCTTCAGCTTTGGCCCCCTAGGGGCTAAGGGCTTTGCCTTTTTAAATATGTTGCAGCTCATCGGCTGGACGAGTATCATGATTTACGACGCTATGCTTGCGTTACAAGAGCTAGCACCTCTATCCCCTATGATTTGGACTACAGCCATCGGAGCTCTCGTCATTCTGTGGCTTTTCATCGGCCTCCACAATACGGGCTATATTCAAGCCATCGTATCTATTTTACTACTAGGTCTCACTATCTACATGGGCGCTCACATGATAGCTCAGTGGCCTAGTGAAAGTAGCCTTATAACTAGTGGAAATATGAGTTTCATGGCAGCCCTTGAACTATCTATCGCCATGCCACTCTCTTGGCTTCCTCTTATTAGTGATTATACTCGTGAAAGCAAAAATCCTTTCTCTGCATCACTGACAAGTGCCACAGTCTACACCATAACAAGTATTGTTATGTACACCTTAGGCCTTAGCGCCGCTATCTTTGGTGGCGGCGACTCCATTATTACCATCATGATGAATGCAGGCCTCGGTCTAGCAGGACTTATCGTTATTATCTTCTCTACCGTAACTACAACCTTTATGGACGCTTATTCAGCTGGCGTATCTAGTACGACGATCTATAGCGGAGCCTCCAGTAAAGGCATCGCCGTTATCGTTACAATCGTCGGAACCATCGCAGCTATCCTATACCCAATGGATGATATTACAGACTTCCTATACCTCATTGGCTCTGTGTTTGCACCGATGATAGCCATTCTATTGGCCGACTATTTCATTAATCGACAACAAGTACAAACTCTATCGGCTTATCTTGTACGAGGTCTCATCTGGGCTGTATCCGTTGGCTTATATCACTATATGTTACATAGTGAAAGCACAATAGGTGCTACGCTACCAGCTTTTGCTATGGCCTTCGTAGTAACCGCTATCGTTGGATATATAAGTAAAACAGCGCACGCATCAACAGAAATTAAGTAGCATTAGCAAATAACATCTATTATAAACGTACTAATTCAATACTAAAGATAAGGCTCAATACACTGCTATCAACTATCTAAAAAGAAAACACCTTCACAATCCACTAGTAGGATTATGAAGGTGTTTTTTATTATCTTAAATTTTACAGTTATTCAGATATCGTAATGAGCCCATTTTCACAAATCCAATGTCTATCCCCTACAGCTTCTACTTCGCTTTCATCATGAGTCACCCATACGCATGGCACATCCCATTCACGAATAATGGAAACGAGGTCTTCACGAACTTGTTTTCGCAAATTCCAATCTAGTGCCGATAAAGGCTCATCGAGGAGCAGAATGGTCGGTTTTGAGTAGAGCGCACGGCCTAGTGCAACCCGCTGTTGCTCACCACCAGATAAACTACCAGCCTTGGTATTACGATATTTCTCTAAACCTAACCGTTGTAACAATGTATCACACATGTCAGGTGTGCCACGTTTACTATAGGTAATATTATGTTCTACCGACAAATGAGGGAATACGATATTACCTTGCGGCATATAGCCTACTTGCCGTTTTTGAGCGGGCACCCATATCTTTTTGTCTCGATCTACCCACGTTGTATCATCGTATTGAATACTACCAGTGGTTGGTTTTACGAGCCCTGCAATGCATTTAATAAAGGTACTTTTACCACTGCCAGACTGACCAGTCAGCACAGTAATGCCAGAAGACAATGCCCCCTCAGCTTTCACAGTCACAGAAGCTCTAGCTACAGTAAAGGAAAATGTAATCATAGAACCTCCTAATTATTCTCTGTATGGCGGAACAAGGAACCCTTCGTAATGAGGTGAATACCGCTCAATAATGCCAATGTAAGGACACAAATATAAACCACAAGCTCAAATGCATCCATGTACTGCCCTGCCTCTACGTAGGAGTAAATAGCTAGTGGCATGGTGCGCGTTATCTTTGGAATATTGCCAGCAATCAAGATAGTCGCCCCAAACTCACCCATGGCGCGGCAAAACGCCAAGATGCTACCCGTTAAAATACCTTTCCACGCAAGAGGCACAGATATGGTAAAGAATATACGCAATTCTGAAGCGCCCAATGTACGCGCTACGTCCTCCATATTATGATCGACGGACTGCAACGCAGAACGCACTGTTTGATAAAATAGAGGGAATGCAATGACTGAAGAGGCAACGACTGCACCAGAAGCGGCAAAGACTACACTCATACCATGAGCTTCGAGCCATGCACCGAACGCATATCCTGGTGTAAATACCATGAGAAGAGCAAAGCCCACAACTACAGGTGGCAACACAAGGGGCAATGTAATTAGGGCATCTAAAATAGCCATGCCGCCCCACTTACAGCGATTCATCCAATAACAAGCTCCCAATCCTGTAATAATTACAATGATAAGAGCAATACTCGCCACCCACAGAGATAGCCAAAACGGACTCATAGTACGCCCCCTTTCTATCAATAAGACTAAAATCAGTAATAATAAAAATACATCTAGTTTTAAAATGATTTACGTATTTGCATCATATAGCATATGAAAATGTATGTCTAACATATTCATAATAATATCTATATTGTATCATAAGAAAACGCTAGCCTCGAAAGCTAGCGTTTTACTCTTATTTAGAAGTAGAGAAACCGTATTTTTCTAATACTTTTTGGCCTTCTGGACTCATTACGTATTGGTAAAAGTCTTTTGCCAATGCGTTGTCATATTTTTTAATGATACCGATTGGATAGATGACTGGATCATGGGAATCAGCCGGCGTTACAGCAGAGATTTGAACTGCATCGCCTGCAGCAATAGCATCTGTTTTGTAGATAAAGCCCGCATCACCAGCACCTTGGCTAATAGATGCTGTTACAGCTTTTACGTCTTTAGCATATACCACATTTGGTTCAACTTGTTCCCAAACACCTAATTTTGTTAATACTTGTTTACCATAATTACCAGCTGGTACTGTTTCAGGATTACCTAAAACGATACGTTTAACAGAAGCAATTTGATTTAATTCAATTTTAGGTTGGCCTTTTGGAACTACGAGAACTAATTCATTAGTTACAAATGGTTTAACATCTGTTACAAGGTCTTTATCTTGCAACATTTTCATATTCTTTTCGTCAGCAGAGATGAATAAGCTAGCTGGTGCACCTTGTTCGATTTGTTGGCGCAATGTACCAGAACCAGCAAAGTTAATAGCAATTTGGTCATCTGCTAAGTTATGACTCTTTTTGTAGGAATCTGCCAATTCAGTAAGGGCCCCTTTCAAGCTCGCTGCCGCTTGTACTGTAATCTTTTCAGATGTGCTTGGTTTAGCAGAATCTGCTGCTTTGTTTGTGTCACTACCACACCCCACCAATAGGGCTAGCATGAAAACGCTCATTAAAACTAATAGAATTCGTTTCATAATTCCTCCTGTGCATCCCTTTGGACTCCACACTGTGAAAGCCATGGTTACTAACCGTAGAGACACGTTCAAAGAACAAACTAAATATACAATATATTCACATTATACTATACATTTGTTAATTAATATGTATGTAAAAGCTCACATTTTGTATATATATTTCTGATGAATACCATAAGAAATCATAATGGATAAAACTTTTAAGTCTCAAACAATACATACTATGGTATGATAATACTATACATTAAATCCATACTAAATTAATGAGAAACTCTAGGTGAGATAATGAATATATTCGAGTTAATAGGACATATATTTATGAACTCTATGATTCCTATCTTTATACTGATAGGCGTAGGGTTTATATTGGATAGAAAATTTAAACTAGATTTATATACACTGAGTAAACTAAACTTCTACATATTATTACCTACATTTGTATTTAGGGCCATGTATGAAGCTAAATTTACATCAGGTACGTTAGAAATTGTATTTTGTGCACTAGTTGTACTCATACTGAACTCTATACTTTCAGGTGTAGTCGGCAAAATACAAGGTTATGATGTAGCCAAAATCGCCACATTAAAGAACTGCGTTATGTTTAACAATGTCGGCAATATGGGCATCGCCCTTGCCATCTTTGTATTTACTAATGTGCCTTACGTCATCGATGGCGCAACCCCCTATGCTGATTTAGGTCTTGTCAGCGTCGTATCCATTATGATTATACAGACCATTACGAGTAATACCTATGGGTTCTACCAAGCTGGCGCTGGGCGATTGAGCACAAAGGATGCCTTAAGCGTAGTATTCCATATGCCTATGGTATATGCTATACCACTTGCATTACTTTGCCAGCTCTTACCATTTGATTTACACGGTCTATTCTTCTTTGCACCACTTAAGATCTTTGCTAATGCCTTTGTAGGCGTTGCCATGATCGCTTTAGGGGTGCAAATTAACAGAACGCCATTAAACTTCTTTAAGGCCGATGTTATGCTTGCTACATCCTTACGTCTCATCGTAAGTCCACTGATTGCTGCAATTATTACCATTTTATTCATTATGTTCTATGGCCCTATGCATCCGATTGCAGCCCAAACGATTGTCATTACCTATAGCGTACCAACAGCCATCAATATGGCCCTCATCGCTATTGAAATGAAAAACAATCCGGAGTACGCTACGCAAATTGTAATGGGTACAACCATATTATCGGCAGTAACCATGCCACTATTTATTACTATAGCCTATTACCTCTTCCCATTATATTAATACTAGTATACCTATACAAAAAGGAGCCGTATAAACGGCTCCTTTTCTTATATTTTTATAGTATAAATCGTTAGCGGTTATATATCATATATATTTTGTACATTCCTAGTTAAACTAGATAAGTAGTATACAGTAAGAATATATAACTATTGATGAGATACGTGTTCCATACCCATTCTTACGAGACCTTCCACATGATCATCGTTCAGAGAGTAGTATGCAGTTTTCCCTTCCTTGCGATAGGTTACAAGCCGTGCTTGACGGAGTACACGCAATTGATGAGAAATAGCGGATTGTCCCATTCCCATTGTTTCAGCAATGTGATTTACACACATTTCATTTTCTAATAATAATTCTACTATTTTTAGGCGTGTAGGGTCACCCAGGATTTTAAACAGTTCTGCTAGCTTTAGCAATGCTTCTTGTTTGTCGCTCATATAATCCCCCAGTAATTATCTAATGCTATTTTATAATATAGTTCTCATAAAACTTAAGTTCATTCTTATGTATTTGTAAGCCTGAAAGGCATACATATAAGTATTATATCATTTTTACGATGTAAAAAAGAGACTTTGTTACAACAAAGTCTCTTTTTGTATCATATCTGTACAGGATATGAATTATTTAATGATTAATACAGGGCAAGTGGAGTGACTAGTTACATAGCTACTTACGCTACCCATGAATAAGCCTTTCAATGGACCAAGGCCACGGCTACCCATTACGATAAGATCAGCATTGTATTTTTTAGCTACTGCTAACAATGCAGGACCAGGGGAACCAACTTCGAATACGCTTTTAACTTTTACGCCTGTAGGAATTTCTTTTACTACATCGTTAAGAATTTCTTTGCCAGTTTCTTCCATATCTTCTGCAATTTGTTCAGATACGTAACCACCGGAAATTGGTGTTTGATCGAAATTGGAAATAGCAGACACGATGTTTGCAACGTGAACAACAATCAATTCAGCATGGTTGCGGTCCGCTACAGCGAGAGCATGTTCCAACGCACGTTTAGCATTTTCAGAACCATCAGTAGGTACGACAATAGTTTTGTAGGTAACCATAATAACCCCTCCTATTTCTAATCCCTCAAAGGGGATATGATCAAAGATCGTTTAGCCTATATTATTATATTCTAGGCTATCAAGGAAAACTCCTCTTTTTCTAGAGGATTTCTTTTATTATAGCACAAATCATACAGATTTATACAAATAAAAGAATATTATGTGTATATTATAAAACTTGTGATGACTGGTTAGTATTTAATGTAGTGGTCAATTTAAATCCATCCAGCACATCGATAAGCTCTGGTGTGCTAAGGCTAGTGCCTGCTGGGCCAATCATACGAGCCACAGCTACATTGCCTTCATTACCTAAGATAATAGTAGCAGCAAAAGATACCGGTGCTGCTACAGATGTATCAGCCGTATTCGGGTTCTTCATATGACCTGCCAAGTAGAACATTACATTACCATCGATAATATGTGTTTCATAACGAGTGATCGTTGCCTTATTCACCTCAACCAATTGTTTAAGGTAATAATCACCTAGCATTTGTTTGCCCATCATGGTAGGCATGCCTGTGCTAACCGCTTGTACAGGGATTGTAAAGGATTCAATATCAAGGCGAACATTATGTTTAGTGAAAGCAATTTTACCCTTTTCATTTAGACGGGTAAAGCCTTTTGGATAAGCAAATTTAATGCCTTCAGCTACGCTAATATCACTAGTACCAGAAATAAACTGTTTAACACCTTTGATTGTACTAGAACCAGGTTTATTTAGTAATTCAAAGGATGGAATTGTATGTTCCATCAAGCCTTGTTCCATAAATTCCCCTTGAATTGGCGTATAGGTACTCACCAAATTATAGCGATGTGTTGGATCCTTATCCATGATGAATTCTGCTTCAAATACGGATTGAACAGGCTCTGTAGATGTCATTTCAGCATACGACTTTGGTGTTGTCTTATCCCAACGTGCTGATGTAGCCCCTTTCTTTGTGAAGAAGCCTCCAACGATATCGTTATTTTCAAAGACATTACTATGCTGACGCCAAATGCTCAAGTACTCTTCATCAGACATACCCTTGATTGGCACACCATACCAAGTCGTATTCCATTCCTTTTGAGATACCCCGTCTTGCGGTGTATTATTGCGTTTTGTGAAAGACACAGTATAGGAATCATGTTGCGTTGGACCTGCTAGGTTGAAAGAATAGCCTTGAATATGCTCACTTTCACTACGTACATCCATATCAAGCTTAACACCATCAGCTACACGCCATGGAATTGTAAAGGTATAGCCATTTTTATAGTCCTTGACCACCGTATTCATCGTAGTAGCATACGATTTATACTGTTCCGGCAAAATAGATGCAGAATCCTTTTGGGAATCTACGATAGCTAGCGGAGTTTCAGGTGTACCTTGTAAGCCTTCTGCCATAATAGAGGTCGTGCTCATAGCCATTACAGCCAATGTTGCAGCAATAAAACGTAACTTCATAAGACCTCCTATAACATATTTTCCAAGAACGCTTTCGTTCTATCGTTCTGTGGATTGTTGAAAATTTGTTCTGGTGTACCTTCTTCTTGGATAACACCATCGGCCATGAAGATGACACGATCAGATACTTCACGAGCAAAGTTCATTTCATGAGTTACGATAATCATCGTCATATGATCATCAGCCAACTGTTTTATGGTCTTAAGAACCTCACCAGTTAATTCTGGGTCAAGGGCTGATGTAGGCTCATCAAATAGCATGATTTCTGGATTCATCGCCAATGCACGAGCAATGGCCACACGTTGTTGTTGACCACCAGACAAACGGGATGGATACATATCGCGCTTTTCCCATAAGCCAACTTTATTAAGTAATCGCTCTGCAATTGGTAAAATCTCATCATCTTTCATACCCTTTACCATGCGCGGCGCGATCATAATGTTATCAAGCACCGTCATATGAGGGAATAAATTGAAAGATTGGAACACCATCCCCATGCGCAATAGCAAGTCGTGTTGAATTTCTTGACTAGCATAGTTTACAGTGCCATTAGCATCTGTACTAGCTAGAACTGTACCATCTACAGTAATAGAGCCGCCATCAATGGTCTCCAATTGACCTAAGCAGCGCAAGAATGTAGATTTACCTGAGCCAGATGGTCCGATGATAGAAACGATTTCCCCTCTATTCATTTTGAGCGATACATCGCGCAATACAGTTTGATTGTTAAAGCGTTTTTCAATACGCTCCATATTTACAAATGTCATAAGTACCTCTTAAATCATCACATCTTTAACTCTAATCATTCTAAGTATTGGATTGTAGTCATCCATATAGACAATAATTAGATGTATCAATATGACAAGCAACTACAGGACAGATTAATCTTCGTATACAGCAAATCGTCTTTCTAAGTAGTTGAAGATATTTGTCAAAATAAAGGTAAAGATCAAGTAGAATAAAGCTGCCACTAAGAAGGCAGAGATATCAAAGTCACGTTGTACGATAGATTTTGTAATACGCAAGATATCATTCATAGCCAATACGTATACAAGAGAAGTATCTTTCAACAAGTTAATTGTCTCGTTCGCAAGTGGAGGCAATACACGTTTAAACATTTGTGGCAAGATGATTTTACGCATTGTTTGAGCATAAGTAAAACCAAGAACCTTTGCCCCTTCGTATTGACCACGAGAAATGGATTGAATACCACCGCGGAAAATTTCACATAAATACGCTGCGTAGTTCAACACGAATGTAAGTACTGCGGCTGTAGCATCATCCATTTGGACTGCACCATCTGTAATGATAGGCAATGCATAATATACGAATAAAATTTGTAACATTAATGGTGTACCGCGCATCAAATATACGAAAGCTTCAACAATTTTGTCGAGCACTGTAAATTTAGATAGACGTACCAAAGCAAGTAAGATACCGCCAGGGATGGATAAAATCCATACAATACAGAAGAGCGATACGGTTACCTTTAAACCATCAGCGATGGTTGGGATAATCTGCAATAAATAATCTAACATGGAATACTCCTTCAAAACACGACTAGAGAAGAGGCATCTGGCCTCTTCTCTAGTGTACATTTCGTTCTTTAATTATCTGTTGTACATACTGACCATAGTACTATTAGTATATCACGAATTGTACTATTTAGCATCGCTCTTATCTAGGTCTGCGCTAGAGCCTAACCATTTTTCAACGATTTTATCAGCAGTACCATCTTTTTTCATGTCCGCTAAGATACCATTGATTTTATCACGTAATGCAGTGTCATCTTTACGGAAGCCAACAGCGAAGTTATCAACACCGTAATCAGTACCGTCTACGATTTTGTATTTACCAGGTTCTTTTGTCATGAGGTAACGAGCGATAACACCATCAGCGATAACGGCATCAACACGACCAATACCAAGATCCATGAAAGCACTTACGAAATCAGCATAGGATTTTGTTTCTTTTACAGTTTTACCGCTTGGATCATTTTGCAATGCGGATTCACCAGTACTAGCTTGTTGAACACCTACTACTTTACCTGCTAAATCAGCTTTGGATTTGATGGATTCATCATCATTACGAACAACGATGTATTGTTTATCCTTCATGTATGTGTTGGAGAACAAAATATTTTTCTCACGTTCAGGAGATACTGTTAAGCCATTCCATAAAGCGTCGATTTTTTTAGATTTCAACTCAGCTTCTTTACTGGACCAGTCGATAGCTTTGAACTCTACTTCCATACCAGCACGTTTAGCTGCTTCTTTAGCCATATCGATATCTAAACCAACGATTTCCCCTTTATCATCTTTAAAGCCCATTGGAGGGAAGCTATCATCTAAACCGATAACGATTTTTTTAGGTAAGTCTTTATTAGCGGTTTTAGTATCGCTACCACAACCTGTTACAAATACCATCATAGATACTGCTGCAAGGCCAACGGCCATCATTTTTTTCCAATTCATAACTATCCTCCACGGCGTGTTACACCTTTAACTACTTGCTATTATATGCTGTACAGAACTCATGTCTGTACCCGATGATTGTATTATACTTTAGTTCGTTAAAGTTGTAAATAGTTAATTTGATGAATTTTTGAATTCTCTTAATTAATCCATGCTACATACTATGTTTTATAGCTCAAAAGCCTTTGTATATACTTATACTTTAAAGCTCTGAATGCTTATGAATCGCCTCAATCATGGCCATTTTATCTTTATACCCTACCTGCGCAAGGTCTAAGGGTATGACATAAATACCACCATGACCATTCATGGCCTGCAATTCACGCCACCCTTCGGTAAATCCAATAATATGCTCATAATCGACAAAGACAAAATATTCATCCCCATGAAAGAGACTGTGAAAGTATTCTATAAAAGAAAAAGGCCTACGTTTTAACACGAGGCCCTTTTCACAGATAAAAGCTTGACTTTCACCTAATCTATGAAGGGTCCACAATATAAGAAGTAACAACAGATAATACAATATACGCTCAGCCCAATCAGAGGGCAAATATTTTACAATTAACACGCACACCAATAGACCGACGATACGTCCAGTCCACTGGATTCCACGATGTATTTCTAAGCTCTGTTGTACGGCACCTGATGAAAAGCGTTCCATCGCCTCTTGTTTCGTCATGGCTTACCTCACAAATTGAAAGTCTACTATATGATTTTATTTACGGCACAAGCCCATAGCTTGCTCAACTTTACGATACATTTGACTCGCTTTAGCATGAGCCTTAGCAGCACCTTCATCGAGAATAACATCGAGTTCAGGGCTTGTAATCAATTCATTGTAACGTTGTTGGATTGGCTCAAGAGTTGCCACTAAAAGATCGGCAATATCGGATTTGAATACACCATACCCTTTACCAGCATACATTTCTTCGATAGCTTCATAGCTGTCTTTTGTGATAGCACGGTAAATGCCCATCAAGTTAGAAATGCCCGGTTTGTTTTCTTTATCGTAACGCACTGCATTATCAGAGTCAGTTTGAGCACGTTTCAATTTTTTCACAATCAAATCTGGTGCATCCAAAAGGCGAATAGTAGCATTTTGGTTATCATCAGATTTACTCATTTTCTTAGTTGGCTCTTGTAAGCTCATAACGCGAGCACCGCCTTCGCCTACCTTAATATCAGGTACTACGAAAGTTTCACCAAATCTACGGTTAAAACGCTCTGCCAAATTACGAGTCAACTCAAGATGTTGTTTTTGGTCCTCACCTACAGGAACATAGTTTGTACCATATAACAAGATATCTGCCGCCATCAATGGTGGGTACGTAAGCAATGCTGTAGGAATAGAGTCACCTTGCTTTTGAGACTTATCTTTATACTGAGTCATACGCTCTAATTCGCCAACATAGCTGATAGATTGCATAACCCAACCGAGTTTAACATGCTCAGGCACTTCGGATTGTACGAACAATGTTACCTTTTTAGGATCGAGGCCAACAGCTAGGTACAACGCAGCCAAATTACGAGTATTTTGGAATAACTCTTTTGGATCTTGTGGTACAGTGATCGCATGTTGGTTAACGATACAATAATAACATTCATCAGTATCTTGATAGTCTAAGAAATTACGTAAAGCCCCCAAATAGTTACCAAGTGTTAACTCACCACTTGGTTGGATGCCGGAAAATATAACTGCCATAATAGTCTCCCTATATTGAAATAAACCAACAGTGCCGAAGCACTGTTGGTTATATATATTATTCTACGGTTACAGATTTAGCCAAGTTACGTGGTTTATCTACATCTGCGCCGCGTGTAATCGCTGCATAGTATGCTAATAATTGCAATGGTACAACTGCAAGGATTGGAGCGATGAATTTATTTGCACGAGGAACATAGATTGTATGGTCTACGTGTTTAGATAATTCTTCGTCACCTTTCATGCCGATACCGATTACAACCGCTTCACGAGCTTTTACTTCGCGGATGTTGCTGATCATCTTATCGTATACATCCTCTTGTGTAGCCAATGCAATAACAGGTACGCCTTCTTCAATAAGAGCTAATGTACCATGTTTCAATTCGCCACCAGCATATGCTTCAGCATGGATGTAAGAAATTTCTTTCAATTTCAAAGCACCTTCCATCGCTACTGCATAGTCGATAGCACGACCCAAGAAGAACGCATCAGATTTGAAGCCATAATGTTTAGCAAAGGCTTTCATATCTTCGTCTACTTCAAAGATTTCATGAATCAATGTAGGCAAGTTTTTAACGCCGCTAAGGATTTCTTCACCTAAAGCTGGATTCATTTTGCCATTTAATTGACCAAGGTATACAGCGAACAACAAACCAGCTACTAATTGAGTAGTGTAAGCTTTTGTGGACGCTACGGAGATTTCAGGGCCTGCCCATGTGTACACAGTGTTATCTGCTTCACGGGAGATACTGGAACCTACTACGTTTGTAATCGCTAAGGATTTAGCACCAAGGCGTTTAGCCTCTTTCAACGCTGCCAATGTATCAGATGTTTCACCAGATTGGCTGATAACGATACATAATGTTTTGTCATCAGTCAATGGATTGCTGTAACGGTACTCGGATGCGATTTCCACACTTACAGGAATGCGCGCCAAGTTTTCAATATATTGTTTTGTTACAAGACCAGCATGGTATGCTGTACCACACGCAACGATGAGGATTTTGTTGAAAGCTGCTACATCTTCAGCAGTCCAATTCAATTCATCAAAGATAGCTGTTTTACCATCTTCAGAGATATGTGTACCGAAAGTATCGCGTACCGCTTTAGGTTGGTCATGAATTTCTTTCAACATGAAGTGTTCATAACCGCCTTTTTCTGCTGCTTCCGCATTCCAGTTAACATGGAATACTTCTTTATCAACAGGGTTGCCTTCACGGTCGAATACGGATACATTATCACGAGTTACGATAGCTAATTCACCATCGCTCAAAATGTATGTATCGCGTGTATAGTTAATGATAGCTGGAATATCGGATGCTACAAAGTTTTCGCCTTTGCCAAGACCGATAACCAATGGATTTTCTTTTTTAGTACAAATGATTTTATCTGGCTCATCAGCACAGATGATTTCAAGAGCATACGCACCATCCACACGAGCTAGCATGCGACGTACTGTGCCTACAAAATCGCCATCGTACATATCTTCTAATAAATGAGCTACTACTTCTGTATCAGTTTCAGATTTGAAATGATACCCTTTTGCAATGAGCTCTTCTTTTAAAGGCATGTAATTTTCAATAATGCCGTTGTGTACAACAGCAAATTTACCATCTTCAGATGCATGAGGATGGGCGTTCATATCAGATGGACGACCATGAGTAGCCCAACGAGTATGACCAATACCTATAGTCCCTTCATTAGGATCTGCTTTTACAATCGCCTCAAGATTAGCAAGACGGCCAACCTTCTTTTGAATTTTAATAACATTTTCAGGGCCGATAACAGCAATACCTGCAGAGTCATAACCACGGTATTCTAACTTCGCCATACCGTCCAACAAGAAATCAGATGCTTGATTAAAGCCAATGTATCCTACGATACCGCACATAAATATATCCTCCTATAACTGGGGGCATTCTAGCCCCAGCCAACAACTAAGGCTAACAAATTACTATTCTAACTTAACGATCTAAGTTAATGTTCAAATTATGTATCAAATAGTATTTGAATACAATTCATTCAGATACACTTTGTCCCCATCGTTACCAATGGGCTTTTTAATATCTGTTACGACATGAATATGCCGGAAGAGCATCCGCTGATGATTCGATTACTCTTCACCTCGTCTACCCTAACGACTGCCTTCGCGGGTACTTGCGCTATTCGCCTTTACGAATTAGGGAACTCCTTTCTATAAGATACGGCAGATCTTAACAGTATACATCATATACCAATCTATATTATACGTGATAATGAATGGTGAAAGCAAGATATCCTCATCGACATATCTAAACATCACGGTTAGTATTTGTTTATAAATCCCATGTATCATTCATGCTACTTTCACCGATTATTACTATACTTCTTACAATCTTAATTTTACACAATTCGATTTTATCGCGCAATAAATATTTGGAGGTTATTATATATGACACATTCACGTAATTATAAAACTTTAAGACGTCTCATCGTTCCAGCTTTAGCGGGCGGTGCCCTTGCAGTACTCGCATTCGCCCCTACCTTTGGTGCAGAACCAGTACATTCTAATGTTCCACCACAAAGCATATCTACTCCTAAGGCTGATGTGCCTAACGCTGATATACCTAAAAATGATGTACCTAGACCAGATGATGTAAAGACAGGCGAAATTAAGGAACCAACGCCTCATAAGGAAGCTGATCCTAGTACTTTCACAGGCACATCTGTGATTAGTGAAAATCAAACATTAGAACATCAACGGTTCGACAATACTACAAGCGACCAAAATGCTTTCATTGGAAAAAACAAAGCCACTATCACTATCGATAGCAGCGTATTTGATAAACAGGGTAACACCACAAATGATGATAACAGTAACTTCCGCGGACAAAACGCAGTAGTGCTCGGTATCGAAGGCAGCCAAACTAGCATTAAAAATAGTAATATCACATCTAATAGCATTGGCTCTAATGCGGTATTTGCCACTGGCGAAGGATCTGTCATTAATGTAGAAAATACAAATATTCACACAAAAGGCGATTCCTCTCGCGGCTTAGATGCAACCTACAAAGGCACTGTAAACGGTAAAAATCTAACCATCACCACTGAAGGGGCTCACTCTGCTACGCTCGCTACAGACCGTGGCGAAGGTACTATTACTGCAGAAGCAGCTAAGCTAACAACCTCTGGTACAGGCAGCCCTGTCATCTACTCCACTGGCAATATTACAGCTAACAATGTCAACGGTGTAGCTAACAAGAGTGAAATTGGCGTCGTAGAAGGCAAAAACTCTATTACCCTTACAAACTCTAATGTAACAGGCTACCACGATAATGGATTCATGCTATACCAAAGCTTCTCCGGTGATGCTGAAAGCGGTATTGCTCGTTTAAAAGCGGAAAATAACACGCTCACAACTCATGGTACAGGTGCATTCATCTATATAAACAACACCACTGCAGAAGTAGACCTTACAGGCAATACAATTGTAATGCCGAATACAACTACACTGGTAAAAGCAGCAGCTGACTCCCGCTGGGGCAAAGATGGTGAAAACGGTGGGCACCTCACACTCCGCGCATCCAACCAAGAACTTAACGGTAACATCGTAGCCGACTCCATCAGCACTATCGCACTAGACATGACTAATGGATCTAGCCTCGTAGGCGCTGTAAACACAGACAACACAGCTAAAGAAATTACGGTAAAACTCAGCAAAGACTCTACCTGGACACTCACTGGCGACAGCTATGTAAAATCCTTGAATAATGAAGACACAACAGGTAGTAACATTCACTTGAATGGATACAAACTCGTTGTAGCTGATAAATAATGACAAAAGCACTACTCTGAATAATTACAATTCAAAGTAGTGCTTTTTTTAATTCAAATCTCATAACAGTTCACATACATAAATCATTTTTGATGTATCTTACCGAAATACAAGTATCAAAAGTTATGAAATAAACAGTCTATTAAGTAGCATCCATATATAGGACATAATTTTAATGCAACTACAGGCTTGTAGTTTTCATTCTTAATCTTATGTACCACGGTACTTAAAGCTTCTAAATCATCCTCCCAGCTTTTGATATAACTTTGCTTTTCCTCTTCACTATCAAAGTCTTCAACCGCTTTTACGTCTTTAATACATTCTAGTAGTTCTGTTCGTTGTTTATCTACTTCACAATAGAACCGATCATGTTGATTTGTAGTCCAGAGACCAAAGTAAAAAGGATCACCACTCAAATCACAATCCTCTTCAGCCTTTTCACATTCCTCTAAGAATAGTTCATATTCGCCTAAAACATAATAAGCATTAAAGACTTCAAAATCATAAATATCATCGTTACTTAGATAATATGCTACATCTGGGCCAAGCTTAATTTGCTTCAAACGATCAAGAGCTTGCTTGTTATTTCCTAAATATACATCACAATAAGCTACACAAAGTAATAAACGCATTCTATTTGGATATTTTGCTAACAACTGCTCAAAAACTGTCTTTGCTTTCTCATATTCTTTAAGCTCAAATAAACACACTGCATAACCAAAGCTTATTTCATAATCGTTAGATACACTTTTTCCCTTTTCAAAGGCATGTAAGCCTTTAGTCAAAGCCTCTATTGACCCATTATCTTCATAAGACGAGAAATGATATAATCCCAAACCTCTATAGGACTCTACATATGGAGAATTAAGCTTTATAGCTACCGATAGATAATCATATTCTTTTATATGTCTCTCATCGTTATAATAAAAAGCTAAATTAGTGTAAACTCTTGCTTTATCCGTATCACTTAGTTCATCACTATAACTTTCAAGGAAATCCTCCAATAGGTGTATTGAATTTTCCTCATGCCGCAATACCTGTTCAACAGTTGCTAAAGCATAGACCACATCTACATCACTAGGATGCGCCTGCATCAAATCACGTAAGTAAGATCCAAAACGCTCTGCATATTGCATTAATACATTATAATCACTAAATATAGACGAATTATATGTAGCTTCATATTCTGCTTTAAGATTTTCCCAATACTCTTTTATAGCAAGCTTCATATTACACCTTTTCTATCTAATACATTTCAGACTATATGGCTATAATAACACAAATTACTTCCTATATACGTGCCTATAGTAACTCCTCTCATATCAATTCAAACCATGCTAAAAGATTTCCTTTAGTCTCTAACTAGTTCTAATTGCATATAAACAACCCTCTATTAGATATTCTAAAAATAAATAAAATATCTAATAGAGGGTTATTTTACTAAAACTAAAGACTATATTATTTTTTATCAATAGAAATCAACGCCGCATTTTTTGCATGTATCAATGTAGTATCAAATAACGGTATATCCGTATCATCCTGTTTAACAAGCAGCCCAATTTCAGTACAGCCTAAAATAACACCTTGTACACCAGATTTTACCAAATCACCAATAATATCTAAGTATTGTTGTTTAGATTCATTAGAAATAACACCTAAACACAGTTCATTGTATATAATATCATTCACAAGTTCGACTTGATCTTCGTTAGGGATAACAACATGAATCCCCCGATTTTCCAAGATACATTTATAAAAATCTTGTTGCATTGTGTACTTGGTACCAAGTAGACCGACTTTTGTGATACCTGATTTTTCCAACTCTACCGCAGTCATTTCTGCAATATGCAGAATGGGAATGTGTATATGCTTTTTTATTTCATCCGCCACTTTATGCATTGTATTCGTGCATATAACAATATAATCAGCGCCGGCCTTTTCAAGAGATTGAGCCGCATCGGATAAAATTTCAGCGCTTCTATCCCAATCACCATTTGCCTGGCACTTTTCTATTTCTTCAAAATCAACGCTATATAAAATACATTTTGCCGAATGTAAGCCGCCCAAAACTTGCTTAATAGTTTCATTCAATACCTGGTAATATGTAATCGTGCTTTCCCAGCTCATTCCCCCAATTAAACCTATTGTTTTAATAATATTACCCCCTTAGATTAAAATATCCCAAAGCAAAAAGATAATTCATTAAGATTATTCTAATTGATATATCACTCATATCTAAGCCTCCTATATATGTTCCTGCAGCGACTTCAGGTAGGACGGAGCAAAGGGACATATATAGGTGGGTATACTTTTAATATGAAATTGTAGAATGGATTCACTATTATTAAAATCCATTAGTTTAATCTTGGTAGAGATGGTTCCTCGCTGTGGATTTTACTTCGCAAAATCTTACGCTCGGAACAAAGTGATGTGTGGGCTTCATCGTCGCAAGCTCCTCTGCTGCCTCACACCCTACTTTTATTCTGCCAACCCTTGTTCTCTACCGATAATATCAGCGATTTCTTGGCATAGGGATTGTAATGCTTCTTGGTCTGGACCTTCAGCCATTACGCGGATAAGTGGTTCTGTACCAGATGCACGTACTAGAACGCGACCTTCATCACCAAGTTCACCTTCAGCTGTTACAATAGCAGCTTTAATAAGATCATTATCTTCCCAGCCTGTTTTTGTAGCAACGCGAACGTTGACTAATACTTGTGGGTATTTCGTCATGATGCTAGCAAGTTCAGAAAGCGGTTGATTTTTTTCTTTCATAAGGGCCGCTACTTGCACAGCTGTTAACATACCGTCACCAGTTGTATTGTGATCTAAGAAGATTACGTGACCAGATTGTTCGCCACCAACGGAGAGGTCATGTTCACGCATATATTCCAATACATAGCGGTCACCAACTGCAGTAGACACAGTTTTCATACCAAGTTCTTCGGCTGCTTTATGGAAACCAATATTACTCATAACAGTACCAACTACTGTATCGCCTTTTAGCTTGCCTTCTTCTTTTAATTTAAGGGCACACAATAACATAATTTGGTCGCCATCGAGAACTTGGCCTTTTTCGTCAACCAATAAGCAACGGTCAGCATCACCATCGTTAGCGATACCAAGGTCTGCATTATGTTGTTGTACAGCTACTTGCAAGCCTTCAATATGTGTAGATCCACAGTGATGGTTGATATTCAAGCCATCTGGATTAACGTTAATGTTGATCACTTTAGCGCCAAGGCCAGACAAGATTTCAGGGCCTACGCTAGAAGCAGCACCGTTCGCACCATCATAAACGATTGTCAAACCTTCGAGGGATGTATCGATTGTGTGGCGAACAAAGTGTGCATAGAAATGAGCCAAGTTACTATTGTACTCAATTGTACCGATGCCATCACCAGTAGGACGTGCCAATTCATTGTCCGCACTTTGACGAACATATTTTTCTAATTCATCTTCTACTTCATCTGGCAATTTATAGCCATTGCCATCAAAGAATTTAATGCCATTATCTGGATATGGATTGTGAGATGCAGAAATAACAGCACCCGCATCAAAACCTTGTTGATGTACGAGGTACGCTACTGCTGGAGTTGGGATAACTCCGGCAATGACAACATTACCACCAACAGAGCAGATGCCTGCTGCTAACGCACTTTCAAGCATGGAGCCAGAAATACGCGTATCGCGGCCGATCAAGAATGTAGGATGATTTTTTTCCTTGCCAAAATATGTAGCCGCAGCACGGCCTAAATGATAGGCTAATTCAGGTGTTAAAAATTCATTAACAACACCACGTACACCATCTGTACCAAATAAACGAGCCATAATTATCCTCCTCTAGGGATTGTGAAAGTCACAAGTCCTCATATATTCACTGTTGTGTATTATATCACAATATATACACTACATATATAGATACTATACAGATATATTATTTTACAGTATCAATATGAACCTATACTGTAGTTTACCTTACAGTATATTCTACTACCAACTAGTTAGGTTTTGCATATTTTGCCATACATAAGATAGCCGTTTCGGCTCCATCAAGGGCTGCACTCATAATACCGCCTGCATAGCCAGCGCCTTCACCCATAGGGTAGAATCCACCTACAGTTGGAGAAACGCGTTCTTCATTACGCCCCATGCGTAGTGGTGCTGAGGTACGCGTTTCTACGCCCGTCATGCATACTGCAGGATCATCAAATCCATGAATTCGTCGTCCCCAATATGGCAATGCCCGCTCCAATACAGATGTTACGAATGGTGGCAAGCAATCATGTAAATCGCAATTTACTACGCCTGGTTCATAGCTATATGTGCTATCTTGTACGCTTGGTGCTGGTGAAAGCCCCAAAAATTGGCCTACAGTCTGAGCTGGCGCATGGAAGTTAGAGCCACCCAATTCATATGCCTTGCGCTCCCATTCACGTTGGAAAGCAACCCCATCTAGAGGATGATTACCAAAATCTTCTGGACCTACGTTAACTACAATAGCACTGTTCGCAACACCACTATCACGAGCATATAGGCTCATGCCATTAACAACAACACCGCCATTTTCAGAGGCAGATGCCACAACTTGACCACCTGGGCACATACAGAAGCTATACGCTGTACGGCCTGTTTCTTTATCATGGTACACAAGGGAGTATTCTGCGGCACCAAGGCCCAAACTGGAAGGTTCTACACCATATTGGGACTCGTCGATAACAGCTTGATCATGCTCTATTCGAACACCAATAGCAAATGGTTTTGCTGTCATTTCTACATTGCGTTTATGTAGCATTGCATACGTATCACGTGCACTATGACCGACACCAGAAAGCACAACCGTCGTATCGATTCGCTCGCTGCCATTAACTTCAACACCAACGATACGATCATTTTCAATGAACAAATCGGTTACTTTGGCGCCAAAGCGAACTTCACCGCCCCACTCAATGATGCGTTCACGCATAGCTTTTACCATGGTACGCAACTTATCTGTACCTACGTGAGGTTTATGTTTATATAAGATTTCTTCAGGTGCTCCAAATTCAACAAAGTATTTGGAGATTTCGTGCAACCTAGGATGAGTAACGCGAGTTGTCAATTTACCATCTGAGAAGGTACCTGCACCACCTTCGCCAAATTGTACATTCGATTCAGGCTTAAATACGCCCTCTTTCCAAAATGTTTCTACATCTTGGCTACGAGTGTCGACGTCTTGGCCTCGTTCAAGAACGATTGGACGGTACCCTTCACGAGCTAGGTAAAAGGCTGCAAGCATACCTGCCGGACCAAATCCCATCACCACAGGACGATGTGCTAAAGGTACATTACCATATACGATAGGTTCCGGATCTTCTGGAGTGAACACAGATACATCCTTTTGTTTACCTAGTTTTTTCATGATTTGAGCTTCTTTATGAACCTCAACAAACAAAGTATATACAAATACAATATTAGGTTTTTTACGAGCATCTACAGCACGTCGCACAACGTGAATTGTTTCAATGGCGCCACGTAGCTGGGGATATTTCTTTTCTACAATCTCTTTAATATCCGACTTGACCGTCACGGCCACGCGGAGATTTATTATTCTAATCATATGTTACCTATTAAAGCTATCCTTTCAGAATAGACTACATCTATATTATTTGACCTAAATTCTTTATCACTGACCTATTAGAAAATGGTCATACATCTTTATTATACAACACTACCATAAAAGCTAATATATGAATAATAAAAGAAACCCTAATAGAGTTATACATTATACTCTATTAGGGTCTTTTTAAACTACGTAGTTTTCTTTTGAATATCTACCTTAACATGTACGGTTGTAACATTACTATTTACACCGCTTGGTAATACTAGGTTGTAATTACCTTGAATGCCCTTGGTTGCACCAGTGAGGTCGATTGGTTCTGTTTGAATTTCTGTAACAGAATCGATTATTTCTTCGCGGCCAGTCACAGTCAATTGAGTCGGTGTAACAGATATGGATTTTACTTCATATCCATCTGCTACAGAACCTGCAGTTGGTACTGTAATAGGCACTGCTTTATCCTTACGCAATAAGTTTAATTCATATTGGGCTTGACCTTGGTTTGGATTAATATGTACATCTAGCACATTGCCAGCTGCATCCCAAGCCTCTAAGTTACTAACAGCACTAAAGTTCTTGGTTTGACCAGCGATATTAACCTTCATAACAACCTTATTAACGGCGTTAACAAGCTGTTTACGACCAGATACAGTTACCTCTTTCGGTACAATAGTTACTGACTTGAGAGCAACATCGTCGGAGAACTTACCAATTGGAAGAATTTCAACTGGTATTTTTCGTTCCGCATATTCGTCTACATTAATTGTTATAGTATCAGGCTTAACCTCAACAAGGCTCATCCCCGCTGGCGGTGTAAATCCGATTGTCACATTATTTTGACCTGGTTTCACACCCGATGCATCAATGTAAGCGCGAAGATTATCTGCTTTTATAGACATAATCGTATCGCGAGGACCTGAAAGCACAATACGTGCTACATCAGGTGCATCTTCTATAATATAATGAGAGTCAAGATTTTGAACTTGAACAGGTACAGTATAGGTTACCTCCATCACAGGGTTCTGATCTCGCATGATAAAGAACCACATGACGATGGCCGCTAACAAAGATAATAGCTTAGCAGGCCAATTGCGTTTCAAATGTATCATCATTTTTTTGCCCCCCATTTCCACATACCAGTAATGGTTTGACGAGGGCGTTCCATAAATGTACGCAACGCTTCTTTAATTTGATCTTCCGGTAAATGACGATAAATATGACCGCCATAGGTATACGAAATTGTCCCCGTTTCCTCACTGACAACAACAACGACAGCATCTGTTTGTTCAGATAAACCGATGGCTGCACGGTGACGCGTACCAAGTTCAGTACTCAATGTACGGTCTTCAGTTAGTGGCAACAAACAACCAGCTGCACGAATACGGCCATCGCGGATGATTAGCGCCCCATCATGAAGTGGCGTACTAGGAACGAAAATATTTTTAATTAATTCACGGCTTAACACAGCATCAATCAAAATGCCTGTGTCTACAAAGTCATTAAGGCCCACTTCACGTTCAAAAACAATAAGAGCCCCTGTATGCTCACGAGACATAACGCGAGCTGCCGCCATCACTTCATTGATGGCCATGTCCATTTCCTCTTCGTTAACATTCTGTGCCTTGCTAAAAATTCGGCCACGGCCCAATTGTTCTAAAGCACGGCGCAATTCCGGTTGGAATACTACAGGCAATGCGAAGAGAAGAACAGTCATACTTTGTTGCAAAATCCAATTGATAACATATAGATTTAGCAAATGACTCAATAAGTTTAGAATTGCCAACATAACGAGACCTTTCAAAAGAGAAACGGCCCGTGTATCTTTAAGCAATTTATATAAGTAATAAATACCTACAGCAACGATTAAGATATCAGCGATATCAAGAAGCCTAAAGGTATGTATAAGTGCGTCAATATGCATAAAAATAGCTCCTTATACAAAAAAATAAGGTACAACCAACTACTTGGCTGTACCTTATATTTTAACTCATTTTAGAAGCACTGTAAATTTATAAACAATTATAAGATATGATTTTTCTATAGTTATAGACTTAAATATTTTGTGTTTCAATCCACACATCCATCTGTCCGCCACACACCATACCTTCTTTGACAGCTACATCATCATCTAAAAGGACTTCGATACGACGATGTGCTTCTTTTTTATTCAAAGAATCAACAGCACTTAGGCGAATTTCATTTTCAGCGCGACCACCACCGATGGTACCAAAGATAGATCCATCCGGGAATACTACCATAGATGTGCCAGCCTTACGTGGTGTAGAACCACGGGTAAATAAAATTGTAGCTACAGCTAGTGTTTCATTTTTACGAGCACTTAAATATTCAATAAACTCACGATTCATGGCTCACTCTACCTTTCCGCAATGAGCCGCCTTTTTTACCACGCACCACTGCCAAATATTCGCTAACGATAGATAATGCAATCTCCTCAGGAGTTTGTGCACCTAAGTCTAGACCAATTGGTGCATATACCATATCTAACTCTTCTTGCGTCCAACCTTGTTCACGCAATACTTCAAATGCATAATGAATACGCTTTTGACTGCCCATAACACCCATATAGGTTGGCAAGTAGTCGCGCAATTGTTCTAAACATACATTGTCATACTCATGAGCACGTGTAACAATGATAAAACCATTATATTCATCAAGAGGTAGATCATTTTTAAAGTTTTCTAAGGGCAAGCATTTACGAGTTACGCGCTCGTCAAAGAATTCAGGAACTACATATTCTGGACGGTCATCTACAACAGTAACACGACACCCAATGAATAGTAATAAATCTGTAATAGCACGGCTCACATGACCAGCGCCTAATACAAGAACAGACGGATCATTTTCTACAGGTTGTACGAAACATTCAACTTCGCCTACCATGCACAAAGAATTAAGCTTTGCTTTATCTACCATAAAGCCTTCAATTGGTGTGCCATACAAAACACTACCATCTTCAGCATAGATTGCTTTATCCCCTTGACGAGGACCAGATAATACAGTAACCATCAATGTAGTTTCTGTAAGCTGAAGACGGTCTTTCATCACATCATAGATCGTTTCCATCTTGATTCCTTTCATAATCCCATGCAGTAACGGCTTCTAAAACGCCGCCACCAACGGCTAGGGATTTATCTGAAATACTATAACAATGAGATTCTTCACAACGAGCATCTACATCGGCCAATTTAAAATGGTCCGATACGATGAGCCCGCTCTTAAGAATACCTCTAAGAATACCTGTAATTTTAGTGCGTACCGGCTCTTCATCTACATAGCCAATGACTTCATTAGCTTGTACAGAATCACCTATATGGCGCTTTGCTGTAAACAGACCAGCCTTTGGTGAGTGAATAACACGCTCATGAGTATAACCACCGACATTACCGGGAATGCCCGTATTAGGTTGCGCTGGACCATCGTAGATACAGCGACCTAAATAATGGCCGCGCATAGTTTCAATAACCACATCCACGTCATCCCCTGCAGTAAATCCAGGCCCTACACCAATAACGAGCTCTGCATCATCACGTTTAGTACCAAGATTCTTCTTGCTTAAGATGGCATCTACAACAATGGCTGGTTTTAATGTATCTAATAACTCTTCATAGGAGCTAGTTACTACAGGAATAACACCTTGTGCCAATGTATCCTTTGCTTCGCTAAGGGTTACATGACGAGCTACAAAGCGTTCCAAAATCATTTCTCCACGATGCACGGCATTACCGTAACATACTTCACGGCGAATCATGGTAGGAATAGCGATTTCGTTAATCACTACCGGATAGCCTGCACGTTTCAATCTATATACAGCGCCAGAAGCGATATCTCCGCCTCCACGCATAAGCACTAATGGTTTCATAATGCCTCACTTTCACGTTCTTTTAAACGCTCAAAATCATCGGGTGTATCGATATCATATCCAATATCGTCACGAATCCATAGTTTGATAACATGGTCTTTACCATCACCACGAATGATGGTCTTGCCCCCTTGGTCCCCTTGGATATGTTGTAAAGGTTCAAACCAATGCGAACCAAAGAGAACCGGATTTCCCGACTGATAATTCGCCCCATAATGCGGGACGACGATAGTTTTCGAATGAAAGTTATCACTAAATGCACTAATAACCTGATGTACAACATCCCTCGTCAATAGTGGTTGATCCCCTACAGAACAAAGAATGCCATCTAGCGGTATCGGTGATTTTTCTACCAAATAACATACTCCTATCGCTATGGACAGACCCTGTCCACGCTCAGGATGTTCATTCCGAACTACTTTGAACCCATAGCTTGTAACAATAGGTTCCAATTTTTCATGATCGTCACCAGTAACCGCTACAAAAGGTAGTTTACAGAATTCAGTAGGTTTTACATAATCTTCCCATCCACAATGAAGAGCCCCACAGACCGCATCTAAAACAGTTTTACCACGCCAGGGTAAAAGCTGCTTATTACACCCCATGCGCTTGGATTGTCCCCCTACGAGGAGGACGATACCAATATGCAAAGGGCGACGGTCTATGGGGTCTCTCATGGGACTGAAAGCGCTATTAGATTTTGCTTTCACATAAGTCATGAGTACCTACCGACATTGAATAATGCGACGGATTTCGCAACTTGCTTTATATCCATCAGCTAAGATGATAGCGGAAATGTCGCTATCTACAATGTGATCAATAAAATCATCAATGATGCGATGTTGTACCGTTTCATATCCAGTACAGAAGAGTATTTTTTTACCTTTACTGTATTGGAATAAGCCTTGTTTATGAAGCACAAGATCGGCCAACATGCGCGGTGTTACAATGGCACCCATATCGCGTTTCACGATATCTTGAACGAGCTCGATATTATGCACATGTTCATCATCTAGTGGGGCCCCTAACATTTGCAAATTCACTAGACCAATGGTGGTCCTTGTAAGAGATGGGATAACTGGCTCGGTCGTCTTAGGCGCCTTAAGCCATTTTTCCTTTGCCCCATCGGCTTCTACTACAATTTGCCAGTTCGGATGTAACTTTGCTAAACCATCGATAAGATCACAATCTAAGGAGTCTACTTTTGTTCCTGTAATTCCAGAGAACCACGCACCACAATATCCACGCAACACACGATCACTACAATATTCATCTGCTTCATTAATATTTCGAGTATAAATCGGTTCATAATGAGCTACTTGAGATTCATAGAGTCGAGTCGTAGTCGTAACTACGATGGGCTGACCTTTCAGCCGTCCATATTCTACTAATTTTGAAAGCACAGTCGTTTTACCGCCAGCCCCAACAAGGGCCACGATTCCCGGCTGAATCAATCGATTCCAATAGGATGTTTGTGATGTCATAAAACCAGGCCTCCTTATAAAGGAAAAGTAAATAGAAACCTCTATACTTTATATTTCTCGTCCATAGCCATAAATACCTTCTCAGGTGTCATAGGTAATGTACGAACGTCCGCACCAACTGCATTTTTAATAGCATGTTGAATAGCTGGACTAGCCGTATTAATAACAACTTCACCAATAGATTTAGCGCCAAATCCGCCTGTCGGTTCGTAAGATTCTACAAAGTCTACATGTAACTCACCGATATCTTGACGGGTTGGAATTTTATAAGTCATAAGATTATTAGTCTCTAAACGACCATTGCTGGAATAACGCACATCTTCATATAGTGCCATACCGATAGCTTGTACCACGCCACCTTCAACTTGAACGCGAGCCAATTTAGGGTTAATAACAGTACCGCAATCGATACAAGAATATGTATGAAGAGGAATAACCTTACCAGTTTGTTTATCTACTTTCACCTCTGCAATAGTTGCCATGAATGGAGGTGGGGATGTATGACTGCCCCATGTAGCAAAACCAGACAATTGTTCAGCATTAACGCCTACCAATAATTTTGGAGCCAATTGATGGATATCCATTGTTTGGGAACCATCTTTTGTAGTAGCTACAACGCCATCAAAGTCGATGTTTTCTACATCTGTATTGAAGAATTGAGCAAACTTAGCGATAATCTTAGTGCGTAATTCTTCAGCAGCCATCTTAGCAGCCGTACCAGTTACGTATGTTGTACTAGACGCATAGGAACCTGGGTCAAATGGTACGATGTCTGTATCGGATTCGACAACAGTCATGTATTCCATCGGACAACCAATTACTTCGCAAGCCATTTGGGTCAATACAGTATTAGAACCCATGCCCATATCGGAGGAGCCAGTGTACAATGTATAGTTACCATCATCACCAAGGCGAATTTCTACAGATGCTACGTCAATATTAGCAACGCCAGAGCCTTGCAATGCCAACGCCATACCGAGGCCGCCACGGTAGCGTTCATCGATATCCCAAGAATGAGGACGTTCATCCCAACGTGCCATTTCTTTTACGCGATTTACAGTGTCTTGGAACAAACCAGAATCAAGATATTCATCTGGAGCGTATACCAAGCTTTGTTCACCTTGAGCAATCAAGTTTTTTTGACGCAATTCAGCAGGGTCTACACCCATTTTGTCCGCCAAGTTATTAACTGCACACTCTAAAGGCCACAACGCTTCAGTAGCACCATAACCACGGAATGCACCGCCTGGTGTATGGTTCATGTATACGCCTTCTGTACCATAGTGAATTGCTGTCGCTTTATTGTATAAAGGAATAGACTTATGCTCACCAGCTGTAGTTGTAGTGAAACAGTGAGTTGCATGAGCACCAGCGTCAGTAATGGAATCCATATCAATGACCTTGATAATACCATCTTTTGTAGCACCTACGCGGATTTTCCATTCACGAGCATGACGTGTAGTAGAGCAAGTTTGCGCTTCTGTACGATCGTATAAGAGATAGCAAGGTTTCTTCAATGTCCATGCTACGAAGGCTGTCATAATTTCTGTACAAGCCGTTTGTTTAGAGCCAAAACCACCGCCGATACGAGGTTTGATTACACGAACCTTCGTTGCGGGAATACCAAGTGCACGCGCAATATGACGGCGTACATGGAATACGATTTGCGTGGACGATACGATAACTACGCGGCCTAATGCATCTATATAACCAAAGCTTTGGAACGGTTCCATCGCTGTTTGGCGTGTCGCTTGGTCAAAGTAAGTACCTTCTACTACATAATCACATTTTGCAAGTTCAGCTTCAAGATCGCCAACTCGTTTATGATAAGATACACAAATATTGCGTTTATAATCTTGACCTACAGGGATATTATTGTGAATATCATCTTCAGGGTGAACTACTGTTTCATGGTCGATAGCCGTATGCATATCGAGTACAGGTTTTTGCACTTCGTATTCAACCTTGATGAGAGGCATCGCTTTAAGTGCTGTAGCTTCATCTTTTGCAACAACAAGAGCCACTTCATCGCCTACATAACGAACTACAGGATCCAAGATGAGAGCATCATAGGCAGATGGCTCTGGATATGTTTGACCTGCCAATGTAAAGCGAGTATTCGGCACATCTTCATGTGTGAAGATTGCTTCAACGCCTGGAATCAATTTAGCTTTAGATGTATCGATAGATTTAATACGCGCCTGTGCATGAGGGCTACGAAGTACCTTAATAACGAGCGCATCTTTGGGAACAAAATCACCTGTATAAGATGGTTTACCAGACAAGATACCTTTATAGTCAACTTTGTCATAGGACTTACCGATGTGCTTATTCATTATTTCAGGCCTCCTTCTAAGAATTTACGAACCCCTCGAAGTTGTGATTCATAGCCAGTACAACGGCACAAGTTACCGATGAGATACTCGCGGATTTCATCATCACTAGCCTTTGGATTTTTACGTTTCAAATTGATAGCACTCATCATCATGCCAGTTGTGCAGAAACCACATTGGTCAGCACCTTCGCTAGCAATACAATCCGCCAATAATTCAGCCTCTTCTTGTAAGCCTTCTAATGTAGTAATTTTGTGACCTGGTGCACGGAATGTAGGATACGCACAAGACAAGATAATTTCGTCATCCACCCATACAGTGCAAAGACCACAGTTTGTTGTGTCACAGCCACAACGTACGCTGTAGTAACCAAGATTACGCAATGTATCCAACAACATTTCATCAGTTGGCACATTAACAGTTACATTTTTATTATTAATATTAAGTACTAATTCCATTATTGTGCCACCTCCTTAGCCAAGCGTTGAACCATTGCTTTTACCATTTCCATGCGGTATTCTTTAGACGCATGAGAGTTAGATTGGTAAACTAATTCTTCAGATGCTAATTGACCTGCTTCTTTTGCTGCAGCCAATCCTTTTTCTGAAAGCAAAGCACTTGCTTTTTCTGCTAATTGAGGCACGCCAGGTCTTGTACCAATGTACAATTCAACGCCTTTATCATCACGGCGAATAGCACCTGTCAACACTGGGAAATCGCCACGAGAGATACGAAGAGCTTCAACAGCTACAGGTACCTCTACTTTAGGAATGCGAATTTCCACGAGGATATCACGTTCTCTGTATGTCATATAGTCTTGCATGGACATGCGGCCACCTTTAAAAGTAACGATGTCTGCATGTACTGCCAATAGAGCTGGAATTATATCAGAAAAGCCGAATTTACTTGCTACAGATCCACCCATAGTAGCTGTGTTGCGGAATTGAATGCCAAGAATTTCCTTAACACCTTTAACAACAGCACCACCGCAGAATTGTTGTAATGGCTCAAAGCGTTCCACATCGCCTTGCGTTGCCATAGCACCAATGGCAAATTCGTTATCCTCTTCGCGAACATAACGCAAGTCAAGACTAGCCATGTCAATCACTGCAGGCCATGTGCGTCGACCTAAACGCAACCAGCAGCCGCCAGCTAGCATTGGGGCAGTTTTGTTTTTTGTGGCTAATTCATAAGCCTCTTCCACCGTCTTCGGTTGTAATACTTTCATAAATGCTAACATAATCTGTCCTCTCAATGGTATACTAATACTAACAGTACTGGATGATAACCATAAAAATACAGATATCACCGAACTACAAACCTAGCAGGAATCTATAGAATTCCTCACGTTTCTTATACTTTTATTTTACCAATTATTCGCTACTAAATCTACGATGAAAGATATAAATTTACAAGAATTTTGCAAAGAATTACATATTTATGAATTTGGTATTGCCCCTTGGCCCCTACCTGAAAATGCAAAGACTATTTTGTATGAGAGCAACCCCTGTCCATTTACAGCAGCCGACGTAGAGGAGCGATTGCTAGGAACAACAGAGTTTACGCCTAAAAGCGCTATTGTATGCCTCTTTCCATACTACGTAGAGCATAGTGGTCCATCGAATCTATCCCGTTATACATGGGCTACGGATTATCACCTGGTCATTAATGAATATTTAGAAAAACTTACTGAAAAATTACAAAAAATGAATACTTCAGCCCAGTTTTCTATACATTGTGACACCTCTCCCCTCGCGGATCGTTACATGGCCTACTTAGCAGGCCTTGGTTTCTACGGCAAAAACAATTGTTTCATCAGTCCTAAATGGGGATCCTATGTTACGATAGGAACAATTTTAACTACCTTAGAATTTGAGCCAAATACACCGCTCGATCAATCCTGTATGGGGTGCAATCGGTGTATTACGTCCTGCTTAGGGCAATGTTTAGGGCACGACGAATTTAAATATGATACTTGTAAAAGCTACCTAACACAGAAAAAGGGAGATCTTACAAACGAGGAAGAAACCATCATAGGAAAAACGCCACTCGTATTTGGCTGCGATGTATGCCAAGAGGTCTGTCCCCATAATCAAAATATCCCAACAACGCCCATCCCTGAATTCCAACACGTAGAACCGTACATAGATATTAACGAACTAGAGACCCTAACAAACAAAGAATTCAAAGCTAAGTATGGCAATCGGGCATTCTCGTGGCGCGGGAAAAAAATATTAATGAGAAACCAAAATATTATTGAAGAAAAATAGATATTATAATTTTTATACTTTATAATACTTTTACAAGCTTTGACATCTGTTAAACAAAAACTTATAATAAAATAACAGAGATAGCTAGATGCCTAGGAACGTCCAGCTCATCTCTAAAACTTTATTTGAGATGTAAAATGGCTGTGACGTCTATTAAGATGTTATGGCTATTTTTATAGAATAAAAGAGACGACTATCAGTCGTCTCTTTTTTAATTATTATTTGATTTCGTAATAGTTTAGTTCATCCAAGCTCTTACCAAGGGCAGGCATATAGGTTTCAAGGAACATATCTACCTCTGGCATATTGAGTGCTTTCAGTTTAGCTAAAATAGAGTCATGTGCTTCTTTAAACTCATCGTTTCCTGCTTTGAGTTCGTTCACGCATTTCATATACGCTGAAATGGTATCTGCCGCTTTAACGATGGGCCATTCAGGGCTCTCCTCGGCATCTACAATAAAAGGTTTATAGACAGCTTGTAATCGTTCTGGCAAGGTAGACAACATTTTCTCTTGTGCTAACGTTTCAACTTCGCCATAGAGTTCACGAAGTTTTGGATCAAAATATTTAATCGGTGTTGGCATGTCGCCCGTAAAGATTTCACTTACTTCATGATACATAGCAATGACAGCCACTTTATTAATATCTACATTGCCACCAAAGTATTCATTCTTTAGAGCTGCTAAGTTATGTGCTACCATGGCTACTTCTAAGCTATGTTCTTGAATATTTTCTATTTCTGTATTGCGCATGAGACTCCATCGATTGATAAAGCGCATGCGTTTTAAAAATGCAAAAAATGAACTCATATATCCCCCATTACATAATAGGTCCTGCATGGCAGGACCTATTTTAATACTATTTATTTAACTATGAAACTTAAATTATATTAGGTTTACTCAAGATACTCTCTAATCATGCTCGTCATGCTCAATTAGATTACACCGCGAAGTTTAAAGCCATAATCAAGGAACTGCACCGCTTCATCCCAACGGTTATCATCGTTAAGCATTACTACAATCATAGTATGACCATTACGCGTAGCCGATGCAATCAAACATTCCCCTGCCGCATTCGTAAAGCCTGTTTTCAAACCATTTGCACCAGGATATTTATTGCGAATGAAATGGTTTGTAGTACGAATTGTTTCTGGCGTACGGTTTTGATAAGGCACCTTATAATAATCATTTGCTACCTTATCACGAAACATTTGGTATTTCATACCGTATGCTGCAATCATCGCCAAGTCACGAGCCGTAGAATGATGGCCCATTTGTGTTAAACCATGAGGATTTAAGAACACACTGTTCTTAGCGCCCGCTTTTGCAGCAATGCGATTCATATCCTTCGCAAAGTTCTCTACAGAACCACTTACATTTTCTGCTACTACAACAGCCGCATCATTGCCACTGGCAACCATCATACCTTCAAGAACACCTTCCAAGGTGATTTGATCACCAACGCGAACCCCAAGATTGGACTCCTCCATACTCGTTGCATAGCTACTGATAGTTGCGAGCTCATCAAGTTGTGTGCCTTTGAGCTCTAAAGCGGTTAACAATGTAACCATTTTCGTAGTGCTCGCAGGATGCATCCACTTATCTGGATTCTTTGCAAATAAGATTTCTTTAGTATCCGCATCAATGAGAACGACAGCCTCACCTACCGTAGATGGTGGTGCAATATACGCTGCATGAGAAACAGTAGCACCGAGAATAACAGCACCTATAAAGGCTATCATCAAAATAAGTCGTTTCAAAACCATATTTACATTAGTTGTTAAAGATATCATTTATCTCACTTTCTACATTACATATTAACTTTCAGGGCTATCATCAATTTCAACATTCGTTGCAGTTGCCTTTTTCTTAGTCCCCTTAATTTCACCCGTAGAATTATCTACATTTTGAAGATATACAACACGTTGAGGATATGGAATATCAATACCATATTTATCGAATGCATCTTTTACATCAGACATAATACCATATTGAACGTCTAAGAAATCCTTTGACTTAACACGAGCATAGGCAGCAATGCGCACAGAGTTATCGCCAAACTCTGCAATACCAATTTCCATAGTTTTAGGATTGAGAACGCGCTTGTCATTAGCAAAAATATTCTTTAAGATTTTGATTGCTTCGTGATGATCATTGTTATACCCAATATCAAACATAAATGGAATCACACGCTCAGTTGTATATGCAATATTAGTTACCGCTTGAGATGTAAGAAGGGAATTTGGCATGTACACATTTTTTTGGTCTTTCGTAGTGATAACAGTATACATAAATTGAATGGACTTAACGCTACCTACTACATCTCCAACTTGAATAACATGGCCAGCTCTAAAAGGCTTAAATATAAGAATTAGTAAGCCAGATGCCAAGTTGGAAAGGTTGTTCTGCAAGGCTAAGCCAATACCTAAACCAAAGGCACCAAAAGCAGCTACAAAGGATGTTGTAGGCACACCAATTTGATTTAAGCAGATCAAAATTAGCCCCACAAGCAACGAATAATTGATGATCTGCGTAATAAAGCTCATAGCCGCAGTATCATAAGAAGCCCTGGTCATAATGCGAACCGCAAAAGCTTTCACCCATTTAATGGCATAACGGCCCACCCAAAATATAATGAGTGCTAATAATATATTGCCCGCTTGTGAGAAAAACCAATCTCTCAGCTGAACAAGAACATTAGCATCTTTAAAGAGCAGCTCAGACAATGTACTTAAAACATTCCCCATAGTAAACCTCCATGGTAAACTTTATAAAACAAAGCTTTATACGCTATAAGTACTGTTAAGATATAGTAACAGTATACATATATGCTATAATTTTACATATGCATTTATAAAATGATAGTAAAGTTATTATATCGTTATATGACATATATAACAATCTAAATCTAGGGAGACTTATATGTTTAATAATCCATATGAAGCACCGCAAGAGCTTGCTACCGGAGGCCATGTAACGAAAGAGTCAAATTCCGTTACAGTACACTTTGATGACATCCACTATTCCTTATCTAGTGGTCAACTCAATGGCGGATATCACCATACTTTGGCCGTACGAAACCAACAATTAACCTATCAAATTGAAACAGAAAAAGATTTGCCTGGCGGCTCTGTAGCGAATTATTTAGCACAAGAGTTTGAGCATATCGATACGCCCGTTCATTTTAGTACAGCACTACTCACATCTGCTACAATGAACCTTCACGCGTACGCTAAGGTTGAAGAGCACGATACAATTGTGGAAACCATCGTTACTGCAGGCTATGAAAAAACAGCCCATCGTGCAGGCACAGGCTATTGCTACGAAGAGCGAGATGGCGGTTTTGTAGTACCTGGTACCATTAACATTCTTGTCTTTACCAACAAAGCCTTAACAGATAGTGCCATGGTGAAAGCCATCATGACAATTACGGAGGCTAAAACAGCAGCCCTTCAAGATTGGGGTGTTGAAAGCGCACGACTCTATCCATTTATCAACGAAGATATTCCTGATGCAATAACAAAAGAGCGCAAGACTTCTGCCACCGGTACCTCTACAGATGGTGTAGTTCTCACTATCGATACCAATGGTGATGTGTTAACAGATGCAGGCTCCTTCTCCCTATTCGGGGATACATTAGCTAAGGCTGTTTATATAGGTATACAACGGGCCTTAGAAAATGCTATTGGCGCCGAATAAAAAAATACGTATCCTAGGCGGAATAAAAAACCGCACATCCTAGGCGATCGGGATGTGCGGTTCATTGTATATAAAACTGTTACACTCAGTATAATATTTGAAAATGAATATCAAATTAAGATTTGAGAGTTTTTCTCAAATCTTTTTTATTTTCCTAATTAATATTCATAAAAGAACTGTTGTAACTTTTTAAGACTTTTAGTTTTAGTAAGGCCAAGCATCAATAAAATACGAGCTTTTTGTGGACTCAATGTATCACTTACAAGATAGCCTGCTAGTGCATCTTGTGGTACGGCAGATACCATGCCACTACCTGTACGAGAGGCACGTACAGTTGGGAATACTGTATTTTGTGTAATTTGACGTACATTTTGAGGAATTGTTCCATGCCCTAACCCCGTCAAGATAAGCCCATCAGGGTTAGTAGCAACTACACTCATGGGCACCATATCATCCATGCCACCATAGCAAGTCAAAATGACTACGCGCGGCAATTCTTTTACATCATGTACATCAAAGACAGATTCTTTCGTATGACGACGAGTAGATGCTTTATAGTAATGCGCCACACCATCTTGTACAATACCTAAATGACCTACTAATGGACTATCGAAGGTTGCTACATTCGTTGTATTCCGCTTAGAAACATCGCGTGCTCCATCAACATAGCCATTTAGAACAACAAGTACACCTTTACCTAAAGACTCTGGCGTTCTCGCCACTTGAATCGCTTGTAATAGATTAATCGGACCATCTGCACTGATTGCCCCAGCAGGTCGCATAGAGCCAGTGATAACGATAGGTTTATCTGTATGCACAGTAAGATTAAGGAAATAGGCTGTTTCTTCCATACTATCTGTACCATGAGTGATAACAACACCGCCTATATCCTCTTGATCAACTAATTTTTGTACTAACTTGAATAAATCCAACCAATGCTGCACCGTAATATCGGAACTTTCAATATTACTAAACTGAGTATATGTATATGGACCATATGGTTCTGTGCCAGGTACAGAATCTAGAATCTCATTGAGACCCAACACACCTGCAGTATAGCCAGTCAAATCTGTATCGGATGCGCCTTGTCCAGCAATCGTACCACCCGTACCAATCAAAGCTATTTTTGTCTCCATATTTCCTCCATCATAAAATACATAAAATAGTGAATCATTTGTTAATTAACGTTGGGGCTGAAAAGAAGGCATCAATTCTAGTTTATGCTTATTAATACGGTTCAAATGATCAATCCGTTCTTTTGTTTCTAAATCATCGATTTCACCAGTTCGAATATAGCGATCTAGAACTGCATAGGTAAAACCTAATTTATCTTCATCAGATTGACCACTGAGACCATCACTAGGTGTCTTATCTACAAGATATTTAGGGATATCTAGGAGTCGACCAATTTGACGTACCTCTTCTACAACAAGATTGGCGAGAGGACTAAAATCCCCTGCACTATCGCCGTATTTTGTAGAGTACCCTACATAATCTTCAGAGCCGTTACATGTATTGGCCACACGTGCCCCATTTGGCAAGTTTTGACCAACAGCATATAGAGTTGCCATACGAAGTCGTGGCGGTGTATTGATAGCCGCATCCTTAGATATATCAGCTCTACCGGTAACAGCTTCATACCCTTCGCCTTGAATGATGGCATTTGTTAAGGCTGTATACGCAGCCCCTATGTTCACAATAATATGAGGAATACCTAAGTGATTGACAACAGCCTTAGCATCATCGATATCGGATTGAATACCATTAGGCATGAGCACACCAACTACGCGTTCTGTTCCAAGGGCTTCTTTACAAAGGGCAGCCACGATTGTGGAGTCCTTGCCACCTGAAATGCCTACTACAGCGCTGCAACTAGGTCCATTTTGATTAAAATAATCTCGAATCCATTGAATGAGAGCCTCTTTTGTTGCTTGTGGATTGTCTAACATAAGCCCTCCTATTTTTTTCGGAAAATACGATTTAGTAAATCCATTTTCATTTGATAGTATCCTGGACTCATATCAAGGTAATGACGATGTGGATTTTCAAAACGTTGCTCTTCAAGCCAAATTTCAGTTTCTAATTGGTCTTTAACATATTGACGAAGCTCATCTAAAGTTGGTAATTCTACTAGTAATTTTCCATCCTTAATAATGAGTTGTTTCATTTCTTTGAAAGTACAGTTTTCAAAGTACAATTCACGCCACGGTTGTTCTGGATCAATATAACGATATGGTTCGGTTGTATCTGGTACCTCTTCCAACAATGTTAATAAGTCTGCAATGGCACGACCTTTCTCATTGTACACGCGGTATACCTTTTTAAAGCCAGGGTTCGTGATTTTTTCAACTGATTCGGAAATTTTGATACGCGGCTCCCATACACCATTTTTTTCAACCCCAGCAATCTTGTAGACTGCACCAAATACAGGGTCGCTCTTAGAGGTAATCAGTCTTTCACCTACCCCGAAGATATCGATAGGACCACCTTGAATTAACAAGGATGTAATCGTATATTCATCGAGGCTGTTAGAAGCCATAATTTTACAATCTTCTAAGCCTGCTTTATCAAGCATGCGGCGCGCTTTTTTAGCCAAGTATGCAAGGTCGCCAGAATCAAGACGAATCCCTTTCAAACGTTTCCCCATAGGTTCTAATACATCTTTAGCAACTTTGATTGCATTAGGTACGCCAGAGTTTAACACATCGTAGGTATCAACGAGGAATACAGCACCATCTGGATAGACTTCAGCATAAGCTTTAAACGCTTCATATTCAGAATCATGATACATAACCCAACTATGAGCCATCGTACCGCTCACAGGGATGCCAAATTGTTGGCCCGCTAAAACGGTTGCCGTAGACTGCACCCCACCGATGTAGGCTGCTCTTGCACCGTATACAGCGGCATCCACATTATGAGCTCGACGGGCACCAAAATCGGCTACAACGCGACCATCCGCAGCGCGAACGATACGATTGGCCTTAGTAGCAATAAGGGACTGATGATTCATCATAGTTAGCACTGCAGTTTCTACGATTTGTGCATCTATGAGAGGCGCTACGATAGTAATAACCGGTTCATTTGGATAAATAATGGAACCCTCTGGGAATGCATATACATCACCAGTAAAGGAGAAGTCTTTTAGATATGCTAAAAATTCCTCACTAAAAATACCTTGGGCCCGTAAAAAATCAATATCACGTTCATCAAAATGTAAATTTAAAATGTACTCAACGATTTGTTCAAGACCACCAAAAATGGCAAAGCCACCCTTGTCTGGATTGCGTCTAAAGAATACATCAAACGCGACGCGATCCGTGTTTTCATGTTGCGTAAAATAGCCGTGTGCCATGGTCATCTCATAAAAATCCATAAGCATACTAATATTGCGACTGTCGTGTTGCATCGGTTCACCAACCTTCTAAAATCTAATGGATTTGTAAAATCGTTAATCGTATAACCTCATTATACATTATTATTCCTATATAGCTAGTCTCTACATGTGTTAATGCTTGCATTAACTATCCTAATAATCATTCTTGTGATATAACTATATATATATACTAATTATTTATATATTCCATATATATGTCGGTGAAAGTTATCACTGAAATAAATACAATTATTGGCATTAAATTTCTATACTAATAAAATTACTACGTATTCAGTATAATCAACCAACATATATATCTATTATTACATCAGAATGAAAGGAACCATTATGGAATCAATCGTTCAAGCAAAACGCGTATTAGAAATATTTAAAGAAATGAGCCAAATTCCTCGTGAATCTGGTAACGAAAAAGGCATTAGCGATTATATCGTAAATTTTGCTAAAAATTTAGGTTTAGAAGTTCATCAAGACGACCAATATAATGTAGTCATCAAAAAACCTGCATCCCCAGGTTATGAAAATCGTCCTTCTATCATCTTACAAGGTCATATCGACATGGTGTGTGTTCGTGATCACGACTCTAATCACGACTTCACTAAAGACCCAATCGCCAATATCATCGAAGGCGAATGGATGCATGCAGACCACACTACATTAGGTGCGGATAACGGCATGGGTGGTGCGATGATGCTTGCTATCCTTGAAGATGATAGCCAACAACATGGCCCTATGCAACTATTGTTCACTACGAATGAAGAAACTGGTATGGATGGTGCTTTCGCTATTAAAGAAGGCCAAGTAAGTGGTGATTACTTATTAAACCTCGATACAGAAGTAGAACACGATTTTACTGTTAGCTGTGCTGGTGGTTGCCACGTTCATGTAAACATTCCTTTATTGCGTGAAAATAACCAACCTGGTTATGATGCAGGCTTATCCCTTACCGTAACAGGCCTTAAAGGCGGTCACTCTGGTATCGAAATCTGCGAACAACGTGCTAATGCTAACCAAGTACTAACACGTGTACTCTATGATATTCAACAACAATATCCTGTATGCTTAGCATCTTTTGAAGGTGGTGTAAAACACAATGCCATCCCTTCTAAAGCAGTTGCCGTATTATCTGTACGCTCTGAAGATGTAGAAGCCATCAAAACTTTAATTGAATACCAAGAAAAACAATATCTCCATGAATATGGTATCCAAGATCCAGGTCTTAAATTCGTTGTAGAAGATATTGCTACTCCTGATGTAGTATATGCAGATGACACTACAGAAGCCCTTATTACTTACATCTATCTTGCACAAGATGGTGTTCATTCTGTAAGCAAATCTATCCCAAACCTTGTAGAAACTTCTGACAATATCGCAATCGTACGCGAAAATGAACACACTATTGAGGTTCTCATTTCCATCCGTAGTTCTAACAGTAACAGCCTTGAATTCTTGGCAAAGAAAATGCTTCTTCTTGCGAAAACTCTTGGCGTATCCGCAGAACGCACTGGTGGCTATCCAGCATGGGAATATGACAAAGGCTCCAAACTTGAAGAGCAAGCTATTTCCTTACATAACGAAATGTTTGATACACCAGCTAATGTCAACGCCATCCATGCCGGTCTCGAATGTGGCTTGTTAAAAGGTGTACTACCAAATACACAAATGATCAGCTTTGGTCCTACTATCGTAAGCCCACATACACCAATGGAACGCGTTCATTTACCATCTGTTGAAAATGTATATGTATATCTAAAAGCTTTATTAGCTAAATTACAATAAACATAAGGTAAATAGTGACTATATACTTTATGTATAATTTGATATACTAAAGGTAATCTAATTAGAGATTTATATTACGAATTCTCTTCTCACCCTCCTATAAGGAGTTCAGTCAACTCTCCCTCGACTGAGTCTTCTATAGGAGGGATTTTTTATTTTCAGAAAAAACATTAAATTAATATTTATACACAAAGGAGTATCTTCTCATATATATCTAAATCGAGATTTTCTATACTTTTCACAATTAATTATGAATATTAAATACATCTGCCACTATACTCATATAAGGTATATAACCAATATATTTAATGAGAATTTTAAGAAAAATAGGACTTTCATAACTATGCATATACCCTAGGGTGTATTTTCTGTGTTATCCTATAGGTGTATACTGTGTTTACATTACTCAGGAGGTACGTATGATTCCTATTGTTATCATATCCGGATTTCTAGGGTCTGGAAAAACAACATTCTTACAACACATACTAAAAGAACATAAACCTACAGATAAAATTTTAATTATAGAAAATGATTTTGGCGAAACCAGCCTCGATGCAGCCAATCTTGCAAAAACAGGGGCTACCATTCGCGAAGTTACATCTGGCTGTATTTGCTGTAGCTTACAAGGAAATTTCCAGCAAGCACTACTCGATATTCTGCAAAATTACGATGTAGATATTATCTATATAGAACCATCTGGGGTCAGCAAATTGAGCGAAATCATCCATACATGTGAGGATGAAGAGATTGCGAAATCCGCCTATGTTCATGCATCGGTAACCACTGTAGATGCCATGCAAGCACCTATGTTTATTAAAAACTTTGGTCTCTTCTTTAAAGATCAAATCACAAACAGTGATGCTATCTTCTTAAGTCATACCGAAGACATCCAACAAACAAGCATTACAAAACGTATGATTCACGAGTTAGCACCAAATACGCCTATTCACGAAGAGGCATGGAATACCATTGCGTTACGAGACTATATCAAACGCCTCTACCATTGTCATGACGACAATTCCTTACATGATGAGCATCTATTTATGAGTCATACCTTTAAAGACTTGCGAACACTCACATTAGTTCAATGGAAAACCATCTTAGAAGGTATGCCTGATACAGTACTCCGTGCTAAAGGTATTGTACCGACCACCAAAGGACCTCATGAGTTACAATACGGTACCCATTACTGTTCCCTATCCCCTAGTGAATCCACTGACTATAGCTTAGTCGTTATTGGTACAAATTTTAATGTACCAATGGTACATAACGAAGTGTGTCAATCATGATACCTGTTTATATCGTTACCGGATTCATCGGTTCTGGTAAAAGTACTTTCATAAATGAACAACTACAACATCGTAAAAAGCTTGGTGGCACGGCATGTATCAGTGCCGAAGAAGGGGCTGTACCGCTCATCAAAGAAGGATTACAACTCAATCCTGATAGGCTTAGTGCAATTACGCCAAATCAACCTGATACATATAATTCTATAGCTGATGAAATCGCAAGCTATGTCGATAAGGTAAAGCCTAAAGAAATATGGATTGAATGGAACGGTATGGTCAGCTTTCACCAACTAGAAGCCTTGCTATATAGTGATAAGTTGCGCCATTTATTACAAATTGAAAAGGTATTATATCTTTGTACAGACCAATTCGTCTCATCCATTTTGCCCGGTTTAGGTAATGATGTAACAAGCCAATTATATAGTGCCGATTGTATCATCACAGAAACCGATACACATCACGCCTTATTACGGACTTATAACAGTGACGCCAAGATTGTAACAGCCCCAACACCAGAAAAGGTAGCAGAATTATGCCGCAATTCTACGTGGGGACTCATACCGAATCTATTAGTTATCGGCATTACAGCCTACATACTATTAGTCACTGCCTTCCGTCATGACATTCCTTACTCCATTCACCAATGCTTTGCCATCATTACAGGGCTCATTATCGAGGCTATCCCGTTCCTATTATTAGGAACCATTGGTTCAACAGTTATTCGCTATTTCGTACCACAAAGAATACTACTAAAACTATTAGGCGATCACTCTTGGAAGAGCTATGGTGCCGCCATGGTTAGCGGCTTAGCCTTACCAGTTTGCGACTGTGCTATTATTCCATTATTTAAAGCACTCACAGATAGAGGCGTACCATTATCTGTGTCCCTCCTATTTATGCTCGCCAGTCCAATCATCAATCCTATTACAATTCTATCTACCTGGTATGCCTTTCCAGATAATCCAATGATTTCTGTATGGCGTATCGTACTTGGCCTTGGCGTAGCCTTATTGGTGGCCTTATCATTCCGTTTTATACCACCATCTACGTCTATTATGAAAGCTAAGACGGCACAGAACCTAAGCTATGAAGAAATCGTCTTAGAAGCGTCGAAAAGTAAGCATATCAATAAAAGAAGGTTACTAATGCATATGGAAAAAGAGTTCTCCCAACTCTTATTCTATTTCTCTATTGCAGCTTGTGTACTATCCGTAGTTCAAGTGTATGGGAAGCCTTGGCTCATCAATGCCGGTATCACATTACCTGACGTGTGGGCTATCCCAATTCTGCTAATATTGGCATTCTTCTTCTCTGTTTGCTCTACATCAGATGCTATTATAGGCAAATCCTTGAGCACCCTGTTCCCTATGAGCTCAGTCATGGGGTTCCTCATCTTAGGACCTATGCTGGATATAAAAAACGTATATATTTTAAAGCAATATATGCCTACATCATTTATTCTTCGTCTAGGCTTAACAATCGTTGTTATATCCTATTTAGCCGCATTAGGTTTTCAATTCTTTTTAAGCTAATGTTTAGTCATTACTATTTCAGTTCTTCATGAATATAAAAGGAGATGATTCTATGAAACTAGGACTGAAAGATCGCTTTTCCATTGTGAAAGGTTTACTCTACCTTATCTTAGGTATCTGCTGTGTATACCTAATCGTAACCGGTCGTTATTTGAATTATATTGCACCACGATATGAACTGCTATTAGGTATTAGTAGTGTAGCTCTCATATTAGGTGGATTAGCTACGGTTATTTGGGCTCCATCGCGCTATTATAAACACAACTGGCGCTCTATCGTACCTATCATTATTCCCGTAGTCTTGCTCATCGTTCCTCCTGTCCTAGTGCCTACAACTGGTGTTCAAGGTGCAGCACGCATCAATGACGATACAAACAACTTTGACTTTACAAACGATGCTATCGGCGAGGTGATTACTGTTAATAGTGAAAGTAAAGAACCGGGCATTTCTAAAGACAAAAAAGAAATCGTATTAAACTCAGACAATTTCTATCAAACCATTGTAAAGGTTGGATCTAATGTAGACCAATACAAAGACTACACTGTATATATGACAGGTTATGTAAATCGCGATGATAATACACTAAAATCTAATGAGTTTACTATTTCTCGTATGGCTATGTCCTGCTGTATTGCTGACGTGGCACCGATTGGCATGACCGCCCATAAAGCGGATGGCGATAGTTTAGCCAATGAACAATGGATATCTATCGAAGGCAAAGTATCTACACGAGATTTCCACGGTCGTCAACAGCCATACGTAGAAATTACAAAAATAAAATCAGCAGAACCTATTTTAGGTTATGTATATCCTTAAACAAACAATCTTAAATCGATAGCCTCAAAGAGGCTTAAATAAATATATAAACAAAAAACCGAGGCATAAATGCCTCGGTTTTAATAAACATACATTTAGTAAACATATAATAGTATTATATAAGAACTATATTATCGATGTAACTCCTTAACAATTCGTTTGCCAAGAGATGCAGCAACAGCACAAAGGAAGATGTCTGGGCCTACTGGAATCAAGAAGCATGTAATAATAACGGCCTCTACCCCAATTGGTTTACCTAAGTACAAATTCATAATGAAGTATAAATAAATCATACCAAGGCCATAAACGATAAATAGATTTAATATGGATCCTGCTAATAATCGTTTAAAGGACAATGTTTCCATAGATTCTGCAATGCGGCCCACTGCATAAGCACCTACCATAAAACCAATTAAATAACCAAAGGTAGGTTGTAAAATGTAACCAGGGCCACCACCAGATGTAAAAATCGGTACCCCAATTAATCCTAATACAATATAAATGCCAACGCTAGCAGCACCCAATCGACTGCCTAATACAATACCTGCGAGGGTAGTAAATAAGATTTGTAATGTAAATGGACAATTTGGTAATGGTACCCGTATAAAAGCACCTACGGCAATCAATGCTACAAAGAGTGCTGTCATCGTTAATTGACGGGTAGTAATGCGACCTTGTTTCGATACTGTGGAACTCATGGTATACCTCCATTGATAACACATCAACAAACTACTAACTACCTAAATTAAAGCACTTGTATTTTTAATTGTCAACTACGTATATTGACTTTTGGTTTACTATGTAGTCTAATACTATATATACAATGATTTCAAGGTTTTTGTTTTTTTGACCATATATTATAGTTATTATCAATCGTTCATAATAACTAAAAGATATACTCATCTTCATACAAAAAACTTTAAATTTCATTTTACATTCATGTAACAACATTAAATTATACGTAAGTAGATTGAGTAAAATCTACTTTCACAAAACAGTATATAAAAGTACCTTATATTAGGAGGCATTCATCATGAAAAATGTTAAGAAAGTATCAAAGGTATTATGTGCATTTGGCGTTAGTACAGTATTATTGGCAGGTGTAGTTGGCGCCGCTAGCAACCATGCTTACAACAACAATAGCAACTGGAAAGGCGTTGGTAGCGTAGCTCCATCCGCTCAAGCTAACTATTCTGTTGATTACATGGGCGCTGTTACAGTATTCCAACAACAATTCCCTGGCGCTACTGTAAAATCTATTTCCTACGACGCTAAACACAACCCTTACTATGAAGTAGAAGGTTACTACAACAACCGTGCAGTAGAACTCAAAGTAGACGAAGCTACTGGCCAAATTGTTGGTAAAGAAGTAAAAGGCTATGCTAAAGCTAACAAAACTATTAACGTTCAAAACATCATCATCCCTGAAGTAGCTGAAACAAAAGCTATGGAAAAAGTTGGTTCTGACTTCCAAACTATGGAATGGACTGTTGAACGTGAAAACGGTCGTGCTGTATACGAATTCGATATGACAACTGGTGGCGGCAAAAAAGCTGAAGTAAAAGTTGACGGCATGAACGGTAAAGTGTTAAGCGCTAAAGTAAAAAGCACAAAATACTAAGATTTTAATTCATCAAGTGAACCCTATCCTAACCCACTTAGATGACACACTACACATATAACACACATACTATACACACAGTATCCATTGGATACACTCTCTAACACAAACTAACACACAAACTTAGAGAGCCCCCTATGACTCACACAGGGCTCTCTCAAAACCCTATCTCACACAATAGGTAAAAGGTCTGTGCACACACACCACAGACCGAACGTTACACACACTATACTCCCTTAAAAAGACCTTGGATCGTTGAATCCAAGGTCTTTTTTCTATCCTCTATCCTCCAGAAATTATTATCTTTTACAGTAATTTACCAAAATAAACTAATTTACTATTAACTAGAATATATACAACAATACAAAAAGACCTCCCACGATGAACTGCACCCCAAAAATTGGACACAATTTTTGGAGGTGCAGTTTTTTTATGTC